>DATBGS010000048.1:0-81220 GCA_036557885.1 Ktedonobacterales bacterium
GCAGCAGGCCAGGCGGACGGCGCCAACAGAACGGCCACCTCTTGCGAGCAGACGCCACACGCGCAGCCTGGGTTGCCAGGGTGCGGGGGCGCTTCAGAGGTGGCCGAGAAAATGCGGTTTTCAGAATGAGTGATCGGCCTGGCCTCTGTCCCATACAGAGCTGGGTTAATTCGGCGTGGTTGTCATAGTAGGCAACCACGCTGGCCGGAATGCGGGCGCGGATACAATCACGTTCTTGGCTGCTGCCTCCACGAGCAGCAGAAGCACTCTCCCGCGAGCGCTTGCAGACAGCATACCCCAAGGCGAGCGAAAAAGCAAGGGGCGTGGGACTTTTTGGGGCGGGGCGCTGCTGTGCCCTTCTGTCTTAGGGTGCCCCGCTTTGGGGGTACTCTAGGCGCGTTTGCCCTTCTTGCGCGTTTTCTGTTGTTTCTCCTGCGGGGCGCTGACACCTGTATTCAGCGCCTCTTCCATCTGGCGCAGCGCTCGCGTCCCATAGATGCGCCCCAACGAAAGCACCAGCGCCCGGCCAGTGTTCCGCTGCACCACCAGCTTTGCCCCCAGCAGCCCGGCCTCGCGGTTGGCCGCTTTCATCTCGCTAAAAGACAACCCGACCACGCGCCGCCCCTCCACCATCACAAAACCCTCTGGCGTCACCAGGAAAAAGTGGCCCGCGCCGTTAATAAGCGGAGGCAGCAGCCGCACGACGATCAGCAGAAAGAGAAAGCCAAGCACGATCAGCAACACCCATCCAATCGGAGAAATTGGCAGGTCGTTTGCGCTGCTTCCCGGCAAGTAGGATGAATTGGTTGCAGCGAGATAAATCGCCACGCCAATCAGCAAGACCCCGCAAGCCAGATAGCTGAGCAAATTGAGCCAGACCGTCCCGCGCACCACGCGAAACATCGTCCATTCTGGCGGAATAGTTCCGCTGCGTCCCTGGCGTGCCGTCTCCTCCAGATCAAAAGCCATGCTGGTTGTTATACCCTTTCTTCTTTCTTCGTACTGCCATGCCAGTTGGGGTGCTCTTTCTTCTTTCTTCGTACTGACTGACGTGCTGGTTGATATGCCTTTCTTCTTTCTTCATCACGCCATACTGATTGGTATAGCCTTTCTTCTTTCTTCGTACCGTCATACTGACTCTCGTGCCAGGTGGGATGTCTTTCTTCTTTCTTCTTTCTTCGTAATTCCGCGCTCGAAACGTCGTATCATCGCTTGAGCAGGTCAATAACCTCTTCAGGATTCGTGGCTCGAATCGCCGTTCCTAGATACGGATAACGCTGGCACAACTGGCGATACATCGCGTAGGCAATGCGCCGATACGAGAAATGGCCCATCACGCCCGTCCGTAGCTCAATCATATATGCTGCCTCGGCCATGTCCATCTTAAAGAGCGCGCGCTGCCGCGCCCCCAACGGCAGCAAATAGACGGCATGTTCAGGAAAGGGGAATGCACGGGCTGTCTCAGTCGCCGTGTCCATCGCCTTGCGGTAGGCATCCATCAGCCCGCGCTGCGCTGCCAGTGCCGCGCCTTCAGCGCCCAGCCCGGCCTGAAACATTATGGCAGGGTCATCATAGCCCAGATGCAGCTTCAGTTCAGGCAAAATCTGCACACAGCGCCGGTGCCGGTGCAGATCGCGCAGCGCGCCCACATCCACCAGCAGATCAAAGCCCAGCGTGTAGCCCAGCCGATGCAGCCGCAGCCAGTCATCGTGCGGGCTGCGCTGTTCCAGCGTCAGCGCGAGAATCCGCTGTTTCTCCTCGTCGGAAAGCCGCGCCGTCACCTGCTGAAGCTGGCTGAGCGCTCGCCCCTCCGGGTCTATCAGATAGAGCAGCGTCCCCACGCAAGCAGTGAGCAAATCATCCTCTGGCGCGACCAATTCCACCGGCTCGGTATGCGGCCTTTCTTGTAGCCTCTCAAGATGTGGTGCCAGCATCTCCCTCGCGGCCTGAAGCGTGCGCGGCCCATAGACCTCTGGCTCCGTGTATTTCACCAGCGTGGGCGTCGCGCTCACGCCCAGCACCCCCGCTTCTTCCAGCATCTCTTGTTGCCGTGCGATTTGCGCCTGGCTCAAGCCCGCGCTTTCCCAGGCGGCGCGCAGCTTTTGCTCAGTAAAATTATGCGCGGGCTGCTGGCACGCCTGGCGGATGGCCGCGCCAACATCATGCAGTTCTGTCAGAGCATGCCCCGTCAGGCGGCTAACCTGCTGCTCAAGCACCCTGGCATTCGTCACCTGGCCCACGCTTGTCAGCGTCGCCAGCGGCAAAAACGCCCGCGCCACATCAAACGCCCGCGCCCGCAGGGTGCGCGTATACACTCCCTGGCTCATCTCCGCCGGGCGCGGACACACCTGCATCAGCACATCCAGCAACTGCGCCGAAAAGAACTCGTAGCGCTCCAGCAGAAAATTCAGCGCCTGGGCATAGCGTTGGCGCTCAGGTGAGCCTTCCGCAAGCCCCGGCGGAACGTAAAAGCCGCTCTTGCGAAAATCCTGATAGCGCGAGGAGCGCTCCTGCCCATCCCAGAGTGGCTCATCCACCACATAAAAGGCCGCCAGCATCGAGATATTTTCAATTGCCAGCGCGATATGCGCCAGATCAGCAATGGAAGCGTGGCCGTATTGGAAATAAAACGTAGTGAGGAATTGCTCCGCCCGCTGCGTGGATAGCTCGTCAATGCTTTCGCGCAGCAACTGCGCGGAGCGACTATATTTTGCCAGCGCATACGCCTGCACTTCAGGCGGCGCGCCAATTACCGCGTAGACATCCATCAGATACGCCTCTCTTGAAGAAGCAGCTAGTCATTCAGCGTCTTTGCGTTCTTCGTTTTGCGCTGGCTCGGCAAACTCAGCCATCATCCAGGCTATATCTGCCTCGCCAATGCCCAGCATCTGCATAAACTCTTCTTCGCTGTGGAAAATGTATTCCTGGCTTTCAAATTCGTTGACCCATGCGGCTATCAGGTCTGTGGGCGTTATCCCCTGCTGCTGTGCCAACGCCTCCAGGCGCTGATAGACATCATCAGGAAGGGTCAGAGTTTGGGCCATTGTGCCTGCTCCTCACGCGCGTGGTTCCTCATCGCTCCGTCCAGGCCATCATATCACCTGAAAAACTGGTCGCGTATGTTATACTGAAAGCAAAATTCATCCAGCGGAAAAGGTTATGAAATGCCCCTATTGTGGCGGCCTTGAAACGATGGTCACGGATTCACGCGATTCTGGTGATGCCATTCATCGGCGCCGCCGCTGCAAAGATTGCAAGCGCAAATTCAGCACTTATGAGCGAATTGAAACCGCGCAATTAACGGTTATTAAACGCGATGGCAGCCGCGAACCCTATGACCGCGACAAAATCTACAAGGGCATGCACACGGCCCTTGAAAAGCGCCCGCTTCCGGTTGGCACGCTGGAGCACGCAGTAGAGGAAATTGACCAGGCCATCTATCGCCTGGGCCGACCAGAGGTCCAGACTGAAGTCATTGGCGAACTGGTGATGGAAAAGCTCGCCACGCTCGATAGCATTGCCTATATTCGTTTCGCCAGCGTCTATCGCTCCTTTGGCGACCTGGAAGCCATGCGCCAGGAAATGGACGACCTCATCAAACGTAAGCAGAGTTGATACCATACAGGAGAGCGAGCACCCCACAAACTTGCGGGGTGCTCGCTCTCGTCTATCTCGAATTATTTATGGTGCAAAAGCTGCTCTGTTTTGCGCAGGCGCCTGCTCAGTTCAGCCAGCAGCTTGATTGCAATATCAGGAGATTCGCGCAGCGACGCCCGAAAATCCCAGACAGACATCAGCAAGCAGCGCGAAGGCTCCAGCGTCGTCACCGTTGCTGAACGGGGCAGATCATCCAAAAGCGACATCTCCCCGATGACCTCGCCCGCTCCAAGAACAGTCAGTTCGCGTTGGGGGCGGTTGGGGCCGTCAGTCTGTGTGACCCGCACCTTTCCTTCCACCAAAATAAACAATCCCGCTCCAGCTTCGCCTTCCTTCATCAACACGGCATTTACTGGATACTGGCGTTCTGTACAGGTCTTTGCCAGCAGCTTCAATTCTTTGGGGTCAAGATCACCAAAGAGTTCCACGCTTTTTAGTTGGTCCTCATACATGGCGGGTCATCTCCTTCCAGGATCGCGCCTGGGCGGTTTTACGGTGGGAGGATTCATATGGTCTTGCTCAGGAAAATTCCAGGAGTCAAGCGATGGAAACGCCCCAGGATCGCCGCTGTTACCGCGCTCTGTCGGGCGCATAAACCCCGAACGGAACGGCGAATCTTCCATTGGGCGCAGCGGCCCGGAACGAACCTGCGGCTCCTCCATTGGGCGCATAAACCCGGAACGATGCGCCGGGTTCTCTGCCCCGAAAGGATTGAGGCCAGAGGACATCCCCCGATTCGGACCCTGGGCAGGCGGCCACTCATTCATAGGCTCCGACAGCATCGGCATACGCCCACCCCCTGGCCCGGTCATACGCTCAACTGTGGGCCGCACCGAGCGAACAGGACCAGGCGCGGCAATAGGACGCTCGGCTAGCGGACTTCCCAACGCCCCGTTTATCTCCCCTTGGGAGGTTGTCGTCATCATCATATTGGACTTGCTGGCCCCGCCGGACTTCCCCTTGCCTCCGCCAGCGCCCAGCAGGTGCTGCAACTGGCGAACGACTTGCTCTAGCCGCTCGGCGCCTTCTGTGGTTTGCTGGCTGTCGTTTGCCACCTGCTGCGCCACTTCCATGACAGCCTGCATTGCCCCATTCATACGCTCAACAGTGGCAGCCTGTTGGCGGCTCGCTACGCTAATATCATACGTGGAGCGCGTCACATAGTTCAGGATAGAATCAACCTGGGCTGGTGAAACCTCTGCCCGACGTTGTAGCACCTGGTTGCCCATCTGCGCCAGTTGCTCAGAGCGTTTGGCAATATCGCTGGCTGTCTCAGATAGATTACGCAATGCTTGCGAGAGTGCATTGATTGCCCAGACCTGCTGGGCCGACCCACTGGATTGCTGCGCGGCGATAGAGCCGAATTTCTCGGAAGCGCCACTCACCTGCCGGGCTGCATTCTGAAGCGTGCTGGTGATTGCTTGCGCCAGCAAAATCGCAAAGATCGCGCCCACAATCATAATCAACGCGCCCACAATGGCAAGCTGGACGGTGGTGTTCACGATCAGATTCTGAATCCCAGCCAATGGCTCAGCAACAAAGATCACCCCAATAAAGTCATGTTGTGGACTGTAGAGTGCCTGGTATGCTGCCATATACTCGGTGCCGCTCACAGAGTCTTGCCCAACGAAAGGAGCTGGATGTTTCTGAACGTACTGGAGGATGTTGTCGTTCAGCTTATCGGTCAGGTTGCGCGTGCCTGGCACCTGCTGCCCGTTGCTGACTTTGGGAATGTCCGTTGAGATGCGTGGGCAGCCAGTGGGGAAGATGCCCCCCTGCGCATCTGCGCATTGGTAGACCGCGACTACCCCGCCCACCAGATGATGCACCTCATCTACGTAATCCACGTCATCGTTGAGTGGATAGGGCAGGAAATCGTTCGCGGTTGGCTGCCCACTTGGGTTGACAACGTTCGTGACACGCGGCGAATCCGCAACGAGATTGCCCTTCACATCAATAGACACGTTATCGCCAAATTCAGTATGCAAGACCAGCAGTGCCACCTGAAGATTCTGCTGCTCTCTGAGCTTTGACTGGTCAATCACATAGCTCTGGATGGCGCTGTTCGCAATGTACAACGTGGCAACTGTGCCCAATAATGCCGCTACCAATACAATAAGCGTAAGCTGAGTGCGGATGCCGACCCGCAGGCGTTTTGGCAGCATACAAATACTCCTCCTACGAGGGTTGAGCAGCCGCCTGGCCTCTTCCCCAGATACGGCTTGTGTTCGCCCTCTTCCCGGCTGGCTCACCTATGGCGTCTCCCTGCCACAGGCCGGTGGTTACAGATGTTTTCTTACTCAATGAGTCCCAAATTGATCAAATGCACCAGTACCGCCTGCACCTCATCATCATCGCGCCTTGTCAAGCGCACCAGATCAGCAACGCTTCGGCGTCCATCAATCAACAACAGCACCATCCGCTCTCGCCTATCCAGCGGAAACCCATCCACCCGTTCCATTGACGCCAATCGTCTTGGCACAAACTGCGGATGCAGGACATCTTGTCGGGGTGGTGGTGTGGCTGGCCCTGGAATAAATTCATTCCCCCGTCGAAATGGAAGTGCGCCAGTGGTGGTATTGCCTGTAGTCCTTGGGTCAGGGGGAGGCGGGCCAGAAAGCGGGCTTGTGAAAAAAGAAGGGCCGGTAGCCTGGCGCCGGGTCGCTGCTGGCGCCGGTGGATTTTGACGCGCCCCGTACCCTGTTGGGGGGGAAGCCGAAAGCTCGCCTGTTTGCCCTGTTGATTCCGCCCGGTAGTAACCAGACTCACGTGGCGGCAGTGGACCCTCCAAAAAGACATAGAGACACTCGCCCCAATTCTGGAGAACGGTCAGCGCCGCGTTCCCCGCAAGTTGGCCCAGAACTGCATAGGTGGGTCGCCCTTCCATAAAATGAATTTCTGCTTGTTCCCGCGTGGAACCCTGGCCGCGATAGACCTTGAACACACCTGTTTGCTTGCCGAGAGCAATGAGTTGGATCACATTCACCAGGCGACTGGTGGAAAGGTATTGCTCTGACATCTCGTCCTGCTCCTTGTGCCAATGCTGCGTTCTCGGTCAGCGCGTACTCCCCTCAGACCTTTCAACTGGCGGCCATCCTTCTCCCACGCCCAAAGCTCAACCAGACATTACCATGCCCGTCAAGCGTATAGACATGACAACCAACCCAAACAGCCGGCCCTTCTCCACCAAGGGCAAATAAGAAACTGGTTCTTTGCTTGCCCATCCCTTTACCGGGTTATGGCTGGTGGCTGGGCGGTGGCCTCCTGCTCTGTCTTCTCTTGTTCGGCAAGCAACGCGGCTCGCCGTCGGTATTCCTGGGCCTCCCGACGGTAGTCCTCAGCCGTCATCTTGTCCCATACGGGCAGCCGTGCCCCTCGGCCAACAGCCTTCTCAATCAACCCGGCATAAAATTCAAAAGACCTGGCCTGTGTTTCAAGCCGCTCTTTTTCAGTCATCTTTTCCAGTCCTCATAGGAAACATCTTCTGCAAAAGCCTCTCTCCCAATATAACGTCCATCTACGGAGTTCAGCGCTCCTGGCTGGAGAGGAATCCGCCAGGCGAGAGCCTTCTGCCTGCTGATCAGGGAATCAGTTGGCACAAGGGTAGCATAGCCTGCCGCCCCCGTCAAGCAAAAGTGCGATAGGTAGGACAACTGGATGGTTCTGGAGTGCAAATGTACACCCTGTTTCTTTCCCAGTGACTATCTCTCCAGCCCTGCCTCCAGCCGTGCCAGCAGCGCCTGATACTCCTGCCAGGTGTCCACATCTAGCGCGGCGGCGGGGTCTTCCATCTGCACCAGAATACTCTCGCCTGCATGCCGCTGAATCACCTCTCGCCCGCCCTGGTCGCCACTCACCGCAAGCAACTCCTGAAACAGCGCCCGCGAGAACAGCACCGGATTCCCCCGCTGCCCCCCATACACCGGCGCAACAATCGGGCTGGCTGTGCGTTTCCAGGCGGCCATCAGCGCGTTGAGCAGGCCAGCGGTCAGCAGCGGTTGATCTCCCAGCAAGATCACCACCGCCTCGGTTTCGGGCGCCAGCGCTGCCACCCCTGCGCGCAGCGAAGTGCTTTGCCCCTGCGCGTAGTCTGGGTTCTCAACAATACGCACCGGCTGGCCTGCCAGCGCTTCTCTCACGGCCTCCGCCCGGTAGCCTACCACTACCAGCGTTTCATCCACCTCAGAGGCCAGGGCGCTCTGCACCGTGTGCAGCACCAGCGGCTTGCCCAAAAGCGGCAGCAGCAGCTTGTGTTGACCCATCCGGCTGGATTGTCCCGCAGCCAGCAGCACAGCAGCAATCATTCTCTTCTCAATCTAAAGGTTCATTTTAGTCAGGCCACCTTTACGTCTCAGCCCGCGTAGGCGGGCTTTGTGGCCGCCAGGCCCATAGGCGCGAATTTATTCGCCAGCGCTCTCTCTACCTATGATAGCATGGGGCCAGAAGGGAGCGCAAACCGCATTATTGCGTAGATACCAGTCGTGCCTTGTGGCTTGACAACCGGCTCTTTATATGATACCTTGTGCTCTGGAAAAGCGAGACAGAATAGTGGGCCATATCCTCACCCCGTGGCCTAATGGATAAGGCAACGGCCTTCTAAGCCGTGTTATGCGGGTTCGAATCCCGCCGGGGTGGCCGCAATCAGGGAGTGTTACAACTCCCTGATTTTTATTGCATCCTGATTAAGGGATGCCCAACCCAACAGGCTTGCTTGATAGGCTATACTGAGACGAAGAGGCGCACCAATGCTTCTTTCTAATGCTTTTCATCATGCCAGGCTGCCCATGCCAGGCAGCTTGAGCGCGTAACTCGTGCGATCTGATAGCACTTGCGATGTCTCGGCCACTGGTGTTATACTGCGCCGTGTACGTAGGAGGGAAGAGAGTTCTCTATGAGCATTGAAGATCAAGAAGCACTCTACGAAGCAGAAAAAGCCCCTGAAGCGGAGACAGAGCGTGCCAATGGCCGCGATGACACCGTTGACCTCAGCGGTATGGCTCAGAGTGACAGCCTGCGAATGTATTTGCGTGAGATTGCTCGTATCCCTCTGCTCTCAGCCAGCCGAGAAGTGGTGCTTGCTGAACGTGCTGAGCTTGGCGACAGAGAAGCGCGCAATCAGTTGATCGAAGCAAACCTCCGTCTCGTCGTAAGTAATGCAAAAAGATATGTTGGTCAGGGCATGTCCCTGGAAGACCTGGTGGGTGAAGGCAATATTGGCCTGATTCGCGCCGTCACCAAATTTGACTATCGCAAAGGTTTTCGTTTCTCCACCTATGCGACCTGGTGGATCAAACAAGCCATTACTCGCGCTATTCTGGAAGGCACACGCGCTGTGCGCCTTCCGGTCTATATTATGGAAGAAGTGATGCGGGTCAAGCGTATGACGCGCCAGTTGTATCAAGATTTGGGACGCGAGCCAACGCCGGAGGCCATTGGTGCCGCCTTGAATATGCCCGCAGAGCGTGTCAGCGAACTCCTGATCTGGGCGGAAAAAGTGTTTTCGCTGGATGCTCCGCTCTCAGATGAGGATGAAAATACCCTGGGCGATGTGATTGTGGATGAACGCGCCATTGGCCCATCAGAGACAACTGATCGCAAATTGTTGCGCGAAGAGGTGCGGCGCGTCCTCAACAACCTGACCCACCGCGAACGGCAAGTGATTGAGCTTCGTTTTGGCCTGGTAGACGACCACGATTACACTTTGGAAGAAGTTGGCCGAAAGCTCCGGGTGACGCGCGAGCGCGTTCGCCAGATCGAAGAACGAGCCATCCGCAAGCTGCGCCACCCGATGTCAAGCCGACTCTTGAAAGATTACCTGGAGTAAGGGTACCGACATGGATGGTCGCGCCGCTGCTGAGTCGCGCGAGCAGAGCCAGCCTTCTCCGCTGAAGTTCGCTGGCCCGCTCCCGCGTATCAGTGTGGTTGGTGTGGGCGCCGTTGGCACCACCCTGGCCTGTGCCCTGGCCGCGCGCGGCTATCCTGTCGTGGCGCTGGCCGGGCGCACCTCCACCAGAGCCACGTGGCTGGCCGAGCGCCTGCCCTCTGCTCCGGCTGTCGTTTCCCCTGTTGAAGCCGTTTCCCTGGCCGAACTCGTCATCCTGGCCGTGCCCGATGACGCGCTGGCCTCGGTAGTTGCTGAACTGCCCTGGAGCGCTGGTCAGGCGGTTGTCCATTGCAGCGGGGCCACCCCTGCGCGGGTGCTGGCTGCCGCTGGCGAACATGGCGCGCTCTATGGCTCGTTTCACCCCCTCTTGAGCATTCCGCGCCTCTTGCCATCCAGCGCAGAAGAAGTGCTTGCCAGATTAGAGGGATGCACCTTTGCCATTGAAGCGCCGTCGCCGCTGGCGGCTGTGCTGAAGGACATGGCGTCAGCGTTCCAGGCGCGCGTGGTCATCCTGGAGGAGCGTGACCGCGTATCCTACCATCTGGCTGCCGTGCTTACCGCCAACTACACCGTTACCCTACTCGCGGCAGCCACCGACCTCTGGGCCGGATTTGGGGCCACACGCGAAGAAGCGCTTACTGCCCTGCTGCCCTTGCTGCGCAGCACGCTCGCTAATCTGGCGCAGGTTGGCCTGGCGCAAAGTCTCACTGGCCCCCTCTCGCGGGGCGATGTAGGCACAGTGCTTGCCCATCTCGCTTCCATTGCCGACCAGAAGAACAATCCTCACATCAACGCGGGCCTTCTGGATGAACTCTATCGCACGTTGGGCTTGCTGAGCCTGCCGCTGGCACGCGCCAAAGGGCGGGTCACAGAAGAACAGTTAGCCGCGCTGGAAGGGGCGCTAAAAGCCCAGCACCAGCCATCGTAGCCTTGCTCTGATGCCATTGTTGTCATCATCTTTTCAGGAGGGAAGGGTCATGCGAACTACTCCCGATCAACTCCGCGCAATGAAGCAGCGTGGCGAACGTATCCCCATGCTGACGGCCTACGACTACTCCACCGCTTCTATTCTGGATTCCGCTGGCGTGCCTATCTTGTTGGTGGGTGATACGCTGGGCATGGTCATGCTGGGCTATGAATCCACGCTGCCCGTCACCCTGGATGACATCATCCGCCACAGCAGCGCCGTTGTGCGCGGCACAAAGCAAGCGCTCATCGTCGCTGATCTACCCTTCCTCACCTTCCAGGTGAGCAAAGAAGACACCATGCGCAACGCCGGGCGCGTGATGAAAGAGGCTGGTGTTCAGGCGGTCAAGCTGGAAGGCGGCAAGCGCGTTGCTGATACCGTACACGCGCTGGTGGAGGCGGGCATCCCCGTCATGGGGCATCTGGGCCTGACGCCGCAATCGGTCAACGTCACTGGCGGCTTCAAAGTTCAAGGCAAAACCGACGCAGCCGCCCGCACCCTGCTGGAGGACGCCGCTTTGCTGGAAGAAGCTGGCGTCTTTGCTATTGTGCTGGAGTTGGTGCCAACCGAGCTTTCTGGCCTCATCAGCGAGCGTCTCAGCGTCCCCACCATCGGCATTGGCGCCGGGCCGCTCTGCGATGGCGAGGTGCAGGTCATTCAAGACATCCTGGGCATGTTCCCAGACTTCACGCCCAAGCACACCAAACGTTACGCCGAAGTGGGCAAAGCCATCCATGATGCCGCTGCCACCTTTGCCAGCGACGTGCGCAAGCGCACCTTCCCAACCGCGAAACAAAGCTCCAGCATGGATAACGCCATCATCGAGCAACTGCGCAAAGACTACCCGCCGCGCCGAAAATAATCAAGAACAATTTCATTGCTGCCAGTGACGGCCATCTGTGCTCAGGGAAGTTGATGGAGGGGTGCTTCTTTGCCATATTACCTCTTTCGTCTGGCCTGTTAAGAATACGTTCATATGCTCAGCAGATAGAGAAGAAAGAGGCAATCAATGGATGAAAACACCTTGATTGAGCGTCTGAAACAGCAGATAGCCACTGGCAAGTCACCCTCAGAGGAATACGACTGGGTGAGGCAGAGCGCCAACCCTCCTGTTACGATGGCCGATCTCATCGAAGCAGAGGCAAGGCTGGGGTTTCCTTTGCCGCCGTTGTTGAAACGCATCTATTGCGAGGTGGGCAATGGCGGCTTTGGACCAGGGTATGGCCTGTACAAGCTGGCGCTAGAGCACTCTGTTGACGATGAGAATGATTACGCTCTGGTTGATACGTATCTTGCGCTCCACCCGGCAGGGAATGGGGCATGGAGCCTTTCTCCAAGGGAAGAAAACGCCCAAGGCCAGCAGCCCATCAGCTATTACAAGTATCCTCCGCAGGTGATTGAGATCTGTGAGTGGGGTTGTAATATCTATTCATTTCTTGATTGCTCCAGCCCGGAATATCGGGTCTTGCGGAAAGATCACAATTGCAGTTTGACAGAGCATGTACTTGAATGCCCTTCTTTCCATCAGTGGTTGGAAGCCTGGCTCGCTGGGTTGCCGCTCTTCGACTTCTGTTTCGGGGAGACTTGGAAACAAGCCCCAAAGTTGCTGTTTTCTCCCAGCGACCCGCTGACGACTCGTCGCAAGCCTCGTTAGCCCTTCTTCTGTTTGTGGGCTTCAAGCAGTTCACAGAGCGCCTGGTAAGAAGGTGCACTGCGATAGCTCTTTCTTTTCTCTTCGTTTTCGTTGAGTATTTCGCTGGCAATCGCTCTGCTGCATGCCAGACGAACCTTTGCCAAAAATTTCCAGAGATTGCATGTAAGGGAAAAGGTATATTCTTCCCATCCTTGCTCCTGGGAATAAGACCACAAGCCCGAAAGTGTGACATGCAGCAAATCACCTTCGCGTTTCAATTGCCATTCACACCCAGGGCTACCATGCCACTTGGAAAGGGTTGTAATTTCGTATCGAAAGGTATCCAACAGAGCGGACATTAGATCCAAAAGCGGGTCGCCAAGGGAAGGCTCAAATTGCATATGCGATGGGTACAGATAGACTTCCTGCTCTCCATCAGAGAGATAGGCTTTGGCACACCCACAAGGCGCAGACACTTCGTAGGTAAACGTGAAATCAGATGCCATACGCGCCCATCAGCCATCAAACAGGTTCCAAGAGGCTTTCTTCTTTCTTCGTAAAGTGGGGTTTATGACGCAAACGGCAGTTGCAGCCCTGGCCGCACGTCCAGGTCCAGGCCGTGCCGCTCGCCCAGGCGCAGGTGGAAATAGCCCGCCGCCGCAATCATTGCCGCGTTATCGGTACAGAACTCGATAGGCGGATACGTCAGGGGAATATTCAGCGGGCGCAACTCCTGCTCCAGCCGCGTGCGCAGCAGCTTGTTGGCTGCCACCCCGCCTGCCAGCAATACATGCGCCACCCGATGTTCTTCGGCTGCCAGGCGCGTCTTAGTCGCCAGCACGTCTACCACCGCCTCTTGAAACTCCGCCGCCAGATCAGGCACAGAGATGCCGCCTAGCCCGGCGGCTTGCGCGCCTAGTCGCGTGTACATGTGCCCGCTTGTACCACCGGCTTCTAGCCGGTCCGGGGTCGGGTTCAAGCTCCCTTGCACCAGTTGCAGCACCGCCGTCTTCAGCCCGCTGAAGCTGAAATCATACGTCCCGCGCAGCCACGCGCGCGGCAGCTTGTAGCGCGGCTTGCCGGAGGATTGCGCCTGGTCTGCCGCCTTCTGGATGGCCGGGCCGCCGGGATAGCCCAGGCCCAGAATGCGTGCCACTTTGTCAAACGCCTCGCCAGAGGCATCGTCGCGTGTGCGCCCCAGCAGTTCATAGTGCCCATGCCGCCGAATCAACACCAACTCGGAATGCGCCCCAGAGACAATCAGGCTCAGCACCGGAAAGCGCGGGTCGCCCTCTTGATAGTCGTCTTCCCTTTCTGGCGTTGCTGTTGTGGCAGGCGGTGGCGTGGCGCCTTTGCGCAGCCAGTTCGCGTAAATATGCGCTTCCAGGTGATTGATGCCAATAAAGGGGAGGTTGCGCGCCAGGGCGAGCGTCTTGCCTGCCGTCAGTCCAATCAGCAGCGACCCCGCCAGGCCAGGGCCATAGGTTGCGGCAATGCCATCCAGATCGCTCCACTGCGCGCCAGATTGTTCCAGCGCCGTCTCGATTACCGGAATGATCGTTGCCAGTTGTTGGCGCGAAGCCACCTCCGGCACCACGCCGCCGTAACGATTATGCACCTCTGCTTGGGAGGCAACCACGTTGGAAAGCAGATAGCGCCCGTCACGCACAACCGCCGCGCCGGTTTCATCGCACGAGCTTTCAATCCCCAGAACGAGCATGTGGTTCTTCTTGTGCTTCTAGTAGTTGATAGAGTTTCTTCTTCAATTCCTGAAAACGTTCTTTATAGGACAGCGAAGAAAGCTCCTCGGTCCACATAATCCGCGCGTCTTCCTGGTTATCGCTGTAATAACGCGGGCGGATGTCATCCCCGCGAAAGCCATACTTCTCATAGAGGTTTTGCGCTACATAATTTGAGACGCGCACCTCCAGCGTCACCCACCGCGCCTCGATGCGATACGCAATATCTATCAGGTTTGTCAGCAAGAACTCGCCCAGGTGCATTCCGCGATAATCCGGGTGGATGGCAATAGTCGTGATATGCGCCTCATCCACCATCAGCCACAGCCCGGCAAATCCAATGATGGAACTTTGACTGGGCGAAGCCACTGCCATGCCCGGACGTGTCGCAAATAAAGAAAGCGGGAATGGGCGGCGTGGGCGTTCTGGCTCTGGGTTCACCACCTCAAATGGGCGCATCAACGTCTTGTCGCGGAGCACAATATAATGCGCCCAGCGATTCTCCTGAAGCTCCTTGCGATAGGCGCTAGCCGGCCACGTGGCAGGATAGGCGAGCTTTTCAATCTCGATGACGCGCGGCACGTCGGCCATCGTCATTCGTTCAATGACATAACGCACCTGCCTGAACCCCTTTCTTTGCTTCGCCACACCATCTACGGCTCTCAGCGTCCCCTGGGCAGAAGCTTGGGATAATCACCCACCATACCCCATCCCCTAAACTTTCTCTGGCTCTTGCGACACTGCCTCGGCTTGCGTTGGCATCTGCGCGCGCGGTTTGGCGCTGACCGTGATGGCCGGGCGCCGCAGATAGAGCGGCTCCAGCGTCAGCGGGTCGTCCTGCTCCCCGCGCGCCAAACGCTGAGTTGCCAGTTCCGCTAGCAACCCTGCCCGCCGCGTGCTTGCCAGCCTGGGCACAAACACCGCCAACGCGCCCAGTTGCTCCGCCAGCGTTTGCTGTATCTGCGATGAGATTTCGCCGCAAAACAGCGTTGGCTGGCGAATCTGCCCTGCCAGTTCCCCCAACCCCAACACCTGATACTCACCCTGACGCTGCCAGAGCACCCCCGCGCCTCTCTGCGCAATCGCAGCCGCCCCCTGCTCCAGCAGGCTTGCCTGATACCGCCCAATGTAGACCTCGCCGCGCCCTGCATCCAGCAGCGCGCAGACTGGCAGCCCAGCCGTTGCCTGGCTGTAAGCGATCAGATCAAGCGTGCTCACCCCAATCAGCGGCACCTTCAAGCTGAAGGACAGCGTCTTTGAAACCGTCACAGCCACCCGCACGCCCGTAAACGAGCCAGGGCCGATGGCAGCCGCCACCGCGTGAAGCTGCGACATCTCCATGTGTTGCTCGTGCAGCAACCATTCCAGCCGCCGCAAAAGCTCCACGCTGTGATTATTGCCAACCATCCAGGTAAATTCAGCTTGAAGCGTATCCCCATCCGTCAGGGCAAGGCTGGCATGGCGCGTTGAGGTATCCAGAGCAAGCAACATGAACAATCCAACCAGGAACAACGCTCAGGCATCAGCATTTAGAGCACTGTTCTGTAATGCTACTACTAATTCTACAAAACGCGGGCCAGCCGCGCTCAGCATCAGCCGTCGCTGCGTCTCGCTGACCGTCGTGAAATGCACCCGCAGATGCTCAGGCGGCCAGAACTGCCCGGCTTTGTC
Organism: Ktedonobacterales bacterium; assembly: GCA_036557885.1. Lineage (GTDB taxonomy): Bacteria > Chloroflexota > Ktedonobacteria > Ktedonobacterales > DATBGS01 > DATBGS01. The sequence goes on from DATBGS010000048.1 coordinate 15,552, forward strand.
GGCCCATTCCACCACGCACACTCCCGCCCCCGAAAAATACTCCTCGAAGCCCAGATCAACAATTTCCAGCGGGTCATCCAGGCGATAGAGATCGAAATGATAAAGTGGCAGCCGCCCCTCGTACTCTTTGAGCAGCGTAAACGTCGGGCTGCTCACCACCTGCCGCACCTGCAAGCCCTCAGCAATTCCCTGGGTAAAAGCTGTTTTGCCCGCGCCCAGATCGCCCTCCAGCAGCACCAGTTCGCCTCCACGCATCAACTCTCCCAGGCGTGCTCCCAGGCGGCGCGTGTGCGCCGGACTCTGGCTGATCAACTCAAGCATGGATGCTTGCTCTGATTCGTGTGGGAGCAGCTCTCCGCGCTGAGAAAGCATGGGCGTTCCTCTTTAGAAGCTAGTGCAGCTTGGTGCCGCATTTATTGCAAAAGAGCGCTTGCGCTCGAACCAGTTCGCCACAGGTTGGGCAGGGTACCATTGCGGGTTGCTGCGCCTTTGCTGCTGGCGCGTTCTGCTTGGGCGTTGGCGGCGTAGGGGGCACAGGGAACGGGTTGATAGGTGGCATCCCTGGCAGAACCATGCCGCTGATGCCCGCGTTCTGTTGCCCCTCGTAGACTTCCGCCCGAATCTGCTCCAGTTGGGCGCTCACCAGCATCGTCTCGCGCTCCATCTCTACCAGCCGCTCGCAATACTTCCGCAACTGCGCGTCGGTCAGTTGCCCCTGACGATAGAGCAGCATAACCGCGCTCGTCAACGATTCCACCACATTTTCGCGCTCTTCTTTCAGCTTGTTCAGTTCGCTCTGTTTGGAATTGATGCGCAGGCGTTTCTGTGTTTCCCAACTGGCCCGATTGATCGCCTGGCCTACTTTTTGTTTGGCGCTCTCAAGAAAATCGCTCACTGCCGCTCTCTATCCTTTGCTCTCACGCAACAGGTGGCCTGATGGTCAACGGTGCACTTGTTGTACCAGTTTGCTCTACCTGGCTATTGATTGTATCGTACTGATTGATAGACATCAGTTATTCAGCGCTTAGCGCGTGTTGGTGAATGCGTACATCTTCCAATTTTCCAGAGGTGCTCAATGCAACCCCCACAACATCTATACGCCACGACGCTTCAGGAGTTTCAGCTTGCGCAAGATACGTCTGGGCCGCCGCGATCAGCTTGCGCTGCTTGCTCAGCGTCACCGCTTCCTCTGGCAGACCGTAAGCCACCCCGCGCCGTGTCTTCACCTCAACAAATACTATATCGCCGCCCTCTTCTGCGATAATATCCACCTCGCCAACGGCACAGCGATAATTCATCGCCCGGATGGTATATCCCGCCGCCCGCAGGCGCTCGGCGGCCAGGCGCTCACCAGCCGCGCCCAATTGCTTGCGCCCATCCCTTGGTGCTTGTGGTGTTTTCTGTCCGGCCATCATCCTGCCTCTTTCTCCCATTTCTGTACATGATATTATAGCGCCTGCACGCGCGGCAAGGAGCAAATCAGGTCAGTTCTTTATGATGCTTGCCCCGCCTGCCAGATCATCACCACACCGACCTGTGTATCCACGCCCAGCAGCCGCGTGCCATCTGGCGACCAACGCAGCACAGGCGTGCTGGTCAGATACGGCAGGGTGCTTTTGGGAAAGGTGAAGGTTGCCTGTTTTTGCCCATCCGTTGTACTCACCAGCGTCAACTTCTGCCCGGCCTGCGCCTTCACCGGAACAGCCGCCAGCACCTTTCCATCTGGGCGCCAGGCCACTGCAACGTTCTCTGGATTGCCTGGCGCAATGCCTTGCAACACAGATGATAGCCCGGCATCGCGCACTGGCAGCGTTGGAAACCCTTCAGCGTGCAGCGCGAAAAGTGCCTCGATAGAGGCATCTGGAACGCGGGCATCCACCAGTCGCCCGACCAGCGCCAGTCCCTCAAAGAGATACCGTCCATCAGGCGACCACGCTGCAAAGCGCGTGTTCCAGGTATCCAGGGTTGTGGGAGCGAACGGGCCAAGATTGCTCGCCGCTTCGGCCACATGGATGATTCCTGGCTGCCAGGGCGAAAACATCTCCCCACCATCGGGATTGCCAACGGAGTCCTTCATGCCAGTAAACATCTGAAACTGAAGCGCGCCAGCCCCTCCCCAATGAAAAGTCATTGCCAGCGGAGCGGTGGCCTCAAACAGCGGGCCAAACGCCAGCGGCCCTGGCGTGACGCCCAGCGTCACGCCCTGTTCTATATCCCATTCCTGAAAGACTGGCCCAACTACCGGCACAGGCTGGTAAAACACCTGCTCCTGCACCCCGCGTAGATCAAGCAGCGCCACGCCATCCAGCCGCGTGCTGGAGGACGACGAGAGCCAGACATTGAATGTCAGCGCCAGCCGTTTTCCCCCATTCGGGGACAGGCCATCTGGCGACCAGAGCACATGCTGATAGTCAATCCGCGAAAATTGCAGCCTCATGCTGGTAGCGCGGGCAGTCTGCCCGCGTCTTGCCCGCGAATCCTGAAGCGCTGCCAGAATTGCATCATCCGGCTGAAGCCGCGCCACCACCGCGCCCGTCTCGGCATTGTAAATCAGCACCAGCCCAGGGTAATAGCCGCCTGTGTTTTCGCATGGACCGTGAAAACCCAGCAGCGCTATCTGCTCACCCTGTGGCGCCCAGGCCGCGTCATCCAGGCAGGTCAGCCCCTCCTGCTGGGGGTGAAGCTCCAGCGGCAGGTGTTTGGGTGTGGTGAATAATTGCAGCAGCGCGTTGGGATAAAGGCTGAGCACCAGCGCCAGCGCCGCCAGGATTACCGCGCCGCCAGCAAGCGCCAGCCGCCAGGCACGCGCCTTTGGTGAAAGCCGCCGCAATCTTGGCAAACGCTGTACCGGCGGATTGCCCTCTTGCTCATTCTCTGCTTCTGAGAGCGCGCTAATCTCCACCTCAAACGGCTCTGACGAAAGATCGTCTTCCTGGCGCTGCATAGGCATTTCCTGGCCTAGTCTACGGGAACCATATAGAGCAAGAAGGACAGCGGATATGGCTCAGCATTTTGTTCCAGCCGCCGAATCATCACCTGCCCATAGCGCATGTATAGCCAGTAAGCGCGGGCATCTGGCTGCGAATGCAGAATGCGCCAGCCGCCATTCCGTACCACAATCGCGGTGTTGTCGTCCAGCGCTAGCCCGCGATGAAGAGGGTATTTGCGCACCATCTGGGCAAAATCCGCCTCGCGGTGTTCACTGTGGTAATGCGGGCAAATGGTGGTATCCAGAATCCCCAGCCCCTGCACGCGGATAAATTGCCAGCGGTTGGGATTTGAGAACTTCATAGAATCGCTGTGCCCATAATTGCACCAGCAAATCGCCCCGGCGCTCAAGCCCGCCAGAACCGTCCCTTTGTCCGCTGCCTGGCGCAGCAGCGCATCCACGCCCAGTTTGCGCCAGCGCTTCATCATCCTCAGCGTGTTCCCGCCGCCTACATAGATCAGGTCTGCCCCCAGGATTTTTTCCTGCATCTGCTCCTGGCTGGGCGTTTCTTTCAGCAGCCAGAGCACCTCCGTCTTGCAGCCCAGCCGATGGCCGTACACCTGCTGAAAATTTTGCCAGTAGTCCTCTGAATCACCGCTGGCTGTAGGAATAAAAAGCGCCCTCGGCTCTGATTTTTCCGTCAGGCGCACCACTTCTTGATCAATAGCAAGCGTCTCAAAAGTGCCCAGATCGCCGCCTCCTATGGCGACAATGGTCGTCTTGAGGTTGGTGAGCATTGGCATGGGAAACCCTCAACGAAAAATTCGTGCTGTATACTGATGAGAGCATTATATCGCGCTTGCCAGGAACAACGGCATTTCGTAAAAACGTGGATGGAATGGAGACGCCCCTCTATGCAGCCAGATTTTTCCAAAGTCACATCAGACATTTTTACCCTGGCTTCGCTGACCGATAACCTGCCTATTGTCACCACCCCAGAAGGTGAGTATGTGCCGCTGCGGGCGCTCTGCGAAATTGTCGGGCTGCGCCCCTCCACCTATATTGGCGTGTTTTGCGCCCACTTTCAGGGAGACAAGGCGCTTAAACGCCTGCCCTGGCAGTCGCCTGCTGGTCTACAACAAGCCTGGTGCTTAGATCGGAACCATCTCCCGTACTGGTTGCTGAAGGTGCCCGACCAGCGCGTGCCGGTGGATCTCCAGGAGCGCGTGCTGTCGCTCAAGAAGCAAGTCGTGGCTGGGCTGGGCTGGAGCTACAAAAAGATGCAGCAAGATTTCCAGGAGGCACGCAGCAACTTGTTTCAGATGCTCAACTTCTGTAGGGAGGCTGAGCAAAATATCAACGTGATTGCTGGCTGGATTCCCCGTCTCCCTGCCTTTGAGTATCAAAAGGGACTAGCGGAGCGAGTGGCGGAGGGACAGGCCATACTTAACAAGCTGGCGGACCAAACACGTCAGGCGCTTGCGAAGATGCTGGGAATACCTGTTGTGGATGGGTATGTGATTGATGAGAATAACGTCGCAACGGATACCATTTCTTTCCCGCTTTTCCCCATTGTTCCCAAGTCAGACATTGCGGATATTTTTGCGCTCAAAGACCATATCATCGAATGGAGCAAGCGGACACTAGCATGGACTCAAACGCTGCTGGATGATTGGGAAAAAAGGGTTGGGCTGCATGACCAATAAGCGTGAACAACGGTATCCCCTTGGCAGCCAGGTGCAGCTGGCGGACCTCAGCCGCAATCCCTATCCCATCCTGAAAGAGCTACAGGCGCATGAGCCGCTTTCGTGGATTCCAGAGCAGCGGCTCTGGTTTGTCACGCGCCGCGCCGATATGCTGGCAATGCTGCTGGATAGCGCCAGCTTCACCGTCGTCTCGCCGCATTCGCTGCTGGCTGATACGTTTGGTCCCACCATGCTCAGCACCGATGGCGAGTCCCAGCGCAAGCTGCGCCGACCTTTTAACGCGCCCTTTGCGCCAAACTACGTCCAGGCACATATGACGGAAGCCATCGCTGCCCAGGCCAACTGTTTGATAGATCAGTTCATTGGGGAGAAGCAGGTTGACCTCAAGACCGCCTTTGCCGACCATCTCGCGCTCTGGACCGTCACAAGCATGCTGGGCTTGCCCATCCACGATTTCCCCACGTTTCGCGGCTGGTTCACCGACATTGCCCACGCGCTGGGCAACTTCATCAACGACCCGGCCATTCGTCAGCGCGGTCAGCAGGCTGCGGCTGCCTTTGGCGACTATGCCCTGCCGCATCTGGAGCGTATGCGGCGCTCGCCAGATGGCTCAGTCCTGTGCGCAGTCCTGCAAGCGTCCGAGCCGCTAACCGAAGAGGAATTGCTTTCTGCGGCGCGGGTCATCATCTTTGGCGGGCTGGAAACTACCGCCGCTATGTTTGCCAACACCGTCTGGGCGCTGCTGACCCATCCAGAGCAGTTTGCCGCTGTCCGCGCCAACCCCGCGCTGCTCACCCAGGCCCTTGAGGAATCGCTGCGCTGGGAACCGCCCGTACAAACCTGTACGCGCCATGTTGCCCGCCCAGCAATGATCCAGGGCGTAGAACTGGAGCCAGGCGAAACGGTCCAGTGTTTGGTGGGGGCGGCCAACCGCGACCCGGCCCACTTCACTAACCCCGACCTATACGACATCGCGCGCCAGAACGCCCGCGACCATCTTTCCTTTGCCATCGGGCGCCATTTCTGCCTGGGCGCGGCGCTGGCGCGGCTGGAGGGCGAAATTGGCCTGCGAATCCTCTTTGACCGTCTCCCCGACTTGCGCCTTGCCCCAGAGCGGCCCTCCGCGCCAGAGGGCCACGAGTTCCGCTCGCCGCCAACGTTGTATGCACTGTGGGGCTAGCTCTGCCCAGAAAAAGCGCCCCTCTCACACATGCGAGAGGGGCGCTTTTTCTGTTGCCTGACTTACTTCTTCTTTGGGGCTGCTCCGTCCACATCCGGCCAGAGGCCATCGGAGTCAGCCACGCCGTTTTCGCTCTCCTCTGGCTCATCATCATCCTCAGCCTTGTGCTTGCCGTTCGTGGTGGCAATCGCCACGACCATATCGCCGTTGGCAATATTCATCAGCCGCACGCCCTGCGTGATGCGGCTTCCCTGAAAGATGTGGTCTACTCCCTGGCGAATCACAGTACCTCCAGCGGAGATAATCATCAGGTCGTTGTCGTGGTCGCTGATAATTCTCGCTGCCGCGATTGGCCCTGTTTTATCGGTCACGCGAATCGTCTTGACACCGCTGCCGCCGCGCCCATGCGTGGTGTATTCGCTGAGCGGGGTGCGCTTCCCATAGCCATGCTGGGACACTACCAGCAACTCCGCATTTTCGCGCACCGCATCCAGCGCCACCACGCTGTCGCCTTCATCCAGCCGGATACCACGCACGCCGCCACTCATACGGGAGGCCGAGCGCAAATCTTGCACCTCAAAGCGAATCGCCTGGCCCTGGGTCGTCACCAGCATTACCTGATCTTTGGCCCCCACGCGCTTGGCACCCACCAACTCGTCGCCGTCTTCCAGGTCCATTGCGATCAGCCCGTTGCGGCGTACCACTGCAAATTCGTCCAGGTTGGTCTTCTTGACCTCGCCGCGTCGCGTCGCCATAATCAGATAGTCTCGTGCCTCAAACTTGGGAACATTCACCACTGCCGTCACCAATTCGCCCTGGTCAATGGCAATCAGGTTGCGTAGATGCTCGCCTTTGGCCTGGCGGCCCACATCGGGCAGTTCATGCGCAGCAAGCTGGAAGACGCGCCCGCGATTGGTGAAGAACAACAGCCCATCGTGCGAATGGGCCACCATCAGGTACATCAGCGCGTCATCTTCGCGTGTGATCATGCCCATCTTGCCCTTGCCGCCGCGCCGCTGCGCGCGATACGTGTTCGTGGGCATGCGCTTAATGTAGCCGTTCTCGGTCAGCGTCATCACAATTTCTTCGTTGGGAATCAGGTCTTCCTCGGTGAACTCGCCCGCCTCGGCCTCTTGAATCTCGGTGCGGCGTGGGTCGCCATACTTTTCCTTCAATTCGGCCAGGTCTTGCTTAATCAGCCCACGCACTTCGCTGATGTTTGCCAGCACGTTCTTGAGGTAGGCGATGTTCTTCTTGACCTCGGCCAGTTCCTCGGCCACCTTGCGGCGCTCCAAAGACGCCAACCGCGCCAGGCGCATATCCAGCACCGCCTTGGCCTGCTCCTCTGAGAACTTGAACTTGGTACGCAAATTATTGAAGGCAGTTTCCGTCGTGTGCGAGCGGCGAATTGTGTCAATCACTTCATCCAGATGATCAAGCGCAATGTCCAAGCCTTCCAAAATGTGCTTGCGCGCCTCCGCCTTCGCCAGATCGTGCTTTGTCCGGCGGGTAATCACCTGTTCGCGGTAGGTGATGTAATGTTGCAGGATGGCCTTGAGCGTCAGCACGCGCGGCTGTCCATCTACCAGTGCCAGCACGTTCGCGCCAAAAGCCGTCTGCATCGCGGTGTGCTTGAAAAGCTGGTTGAGCACCGCGATATGCCTGGCGTCGCGGCGCAGATCAATCGTCACCCGGATGCCCTGCCGGTCAGACTCATCGCGCACATCCGAGATGCCGTCAATCTTCTTATCGCGCGCCAACTCGCTGATCTTGCGAATGAGGTCGGCTTTGTTCACCTGATACGGTAACTCGGTGACGATGATGCTGACCTTGCCGCGCTCTGTCTCTTCTGTGTGCGCCCGCGCCCGAATCACGATGCGCCCGCGCCCGCTGGCGTAGGCGTTGCGGATGCCCTCGCGCCCATGAATGATACCGCCAGTGGGGAAATCCGGCCCGCGCACAATCTTGCCCAGGTCTTCAATGGTCGCGTCGGGGTGGTCAATCAGATAGGTGATGCCATCACACAGTTCGCGCAGGTTATGCGGCGGAATGTTCGTTGCCATGCCCACTGCGATGCCCGCCGCGCCGTTTAGCAGCAGGTTGGGCAGCCGCGCCGGGAGCACTGTTGGCTCGGTTTCGTGCCCATCGTAGTTGGGCACAAAATCAACGGTATCTTTCTGGATGTCCGCCAGCAGTTCATCCGTGATGGCAGCCATCTTTGCCTCGGTATACCTCATGGCGGCTGGTGGGTCATCGTCCACTGAATTATGGACGAACACGCCAGCCGCTAGCAGGAAGTTATGGTGCTCATCAACGGTGATGTCGTAGACATCAGCCTTCTCATCCAGATGGCGGATAGAGATGATGCGGTGGTTGTAGTGTGACGCCGCCTCTACCAACTCCTCTGATGAGTCAAAGTAGGTGATTGCTTTGCTGTACCTTGGAATCCAGTTGGCGTTACGATGGCTGTCGTAGATTTCCGGTGTGATTTGGCTGTCTGAGGTTTCTCGTATCAGACGAGATACATACCCAGCAATCTTTTGCCGCATGACTTGTCGTTGATATGAAGGGTTGCTCCAGTTGAGCCGCAGAGCTTGCGCCGCTTTTTCCGTCAACTCTTCCATCATCAGAGGATTTTCTGCAACGCGACGCTGATTGCTCGCCTGCACTCCCGAACGCTGCGCCTCACGAAATTCCTCTTGTGTTCGCTGCGCCTGGATTTTTCTCTGATGCAACTCGCGGGCTTCTGGTTTGCTCCACAGGATGTGAGCCATGAGCGAAAAATGCTCTGGAGTAAACTTTGCCCGATAAGCAGGGGTATTCCAGGCTGCCTTCACTCCAGCCGAAACCCTGGCTCGCACAACAGGGCTGGACATTGCCTCAATAATGGCCGCCACTATCTCACTTCGTTTTGTCTCATCTCCCCACATCTGGCGGCTCTTTTCAGAGACAATGCGAGAGACTTCTGCTCGTTGTTGCGGGGTCAGGGGACTCTTTTCAATGCCGCGAAGCACAGCACTCATGCGCTGACGATAATCTTCATCCTGCCAAAGCGCTCGCATGCGCTGGGCAATTTGGGCGCGAAGAATAGGGCTGGCGGCATAGAGCATACGAAGGCTTGCACCCACACGTGCCCCATTGACGCGGCGGAACTGCGGGTGCTTGTTTTGAAGCACGATACGCTCGCGCCGTTGCTGACGCGCATCAGGATTCTGCTCGTAATAACGTTGTATACCCGCTAGTTGCGCTGCTCGGAACTGTGGATCAGCCCATAACCCGCTGGCATGCTCAGCATGAAGGTGCAGATGTGCCAGGAACTCCATTCGCTCAATATTGGTTGGCCGATTGTCAAAGCGGTTAAAGTTCTTATGGTGCCGCACATAGGGGCCGTTAAACTTCTTGGCAGCACCACGCGCAGCGTTGAAAGCATCAGCCAGGTGATGAACAAATTCATACTTCCCAGAAGCTGGCTGCATGATTTGCAGGTATTCATTCATACCTACACGCACAGAAGCCTTCTCGAAGTATCCTGGCATCAGGCTGTCTTCAGGGGTCAGATATTGCGCCTCTTTATAGCTGCCATCGCGCAGCATAAAGCGATGGTCGGGTGTGCAACGAATGGTTGCGCCCGTGTCAAGCGTGACCTCAATCAGTTCTGCCTGCTGCCGTGTAACCCGCGCATTGCGTCCTTCGCCAACAACAATGCGCCCGTTGGCATTCACCGAGTAGACGTGGAAAACCTCATCGGCTGGTAATTGGGCCAATTCTGCAAAGGTTTTCTCTGAGCCATCCAGCAGCGCAATCTTGGTGTCGCCAGCGAAGCAACCAAAATTTCCCTGCCCCATCACCAGCGGATAGCGCATGTTCCAGGACTGAGCCAGGCGCACCAGCGTGTCGTAAACCGCAACGTCGCCGTGTGGGTGATACGACTTCAGCACCTCACCAACAATACCGGCGCATTTGCGGAAGGACTTATTAGACTGAAGCCCCATCTGCTCCATCGCGTAGAGCACGCGCCGATGCACTGGCTTCAGGCCGTCGCGCACATCGGGGAGCGCGCGGCTGACAATCACACTCATTGAATAATCCAGATAGGCGCCGGTCATTTGTTCTACGATGCCTACTGGCTTGACTATTCCAAGTTCCATGTAAGGACTACCTCTTCTTTACACTCATACTCACAGACTGAAGCAGATGGGAGATGAAGATGCTGGGATGATAGAAGAATCAAAAAATAACAAGTTGAGAACAGTCTTCATCAAAGAGGAATTCTTTTTCTAACCATCAAAACGGTGATGTTGTTGTACGATGCACATATCCGGGCCGCTTTCCCTGGCCCAAACAGCCAGAACGCCTGCGCGCATCCTGTGCGTGCAAGCCTGGTACAAGGGGGGCAACAAGCAAGCGAGAGAAGCTCATCCAGACGGGACCATTTCTGGCTTCAAGCCCTTTTATATTGTACCACCTGGGCATCTCTTTTGGGGGAAAAGTAGGAAAGATGGCCGTCCGGCTCTCTGGTGTAGTACCATGCCTAACAAACACCTGAAAGCTGGAGTACACTGCTCATGAGCCGCCTCGGATGGAAAGATAGAGGAGAACCATGTCCACCAACATCGGCCTTGAGATTGCCATTATCATCATTTTGACGTTGGCAAACGGTTTTTTTGCCGCCTCAGAGATTGCCATCGTCTCTGCGCGCCGCAACCGGCTTCAGCAGCAAGCCGACGCGGGCAAGCGCACTGCCAAACAAGCAATTGATCTGGCTGAGCATTCTGATCGCTTTCTTGCCACTGTGCAGATAGGGATGACGCTCATCAGCACGTTTGCCGCTGCGTTTGGCGGCGCCAGCATTGGTGACGCGCTGGCCTCCTGGCTCGAAACTATCCCATCGGTTGCGCCCTACGCCCAGACGTTAGCTTTGGTGCTGGTGGTCATTCCGCTCACCTATTTGACCCTGGTGATTGGCGAACTCACGCCGAAGCGCCTGGCCTTGCTGCATGCCGAACGTATCGCCATGATTGCGGCGCCCATTATGAGCAGCATTGCCAAAATTGGGCGCCCGCTGGTGGTGCTGCTTACCGTCTCGGCCAACGCCATTCTTGGGCTATTGGGACAGAGAAGGACGAAGAAAGACAGCGTGACTGAGGAGGATATTGTCTACCTGGCAAGAGAAGCGACGGCCAGCGGCACAGTGGACCCCGGCGAAAGCCAGTTTATCAGCCGCATCTTTCAATTCACAGATCGGCGCGTCAATACGGTAATGACTCCACGCCCGGATATTGTCGCGGTAGATGTGAAGACACGGCTTGAAGAGGCTGTGCGGGTTTCTGTTACTTCTGGCTATTCGCGCTTGCCAGTCTACGAGGATACGCTTGATACCACCATTGGCGTGCTCTACTCCAAAGACCTGCTGCGAGCGCTTACGCTCCCTGAGCCGCCTTCGCTGCGCGAATTAATGCACAAGCCCCTCTTTATCCCAGAGCACCAGCTTATTAAAGACCTGCTTGCTACGTTCAGGCGCCTGGGTACTCACCTGGCGCTGGTCAGCGATGAATACGGGCAGGTGATTGGCCTGGTCACTCTGGAAGACCTGCTGGAAGAACTCGTTGGCGAAATCCAGGATGAGTACGACACCCCCGAAGATCGCCCCATCGTCCAGCGCGAGGATGGCACCTGGCTGGTAGATGGCGCCGAAGCCTACGAGTCTGTGCGCGACGTGATTTCTCTTCCGTCCATTCCGCCAGATGAAGAGGGCCAGTATACCACCCTGGCCGGGTTTATCCTGGCGCGTCTGGGCAAGATACCGCATACGGGAGAAATCGTCTCGGCTGGGAAATATCTGTTGGAGGTCGTGGATATGGATGGGCGGCGCATTGATCGCGTGCTCATTCGCCCCAAGCCAGAGGAGAAAGCGGGATAATAGATCAGGTTGTGATCTTCACCCCTGGCGCGGGCTTTTTGCGGTGCAGTTCGTTCATGCTGCCAGAGCGAAAGCCTTGCAGGTCCATCGTCACATAGGGATAGCCAATCGCTTTGAATCCCTCCACCACCTGCCGGTTGATCTCCTCATCAATCAGGCGCGGAAACTCCGCCCTGGGCACCTCGATCCGCGCAATCGTCTCGTGGTGGCGCACGCGCACCTGTCGAAAGCCCAGGCTGCGCAGCAAGCGCTCCGCGCGCCCCACTTTTTGCAGTGCCTCAATCGTCACTGGCGAGCCATACGGAATGCGCGAGGAAAAACAGGCCAGCGCGGGCTTATCCCAGACCGGCACATTCAGGAAATGCGCAATCTGGCGAATCTCGTCTTTGGTCAGCCCGGCCTCCTGCAATGGGCCACGCACGCCAAACTCGCGGGCGGCCTTCTGGCCTGGGCGAAAGTCGCCCAGATCATCCTGGTTCAGCCCATAGGCGATGTAGGCCAGCCCATGCTCGCGGGCAATGGGCGCAAGCTCCGTGAAGAGTTCGTTTTTGCAGTGATAGCAGCGGTCCAGCCCATTAGCAACATAGTGCTCATTTTCCATCTCGTGCGTCTGGATGTGCAGAACGGGGATGCCCATGCTCTGAGCATTGCGCAGGGCCTCTTCTGTTTCCTCATCGGCATAGGCCGGGGAACTGGCGATCACCCCCAGCGCCCGCTCGCCCAGCACATCCCAGGCCACCTTCAGCAGCAGTGTGCTATCCACGCCGCCCGAATACGCTACCAGCACCGAACCCATTTCGCTCAGGATGGTGCGTAGGCGCTGATATTTCTGCTCTATTTCCAGAGGCAAGGCATGCTGCCCTGCCGCTTCCTCTGAATTGGTTGTCACCGTTGACATGTTGTGTTCCTTTACCCGGCGCGGTGGCCGGGGCTACAGGGCATGGCCCTTCCACTAAGGCTAGCGCCTGGGCGCTGGAGCGAGTTCCATATCAGTCACCTGGGCGCCATCGAAATCCGGCTCATAGGCTGGCGAGAGCGTCCTGAACAGGCGGTCCCAAATCAGCGTGTAAAAGCCAAAATTGTGCGCCTTGTCCCGATGGTGCTCGGCGTGAAACGTGCTTGTGGACACCTGCCGGGCCACTGGGATAGCAAGCCACGCGCCCGGCATCGGCTCAACGCCCAGATGCCCCAACAGGCCAAAAACAAGATTGAACAGAAGATAAATGACAATGCCCAGCGCCGAAGATGGGTAGACCACGAGGAGCACCAGCCAGAGCAGCCCAAAACTCATGACCTCAAAAGGATTCAGGACAAACAGAGTAAGTGGGCGTGGATTTTCGTAGCGATGGTGCGTGGCATGGATGAGCGGGAACAGCCAGCGCTGGTGCGCGGCGCGATGCAGCACATACATGGCAAAATCCATCGCAAAGAACAGCACCACGACATCCAGCAGCACCCGCCAATCCACCTCTCGGCGCACCTGGATAAGGCTGTCGCGCCAGAGGATGGTCCCCACAAACAGCACCAGGGCATTGAGCACGACACACGCGCCTGCCAGCACCACCTCTGCCGGGCTAATCGGGTCAGGAGGAGGCGAGGTAGGCTTTTGTTTATAGAGTATCAGCAGGAGATGCCCCACGCCAAGCGCCAGCAAAAACTGAGCGATGTTGATCACAAGCGCCCACAATGCAGCCTGCGCCAGCGACATGGTTTGGAGCATATCCAACAGTTGATTCACCAATCGTCTCCTTTGCCGCTTTACACGGCCTGGCGCGTGCGCCACCGCCGCGCAATCTTGCGTGGCGGGTCCACAAACCACGCCCACGCGCACTGCCCCACCAGCGCCGCGATAGGCAGACGCTCTGGCGGCTGCTCCTGCCCGCCTGCCCTGGTCGTTTTCGCCAGCAGCGCTGCCCGAAAGTCCTCCACACCCCGCCCAGAAAATGTCGTATAGGCGCTGCCAATGTGCTGCCAGAAATGCGCGTCGCTCCCGCCCGTCTCCGCCAGATTCCATTCCGCGCCATTCAGCCGCAGCACCTCCTGGCGCTGGCTGCGATTGGCTGGCGAAGGATTATACGTTTCGATAGCATCAATAGCGAAGCCCCGCGCAAGCAACTCATCAATCTTGCGGCGGCTCAGGCTAGGCACCAGTCGCCCCATTGGATGCGGGATGACGACCAGGCCGCCTTGCTCCTTAATTGCATCAATGCTCCACTCCACCGAACGCAGCATCTTGAGCGGCTTTTGCACAAACAAGCCCAGCAGGTGCCCCTGGCGTGTTGTCACCTCAATGCCGGTGATCATCTGGATAGGCTTGCCGGATGCCGCCAGCAAATCTTCGACTCGCTTGGCCCCTTCCAGATGATCGTGATCAGTAATGGCAATCACATCTAGCCCGCGCCGTTCCGCTTCCGCTAGAACCCTGGCGGGGCTGGCTGTCCCATCGCCCAGATTTGTGTGCATATGAATATCGGCGCGGCCCAGACGAACCGGGTTCTCCGACGAGTGATTTTCCAACAGTATGCCTCATCAATCAGCGCGCAAGGCGCGTGCCGCAGCGCGTGCAGAAGTTTCTGGTAAGTAAGTTGTGATGCCCGCATTTTGCGCAGGCAAGTGTTGCCAGTATCATCTCACCATCCAGCGCCATGCCGCATTTCGTGCAGAACTTGCTTATCGTCGCGTTCAGCCCCTGGCAATTCCGGCAGCGCTGCGCCCAGGTGCCCGATCTCGTCTGGGAAACCCGGCCCAGCATCGCGGCTGAAGGCTGGCGTGGCTCAACACCTACAAGGCTGATGCCACATTTGCTGCAAAAACGTAGATTTGCCCCATTAGTGGCCTGGCAGCGTGGGCAAACCAGCACCGCCCCACGCGGCCCGCCCCCATCCACCAGGCTTTCGCCAGGTAGCTCGCCCCCAGAGATGGCACGCTCCAATGCCTGCGAAAAATCTGTGGCGCGAATAAAGCGATGGGCAGGCTCTTTTGCCAGCGCCCGCATAATCACTGCCTCCACCGCTGGCGAAATACGCGAATTAAAGAGCGTGGGCGGGGGCACAGGCTCGTAAATATGCGCGTGGGCCAGCGCCGTGTAATTATCCGCTTGAAAGGGCGTGCGCCCCGTCAACATCTCATAGAGCGTTATCCCAAGCGCGTACACATCCGCGCGTGAACTCACAGGGTCGCCGCGACACTGCTCCGGCGACATATATTCGGGCGTGCCCACGCCCGCGCCCGGACGGGTGAGGCGATGCTCGGCGCTTTCCATAATCTTTGCGATGCCAAAATCGCTCAGCACTGCCCGCCCATCATCATCAAAAAGCACATTCACTGGCTTCACATCGCGGTGAATAATCGAACGTTCATGCGCGTAATTCAGGGCTTCAGCCACCTGACGAATGATAGGCAGCGCTCTGGACGCCTCCATGCTGCGAGCCATCTGATCTTTCAACGTGCCCCGGCTCATATAGGCCATGACGATATACAGGCGGCCATCCTGCTCCCCGGCATCATGCACCGTAATAATATTGGGGTGAGTGAGTCGCGCCATCGCCTGCGCTTCCAGCTTAAAGCGGTTGACGAAGTTGGGGTCTGCGGCATAGTACGGGGGCAGCACTTTGATCGCTACCCAGCGATCTAAATGTTCCTGAAATCCCTTGTAGACCCGTGCCATGCCGCCCTGTCCAAGCGGCTCACGGATGATGCAGTGCCCAATCCGTGTGCCAAGTAATTCATCCTTCACAGGCGCTCCTCACGTCGCTCCAGGGCCGTCTCTTCCCTCATTATACCAAATGCAGGGACATGGATGGGGTGCCAGTACCTTGCGCTACAAACAAGCGGGCGCGGGACAAGCTCCCGCGCCCTTCTGAAAACAGTGCTATATGTTATGCCGCGCTTTCAGACTAGCGGCGCACAAACGCTAGAATCGTCGTCCCAAGTTGAATCTCATCGCCTTCTTGCAAGGTATGCTCTGCGAAAATGCGCTGACCATTGACAGTCGTACCGTTGGCGCTGTGTTCATCTCGCAGCCGGATGGTGCCCATCTCGTCGCGGTAAATGGTCGCGTGCAATCGGGAAACGGCCAGGTCTTCGAGGAAGATGTCGCTTTCGCGGCTGCGCCCGATGCGCAGCGTATCCCGGCGCATCTCATACGTGCGGCCAGCCTCTTTCCCCTGGCGAATCACTACCCCAGGCATGCGCTCTCCGCCCGCGTTATCCTTGCGCATGACCACCGTTTTGGTGACTTCGCCATCGCTGTCTGGCGTTGACTTGGCCGGGGAGTACGCCGTAGATTCCGGGCTGACGCCTGCTAAATCAGGCATGCTGCGTTGTTGGTTTGGCGCCACCGGCCCAGTATTTGGACCATGACGCGCTGGCGGGGCCTGGCGGGGTGGTGCTTCTGGCGCTTGCCACGCGGGCGCGGCATCCTGGGCACCCCAACCGGCATCTGGCTGAGCGCTCCCGGCGCGATCTGGGGCAGACATGCCCCACTCGCTTCCGCCGCCAGCATCAAACGCGGGAGCGGGCTGGCGCGGCGCCTCTTGTCCCGTAGGGCGGCTGTTGCGGGCTGGTGAAGGCGCGGCAGCCTGGCCCCAGTGATCGGCCACGCCTGGACCCTCCCACCCCTCATCGGCGGCAGGCTGTTCTGGCTGGCTGCGTGGCTGCGGGCGCGAGGTAGATGCGGGCTGCTGGCCCCATTGTCCGCTGCGCGACCTGGGCGGCTGTTCCGGCTCAGCCTGCCCCCATCCTGGCGCTTGCCAGGCAGATGCGGCTGGCTCTGGCGCGTTGGCCGCTGCTTCGCGTCCGCCCCACCCACTGGCAGCGGGCTGGCCCCATTCACTCTCTCCGTTTGGCGCTGGCCTGCCCCACTCATCAGCGGTATCTTGGGCAGGCTGCCCCCACTCGTTACCCGCTGGTCGAGAATTACGCGCAGACTGCGCCGGGCGCTGGGGCTGAACCGTTTGCTCCCAATCGCTGTTGGCGGCTGGCGCCCCCCAGCCAGCATTTTTCGCTGGCCCACTTGCCTGAGCAGGTGCTTCCATCCCACCGCTCCGCGTGCCGCGCGGGGGAGCGCTTTGCTGTTCCCAAGAATCGGCTCCGCGATTCTGCGCCTGGGCAGGTTGCCCCCAGGGGTCTTGCTGCTCCCACTGATTCTGCTGGCGGCCTCGGCCTTGTTGCCCTTGCCCCCACTGATCATCGTTGCGCCCCGCTCCCCACTCGTCACCGCCGCGTGCTGCTGGCCCATTCGCTGCTGGCGCCTGCCCCCAGCCATCACCACGCGCTGCTGGTGCGTTGGCTGCTGGTGCTTGTCCCCAGCCATCGTTGCCCCAACCGCCAGCCGCCTGATCTTCTGCATTGCTCCAGGCAGCCCCCTGGCCCTGAGCATTACGCCGGTCAAATCCTCCACCCATCGCTGGCTCAGGCTGCCCCCACTGACCACCGTCGTCCTGGCCGCCGCGCGCGGGCGCCTGGTTCTGGTTGCCCCATCCCTGGTCACGTTGCCCGGCAAAGTCTGGTTGTCCCCAATCCTGCCCGGTGCGGCCTGGGCGCCGCCCATTGGCGGGCTGCCGACCCTCATCCCCACGCCCCCCTTGCTCCCAGGGCAGCGCCTGGTCACTGGAACCACGATTGCGGCCAGATTGCGGCGCGGCGCCACGCTGAGGGGCGGCATCCCATCCGGCTTCTTCCCCTTCGTAATCACCAGCCATCATATTCTTTTTGGACCCGCCCCCGCGTAGCACCATGACCAGCACAACGACCACCGCCACCACGACGATAGCAGCAGCGCCAAATAGCACGATTGGATTTTGGATTAGTGAGTTTATATCCGCTGCCAGAACAGCTTCAATGCTTCCCGGTCCCATTGCTGCGAACCCCCCTCAAATAGTCTACTGGCTAGAACGTTCTATGATTGATGATATAACGCCTCTCCCCCGACCCTCCCCCCGCCTCCCGCCTCCCTAGAAGAATAGCAGGCACAGCAAAGCGCCTGCCAGAACCCTATGTTTCACGTACATTAAAGCGAATCTCAATATTACCAGCC
Organism: Ktedonobacterales bacterium; assembly: GCA_036557885.1. Classification (GTDB taxonomy): domain Bacteria; phylum Chloroflexota; class Ktedonobacteria; order Ktedonobacterales; family DATBGS01; genus DATBGS01. The sequence goes on from DATBGS010000048.1 coordinate 33,324, forward strand.
CGCAGCATGTCTCCATCCCGCAGCTCGTGCTCCTCATTTGGTGGCAGGGCCACACCATTGAGTCGCGTTGCGTTTAACGCCTTTAAATCTTCCACATAGAAACGGCCATCGTGCTGCGCAATACGCGCCTGCCGACGCGATACCATGCGGTCTACATCCAGCGTGGAAAGGTCCACTTCTGGAAAAATCTGCCGAATTGGGTCGCTCCGCCCAATAATGGCTTGGGGGCCAGTCATAGCGATCATCTGCCCGTTTGCCACCAGAGTAAGCTGCGGCCTTGGCTGCGAACGCGAGGGAGTCTGCAAGCGCTGCGGCTGGGGCCGGGGCAGTTCGGGCTGCACAGCTTCCATTGCCCCGGTGGAGCGGCTGCCGAGAGGCCCGCTGCTCGCTCCCAGTCCCATCTGACGCTTCAACTGCTCCACTTCTTGGATAAAGTCGTTCGGTATCTGGAAGCGGTTGGCAGGCGCCTTTGCCATTGCCTTCTGAAAAAACTCGTCAAAGGCCGCCGGGAGTTCTGAGCGCCGTTCGCACACCGATGGGACCGGCAAACGCACGTGCTTTACCACCACATCAACAGCGTTGGAGCCTTCGTAGGGAACGTGGCCCGTCAGCAATTCAAAAAAGACGCAGGCCAGCGAGTACAGATCAGAGCGAATGTCGGCGCCTCTGCTGTTGTCGGCTTGCTCCGGGGAGACATAATACGGCGTTCCCATAAACACGCCCGATTTGGTCAGCGTCACCGACTCCTGCGCCCGCGCCATCCCAAAATCGGTCAGTTTCACCACATTTTTCGTCGTCACCAGGATATTCTGCGGCTTTACATCCCGATGAATGACCTGGCGCTCGTGGGCCGCGTGTAATCCTTCAGCAGCCTGAAGCATAACATCGAGCGCGCGGTCCACTGTAAAAACGCCGCTGCTCACGATCTGCTCTTTGAGCGTTGAGCCGTCCACATAATCCATCACGATATAATGCGTGTCTCCATCATCGCCGTATTCCACCGGGCGCACAATATGCGGGTCGGTCAGCATCATCAAAATCTGCGCCTCTCGATGAAAACGGTCCAACAATTCCACCTGGTTGGCTACCTCCGGGCGCAGCACCTTCACCGCAAAAATGCGGTTGCTATCCAGATCACGACTCACATAGACAGTTGCCATGCTCCCGCTGCCACGTACATCAATTAATTTGTAGCGGCCCTGTTTCCCTTTGATGATGCGGTCTGGCATCCAGGCGCCCCCTGCTGTGTCTGCTCTTTGCGCTGTCTACTTTGCCTCATCTTTTCGAACCCACGAGCTTAATTATATCAATGGTGTCTATCAGACGCAACCAGGCCCACCTCTGTACAAAGCGACCTGTACTGCTTCATCACTGCTCTTATGTTTCCAAAGCACGCTCATACACCCAATACGCTTCTGTGTCCTCGGTCTGGTACCCTATTCCTACCAGCATATCCCGCAGCATCAATTGATCAGGAATCGCCAACACGACCTGCTCTAATCCACGCTTTGCGGCCACTGCTCGCAATCCGTAGGCCAGCCTCCCAACTCCTTCGGTTGCTCCATCCAGGTATTCCACATGCAGCGTTGGTTCCCCCTCGACTTGAGGATGGCAGATGGCAAGCGCCTGAAGGTCTGCCCCTTGCTTCAGCAGCAGCAGATTGCCTTCCGCTACTCGCTCCTCCAAAAGCGTCTCGGTAAGCGCGCGCGCGCTCCATTGATAGACACAAGGCCGCCCATTGCCGGAAAAACGCTGGAAAGGCTCAGCAGCGCCAGCACATCGGGCAGATCGTCTGGTGTGGCTGGCGTTGGGAGTTCCACGTCCTCTAGCTGCTCCGCAGGCGCCTCATAGAGGACAAATGTCCCGACATGCTCAAAGTGATCGCCTTCTGTGGCCCGTTGGGCGATGCTATTATCGGAATGGGTTGCCAGCCGAACCACCGTCGCCCCCAGAGCGCGCGCCTCCTCGCGGCCTCGCTCGCTCACCGCCCGCGCAATCCCCTGGCGGCGCATTGTCGGGTCCACACGCATCCCTTCCAGCCAGCCCTCATCCGGCGCCACCATCCGCAGGTGCATCACCGCCACCGGGCGCCCGTCCAGCGTTGCCACCAGCAAACGCCCCATCGGGTCTGTCAGCCACTCATCCCACACCTCCGGCAGATAATCACCCCATTCCCAGGTCTGGGCGCAAAAAGCCAGCACTGCTGCTTTGTCTTCTGGCTGCGCCAGCCGCGTTTCCAGGCGTGGCATGAATCGTCACCTTCTTTCGCTGCAACTGCCTGCTTGTAGCCCCGGCCACTGTGCCCGCGCTACAAGCACAGCGCCCGCAGTGCAAGCGTTCCTGAAGATTCTGAACACTCGCGCTGCGGGCGCTGATTACTTACAAAGCGAAACCATCACTCTAATGAAATTGGCGATGCTGCGGCCTCTTGTGGCGGGATACGCGGGTACTTATCCCCCTCGCCAGGACTCAAGACCGCCTGCGCAGCCGTTTCAATATCCACCCCGGTTTCTTTGAGGATGACCATTAACTGCTTGTTATCAATGATCTCATGCTTCCGCAGTTCCTGAGCAATGCGATCAAGCGTGGGTCGGTACTCCGACAGCAGCAACTTTACCTTTTGGTAAGCATCCTCCACAATCGTATGCACCTCTTCATCAATAACCTTTGCAGTTTCCTCGCTGTAGTCGCGGCCTCCCATGTCCAGCCTGTTCACGCCCCCAAATGGGCTTTCCCGCTCGCTGAACGAAATCGTGCCCACGCGCTCGCTCATGCCCCAGCGGGCCACCATCTGCCGCGCAATGGCCGTCACCTGCTGGAAATCATTTTCAGCCCCGGTGGTAATGGAACCCAGAGCCACTTCCTCGGCTCCGCGCCCGCCCAGCGCCATCATAATACGCGCTGTCAGGTACTCTTTGGAATAGTTATAGCGATCATCCAGCGGCGTGGATTGTGTCACGCCCAGCGCCTGCCCGCGTGGAACAATCGTTACCTTGCTCACCGGGTCGGAATGTGGCGTCAGCAGGCCAACCAGCGCGTGCCCACCCTCGTGATAGGCCACGACGCGCAGGTCTTCTTCCGAAAGCACCAGCGGACGCTCGGCACCAAGCTGAATCTTATCCAGCGCCTCATCAAAGCAAGCCATCGTCACGCGGTCAAGGTTACGGCGGGCGGCCAGCAGCGCTGCCTCGTTGACCAGGTTTGCCAGGTCCGCGCCAACCATACCGGTTGTCGAACGCGCAAGCTGCGTCACGTCCACATCGGGGGCCAGCGGCACACCGCGCGTATGAATCTCCAGAATAGCCCGGCGGCCCTTCCAATCGGGACGGTCCACCGTCACCCGGCGGTCAAACCGTCCAGGTCGCAGCAGCGCCTGGTCCAGACCATCCGGGCGGTTGGTTGCCGCGATGACCACCACTGCCTGGTGCGTGTCAAAACCGTCCATCTCCACCAGCAACTGATTGAGCGTCTGTTCGCGCTCGTCGTTGGTGGTCAGGCTCGTTCCGCGCTGGCGGCCAACAGCATCAATTTCATCAATGAAGATGATGCTGGGCGCACTTTTTTTCGCCTGGTCAAATAGGTCGCGCACGCGGCTGGCACCCACGCCAACCAGCACCTCCACAAACTCCGAGCCAGACATCGAGAAGAAGGGCACGCCTGCTTCGCCAGCCACCGCCCGCGCCAGCAGCGTTTTGCCGGTTCCTGGAGGGCCAACCAGCAAGACACCCTTGGGAATCTTCCCGCCCAATCGCTGGAACTTGGCTGGCGTCTTCAAAAATTCGACGACCTCTTGCAGTTCGTATTTGGCTTCGTCCACCCCGGCCACGTCAGCAAACGTCGTGCTGGGGCGATCTTCGGTAATCAGTTTGGCGCGACTCTTCCCAAAGTTAAAGACGCTTTGCTGCCCTTGCCCGGCGCGACGCACCAGCAAGAAGATCAGCCCGATGAACAGCAGCCAGGGCACCACATTGATCAGCAGCGACACCCAGAAATTGCTATCGCTGGTGGACTTCACCGTCAGATCAAGGCCGTTCTTCGTGACCTGGGTGTCCAGCGTGGTGTAGAGGTTCTGGCTATCCGTCGGAATGGTGGTCTGGAAGGAATCGGTTTTTGTATGCGCGTTGTCGCTTGGGCAGATTATTTGCTCGCGCAGATGCCCGGTTGCCTGATCTGCCTGGATAGTGAGGTCTTTAATACCGTTATTCGTAAGCTGCTCGTAGAAGCTGCTGTAGGGGAGGGTGCAGGCACCAGTAGTCCCTGATCCCGTAAAGAAAAACGAAGCAATCTGCCAGAAAATTAAACCAACAACGATCAACAAGAGCCAGCGGGACATAAACCAGCCCCGGCGCGGCGGCTGACCATTGGGGGTTGTCTGTCGGTTTGGTCCGCCTGGTCCACCAAATGGGCCGGGCGAATCTGAACGGTTGGGGCCATCAGGATTAGACGGTCCCCTCACCTGTTTGAGACGAAATCCATCAGCAAAAATACTATTCATATGCGGGCACCTGCTTTCCCGACAAAGCCTTCATGTAACACTGGTTTGGCAACCAGCTTCTGGCAGCGGCGTTGGGCTTGTATCTTCCTTCTATCTTTATAGGGGGAGCATAACTTATGCCGTTGCGCTCTATCTGACGAAACATCTACCTGTGATTACAGAGGCCCTTTCCCTGTGGATTACCGCCCTGGCAAGGGAGCGGGCGAAAGAAGTCTCTGTCCACTGTTCACATTATAGCGCATGCAGCGCCCCCTTTGCATGAACGCCTCCAGCAGCCCGGACATGGGCTTGCTTGCACAGCACGCGCTTGCTGGGTTATCTCTGGCGTCAAGCCGAATGTTTTGGTGACTTATAACAGGAAGCTGGGCAGATGGGAGGGACACTTTCCCTCCCATCTGCCCAGCTTCAGGCTTCCAAACGCTTAGATTAAACTCGTAAAACAAAACGTTTTCTGGAGGCTGCTCTCAAACGCCTGCAAGTGATAGCTTCCTGCCCGCCTGGACCGCAGGCGCCTAGATGCCCATCACGCCTACAAGCTCTTTCACCGCATCGGCGGATTTCTTCAGCGCCGCCTGTTCCTCGTGGGTCAGTTCAATCTGGATCACTTCTTCCATACCCTTTGCGCCCAGCTTGGCTGGCACGCCCACATAGAGGTTGTGGATGCCATATTCACCCTGCAAGTACACCGCGCAGGGCAGAATCATCTTTTTATCCAGCACAATCGAATCAATCATCTGCGCTACCGCCGCCGACGGCGCGTAGAAGGCGCTGCCGCTGCCCAGCAAATTGACGATCTCGGCGCCGCCGTCGCGCGTGCGCTGAACAATCTTCTCCAGTTTCTCTGCTGAAATCAGCTTGGAGACGGGCACGCCCGCCACCGTCGTAAAGCGCACCAGCGGCACCATTGTGTCGCCATGCCCGCCCAGCACATACGCCGAGACATCGCGCACCGAGACATTGAGTTCCTGGGCAATAAACGTGCGGAAGCGTGCCGTATCCAGCACGCCCGCCATACCAATCACGCGCTCTCTGGGGAAGCCGCTCACATGGTGGGCTAATTGCGCCATCGCGTCCAGCGGGTTTGTCACCACAATGATCACGCACTTGGGCGAATGCTCCACCACTTCCTGCGTCACGCTGGTCACAATCTCCTGGTTCTTGCGGAGCAGGTCGTCGCGGGTCATGCCGGGCTTGCGCGGCAGGCCAGAGGTAATCACCACAATGTCAGAGTTGGCAGTTTCGGCGTAGCCATTACTGCCAGTCACCAGCGAATCATAGCCCTCAATTGGCCCGGCTTCTAAAATATCCAGCGCCTTGCCCATCGGCATATTGGGAATGACATCCACCAGCACTACGTCTGCGTAATCGCGCTCAGCGATGCGTTGGCCCAGCGTTGAACCGACCATCCCGGCCCCGACGACGGTGATCTTCTTGCGCATCTTCTATCCTTCTTATGTTCTTTCACAAAGGGAAATCAGCAAGCAGCAATTGAAGGGAAAACCGTCTTGGATTCTATCACATCACTCTTTTTTGAGCCGGTTGACAAAACGCTGGTAAAGCTGCGAAGCCGCATCCTTGAGCAGTTCGCCAGCAGTGGGTTCCTCCTCGTCTCCGAGCGGCTCATTTGCCGCTTCAGCATCTTTCTGCCGTTCGCTGGCTGCTGTGGGGAGATTGGGCGCCTGCTTTGGTGCTGGGCGCAGTGGGCGCTCAACTGGCGAGATTGTGGGGGATGGCTCAGCCTGCGCTTGGGGAAGGCTTGGCAGTGTAATCGCTGGTGCGGCTGGCCCGATGCGCTGCTTCGGGGGTGTGGGCGGACGAATAGCAGCAGGGTTAAGCGGTCCTGTTCCTGGGGTTGTCTTGGGAGACGCGGGCGGGCGAGCAGCGGCAGGGTTGAGCGAGCCTGTTCCTGCGGGTTCCTTGGGCGCAATTGGCGCGGGTTTTTGCTCTGGCGAAGGATGGGCCGCCAGCCAGCGCCGTAGCTCCGCCTCAAACTCTCCAGCCGTCCGAAAGCGCTTCTCGCGGTCACGCTCCAACGCCTTGGAGATAATCGCATCCAGGTCAGCCAGAACACTGGATTCCAGCTTGCTTGGCGCGGTGAGCGGCGCGGTCAAAATGGCATGGCTTAATTCTCCCAGGCTCTGCCCGCGAAACGGACGCTGGCTGGTCAGCATCTCATACAGCGCCACGCCCAGCGAATAGACATCGGAGCGGCCATCTGGCTTTTGCCCAAACAACTGCTCTGGGGGCACATAATACAGGCTGCCCACCACCGAACCCACCCGCGTGATGCCCTGGCTGCCCACCACCCGCGCCAGCCCAAAATCCACCACCTTCACGTTGCCCCAGCGGTCCAGCATGATGTTTTCCGGCTTCACATCCCGATGCACCAGTTGCGCTTCAGCGTGCGCGTAATCCAACGCCGAAGCCACTTGCGCCGCAATATCCACCGCATTGTGAACAGGCAGCCGCCCTTTTTGTTTGAGCAGATGAGAAACCGTTGGCCCAGAAATAAATTCCATCGCAAAATAGAGCAGGTCGTCACTCTGCCCGGCATCGTAAATATGGATGATATTGGGATGGTTCAACGCGGCGGCAACGCGCGATTCGCGCGTAAAGCGCTCCACGAACGAAGTATCATTTGCCAGGTCTTCCAGCAGCACTTTCACCGCCACGACCCGATCAAGCGTCACCTGCCGCCCACGATACACGATCCCCATCGCGCCACGTCCGATCTCTTCCTGAAGATCGAATATGCCCAGGCGCTTCCCAACAAGCGATGGCACGTCCGTTCCCCCTCTGCATCGGCAGCGCCAGTGCCCAGGTGCTCTGGGCTGCTTGTCTGCCTTTTCTACTGTGTGTAACGAAATGGTGGAGTTTCAGTCACATAGCGCCCAGCCAGCCCCCACAGAAATACTCTGCTTGCGTCACGCCTACCTCAGCCATTATACTACGTAGAAAGGCTGCCGGTGCCCACCAGTATGAAACAGATCAGAGAACTTCTGACGTCTCTATTAGTAGAGAATCTAACAGTGTCCACCACCACAAAACAAATGAGAAGACCTCTGGCGTCGGGCAGGGAAAAAGTGAGGCAACGTATCGTGAGCAACGACCATCATTTTTTTAAGGGACGGTCCCCACAACAGCGCAAGCGCGCCCTCATTGTAGCATGCTGGGCAATGGCCGCGCTTGCCCTGCTGCTCTCCGGCTGCACCTCTGGCGGCGCAGGTCAGGCGCTTTCAGGGGGTAACCCCACGCCAACGGTGCTTCTCCCCACGCCCACCTGGACAGCGACCCCTTCGCCAACTGCAACCCCCTCGCCCACCGCGACGCCCACCGCGCCAGGGTGGACCCCCAAGGAAATAACCATTTTACAGCAGCTTGGCAACCCGGAAAAAGCTATCCTGGTTTCGCTCGGCCAGCAGGTGATGCACATTTATCAAAATGGCGTGCTCATCAAGTGGACCTATGTGACCACGGGGCGCCCGGAACTCCCTTCGCCCAAAGGCGTCTGGCATGTCTTCGCGCGGAAGCATCCCACCACATTTTATTCTCCCTGGCCCAAAAGTAGCCCATATTGGTATCCGCCAACCCACATTAACTATGCCCTGGAATATCACGTGGGCGGCTTTTATCTGCACGATGCCACCTGGCGGCACTTCTATGGCCCTGGCACCAACGTCTGGCATAAGAACCCCGATGGAACCACAGAGACTGGGACTCATGGTTGTGTCAACATGCCGCTGGATTTCATGACCTGGCTGTACGGTTGGACACCTATTGGCACGCCAGTGGTTATCTATTAGCCCCCAATCACCAGGAAAGAGCCAATAGTATGGAGACACCCATTGAGCGTTTTCCCCGCATCTCCCGCCGCGCCCTGCTCAGAGGTCTGGCCGCAGGAGGACTGGCTGCGGCAACTTTCAGCGGCTGCGACCTCTTCACCAAAACACGTCCCCGCCTCAAGGCTACCCTGCTCTACACCTACAGCGAACACACCAACGGGACGCGCTCGTTGGCCTGGTCACCCGACGGAACCCGCATTGCCTCCACCGCGTTCGATCAGCCGCCGGGGTCAAACGGCGTCCGGCCTCCCTCTCCCTGGGATACGACCATCCAGGTCTGGAGTGCCGCCACCGGGCGTCAGCTTCTGGTCTATCGTGGTCACCCCCAGCTCCCTCACTCGATTTCCTGGTCCCCAGATAGTACGCACCTGGTTTCCACCGGCCTCGAAAACAGCATCCAGGTCTAGGATGCCGCCGATGGTCACCAACGCTGGACCTATCAGGATCAGTTGTGGAAAGACTCCGCTTCGATGGGTGCCGCTGTCTGGTCCCCGGATGGAACTCGTATTGCCGTGACTGGGGTTCCAGCGCCGCAGCCGGTGGAGATTACCGGGACCACCCAGATTTGGGAGGCGCTTGAGGGCGACCATCTCCTGACCCATCAGGGAGATCAGTTCGCGCAGGTGCTGGCCTGGTCTCCAGATAGCACTCGCGTTGCTACCGGCGGGTATGATCAGACTATTCAGGTGTGGCAGACCACCGATGGGCAGCAGATCTGGGGGTATACAGGTGAGGCGGCCTATGTTAAAGCGATTGTCTGGTCCCCAAATGGAAAGCAGATTGCCTCCTGCGGAACCAAGCCCATTGTTATCCTTGCCTCGAATGGCGGGGTGCGCATCTGGGATGCGACCAGTGGCAAGCGCGTGCTGACCTACGCCGGTCATAGCCAGTCGGTAGATTTGAGTGTCCTGGCCTGGTCCCCTGATGGGAAGTATCTTGCCTCCGGGGGAACGGACCAGATCGTGCAGATTTGGGACGCGACCACAGGAGACACGCTGCTCACCTATCAGGGCCACGCCAAGGAGCCTGCCATGCCCAGTCTCGCTTTTCCCTATGCCATTACTGCGCTGGCCTGGTCCCCAGACAGCACACGCCTTGCCTCCGGCGCGGCTCAGGGTCCGATTCATGTGTGGAAAATTTCATCATAACCTGTTCTGGACCAATCTGAGCAATGCCAACATAAGCGGGGCGGACCTTCAGCGCACCGTTCTTTGGGCCACTAACATGGCGCCGCCCCCTTTGGTTGTCCCATAGCACAGGTAGTTTGTCGGTTGCCAGCCCAGGATGCCAGATACAGGCTATCTGAGCTAATTTCCAACCGCAAAGACGCTTTGCCAGAAGCCGCCAGCCCAACTCACCTCCAGGGCATAACAGCCCGCTGAGGTGAACAAAGGGAAAGTACCCCATTCCTTCCAACCAGCGCCTGGTGAGCCATGCGGGATGTTTGGCACCCCTGGAATATTGCCGACACTTTCGTTATCCGTTTGCGGGTCCAGAACGAGCACTTGCGTGGCTGCGCCCGGCGGCGTTTCACCATCGGTCCACCAGGCTAGGGTATCTGTTTGTTGATTCCGCAGGCGCAGTGTGACGGACTGGTCATAATCCGGCCCAACTTCGACCACAATTTTGTCAATGGGCCACTTATCAGTGCCTATAGATGCCAGGTGAATGGTGTCCAAGGTTCCCCAAAGCCAGAAAGGGCCACCGCCAACCAGTTGCACATCAGTATTCAGGCCCAGCCGGTCAAGGTGCTTCTTCTCTGGCGGAGCCTGAAGCGGGCAATCCAGCGGAGGAGGAGCGAGCGGCGTTGTGAGGGGAGCAGGACCACCCTGCGCGGAAGTGGTGGCGCTTGGGGCGGGCGCTCTGGTGGTCGGGGTGCTGGTGACGGCGGTGCTTGCTGAGGAGCAACTCGTCAAAAGCAGGAATATCATGATGTAGACCCAGGCTCTCAGGGGAATCCGTATCATACAGCGCTCCTTTCGTCACACAGCCAATATGCCAGGAGAGGGATATGTCTTCTTTCTTGTAGAGACTGCCGAAAAGAGCCAACCATCACGGCCAGCCCTTTCTCTTGACCTTCCCTGATTGAGCATATCTTGCCGCGCATGCTATCATACGCAGCAGAACGGCTGGCGCCCGCCAGCTTTTGCCCATAGCTTGCCGCTGGAGGAAAAAGGTGTCCCACCGCAGATTGCTCACCCTGGATGATACCTGGTCCATCAAAACGATTACCGAACTGTCCCTCTCGCCCGATGGTCAGCGCATCGCCTACACGCTGGAATCGCTCGACAAAGAACAGAACGCCAAACGCTCGGCTATCTGGACGCTGGACCGGCGTACCGGCCAATCGCGCCAGTTCACCAGCAGCGCCAAACACGACGGCTCACCGCGCTGGTCGCCGGATGGTCGCTGGTTGGCCTTTATGAGTGATCGCCAGGGCGAACAAAGCCAGCTCTGGGTGATGCCCACCAACGGCGGTGAGGCGCGCCAGCTCACCAAAATGAAAAACGGTGCCAGCGATTTCTGCTGGTCGCCCGATGGCACGTGGCTTGCGTTTATCAGCGAGATCAAGCTGGATGGCAAGATCACCGAAGACGAAGACACCACCACCGACCCCAAAGCCAAAGAGCGCGAGAAGCAGGACGAATCCCAGCGCCTGCGCCATGTGTCGCGCCTGCAATTCCGCTGGGACGGGCGCGGCCTGCTGGAGGGGCGTGGGTACCTCTTTAAGATCAACGTCCAGACTGGCGAACTGGTGCGCCTCACCGAAGGCGACTACCATCATGGCGAGCCAGCCTGGTCGCCCGATGGCCGCGAAATTGTGGTCGTCTCTGACCGCGAAGAGGGCCGCGATGCCAACCTCTCCCAAGACCTCTGGCTGATTGACGCCGAGACAAAAGAGGCGCGCAAGCTCACCGATAGCTCCTCCGATCTGGCGTACCCCGCGTGGTCGCCCGATGGACAGTTTATCGCCTGTTGGATGACGCCCGTCCTGCCGCGCAACTCCGCCGCCAACACGCATGTCATCGTCATTCCCCGCGAAGGCGGCGCACCGCGCAACCTCACCGCGCAAACAGATCTGGATTACCACTCGGCCATGCTCACCGACCTCTACTGGGGCGGTGAATCTGGCCCGGTCTGGTCCGCCGATGGCGCTTCACTGTATACCGTCGTCACCGAGCGCGGCTGCACCAACGTCTACCGCTTGCCAGTTGCGGGCGGCGGGCTAGAACGTGTCACCATTGGTGAGCACCATATCAGCCATATCGTCGTTGACCCCAGCCAGCGCCACCTCTTCGTGCTCCAGGCCGACCCCCAAAACTTCTGGGACATCTACGAATACAGCCTGAATGAAGCCCCCGCGCCAGCAAAGCGCCTGACGAACGTCAACGCGCCTCTCTTTGACACGGTGGAACTTGCCGAGCCGGAGCGTTTCACCTTCAAGGGGCCGGACAACTGGGACGTGGATGCCTGGCTGTATCGCCCGCACGGGTTCAAGGACGGCGAAACCTATCCGCTGGTGCTCTGGATTCATGGCGGCCCCTTTAGCTCCTATGGCAGCACGTTCTACCTCTGGGCACAGGTGCTGGCGGCGAAAGGCTATCACGCCTTCTATGTCAACCCGCGTGGCAGCGCGGGCTATGGCGAAGTGTTTTCGCAGGCGGTGGATTTTGATTGGGGTGGCAAGGATTTTGAAGACATCATGGCGGGTGTGGATGCCGCGATTGCGCGTGGCGGCGTGGATGCCGGGCGCATGGCGGTGCATGGGGGCAGCTACGGCGGATACATGACCAACTGGATTATCGGCCACACAGACCGCTTCAAGGCCGCCATCACGCTCAACAGCGTAACTAATTTCACCAGTTCTTTTGGCACTGGCGATATTGATTCGGTCTATGCTGAGCGCCAGTATGGGCTGCCCTGGGATGCTCCAGAGATGTACCGCGAGCGCTCGCCCATCACCTACGTTGCCAACGTCACGACGCCCACGCTGATCATCCATTCCGAAAATGACTATCGCTGCCCCATCGAGCAAGGCGAGCAGTTGTACGTTTCGCTTAAAAAGCTGGGCCGCGTGCCGGTTGGGTTTGTCCGCGTGCCGCTTTCCAGCCACAGCGTCAATGCCAGCCCGCGCCAACGTCTGCAAGTGCGCGAGCAGGTCTTTGCCTGGATTGAGCAGCATATCCCAGCAAGTACACAAGAAGAGACACCACAGCAATAATTGGGGGAAGCTATGCCGCGTCTTCGTGTAGCCGTTGCCGGGGCCACCGGCTGGGTGGGCCGGGCGCTGGTCCCTGCCATCATGCACGATGCAGAACTGGAACTCGTGGGCGCTGTGGCTCGCAGAGGGGCGCGGCGCGATATTGGCCTGGTTGTTGGCGTGGGGCCGCTGGGTGTGCTCATTGATGATCACATCAACGACGCGCTGCTCCACAGCAAGCCCCAGGTGCTCATTGACTATACCAGCCCGCTTGTCGTGATGGACCATGTGCGCGCCGCGTTGAACGCGGGTATAGCGGTAGTGGTGGGTACCTCCGGCATCACGGAGCCTCAGTTTGAGGAAATCAACCAGCTTGCGCAAGAGCATGGTATAGGCGCCATTGTCGCAGGCAATTTTGCGCTCACCGCTGTGTTGATGATGAAATTTGCCGAGACAGCGCGCCGCTACATCCCTGATTGCGAAATCATCGAATATCACCCTGCCAACAAGATGGACGCGCCATCTGGCACCGCTATCGAAACCGTTGCGCGGCTGGAGCGTGTGGAGCAATCCGGCGCCCCGGAGCCATCGCCGCACCCAGGCATACACGGCTTGCCGCAAGCGCGGGGCGCGGACATGGCAGGCACACAGGTACACAGCGTGCGCCTGCCAGGGATGATCTCGCACCAAGAAATCATCTTTGGGCGCCCCGGCGAACTGCTCACCTTGCGCCACGATTCATTTGCTGCCGAACCATACGTCACCGGCACATTGCTTGCAGTGAAGCAAGTGATGCACCTACGTGGCCTGGTACGTGGGCTGGACGCGCTGCTTGATCTATGAAGGTTGAGCGCGGTAATTCGTCTGTGTTGAGGCGGAAAGGTTGAAGGAATGTCCAGTAGCGAGCGATCGCCAGCAGATATACCCCCATCAATACCAAATAAGCATAGACGGCGCGTGTTGATTGCTGGCGCCGGGCGCACTGGACGCCGCCTGGCCGAGCGCCTGGCTGAACACTGGCAGGTCACACTGGTAGATATACGCCAGGAGCGGCTGGAGAAAACTCGTGATGCGCTGACGACGCAGCCCGGAAGTAATCATATAGGCGCTCGCTCAGAAGTTGCCTATGTTGCTGGGGATGCTACCAGCCGCCTGGTGTTAGAACGTGCCGGGGCACGCAGCGCCGATTGCCTGATTGCCACCTGCGGCCAGGATGAAATCAACCTGGAAATCTGCCAGATCGCGCAGCAGCATTTCAATATTTCCCAGCTTGCCTCTGTCGTCTACGAGCCAGAGATGCTCCAGGAATTTCAAGCGCTGGGCGTCCAGACCGTACTGGTGGGTGTCTCGATCTCAACTTCCCTGGCAAATCGCATTGAGCCTGCTGTTCAGGCGGCAGAAAACCTGGGCCTGGGACACGGTGAACTGATGGAACTCACCATCTCGGCCACCTCCCCGGCGCTGGGGCGCCCGCTGCGCACCCTCAGCCCCCAGAACTGGCTTCTTGCCGCCGTCTATCGCCAGGGGCAATTGATTATTCCGCATGGCGAAACGCGCCTTAAAGAGCATGACCGCGTGTTGGTTGTGGGGCATCCCCTGCTGCTGCCAGGCATTGCCGACTACCTCCGCCTGGGCCGCGTGCAATTTCCCTCCCCGTATGGCACCCGACTGGTGGTTGTGCTGGATAAACCCAACGAGCAAGGCCAGACCGCTGTCAGAGAGGCTCGTCTCCTGGCAGAGCAAACGGAGGCAGAGGGGCTGGATGTGTTGAATTGGGGCGATGCCAAACGCTGGAAAAAGTGGACCAAACCACTCGCAAAACTGCTTGAAGATGCGACAGATGATTGCCCCAAAGCCCCATATATGCGCGGCTCGTCGGACCTGCCCGCTGGAACCTGGGGCTGCCTGATTCTTCCAGCCCAGCGTACAGGCTGGCGTCGTCGTTATGGCTGGCGGCATACCTTGCTCGACGAGGCGCTGACCACCTTTCGCAAGCCGGTATTGGTCGCGCGTGGCTCCGCGCCCTATCGCCAGATCGTGGCGTTGGTCCAGAGCGAACAGAGAGGCGTTGGAACACCAGCCCCCTTGCGTGGCCTTCAGGCAGCGCTGGGCGTGGGCAGCGCTCTCAAGCGCGAAGTCTCGTCGCTGAGCGTGACCGCCCCAGACTTTATCGCTGGCGAGGCCGTTGCCACCACACGCCAGGAAATTGATCAGGCAATTTTGACCCTGGCCGCCACGTTTCGTATGCGTGTGGAGCGCCAGCAGGTAAAAGGCAATCCTATCCGCGAAACGCTTGCCCGGCTTGAGCCTGACGACCTCCTGGTAGTGCAGGTGCCGCGCGGGATACATCCGTCGCTCTTTCGCCCCAATGGTGGGCGCTATCTGGCGCTTTGCGCTCCCTGTTCGGTATTGGTCATTCCAGATGAGTAAATGCCATGCTTGAAAACCCCGCCATCTCCCTCCTGCTCTTTACTGCTGGCGCGTTTATCATCCCACTGTTGAGCAGCCGCATTGGTCTGCCTGCCGCCGCCTGCGAAATGCTCTATGGCGCGGCCTTGGGCAATCTCCTGCCCCAATTATTCCAATCGAGCTTGCTCCTTGATGGCTTGTCGCAATTTGGCTTCATTTTGCTGCTCTTTCTTGCGGGGCTGGAAGTAGATTTTGTCCTGGTAGAGCGCCAGGGTAGGCGCGGCATGCTGCGCAGCACGACATTTGCAATTGGCGTTTTAGGGCTTGGGCAGGTGATGGCGTTTGTGTTTGGCCGTGACCCGATCTTTGGGCTGATTGTTGGGGCCATCTCAATAGGCGTAGTGATCGTCATTCTGCGCGAAACGAACCTTGCGCGCTCACCCTTCGGGCAGATCACCCTGATTTCCGGGGCCATTGGCGAATTTCTGAGCATCGTCGCTCTGACATTCTACAGTCTGATTCGCTCCTATGGCCTGGCGCTTCCGCTGGCGCTGGCAGTAGGCAAGCTCACCGTCCTGCTGCTGCTGGGTTGGCTGGTCTTGCAGGTGCTCAGTACAGTGGTCTGGTGGCATCCCCATCAGTTTCAGCGACTGGTGGCATCTAATGATCCCTCAGAGTTAGGAGTGCGCGCGGCGCTTGCGTTGATGACGGCTTTTGCCGCCGCCGCTGTCATCTTGGGGGTAGAGCAGGTGTTGGCGACGTTTATCGCCGGGGCAATCTTTGCCTTTGTCTTTCGCCATCAGGGGTCGCTCAGCGATAAGCTGGCAGCGGTGGCGCATGGCTTTTTCGTACCCATTTTCTTTATCAAAGTGGGGGTAGGCTTGAATCTGACTGGCTTGCTTAGCCACGATTCCTTGCTCTTGATGGGTCAGCTTATTGCGGGAACTATCGCCATTCGTGTGCTGGCCGCGCCGCTCCTGAAACTCACTGGATTGCGTTGGGGGCAGGCGTTAGGAAGCGCGCTCCTGCTGTCGGCACCCCTAACTCTGCAAGTTGCCGTAGCGCAGGTGGCGGTGAATCTCCATGTGTTGGCTCCCAACACGATTCTCAGCGTCCTGGGCGCTTCTGTAATTGGAGCAGTAATTTTTCCGGCGCTCTTTCGCCTCATCGCGCCCTGGCTCCGCGACAAGCCATCCGGCCAGGCACTCCCATCGGCTGAGCGGCTCACCCCCACAAGAGGAAAGATCAAGGTGTAGCTGTTTTCAATATCTCCTGCGCCACTTCGTAGGTCAACTGCTCTAACTTCTTCTTATAATCTGGCTGCTTTAACCGTTCTACCGCGTGCTCGCGCAACTGGCGAATACGCTCGCGCGACACATTGTATTCGTTCCCTAACTGCTGAAGTGTAGTCGTTTCTTCGGAGGTGAGGCCGTAATAGCGGACAACGATGTCTGTCTGGCGCGAGGGCAGCACTTCCTTGAACAGTGCTTCCCACTTTGCCGCAAGATTCACCATGTATGGCTCAAGTTGATGGTGGCGAATCTGGTTGACATCCCGATCATTGACTCCTGCCTCACGAAGAATATCGCTTAATTGCCGAGGGGAGTCGTAGATCGCGTAGATAAAGCGGTTGATATTACGCAACTGGACTGCCGGATGAGACATGCTCTGTTACCTCGCCCTTTCGTGATAGATGCAGGGATGTTTCTACTGTAGCATGCCCACTGCCCGCTGTCAAGTCCCCTTCACCGCGCCAGCTCTTACCTGGCAAAGCAAATGCAGCGCACAATCCAATCGTGAACCAGTACATCAGCCTTCCAATGGCCTGCGACCAGAAATAATGGTCAAGTTGCGCGGAGAGAAGAACGGCCACCAGCGCGGCTGACCCAATCAGCGCCCAACCCTTTGCGACCTCTTTTCTCCGCCAGACACCCCACAGGAGGCTTACCGGAGGGATGAGCCAGAAGACCAGCCCGGCCAGCCCCGTTTCTACCGCCACAGCCAGAGGCACATTATGCACTGGCTGGGCAATGCCGCTGGTAGGCGGATACGAAAGTTCCACCAGCGGCATATTGCCCGCGCCCACGCCAAGCAAAGGATGCTGGCTAAGGAAAACGGCGCTGGCCTCCAGCAAAACCACGCGCTCATCCACCGAACGCTGCTCCAGCGGAACAGAGTTCAGCAGCAGCCGCGATTGCAGCATCGGCCCCAGCCCCGCTGCCAACCCTACCAGCGCCAGGACCAAGAGGGCTAGCACCGCCATCCTGCCCCAGGAATGGTTGGCGGCCCAGGAAGGGATGGGGAACCCGCGAAGGCGGGTTTGGTGGCCGAAGGCCCTTAGCCGCGATTTTAATCGCCAGGTATGGGCTGAAAGAGCCTTTGCCGAGCGCCTGCGCACCAGCCAAAACCAGATCACCGCGCCCAGCACACCCAGCCACGCTCCGCGCGAAAAACACAGGAGCAGCGCCACCAGCCCCAGGGCCACCGCGCCCCATAGCAGCCATCCTACGCGGCTGCGCCTGGGCAGCCGCAGTGCCGCGCCTGCCACAACTGGCAGCGCCAGACACAAAACCCCCCCCAGGATGTTTGGGTGCGGGAACGTGCCATAGGCGCGGAGCCAGCGGCTGCCATCTGCCAGTTGTATCACGCTGGCGCCGATCTGGTTCGCGGTTGCCTCAACATCCCAGCGAAACAGCAGCTTGCCAATTAGCGTAGATTGCGCCTGCCCCTGTATCAGCGCCAGCACGCCCTGCGCGGCCAGCAGCAGCGCCAGCGGTGCCACCACCACCCACACAGGCGGGCGAAGATTGCGCAGCGCCAGCACAAAACCAAGCAAAATGACCAGATGCAGCGCGATCTTGAGCGAAAGCATCGGCGCGACGGCCTGCGTCGCGCTCAGGGCCGCCAGCCCTGCCAGCCCAGCCAGCGGCGCGAGTATGCTGAGGGTGAAAGCCTGTAGCGCGAGCAGCTTGCCCGCTGGGGTGAGGGAAGGGGCCGCCCGGCCAGCACTCCCGGTCAGCCTTCCAGCCGTCCACGAAAGCAGCCAGAGGAGCGTGGTAGCCAGCGCACCAAAATCGCTAGGATAGAGCGGCAGATAAAACCTGTTTGAGGCGAGCAACCGGGGAGGCAAGAACGCGGGGTCGAGCAGCCGAGGGGGAAAGACGAAATACAGGTAGAGCGGGCGCCAGACGCACAACAACAGAATGGTCACCATCAGCGCAGCCAACGCCAGCCAGCGCAGCCAACGCTCCAGCACGCTTGCCTGCTGCACCAGAGTGATCAGCAGGCTTCGGCCCTTCGTCGCCAGAGGCGGCGCATTTTGGGCGGCCATTGGCTTACTCCTGCTCTGCTGCTTCCAGCGCTTCTACCCGCTCCTGATAGCGCTGCAAAATGCGCGTCGCGTGCCCCTCGAAGTGCCCTTTGCATTGCGCGGGCGAAAAGCTGGCCTCTGCGGGCGCTTTTGGCGTGCGCTCCTTCAAGAGCTTTGCCACCTTGCGCTGCATCTCCCAGCGGTCCAGCATCGCGCCCAAACGCCCACCTAGCAGCCATTCGCCTGCATGCTTGAAGGCACGCAGAGGAGCGGCCACACGATCAAGCGGGAGCGTGCGCCCCTGAGCATCAGCAAGCGCGTTGGGAAGATACTCCAGTACCCAGCGGTTCTGCTCACATAGTTCAGCATACCAGGCCGCGCCATACAGTGGCTGCATCTGCGCCAACTCACGGGCGCTGTAAAGATTACGCTCAGCCATCGCCAGCACATCACTAGCAATCAAATAATTAGGGCACAGCGTCTCCCCAAAGAGCCTGGCACATCGCACAATCAGGATGGTCAGCGCGCGAGCCAGCCAGACCCGCCCTGGTGTCGTGATCAGAAAGAGGTCAATATCATCGCCTGCCTCAGCGCTCTGCACAGCCAGCGTCCCTGTCACCGCCACCATACGCACAAACGGCAGACAGCGAATCCAGGCGCTGTAACGCAGCGCGGCCCGCCATTTCCGCGCTGAATGCTCCTGCCTGCGCCGCCAGACTTGTACAATCTCCTCGCGCTCGGCTAGCACCCAGCGTTCATCATAGTTCAGCAGCGCCCCTTCTTCCTGAAGCTTTTGCAAGCCCTCCTCAAAGCCCCCCTGCGAGATGCCTGACATATCCAACATCTGATACAACTCGCTGGCCGAAGGCGCGTGATCAAACATATCCGCGTAGAGCACCGCCCGCAAAATAGCCTGCCTGACGGCCAGCATTGGCGGTCCCTGTTCGCTGGTTGTTTGCAAGCGTGTCAGCGATGGTGTCACTTGCTGCTTCCTTCCTGCTCAGCCACGCGCCAGCGACACACCAGCGCCAGCGGAAAACCAGCGAATTGCCGCGCAAACGTGCTCATGCCCGCCTGCTCAAATGCTGGAAACAGATCAGGCGTCAGGCGCGGCTCGCGCAGCGCCTCCAGCGCAAAGCCAGCAGCATCTGCGGCGGCAAAATAATCCTCGTGCAAATGAGTGTGCGTCTGAATGTGATAGATCTGGCGACCTGTGCCCTCGCGCTGCTCAAACCGGCAGCGCCCGCCAGTCAACGCACCAAAAGGGTGCATCTCCGACATCAGCAGCACACCCCCAGGCCGCAGCACCCGCCGCAGTTCAGCAAAAGCGCCCTGGAGGTGTTCCGTCTCCAGGTGCGCCAGCGCCAGCGCCACCACCGCCAGATCACAGCTTACGTCCTCTAACGGCAATGCCAGCAAATCCCCCTGGATGAACTTGGTGGTGCCTTGTAGCGCCGCCGTCCCTGGCGGCGTATCGCCCGCCAGCACAGAGGCTGGCGGTACAAGGGCAGCCTTTGCCCGCTCCAGCATCTCCGCCGACTGGTCTACCCCAATCACTTGCGCTCCTCGCTCAGCCAGCAGCCGAGCATAGCGCCCGGTGCCACAGGCCGCGTCCAGCGCCACTACCCCTTTGCACTCTGGCAGCAGTCCGAGCATCGCGCCAGACTCCGCCAGCGCCAGCGGGTGCCCATCCATATCCTGCTCATACGTCGCAGCCCAGCGCCCATAGCCCTCCAACACATCAACCTGCCTTGGTGGGGGAGAGAGTCCGCGCAGGCGGACTTTGTGGCTGTAGGCCCTTAGCCGCGTCTTTAGACGCCAGGGAAGGGTGGAGGAAGTGCTCATGCCTGCGCCTCCTGAAACGGCGGGAAGGCGGCGCGGCTCTTGCCAGGGCGTGCCGCGCGCCAGCGAATCTGCTTCCAGCGTGGGCGCGGCCCCGGCAGCGGAATCTCACCATCCAGAAACTTCGCAATGGCCCGTCCAGTCTTCCAGATGAACCACAGTTCATACGGATGGCGGAAATAGCCGAACTTCCAGCGCAGCGCGCAGGACGCCTTGAGCAGATGAAACGAGAACGCGCCCACCGTCCCCGGTGCTTTATTCGCCCAGACGCGATTGCTGTATTGCACCACAATCTCAAAATCATGCAGGAAGCGCCCGCGATTGCCCTCCAGCCAGGGCGTGTGCGGATGGTGCATACGCCCAAAATCGCGCCAGCGCCCTTCCAGCCAGCCCTCCATCGTCGTTGGCGCGGCAAAACGGTTTTCGGTTGCCAGATCGTAGTTGCCCGTATCCGGCAGCGGCGTGTAGATATGTGGGATAAAGTGGCTCTTGCGATTCAGGTTGCGCAACTGCCGCATCAGCTTCAACGACGCCGCGATGTCCTGCTCTGGATGTGGCGGATAGCCCAGCACAAACGAAAACTCTGGCAGAATGCGATGCTGCTTAAAGATTTCCGCCAGCCTGACCGTATCGGCAACGGTGCTGGCCTTGCCCATCACCTTCAGCGTCTCATCTGAGCCAGATTCGGCCCCCACGAAAATACCGGCGCAGCGGCTCTGCTCCAGTAGCTTCCACGTGCTCTCTTGAAAATGCACCAGCCGCGCAATCGTGCCCATAGCCCACCACGTCACCGGGCTGCCCAGCGCAATCAGCCCCTCGGCAATGCCGCGCACCCGGTCTTCGCTTACAAAAAACTCAGTATCGCCAAAGGTGATGCCATCCGCGCTGTACCGCTCCACAAAAAAGCGCACATCCTCAACGACGCGCTCTGGGTTATACGCCGCCCACTTGCGCCCGCCAACAGCAGGAATCGCGCAAAAGCCGCACTCATACGGGCAGCCCTGGCTGGAAATGTAGAACACATTCCGCTCAGCATGCCAGGTTGGAGCAATGTAGCGCGGCACATCCACCAGATCATAGGGCAGCGGCGGATAGCGGTTCAGGTCTTGCAAGATGCGCTTGCGCTCGGTGATCAGCTTCCCATCGCGCAAATAGATCGTGCCTGCAATCCCCTTCAAATCAGCCGTCGTGCCGCCATCGGCATAATGCTTCAGCAGTTCAGCGAAACTCAGTTCGCCATAGCCCTTGACCAGCACATCCACCGCGCCCGCCTTCAGGCACGTATCGGGATACATCGAAGGGAAGTAGCCGCCCCAGATGATCGGCAAGTCAGGGTGCCGCGCCTTGAGCAGCTTGCTGTGTTCGTAAGCGTTGCCCACCTGATCGCCGGGCATTACACTCATCGCCACCAGCAGCGGCTGCTCATCCGATGCGCGCAGCAGCCGCTCCAGCGCGTCTTGCTCCACGTTCGCGTCAAAGACCACCGGCTCAAACTGCTCGCGGTCCACCATGCGCGCCACAGACATCAACGGCAGCGGCATGCGCGGGAAGCCATCAAAGCAATAGGGCTGATAAAAAAGCACCTTGCGGCGAATGTTCATAAAATCAGCGCCTCCTCTCAGGCACGAGCGCGCCACAGCCAACGCAGCGGATACGCTTCTGCGGTTCGGCCATCTCGCTCCCCTTTCTTCTCTCCTGGCTCTGGCAAGCCGAATGAGCGCCATTCCAGCCCAAAGAGCACTACCCAGCCGATCACCGCCAGCCCCAGCAGCAACCAGAACGGCAACCCCTGCCCAAACAGCAGCACCCCCGCAATTGGCACTGAAATAAGCGCCGGGCGCCATAGCGCGGGCAGAAAACGGATGCCCAGCCCTGCCTGATGTGCCAGCCAGAGATACCCAATAAACGCACCAGCCTCCACAATCAGCGTGGCAATGCTGGCGCCCAGCACCCCAAACGGCGGAATCAGCAGCGCATCCAGCACAATTACCAGCCCCAGATTTGCCAGCAAGATATACAACACCTGCCGCTGGTGCTCGTGGACAAACAGCGCCGTCACAATGGGCACGTAGCCGAACAACATCGGCACCACCCAGACCACCAACCGCAGCGGCAGCGCCGCCGGAAGATAGCCCGCGCCAAAAACCAGTCGGGCAACGTCCTCTGCTCGTATTGAAATAAACAGGCTGGCGGGCAATCCAATGCTTACCAACAGCGCAATTGAGCGCTCAACCAATCGAGCATCATAGCGCTTTGCCAGCATGGGCAGCGCAACCGCGTTCCAACTCGTCGAAATCAGCCAGAACGACTCCACAATCTGATACGGCGCGCTGTAATACGCCACATCGCGCCAGCCGCGTGCCGCGCTCAAAAAGAGCGTATCCACTCGAAAATACAGCGTCGCGGCCAGCGCGCCCAACCCCAGCGGCAGTGCCGCAGCCAGCGCGGGTCGCCAGAGGCTGGCGGTTAAAACCGCGCCTAAGGGCCTGCGGCCAGAAAACCCGTCTGCGCGGGTTAAGACGAACGCTGGTCGGCCTGGGGCGGGGGGAACCCGCGCAGGCGGGTTTGGTGGCGGAACGCCCCTAGCCGCGATCTTTAGTCGCCAGGCTCCGTCGCCAGCCACGTTGCTGCTCGTTGAGTGCTTCTCATCATTCAACGAATCTGGGGTGATTGCAATTACCAGCATGTTGCTCACCAGCGCCCACACGGCCAGCCCCACCAGCAGCCACGCCAGCGCCAGCACCCCGGCATGCCAGAAAAACAGCAGCGCCAGCGTTGCAAGCAGCCCAATCAGGTTGCGCAGAGCATCCAGCCAGCTTGCCAGTGCCGCGCGCCCCAGCCCCGTAATCGCCGAGGAAAACGCCGCTGCCAGCGCATCCGGCAGCAGCAGCAAGCCCGCAATCAGCGCCAGCCGCGCATCTACCAGCCCAGGCACCAGCAGCGCCACCAGCACCAGCAGCGCATACGCGCCCAACGCCAGCAGCAGGCGCAGCGGCAGCAGCGCGCCAAACCATGTGCGGCCCTCCTGTCCGCCCAGCCGGGCGACCTCGCGGGTCGTCAGTTGGTTTAGCCCGGCATTCCCCAGGATGGCGCAAAACCCAACCAGCGTCAGCGCGGCGGTATAGCGCCCCAGGTCGCTCGTTGGCACCGCTCGAAAGAGCAGCAGCGCCGTGAGGATAGTAGCGCCCTTGGAAACCATCGCGCCGCTCGTCGTGGCAAAAAGCCGCTTACGCCACATGGTGCATTTTTGCCTCGGCGTTGGCAGCCTGCTTTGCCCCAGCCTGCGTTGCCACCGTCAGCACGCGCGCAAGGCGCGGGTCTTTGCCCTCGCTGCGCCAGCCATGCCACCACGTCATCACCTTCAGCGCGGCCAGCTTGGGCAGGTCGTAGAGGTTGCGGCGGTCCAGCAGCGGGCGCTGACGGAAGTAGACCAGCGTGGTCAGATAGCTGACCATGCGCTTATAAAACTTGCCCGAAAACTCCGCCGGGTGCATCAGACGGTTCTCGCTCGTTTCCTTCCAGTCTTCGCCCTCGTGCCCCAGGTACTCCTCAACCGCTTCATAGAAGAAGGTGCCGCGAATCGGATGGGCAACCGAGATCGAGACGGTTTCCGGCAGCAGGTCTGTTAGCAGCTTTTTCGTCTTATTCAGGTCTTCGCGCTTCTCGCCTGGATACCCCAACATAATGTAGAACGCGCGCTTGATGCCGCGCTCCTTCATCAGCCGCGCCGCCTGATATGTCTCTTCCACCTGAATGCCCTTGTTCATCGCATTCAGCACCTTTTGCGAGCCAGATTCCACGCCGCACCAGATGCGCGTGCAGCCCGCCGCCTTCAGGTTATCGAGCAGTTCAGCGTTCAGCACATCCACACGAGACAGGCACTCGAACGGAATCACAGCGTCGTGCTTTTCCATTGCCACCCGCCAGCGCAGCGTCCAGGCTTTGTTCACGCCAAAAATATCATCGGAGATACGGATATGGTCCGGCTTCCACTCATCCTTGAGATGCCTGATCTCCTGCGCTACCAGTTCTGGGTCGCGCAGGCGATAGTTGCGGCCAAAGACGGCGCGGCTGCACCAGGCGCACCCAAAAGGACAGCCCCGCGAGGTAATCAGGTGCAGCGAGCTATAGCCATGATGCCGCTTCCAGGCGTGCTTATATTCGTCCAGATCAATCATATCGCGTGCCGGTTCGGGCAGCGCATCCACGTTGCGCATCAGCGGGCGCATCGGCGTCTGGGTGATGTCTTCCTGCCCGTCCCAAAACCCGATACCTCGGATTTTCTCGCGTGGTTGCTCACTCTTGCCCGTCAACGAGCCAAGCAGCTCATTGATCGTATGCTCGCCCTCGCTAAAGACCACATAATCTGCGCCATACGTCTTCAAATACAGATCGGGCGCAACGGTGGCATCCGGCCCGCCGCAAATCACTGTGCAGCCGCGTTCTTTGGCACCTTGAATGAGCCTTGCCGCCGAAGGTCGGCAGATAAACATGCTGTGGAATCCGACAATCCGCGCGCCGCTCTCATCCAGGGCGCGGAAAAATGCCTGCTCATCCTGGCGGAAGGTGTTATCATAAACCTGCACGTGATACCCCTGCTGGCGCACAAAAGAGGCAAGGTAAAGAATACCCAGCGGAGCGTAGGGTTTCATATTGCGCAACTCGGTAGGGTCGCGGTTCAGAAAGTAGGTATTTGCCAGCAAAATATCGGTGTTCATGTGCGCTCGCTTCCGTCAAAAAATGTGTAGCATCAAGGTGATAATCTTTCTAAACACTTCGCTAAGGCGTTACGCCAGTCTGCACGTTCGGTGTAGCAGAATATTTGGGCGATTGTATCATGCGCGTCCAGCCGGTCTGGGACACGCTGAAAATCGGGAGAACCTCTTGACAATCACCACCATTATCTTTGATCTTGACGATACGCTTCAGGCGCAGGAAGGCGTCGAAGATGACATTATTCTGGAGTTAGCGCAACAACTAGGCCAGCAGCGCCACATCCCTCCCCAGAAGTTCTTGAGCGCGGTCCAATACCACGCCAACCGGCTCTGGAGCGAAGGCCCGGCCTTTGCCTATTGCAATGCCATCGGCATCAGTCCTGGCGAATGCTTATGGGGGCGTTTCCAGGGCGACCAGCCAGAACTAAAGACGCTGGCCGAATGGGTGTCAACGTATCGCTCGCAGGTGTGGGAGCGTGCCCTGGCGCGTATGGGCATCAATGATACTGCGCTCGCCCAGCAGCTTTCCGAGCAATTTATCGCGCGGCGGCGAACGCGCAATCTTGTGTATCCAGAAGTACCAGAGACGCTGCGCAAACTGGAGGCGCGCTATACGCTGGCGCTGCTCACCAACGGCGCGCCCGATGTCCAGCGCGAAAAGTTTGACGCTTCTGGGCTGGCCGCCTTTTTCAAAGTAGCAGTGGTTTCCGGTGAAGAAGGTATTGGCAAGCCCGACCCGCGCATCTTCCAACTGGTGTTGCATCGCCTGGGCGCAAAGCCATCGCAGGCGGTGATGGTGGGCGATAGCCTCTACCGCGACGTACAGGGAGCGCAGAGCGCCGGACTCAAAGGCATCTGGCTCACCCGCCAGGACAACCAGCGCGAAGAGGCGGATTATCTGAACATCACCCCCGACGCTGTAATCACTAGCCTATCCGAGTTGCCAGCTTTGCTTGGAGATTGATTGTAGCGCTGGTGTCCATCGCATTTGTCGGCTAGAGTCCACCGCCGTGAGCAACAGAGAGTGAGGAGTGTAGAAGGTCATGTATGTATACTTTGCTGCTGCATCAAGCCTTGTGCTGCCAGGGCCGCTCTGGTTTGTCACGGCAAGCATTGCCGCGCTCTTTGCCATCTTCTATCCCGTAGTCCTGGCAATTATCCTGAGTAAGCGCCTGAACATAGACCCGCATTATGCGGGCTACGGCGCGCTGATCTTTTTCCTGTTTCAGATCGTCACCCGCATTCCTCTGGTGCAGGTTCTTGGCGGCGCGCTGGCGCCTACCCTCAAATCCTCCTCCACAGCGCTGCTGCTCTGGCTCATTGCGCTCTCGCTGACTGCCGGGCTGTTTGAGGAAGTTGGGCGCTATGTGGGCTACCGCTGGCTGATGAGAAAAGAGCAAAAAACATGGGAGAAAGCTCTCATGTATGGTGCCGGGCATGGTGGCATCGAGTCTATCTTACTGGTGGGCCTTAGCCTGGGCTTTTCGGTGCTGATTGGGCTGGTGCTGCTGGTGGTGCCAACCAATGTGCTTCCCGCATCATTGCAGGAGCAACTGGGCGCGCAGTACGCCTCCATCGCAGCACAACCGGGCTGGTTGCCGCTGCTGGGCATGTGGGAGCGCCTCTGGACGCTGCCTGTCCATCTGGCGCTATCAGTGATCGTCGTGCAGATGTTTCTTCGGGGTCAGCGCCGCTGGCTTTGGCTCGCAATTGGAGCGCACGCGATGGTGGATTTTGTCTCGGTGGCTCTGCCGCCGCTGCTAGGGATAAAGGGGCTGACCTCGGCGTTTCTCTCCGAAGGGTTCGTGGCGCTCTTTGGGCTGCTGGCGCTGCTGGTGATTCGCTGGCTGAGTAGCGCGCAACCGCCCACACCTGACGCTCCAATTCGGGTGGGGTATGAGATCGTCCCCAATTCGAAATAGTTAGCTGTCCAGGTGGTGAGTGAGAAACCCTTATGTATAGACCACGCACCCGCGCTCTTGCAGCCGCTCCACCCAGCCTGGGAGCGTACCCAGCTTGTTCCAGCGCAGGTCCAGCTTTTCCAAATGGGGCAGTTCTGCAAGGGATGCTGGCAGCGCGGTCAGCCGGTTGCTTCGCAGGTCCAGAAACGTCAGGCTGAATAAGCCACCAAGAGAGGCTGGCAGCGTGGTCAGCCGGTTATTGCGCAGGTCCAGATGGCTCAGGCGTGTCAGCTTGCCAAACGACGCTGGCAGCGAGTGCAGGCGGTTTCCGCTCGCGTTGAGCAGCTTCAGGCTGGCGAGGTTGCCAAAAGACTCCGGCAGCGTCTCCACCCGATTGTTCATCACATGCAGTTCTTGTAGCCGCGCCAGCCTCCCCAGCGACTCCGGCAGCGCGGCCAGTTGGTTATTGTACAGACGCAGTTCGATCAAACTGCTCAGATTGCCCAGCGATTCTGGGAGAGCCGTTAGTTGGTTATCGGTTGCATTGAGGTAAGCCAGGCTCGTCAGGTTGCCCAATGACTCCGGCAGCGCCGTGAGGCGATTATCGCTCAGATAAAGAAAGCGCGTCAGGTTGGTCAGGCTGCCCAGCGCTTCCGGCAGTGCGGCCAGCGCGTTATGTCCCAGGTCCAGCGTGTGCAGCCTGGTGAGGTTGCCAATCCGCTCAGAAAGCGTGGCGAACTGATTTTCCCCCAAAATAGCCGATTCTAGCTGCGTCAAATCCCAGAACGACTCTGGCAGCGCCGTCAGGCGATTCTTATCCAGGCAGATCACCCTGAGCTTCTTCAATTGGCTAAAGCTGGGCGGAAGCGCGCTGATCGGATTGTCATAGAGATACAGCACTTCCAGGCTCGCTAGCTGACCCAACGCTTCAGGAAGCACCGCAAGCTGGTTCTTATCTGCGTGCAGTTCACGCAACTCCCTCCAGGCCGCAAGCCATTCTGGAAGTGCTGCCAACGGATTCTCATCCAGATACAGCTTTTCCAGCTTTGTCAGGGCGGCCAGCGATGCCGGAAGCGCTATCAACTGATTGCCCGTAATGTCCAGGTGGCGCAGGTCGCTGAGCGCGACGAGTTCTTCTGGCAACGCGGGCAGATTGCAGTAACGCGCAGAGAGCGCCACAACGCGCTGCTGCTCAGCGCTGAAACCGATGTCCAGCGGAATACGCCCGTCGCCAGCGCCAGCTTGTTGTATGGCAGGGATGGATTCGTCTTCACGTAAAGAGCCAGCGCCACGCAGAGCGCGCTCCAGCGCCTCAAGCGCCTCAGCCTGGCTTGCTAAAAGCGTAGCGCCCGCGTAGGCTATCAACTCAGTGCTCTCCATCTTCCTGCTCTCCTGTTGGCAGAACTGACCCCCAGCGAACATCACGCGCTTGCCGGAAAAGCGCGTGATCTTTGCGGGTAATGGTGATCTTCGTCAAGCCCTGCGGCGCGCAGACCTCCAGATGGATATGCCCTGGCCGAATCTGGGGGTGGCGAATGACACGCCCCGGAATAGCCGTTCCGCGAATGCAAGACAGCGCCACATAAGAGAACTTTTCGTCTTCATAGGGCAGTTCGCCGCCCTTGACCTGGCGATGCAGGCGGGAACGCGCCACGCGCTGCGAGAAATGGCACCAGTCATGCTCTGGCATGGGGCAGGATTGATTATGTGGGCAGGGCGCAATCACCTGCGCGCCAGCGGCAATCAGGTCTTGCCTGGCCGTGCGGATACGCGCAAATCCGGCGGGCGTCCCCGGCTCGACGATGAGCAGCACGCCCTGGGAAATCCCCCAGAGTTTCTGGAGCAGCGCCGCGCTCTTTTCTTCTGTCAGTTCCCCAAGCACATAGGCCGCAACGACCAGATCATGCGGGGCCGCTTCCCACACACCGGCAAGATCAGCCCGCAGCCACCGGGCATACTGAAGCGTAGCTAGAGGCGAAGACGCCGCCAGCCGCTTCCCAAGCGCGATCATCCCCTCTTCGCGCTCAACAAGCGTGATCTGCTCTATCTCCGGCCACGTGTCAGCCGCCGCCCACATCGCTGTGCCTGGTCCGGCGCCAACATCCAGCAGAGTGCGCGGGGTCCAGTTGGGCAGCCGCTCTTGCGCCTGCCCCAGCGCCGAAGCCACAGCCGCAAACGTTGCTGGCAGCCGAAAAGCGGCATAAGCGGCCACCTCCTCTGGCGAGCGAATAAACGGACTTGCGCCAGAAGCCCCGCCCGCGCGATACCGATGAGAAAGCTCGGCAACGGCTGCGGCCAGCTTCTTCGTAGGCTGGGACGCCAGTTCATCTTCCAGCGCGGCTTGTAACGCTTGCGGTAATTCCATGAGCTTTCTGAGTTATTCGGCCTTTTTCTCTGGAGATGCAGATGCTGGATGTAAGATCACCATTGGGATTTCCCGCTGGACGCGCTTCTCATATCCGGCGTACATTGGCGAAATTTCCACCAACCGCGCCCAGAGTGCTTTTCTCTTTTCCGAGTCAGCTACCTCTGCCGTTACGGGTATTTGCGTGCCATGCGCCTGAATGCTCACCTGCGGAGTGCTGCGCACATTGTGAAACCAGCCTGGATTCTGCGGCTTTCCAGCATTAGAGGCAGTAATTACATAGTCCGCCCCATCGCGTATATAGAGGAGGGTTGTTGTGCGTTGCTTGCCAGATTTGCGCCCGGTGGTGGTAAGTTTGAGGAACCCTGCCGGGCTGTCTGCGTTGCCTCGGTAGGCGCGTCCTCCCGTCAAGCTGTACATCATGACCGAGAAATAGCCCATTTTCTGTGGCATGACCTCGCTCCTTTCGTATCGCTTCTCAGAATGACCACCATAGCATACCAGCCCCAGCAGCGAAAGCAAGTGATGCAATTGTGATATGCTGGCTTCATACCGATGAGAGAAAGGAACGCCCATGTCTTCTGCAACTCCCTCTTCTGAATCTCTTGCCATCCTTGGCGCCACGCTCATTGATGGCACCGGCCACGATCCCATCAGCAATGCCGCCATTGTGATCGAAGGCGGGCGCATCAAAGCCGTTGGCCCGCGCGATGCTGTACTGGTGCCCCAGGGCGCCAGCGTGATTCACGCCGATGGCAAAACGCTGCTGCCTGGCTTGATTGATTGCCATGTGCACTTGTCCTTTGAAGCGGGCATGAATATGCTGCGCCGACTCATGACGCCACCTTCGCTGGGCCTGATGCACGCCGTCCCCAACTGCAAAGTAACATTGGAAGGCGGCATCACAACGGTGCGCGATGCTGGCGGGACGCCTGCCGGGGTGAAAATGGCGGTGGAGCGCGGCATGTTCCCTGGCCCGCGCATGCTGGTGGCCGTTACCATCCTCAGTCAGACCGGCGGACATGCCGATGGGTATATGCCCTGCTGCGTGGATATGCGTCTGGGAAATTATCCTGATGTGCCGCATGGCGTCGTGGATGGT
The DNA here is from genome assembly GCA_036557885.1 of Ktedonobacterales bacterium. Classification (GTDB taxonomy): domain Bacteria; phylum Chloroflexota; class Ktedonobacteria; order Ktedonobacterales; family DATBGS01; genus DATBGS01. The sequence goes on from DATBGS010000048.1 coordinate 63,506, forward strand.
GTGGATGATATGCGCAAGAAGACCCGCGAAATCCTGCGCGCCGGGGCCGACTGGATTAAGCTCTGCACCAGCGGCGGCGTGCTTTCGGTAGCGGATGACCCCAGGTCGCCCCAGTTCACTGTTGAAGAAATCAGCGCGGCGGTCTATGAGGCCGGGACGCACTATAAGCGCTGCATGGCTCACGCGCAATCAACCATTGGCATCAAGAACGCGCTCAAGGCGGGCGTTGCTTCCATCGAGCATGGCATCTGGCTGGACGATGAAGCCATTGACACGATGAAAAAGCAGGGCGCCTATCTGGTGCCAACGCTGGTAGCCCCCCGCGATGTCATCGCCTTTGCCGAGGCCAACGCTGGCGCGCTGCCAGAAGTCATGGTCAACAAAGCCAGAGCAGTAGCCGACGACCATTCGGCCAGCATTCGCAAGGCAATTCAGGCTGGGGTCAAGATTGCGATGGGCACCGATAGCGGCGTGGGACCGCATGGCCGCAACGCCCGCGAGCTTGGCCTGATGGTAGATCATGGCATGACGCCCATGCAATCCATCATCGCCAGCACGCTTGAAGCAGCGCGGATGCTGCACCTGGACAGAGAAACGGGTACGCTGGAGCCTGGCAAACTGGCTGATCTGCTGGTCGTCGAGGGCGATTTGCTGGATGACATTCATCTGGTGGAGCAGCCTGATAAGCTCGATCTGGTGATGAAAGCCGGAAAGATTGCCAAAAACCAATTGACGGTCACGCAGCGCGCCGCTGTCGTCGGCGCGTAGCTTGTACCACCGGCATCCTTGCCGGTCAGGGGCGGGGTGCTTGTAGCGCGGGCTGCCCCCTCAAAGCAGGGGCACGGCAGCCCGCCGGTGCGGGGCTAGGTCTGGCGCCCGCGCCCCACGCCGTTTTAGGGGCTGGCTTTCCGTATTTGCGCAAGCCAGCCAGAAATCCTGAGTAAACAGTCTTCTAGCCTTTTCAGGAGAACGCAGCATGACGGTCCCGCAACCACCGGGCAGAAAAAACGCGCAGCGAACGCCCAGCGCCAGCGGCGCAATTCAAGAGTGGATGCTGCCTGATGGTCCGGTGCCGCTGCAACCAGCGCTCAGCCTTCAGGAATTAGAAGCGCTGGTACCCCCGCACATCAAGTTGCCTGGCGTGGATGGCAGCCAGGATTCCCGGCGCTTGCTGGCGCAGTTACTCGCCAATCGCGGCTACACCTCTATCGCCCAGGTTACGCGCTTTCTCCTGGCGGCTGCCGCTGCTGATGAGATTATGACCATCCCCTGGCCGCCAACCCCCTCACAGGCGCGCACCTGGATTGAGCGGCTGCGCCTGCCAGACCCGCACAAACTGGCGATGATGTCTGAGGCGGTGGCTCGCGTCCGCCAGGCGTTGGAGAATAAAGAACCAATCATCATTTCCGGCGATTATGACGCCGATGGCCTGACGGCGCTGGCGCTGCTGGTCACGTTTCTACGCCAGGCTGGAGGCGATGTGCGCGCCTTTGTGCCGCACCGCTTGCTGCATGGCTACGGTTTGAACAAGGCCGCCATTGAGCGCGGGCTGCTCGAAGGCTGCAAACTGCTCATCACGGTGGATTCTGGCACCAGCGATGCAGCACAAATCGCAGAAGCACAGGCGCGCGGGCTGGATGTCATCGTCACCGATCACCACACGCTGCCAAAGGATTTGCCCCAGGCCGTTGCCGTAATCAATCCGCATGTGGGGCCTTACCCCGGCGAAGGCTTGACCGGCGTGGGCGTGGCCTGGAAGCTCTGCCAGGCACTCTGTATGGATGTGGATGAGCGCTGGTGGCGGCATCTGCCGGGCTTGCTTGATCTGGTAGCCATTGGCAGTGTGGCCGATGTGACGCCAATGACGCTAGAATCAGAAGTGTGGCTGCTGGCGCGAGCGGGCATTATGGCGCTGCGCTGTGGGCGCTCGCGCCCAACAATCCGCACCCTGATCGAGGCGGCGGGTTTGCCTGGCGAACTGCGCCCCTATCTGGATGCGCGGCATATTGGCTTTCGCATTGGGCCACGTCTGAACGCCGTTGGCCGCCTGAGTGAGATGCGCCCGGATGATGTGCTGGAAGCCCTCTTGACCGAAGACCTGGAAAAAGTGCGCGAGTGGGTGGTGCTGCTGGACCGCGCCAACCAGCAGCGCCAGGGCCGCCAGGAAAGCAACCTGCAAGAAGCGGAGGCAGACCTGATAGCCGAGGTGGAGCGGGCTGGTGAACTACCGCCGGTCCTGGTATTGGCCCGCGAGGACTGGCCCGCTGGCATCATTGGCCTGCTGGCCGGGCGGCTGGCGCGGCGCTATCAACGCCCAACGCTCTGCCTCTCAGGTGAAAGCCCCGCCACCATGAACAATCTGGCCCCAGGCGAAGAGTCCGCTGCCGAGGCCACCAAAGGCGACCTGTGGTGGCGTGGCTCTGGCCGCAGCGGGGGCGTGGGCGACCTGATTGCCATGCTGCGGCGCATAGACCAGCGCTATAAAGACCTGCCAGGCGGCGGGCTATTCCTGAAGTTGGGCGGGCACGCCCCGGCAGCGGGCTTTACGCTGGCAGGGGACCGCCTGGAACTGCTCAAACAAGGCGTGCTGGAGGACGTGCGCGAGCATCCCCTGGGCGAGGCCCCACGCGAGCCGCCAGAAGCCCAGCTACGGCGTGTAGGGCGCTCATTGGGCACCAGAGAAAGCTGGGCCGCGCTGGACCTGCTGACGCCCACCGGCCCAGGCAACCCGGAGCCGCGCTTTTACCTTGAAGGGATGCACGTGGATACCGTCCAGCAGGTGCGTGATCGCCCTGATCTGATGCTGCGGCTCAGGGATAATGGGCGCTCATTCACCGTTTTTGTAAACGGCGCGATTGAACTGCTGCCCGCCATTCAATCCAGCCGAAGCGTTGATCTGATTGTGACGCAATCCGTTTCGCGCGATAAGATGATGAACACCGCCAGCATTGGGCTGCGCGTGGAGGCGCTGCGCACAGCAAAAAAGAAAGAGGCGTGATGGATCGCGAGGAACTTCGACGCAAGCGAGTGTTGCATACCCTGCCAGGCATGGAGCAGGCGCGCATCCAGAAAAACCTGACGTATAAAGCCCCCGATGATGGCCCGCTGCATATGGACATCTACTCACCACCAGACATGACCCCTGGCGCGCGGCTGCCCGCCGTTATTTTTGTCAGTGGCGACGCGCCCCCTGAATACACGCGGGGCGTAAAGGATTCGGGCCAGTATATCTCCTGGGGGCAACTGATCACCGCCTTGGGCATGATTGCCGTCACCTTTGATCATCGTTCGCCCCATCCAGCCCCGAACTGGTATAGCATGCTGGCAGAAGTGGCAAGCGATGTCAACGACGCGCTGGCCTACATCCGCGCGCGTGCTGAAGAGTTCGGCATTGATACCGACCAACTGGCGATCTGGACCTGTTCAGGTGGTCCGCCCTATGCCCTCTCGGATGTACTGCGCGAGCCACCTGCCGGGCTGCGCTGCATCGTCAGTTATTACGGCATGATGAATCTGGCGCATCTCTGGGATGAGACAGACCCGCCAGCGTTGGTTGAACTGCTGCATCGCTACTCGCCAATCGAGCACTTGAAGCATCACCCGGAGGAGGTGCCACCGATGCTGATAGCCCGCGCTGGTTTGGACCGACCACGCCTGAACGAATCCATTGATGCGTTTGTGGCTGAGGCGCTGCGCCTCAACCTGCCCATTGACGTGCTGAATCATCCCAAAGGGCGTCACGCCTTTGACGTTTTGGATGACGATGGGCGCACACGCGAAATCATCCAGCACACGCTGGCGTTCTTGAAGCGGCATTTGCCCGTCAAAGAAGCCCCCAAAGGTGCTGCTGAGCCAATCCAGCAACACGCAGAACAGTTCAAGGCCATTATCTATACCGATGGCGCGTGCCTCAAAAACCCTGGCCCCGGCGGGTATGGCGTCGTGCTGCTGTACGATGGGCAGCGTAGCGAGCTTTCTGGCGGCTTTCGCAAGACGACCAATAACCGCATGGAGATTCTGGCGGCTATTGAAGGGTTGAAAGCGCTCAAGCAGCCCTCAAAAGTGCTGCTGTATTCCGATTCTCAATATCTGGTCAATGCCATGCAGCAGGACTGGGCCAAACGCTGGCGTGCCAACGGCTGGATGCGCAGCAAGGGCCAGCCCGCCATCAACCCCGACCTCTGGGAGCAGTTGCTCGCGCTCAGCGCGCAGCACGATGTCACCTTTGCCTGGGTGCGCGGGCATGCCGGGAACAAAGAGAACGAACGCTGCGACAGGCTTTCAGTGCAGGCGGCCAACGGCAAGAATCTGGCGATTGACGCGGGCTATGAGCGAGCGGCAGCCAAAGACCCAACGCTCTTTGATCAACTCTAAAATCCCGCCTGTACCCCCGGCGTCCCTCGTGCCCTTCTGTCTTAGGGTGCCGGGCCGTCCCCCACAACCCGGCGTCCCGCCGGGGCTACACACCAACCTGCCTTTATTCTGTCTCTTCTGTGGCTTGCTCAGGCTCCACGCGCACGCCTCGCAGACGCAGCATGGCGTACACCCCAGCCACGATGGTGAGCAGCGCCATGATGGTATAGATCGTATCCACTGGCCCAAAATCTATGCCAAGCAATGTGGTGTGGAAGCCTGCCAGCACAGTGCTATCCAGCGCCCCCACAACGACCATTGAAACCACCGAGGCCAGCGTAATGGCTGGCTCCATAACGGCAGTCACGCGCCCCACCAGTTCGCGTGGTGTCACATGCAGCACCAGTGGGGTGATGACCACATTCCCTGGCCCTTGCGCCATGCCAAACACAAAGTACAAAATCATCCCCGCGACCAGGGTTGTCTGGCGTGCCAGGACCAGGACACTGACCCCCAGTACGAGCAACGACATCCAGAAAAGCCTGGTCATACCCACCGATTTTGCCAGCGCCGTCCCCAATAGAGCACCGCCAATAATCCCCAGGCCCACGAACGCCACCGCAGGACCATACCAGGCCGGGTCAGCGTGCAGGTTATCGGTGATAAAAAAGATCGCCAGCGCGTTAAAGGCGCCTGCCCCCAGCATCACCACCACAAACGAGATCAAAATCGTAGTCAGGATGCGATTGCTGAAGTAAAAACGAATGCCCTGAATGAACTCGCTCAGGAAATGCGCCCGGCTGCTCTCCTCTACGCTGCGCGCGGCTGGCGGTGGCTGGATGGCAAAGAGCGTCACGAACGACACCACAAACGAGAGCGCGTCAACCAGCAGCGCCCACTGAATGCCAAATGCAAAAAAGAGCGGCGCGGCCAGCGATGGGCCAATGACCAGCGCAAAGTTGGCGGTCATCTCGCTGAGGCCGCTGGCACGCACGCGATACGGCTCCGGCACAATATCGCCCAGCAGGGCAATCTGCGCGGGGCGAAAGAATTGCGCGCAAATGTTGGTCAGGAAGACAGCCGTATAAATGGCGCCAAGCTGCCAGCCTAGCGGAAGGCGGTCATGAGCCAGAAACGGAACGGTGATACCGCCTGAGATGATCAGCAGCAGCAGAATCAAGACCGAGCGCGTGGCATCCATGTAGAGCGTCGTCTGGCGTTTGTCCCAGCGGTCTACAAACACCCCCGCAAACGGCCCAACCAGAAAGAACGGGAGCGAGGTGGCAACCAGCACGCCGCTCACAGCGATAGGCGCCCAGGGCTGGTTTCGGGCCAGGACAGCCGCAATCCAGATGATCAATGTTGAATCAAAGAGCCAGTCTCCAATCATAGAGATTGCTTGCCCAGACCAAAGCAAAGCAAAATTACGATTGATGAGCAATCCCGGCTTCTGGATAGTGCTCCCTGCTGAGGGCGCGGCGGCTGTCTCCATGCTATTTCTCCGTTATCCTGGCAGAGGGTAAACCTTCAAGCTGATTCAGGGCTTCTGCCCGCACCCAGCCAGCAAGACGATCAAGATAAAAGGGTCTGGCGCTGCCCAGAACTGTTCGGAGTCTCTGCGCATGATGTCGTCGTCTTCCTGGGTCAACAGACCGGCCTTGATCTGCTTGGCCGAGTCCACAGGATTGTAGTCTACAAGCGGACGGAAGGCGTCCAGACCCAATTCATCGCTGTGGAAGAGAATGGCGTCAAGCTCCAACGGCTGAAACCCAGCAGACCGCAGGATGCGCCAAAAACGGCGCCCCACCAGGCGATTGCCGCCGCGCTCTGCCTGCTCCTTGACGTATTTCTTCAGCAGTGCATCAAGCTCATCAAGGGTGGGGTCTTCAATGCCCCAGAGCGCATCGTCTACATCCACCAGCGCCAACCGACCCCCAGGCTTCAGCACGCGCAGCACCTCTTTTGCCGCGCCAACCGGGTCCGGCAGGTGTTGAAAGAGAAAGCGGGCGAGCGCAAAATCTACGCTGTTGTCGGGCAGCCCCGTCTCCATGATGGAGGCTTGCATAAAGTTGACCCGGCCTTCGGTGCGTTCGCCCAGGTAGTTTTTGGCGCGTTCCAGCATGGTTGGCTCGTTATCCAGGCAAATAATCGGGCTGGTAGGTAATAATGTCAGCAGCTGCTCGGTAATAAAGCCCGGCCCGCTGCCAAGCTCCAGAACAGTCATGCCATCGCGTAGGCCAAACCCAGTTAAGGTGCGCGACTCTTGCCGCCAACCCAGGATTGCTTGAGCGCGCAATCGCTTTGTCTCGGTATCGAGGTCGAAGCGGTCCAGGTCGTAGGATTTTTTGGTGCTGCTCATCATCCTCTCCTTTCGATATATATACGCTGGAGCAGTAGGATTGCCTGTAATTATAAGCATGCCTGGCAAATGGATGGGATGCTCTCTTGCCGGTACTTTTTGCCTAAAACCCCCCTTTACACAAGACAACACAGGGGAAGTTGGGTAGAGTGACGGGCCAGAAACCGTCGTGTTGTGTTGCTGGCCCCTTCTTCTGGCGGCCCTGGAAATGGATGACCAGATGCCGAGTCGTTGGGACGACTCCCCCGATGCTCCCCTGACCTTCCATACCCGCACCACCTTCACCCGTCTTTCCTCTGTTGGGCCAGAGGATTACGAGAACCAGTACCTTGAAGAAGCTGATCTCGATTTTATCCCAGGACGGCGAAAAGCAAAGCGCCGGAACCCCCCCTTGGGAGTACGCCTGCTCTCCAAAATGACCATTCTGCCCCTGGTGGCGCTGCTGCTGGTGGGCGTGGGCGCGTTTGGAGCGAACCTGGCGCATGATTGCACCGGAAAACAACCCTGCCTGACGGTAAACTTGCTGCGCTCGTTCTCAGGGAACCCCAACGCGCTGCCTACGCCCACCATGACTGCCACGCCGGGGCTACCCGCGATTCCCGCTGATGTGCCTGCCAACGTCCATCACTTCCTGACGATTGCGCTGCCCTACGCAGTGCAGGCGCACAAAGCGCTGCAATGGCCCACCAGCGTGATTATGGCGTTGTGGGGGCTGGAGCAAGGCTGGAACGTCCCCAGCTACACCGGCTATAACTGGGGCAATGTGAGCGCCATTCAGGGCGAGCCATCGGTTGGCGGAATTAACGTGCCCGGCTCGCCAGCGGCCTTTGCCTACGCCCGCACCCCAGCGGATGGCCTGCGCTATTTCCTGAGCGCCGCACGCCTGCCGTATTACGCGAAAGTGGCACCAGCCGCAAAGCAAGGCGGAGCAGATGCCGCAGCGGTGGCGCTGGGGCAATCGCCCTGGGATGCCAATCACTACACGGTAACAGGTATGCCCGGCTCATCGCTGCTGGCTATCTTGCATGATTTCAACTTCTATCGTCTGGATGTAGGCCAGGGGGCATAAGCGTCTTTTTACGAAGAAAGAAGAAAGGGTGGCATCTCCACCTTGTACCCCCGGCATCTTGCCGGTGCGTGCCACCCCTTTCTTCTTTCTTCGTAAATCGCTTAACGAACTGTTGTCAGCGCCGTTGGCTCAAGGGCCATATCTTCGGCGAGCATTCGAGCGAGCCGTTCTTGATGCCGCGTGCTGACGCGCGCTGGGCGATGCACCTCCACCTGGATGCCATCCAGAAAATGCCCGCCCAGGAACGCCTCAACCGTGTTCACGACTTCAAGCGCTTCTTCCGTCGCCGCGTAGAGCAGCAGCGCGGCTTCTCGCTCTTCGCCGCCTTCAAGCATAATTGGTTCGCCGGGCTGCACCACTTGCCCGCCAACCATCAGCCGCGCTCCCACGAGATCGAGATTGCCCGCGACTCGCAAGACGAGCGGTTGGCGTTCTGGCTGGGGGTTGCCTACCCGGAAAGGAATGCGCCAGTGGTTGCGCTCAGCAGCGGATTCGATCACATGCAGATTTCGGCCAACGTGAAGCGGTTGCGCCACGCCTTCGACGTGGATAGTGCCGCGCAAACAGCAATGCCCGCCCTCGGAGGGTGTCCATTCGGTGCGCACGTTTTCAATATGGTTGGCAGGAAGATGGAACGGGCCAAGCGTCGGGAGCTTCTCCCCTTCAATCCCCACGCCAAAGTGGGCAACCCGTAACTCAATACGGTTGACGATCAAGGGATCAGGTCTGGGGTTGTGCAGCGCGAGTGAGATCGTGGTTGGTTTGCCAACTTCTGGCGGATTCGGGGTAACATCCAGCGCGCGACAGGCATAGGGGTGTGGTCGCGCGTGTCTGGCGAGAAGCAGAGCTTCCATGAGAGTCCTCCTGGGTGATGCGTTGGTGTGTAAAAACCCTCCGGCATCTTCCTCCCCATCGCCCTAGACTAGCATATCTTGACCAAAGAAGCAACAGACGATCAGGCGGCGGTCCTGGCCCATAGTTTGCAGTGATTTTCCCCCTGTGGTCATAGGATGGTCCACACACAACGTTCCCAAAGAAAAACACAAGACCCTGAGTCTTTAAAGACCAATGGAGGGAGACGAATGCAAACGAGCTATGGCGAGCGCGCAACCACCGGACAAGCCCTGACCTTTGAGGAGGGCATCGAGGTTCCCGCTCCAGTCGCGGAGGTCTATCGCCGGTGGACTGACTTTTCGCGCTTCCCTGAGTTTATGCAGAATGTCAAAGAGGTTCGTCCACTGGGTGGTGGACGATACCACTGGGTCGCTAACATTCTGGGCACAAAACAAGAGTGGGATGCTGAGGTCACGGATAAGGAAGAGAACCAGCGCATCTCCTGGCGCAACCTGAACGGCGCCACCAATACGGGCACGGTCACGTTCAACCCGCTGCCGAACAACCGGACCAGAGTCTATCTGCGCATGGAGCACACTCCGCCAGGTGGTGTAATGGGGAAGAACCTCGAAAAGGTGACTCATGCTACCAGACGAGTGGTGAAGCAAGACCTGGAGAACTTCTCTCGCGCTGTGCGTGGCGAGCGCGACCTGGGGCCAAGCGAAGGCCCACAGGGGTTCACTCCGGTGCTTGGTGCGCTTGCTATCCCGATAGCGACGGGCGTCATCGGCGGGATTACGGCCTCTGTTATAGAGCGTAATCGGTTTCGCAGGTCTATGCTGTTTGGGCTGCGTGCCGCCGAATTTAGAGAGCCAGTAGAGGCACCAGCGCGCATTGCAAGCTGGGTGCTGACCACTGCTGCGGTAGGAAGCATTATCACGTCGGCAATCCACCGGGCGCGAGGTGATCGCACCAACGCGCTCTTTACCGGCCAATGGGTGCCCACGCTCCTGGGCGCCAGCATCCTGTCGCGCATGATTGGGCATCGCGGCGTGAATCCGTCGCGGGGCGCGTCCATTGCAAGCTGGACGCTGACTGGCGCGGCGGCTGGCTCCATTGTGAGTTCGGTGATTTCCCACATGCGCTCCCGCCGCCACGATGGGTTGTTTATCGGCCAGTGGGCGCCAACGCTCCTGGCTGGCGCGCTCTTTAGCCGGTTGATCAGGCGCTGGTAAGAGCGGCATTTCTCCGAGAGGAACACAGAGCGGGCGAACTGATGTTCGCCCGCTCTGTGTTCCCGCGCTTGCTTAGCGCAATTTTCCAATTTCTTCCAGCGCGGCGGGGTTTTCCAGGGAAGAAAGATCGCCGGGGTCTTTTGCCAGGAAAAGCGCGCGAATCGTGCGGCGCATGATCTTGCCGCTGCGCGTGCGCGGCAGGTCGCTGACGAAATAGACACGCGAAGGCTTGAGCGCCTTGCCCAGTTCTTGCGCGACGGCTTTTGCAATCTCGTCGCTGAGCGCAGCGTTGGGCTGGTGGCCTGGGCGCAGCATGGTCAGCAGCACCAATTCTTCGCCTTTGACCTCATGCGGCACGCCAATGGCGGCGGCCTGCGCGACGGCAGGATGCGCGCACGCGGCGGCTTCGGCCTCGGCTGGCCCCAGGCGCTTGCCCGCAATCTTGATCGTATCATCGGAGCGGCCCCGAATAAACCAGAAACCATCGCTGTCAATCTCGGCCCAGTCGCCATGCACCCAGGTATCTGGCAGGCGCGACCAGTAGGTCTGGATGTAACGCTCCGGGTCGCCCCAGAAGCCGCGCGTCATGCCAGGATTGGCGCCGCGCAAGACCAATTCCCCAACCGCGCCGCGCACCGGCTGGCCCTGCTCATCCACTACATCGGCGGCCACGCCCGGAACCACGCCGGAAAACGCGCATGGCTTGAGCGGCTGAATGGTGGTGCTGCCAACGATGCCTCCAGAGATTTCTGTGCCGCCGGAGTAGTTGATGATGGGGCGCTCGCGTTTGGCGACGTGCTCAAAGAGCCAGTGCCAGGCTTCGGGCGTCCAGGGTTCGCCGCTGCCGCCGGTCACAATCAGCGAGCTAAGATCGTGCTTTGCTGGCAGATCATCGCCAGCGGGCATCAGCGAGCGTATCAGGGTGGGCGCGATGCCCAGATGGGTGACGCGGTGCCGGGCAATCATGGCCCAGACGTGATCAGCCTGGGGATAGTTGGGCGCCCCATCGTAGAGCACGACGGTCCCGCCCAGCATCAGCGAGCCGCTAATCACCCAAGGCCCCATCATCCAGCCAATATCGGTGAGCCAGAAAAAACGCTCGCCCGCCTGGAAATCAAAGCAGTGGGCCATGTCCTGCGCGCCCTTAATGGGGAAGCCGCCATGCACATGCACCGTACCCTTGGGCTTGCCGGTGGTGCCAGAGGTATAAATGATCATGTAGGGGTCTTCGGGGTCCATTGGCTCCGTGTTGCATTGCTCGCTTTGCCCCTGCACCATGTCCTGCCACCAGAAATCTTTGTCCGCGTGCCAGGCAGCAGGCGTGTGGTCGGTGTGCCGGTAGACCAGGACATGCCGGACGCTGGGGCAGGCAGCAGCGGCTTCATCGGCCACTGCCTTCATGTCAATATGGGCGCCGCGCCGATGGAAACCATTGGCGGTAATCAGCAGCTTTGCCTCGCAGCCCTCCAGCCGCGAAGCCACCGCGCCAGCCGCGTAGCCGGAAAAAATAGGCGTGAAGATGGCGCCGATCTTGGAGCAGGCCAGCGTTGCAATCACAACGGCGGGAATCATGGGCAGATAGACGCCCACGCGATCACCAACCCCGATGCCCAGATCGTGCAGCGCGTTTGCCAGCCGATTTGTTTCGGCGGCAAGCTGGGCATAGGTGAGCGCGCGCGTGTCGCCGTTTTCGCCCTCCCAGATAAAGGCAGGCTGATTGCGGCGGGCAGAGGCGGCGTGTTTATCCAGGGCGTTATGGACGTAGTTAAAGCGCCCGCCTTTGAACCAGGTCGTCCAGGCAATGCCGCGCGAATCATCCATCACCTGCTCATAGGGCGTGTACCATTCCAGTTCCAGGTCTTTGCAGACGGCATCCCAGAACCAGGCGGGGTCTTGCACCGAGCGGCGCATCAGTTCAGGGTAGTCGTTGATGCCATGCGCGCGCATAAAGCGCAGCAGGCGACTGCGCTGGAGGTACGCCGGGCTGGGGCGCCAGGCAATCTCTGGCGAGGCGCTCTCGCCAGCAACAGGCGGCACAAAAGAGGCATTCTCAGACGGCTGACCGGGCATACAGCAACTCCTCGTTGAGCGATGAGCAAAACACTGTGGAAGTTACAGGCAGGATACGTTTTTGCAGCGTGCGCCGTCAAGCTGGTGCATGCTGTGCCCCTTTGTTTTGGGGTAGCACCGGCTTCCAGCCGGTAAGTTGTGTTAGGTAACTCATGGGGTAGAAGCGCTCGCCTGTTTTTGGGCCTGAAACACCAGCATTCCGCCAAGCAGCGCGGTGAGCAACCCGGCAAAAGAAAGCCAGGCGCCGGGGCCAAGCGAGGAAAAATAATCGTACCTGTAGGCGGTGTTGCCGACGGCCTGAGGAAGCACCCTTGACATGAATGAAAAGAAATAGACAGTGTTGCCAATCAACGCCCCGCTGCCAATCAGCGGCCAGATCATTCTAAGCCAGGAGCGGACTCGATCAGAACCTTTTGCGGTGAGCGTCAGCGAGATGAGCACAGGGACCGCAACCACTATCAGATAAAAGAGCAGGTAAAGGCCCAAACAAGCCAGAAATACCATTGCTCCAAAAATCAGTATCGCCGTTCTGAATGAAAACTTGCGCATCCGTTCAGAGGTCAGCCCCAGAATGTTGATGGCTGCCAGAAATATTGTCCCTTGCAAGGCTACGATGGTCAAGTCCGTGTTAGAGAAGAGTCCCCCAAAGGAGACTGACAAGAAAAACACCTGCACGCCAGTGATCTTCGCATCGGTAAGGTAGAACGATGAATCTACATAGACATAACTTTTAGAAGCCAGGATGATCAGCAGCGGCAAGACCAGATAGGTTGGAAAGAAAAAGCCAGCGAACGTTCCTATGCTGCCGAGAACGCTCAAGATGCTTCCGACGCGCTGCTGACGCTGGGCTGAGGTGCTGGCTCCTTGTGGCCCTGGAGTGGTAGCAGCGGGCGAGGGAGCGGAGAGGGTTGGCAGTGGGCCAGAGACGCGCTCGCCTGGCTGGAGGGCGGGAGTATTGGCTGAGAAAGGACCAGTGTTTGCCATATGCGTTTCCTTGCTGCACTTTTCGCCTGAATCACCCCACTCTATATTACGGAGCAGGGCAGCAGAATGTCACAGCAAGGGATGAAGAGAGTGGTGGGCGGAGAGCGCCTTCGTGAAACTTGATTATTCAGCCTCAGGCACGTTTTCTGGCTTGATCGCTTCTTTTTTGTCGGAGCGAAACAGACGCTTTGTCTCTTCGTGGAACACCAGGAAGGCAAATATGGCGACAAGCTCCTCGCTGAGCAGCAGGAGAATGCGAAATGTAAGCATGACGGCGAGTCCGTCAGCAGTGCTGATGTGAAAGGCCAGAAAGCCACCCACGCCAGTCAATTCGCTGACGCCGAGGTCAGAGGGCAACGGGTTCATATCCACGACGGCCAGCACCAGGCTGTAAATGGCGGTGGCCTGGGCCGGGCCAATCGTATCAACGCCCAGGTAGACGCAGACCAGATAAAAGCCGTAATAGGTGAGGGTCATATACGAGACGCACAGCGCCAGCCCGGTAAGCAGCACTTTGGGATGGCTGAGCGTGCCAAACGAACCGATAAAGTGTTCCAGCCCTACCAGCAGCTTGCCAGAGAGTTTGCGCTGGCGCTCGCTGCCTCTGTTCTGGAGGCGGCGCACCAGATTCAGCACTGGATGCAAGGCGCGGGTATGCGCCAGGAACAGGACGGCCAGGGAGCCAAGGCCGCACACGGCCATGACTGGGCGCAGCGCCGGAATACCAGGCAGCCCGAAGAGTGCCAGGGCCAGCATGGAGATGGTGATTTCCAGCCAGATCATGAGCGTGGTGGCTGCCAATGGCTCGCTGATGCCGACGTTGAGTTCACGACTGATCAATAAATCCTGAAAATACAGTCCGCCTGGGAGAATCTGCGCGGCATCGCCACCGGCCAGCGAGAGAAAAGCTTCGCGGCGGGAGGCATGGATGCCAACGGCGTTCAGAAAAACGCGCCATTGCCCGGAGCGCAGCAGTTCGCGCCCCACGAACAACCCAAAGAGCACGCCGATGCCAAAAATTGGGAAGCCTCGCATGATCTGCCAGACCTTCTGAATATCGGAGAAGCTCAGCAAGGTTGCCAGAACGATTATCCCAATAACGGTGGCGATGAGCGTTCTAAAATTGAGCAGAGATTGCAGACGACGCTTGCCGCGCTTACGGGTCTTGAAGCTGAGCATGGCTCCCCCATACGTGTTGGTCGGCTGCGCCAGGGTGGGCGACGTGTCTTTGGGCTTTGAGGGTGCATCATGTATGCCAACAAGAGGTTGGGAGAAGATACGTTGCTCGTTATCCATTCGGTGTATGTTCCTGGGTATGGCCTCTGCAACGTCATCAAGCAGTGGCGTCATCTCGTTGCTGAGGTTGTACAATAAAGGCAGCGCTTCAGAGTGTATACGCATCTATAAGGTTGAGGGTTGATGCCTGAGCAGATACTTCAAGAAGCAGAAGCCTCGGTTCTAGGCCATCGGATGGCCTATGTGACCGGCGGCTCTGGCGACCCACTCGTTTTTTTACATGGCCTGGGGCATGCCTCCCTCGCCTGGAATGGCGTGCTGCCTGTGCTGGCGCGGCACTTTCGCGTCTTTGCGCTGGATATGTTTGGCTGTGGGGACTCAGACAAGCCGCGCATAGATTACAGCCTCTGGGCAATGGCAACCTATGTGCGCTATTTTCTGGATGCGGTTGGCATCGAGCGCGCGCATCTCGTTGGGCATTCGCTGGGCGGCGGCGTTGCCCTGCACATGTGCATCCAATATCCAGAGCGCGTTGGGCGGGTAGCGCTGCTTTCTAGCGGCGGCCTGGGCCGTGAACTGCGCATGCTGTTACGAGCGACGACGCTGCCCGGCTCGTCGCTGGTGCTGGCTGGGATGCTCACCTCGCGCTGGGATCGTCTCTGGGAGCGGCTTGGCTGGGTGCGCTCGCGCGAAGCCCTCTATCCCGAAAAAAGGCGGATGCGTGCGCTGCTGGCTCGCCCCGACCATCGCTGGGCGTTTTTGCGTATGCTGCGCGGCGTCAGCAACATCACCGGCCAGACGGCCAGCGCCGTTCAGCATCTCGGCATGTTCGCGCAGCCTATGCTCTTGATCTGGGGCGCGCGTGATCGCACCATTCCGGCGCTGCATGGACAGCGGGCGGTGCGGCAGCTTAAACGCGCTCATCTGGAAATCTTGCCAGATTGCGGCCACTACCCGCACCTGGAGCAGCCAGCAGCGGTTGCCAAACTGCTTGAGCAGTTCCTTCTGGCACCAGAATGGCCGCCAGCACGTTTATAGCGCCCCAATCACAGGGATATGCTGCTGAATCGTGCCAGCAAACTGACGCCGGGCCATGCTGAGCGCTGTGAGTTGCTGGCGCAGATTCTTGCGCGTGTGCTCCAGTCTTTTTGCCAGCGCGAGCGGCTTCGGGCCGTCAACGTCCTCCTGGGTGTGCTTGAGCAGGAGGGTTTTTGTCCCGCCCAGGCGCCCGTACAAGCGCAAGATTTTGCGATCAGTGCCAGGGTCCACCAGATCAAACTTTCGGTCCAGTATCTTGAAGGCTCGCCCGGCCTGAACCAGCGTCTGGTGCTGCGCCAGAAATAACTCGACCAGCTCGAATGTTGCTTCCTGGGCGCGCTTGCGGTCTTTGTTGACGAGCTTTTCCTGGTCTTTCAGGTCATCTTTGCTGATGATGACGGTTTCTTTGCCATTGCCGCGCTCTTGCTCTTTGTACTGCCGCTCCAGTTGCCTTTCCCGCTCGCGTGCCTTTTGCTCGTGCTCAAGCATGAGCTTGAGCACGGCAACCTCGTGCAGCAGGCGCAGCCCGCGCACCTCCACTTCGCGCAGCGCGAGATAGGTCTGCAAAAAGAGCGGTTCGGACTGGGCATAATCTAATTTGGTGAAAAGCTGTTCAAAGCGTTTCTTTTTATTGGCTCGCTCCAGCGCTTTTGTCGTCTGGTGGATGAGATGGGTATTGTATTTCAGGAATGTGATCAGGGTAGCCAAGCCGTTCTGCCTCCCCTCGTGAAAGATTTCTCCCCTGCTGTTGTGGCAGTAGCTTACCTGAGAAATGGTTTTTGCGCAACCCGGCCTTTCGTCCATCGCCAGAAAGCGCCAAGAAAAGCTGTTCCCCTCAAATAGTGCCCTTGTGCGCGTCGCCTTCGCAACTCGACAAAATGAGGCTGCATTACCGCCTGCTTTAAGCAAGCGGCATAATAGCAAGCAAGGGCGCAAACGCTGACAGGAAGCGGGGCTTGACAGTTCGCAACTCGACGGGGTTTTTGCGCAGAAAACGAGTTGCGAAAATCCGAGGAAAAATTGGTCTTCCAGCCACTAGACAGCAAAAAAATTATGCGTTATACTTGCCAGGAAAGCCGCTGAATCATGTTGGAGATCATTCTTCTTTCTTGATCTACCGACGCGCTTCATCGGTTTCAGGCACCAACGACCCGTAGAGGGTATTGAAATGGCCACGCTCACGAGCCATTGGTATACCCGTCAGGAGTTTCAGGCACCAACGACCCGTAGAGGGTATTGAAATTTATGAACGAGTACGCCACGATCATTGCTTTTCTGCCGGGTTTCAGGCACCAACGACCCGTAGAGGGTATTGAAATATCCATGCTCTGGCAGAACGGACACGCGCCACTCGGCGCGTTTCAGGCACCAACGACCCGTAGAGGGTATTGAAATTCTGATAGCCGATCTTCACGTCACCGTTGGCGCGGTGTTTCAGGCACCAACGACCCGTAGAGGGTATTGAAATGATCAGTTGGATACGCAATGCGCAGACGCCGGACTGTTTCAGGCACCAACGACCCGTAGAGGGTATTGAAATTAGACACAAGCAACGTAAGATGATACCTGTATCGTGTTTCAGGCACCAACGACCCGTAGAGGGTATTGAAATGCAGGCTCGTCTAGACGTGCTACGCGCGTTGGAGGGTTTCAGGCACCAACGACCCGTAGAGGGTATTGAAATTTCTGTTTACGCTTCATCGGGTAGGGATTCCTCTGGCGTTTCAGGCACCAACGACCCGTAGAGGGTATTGAAATTTTTCCTGCCTTTAACCGTTGCAAAGATCGTAAAGACGTTTCAGGCACCAACGACCCGTAGAGGGTATTGAAATCGCTGGATAACCACCGCCGCGCCGAGAAACGTCGTTGGCGTTTCAGGCACCAACGACCCGTAGAGGGTATTGAAATATGCCCGCCTCGGATACCGCTGCTGCATCCATCTGCGCGTTTCAGGCACCAACGACCCGTAGAGGGTATTGAAATATCCACGACGCCGCCTCATGTATTTTTAAGGGTCGTATGTTTCAGGCACCAACGACCCGTAGAGGGTATTGAAATGTGATAGAGTTGAATCTGGCAGAGCTTGCGTATCAGCTGTTTCAGGCACCAACGACCCGTAGAGGGTATTGAAATCCAACTACGGTGGAGGCCAGCAGCGTGGACGGAGCAGCGTTTCAGGCACCAACGACCCGTAGAGGGTATTGAAATTTCAAGTAGCGGGCCGCTTCTTCATCGGTCAGGACGGTTTCAGGCACCAACGACCCGTAGAGGGTATTGAAATGATGCAAGATGCGTGGGTGCGGCAAATCAGGGATAAGTGGTTTCAGGCACCAACGACCCGTAGAGGGTATTGAAATTTGTCTATGTATTCCAGGTACGTTTCTAGCGCTTTGTTTCAGGCACCAACGACCCGTAGAGGGTATTGAAATTTTGACTCCAAAAGTTTCAGGGCTTCCTCTTCCGTCGTTTCAGGCACCAACGACCCGTAGAGGGTATTGAAATGGCGCATGTCGGCATAGTTGTAGAAGAGGCCAGCA
>DATBGS010000049.1:0-32093 GCA_036557885.1 Ktedonobacterales bacterium
AGGGAATTGGGGTTGATTCCTCTGTGGTGTATAAATGGCTCAAGGATACCAACGCCCCCGGTTTTGGGAGTGAGCACGTCAACAATATCAAAGAGTTTCTCGCGCTGGATGACCAGGAATTCGCCCTGCTGAAGCAAGCACAAGCCACCTCGCTGAGGGAGAAGCAGCCCCCTCCCCCGCTCTGGACGGTAGCGCCAGCACAGCTCTACGGAGCAAAAGGGATGATCGAGGCGGCCATTAACCTTATTGCCAAACTTCCTGCTCCACCAGAGGATCAGAGCCAGGACGCGCATTTGCTGACTTTCCAACAATGGCAGCAGCGTCAGCAAGAACCGAAAGATCAATCGCCTGGCGCCATTCTGATGACCTTTCAGGGGCAAGATGCCTTTAGCAAGTTCAAAAAACTGCATGGGGATTGGCATGATGCCTGTTATAGAGCGATGGAGCAAGGGTGGGATGTTCATCATCTTTGGAAGTTGGGCAGCCCCACGAGCGAACAGGGCGTTCACACTTCCCACGAGCGTGCCCTGCATCTGGTAAAAGAGAGCCTGAAAGCTCTGGGCACTGCGCACTACTTCCCGCACTACTTTAAGCAGCATGAACGCCTCTTGCCTCCTTACGATCTTTTGATTCTCCCCGCCCAGGAGAGCGCTCTCTGGTTCTTTGCCTGTGAGGGTCCAGACTATGTGGATGCCGCGCTGCGCTTCCAGGGTGCGCCGATCATCAGGCGGTTGCAGGGGCACTTCGCCCAGCTTGTTGCGCAAACGGAGCCGTTGTTCAGGGGCTATTGGCTGCGAAGAAGCGTAGCAGAGAAACAACAGTTTTGGGACGATTTGGAGGAGGCCGAAGAAAAGCCTGGGGCGCGGCTGCTTGTCAAGAGAACCGGCTTGAGCACGCTGACCAGGCCTCCATCGTGGTATGCCAGGGGAGCGCAGTGGCCCAGGGAGGCACAGGAAACAGAGATAGACTATCACTGGATTCAACGCCATTATGAGCGCCGCCTGAAGGCGTTCCACAGCAAAATTGAGACGTATGATTACTGGGAGATTTGTTCAAGGCAGGCTATCATTGATCTGGTAAAAACCAAAATATATCCCCGCGACAATGTGCTGGGAACCAGCTATACCAGCGACGCTGAGCAGGTGCGCGCACATCTCAAGCACATCATCTATCTGCTGAGAAACCATGAGCGCTACCAACTGGCGCTGTTGGACCCCACCGAGGCAGCCAACATCTTTTCTGGGCCATTTTGGGAGGTTGCTGGAGATCATTGTGTGCTGCTTCAAGCCTGGGGGCACGATGCCAGGGGGAATGAGGTGGAACTTGGTATGAAGATCAGCGAGAAAACCATTGTGCGGGCATTCCAGGAGCATTTTTACCAACTGTGGGCGGATAGGGCCAGCATTGACCCTGATCACAAAGACAAGCATCTGGTCATTGGATGGCTGGAACATCAAATAGAAGAACTGGACGAAGAAGTAGACTGACCAAACGCGGCGCCAGAACCATCAAAGATTTCTTGCGCCAGCAACCCTCTCTCCTCTCACTTGCGCTCCTGGCATGAAGCGTGTATGCTTTGTTTCGTGAGCACACGATGATGGACTAAAAATTGCGCATGGCGTCCCTCTGCAATCACAAGAGGGTTCTCATCCATCAGCGCAGGAGCATAAAACACCTATGACGACTAATCACGAAGACCGCAGCAGCCCAGGCGCCACCAACGGCGCAGAGCCAGATGAGGTGCCAATGGAAAGCGCGCAGAGCTATATGGACCAGGGCAACCAGGCGATTGAAGAGGGCGAGTATGATGTCGCCGTTGAGGCGTTTAGTGAGGCCGCGCGCATGGCGCCGCAAGACGCCCACGCGCATTATAATCTGGCGCTGGCCCTGCAATACCAGGGCGAAAACGAGAGCGCCGCGTCCTCGTATCTGCGGGCAATCCAGGCCGACGCGCAACTGATCGAAGCGTATGTCAATCTGGGCAATCTCTACAGCGAAATGGGCCTGTACGAAAAGGCGCTGGAGACGTTCCAGCAGGTGCTCGAAATCCAGAACACCAACCCGGACCTGTATGTCAATCTGGGCGATGCGTATCGCAATCTGGGCTTTAACGAGGACGCGATTCAGGCGTATCGCCAGGCGCTCATTCTGGACCCCAGCCACACGATGGCCGCCGAGATGGTGTCGGTGGGGCGCACGCGCATTGCTGAAGAATGGGAACGCATTCTGGAGGCCGAGCGTCATATTGATAGCAGCCCCGGCGATGTGACGCGCTATCCGGGGGCGGTGGCCGCGTATGTGAACGCGCGCCGCTACCAGGACGCGCTTTCGGTTGCCAACCAGATGCTGGCGCTGGCGCCGGAAAATCCGCGCTGCTACGCGACGCTGGCCGAAGTCTACGAGGCGATGGACGACCCCGCGCAGGCGGCAGATACCTGGCGCAAGGTGGTGGCGATGGAGCCGGGCGATATGGAAGCCTGGGAGCATCTGGGCACGTGGTACACGGCGCAGGGCCGCACCCAGGACGCGCTCCAGGCGTATGCCCGCGCGGTGGACCTGGACCCGCACAACACCGGCGCGCGTTTTAGTCTGGCTGAAGCATATGAGGACAGCGAGCGCTATGACGAGGCGATTGCCATTTACCAGAGTATTATTGATGAGACGCGCCCAGGCATCCGCATGCTGGAGGCCGAAGAAGACATTGTGGCCGACGCCTACGCCGGACTCGCCAGCGCCTATAACGCTGCTGGACGCCACGACGACGCCATGAAAACGGCCAACCAACTGCTGGAGCGTTTCCCCGATGACCCGGTGGGCCTGTATGAACTGGCAACCGCCTATGACGCCAAGGGGCAGTATGAGGAAGCGATCAACACGTATACGCAGGCGCTGGAGGGCGACCCGCTCAACGCGGATGTGATGAATGATCTGGCCGATACCTATCTTCAGGTTGGGCAGATCGAGAACGCCATCGAGACGGCCAGAAACGCGGTGGCTATTGACCCCACGCTTGACCTTGCCTGGCAAACGCTGGCGCAGGCGCTGCGCCAGGCCGGGCGGGTGGATGAAGCGCGAGAAGCCGAGCAACGAGCGCGCCAACTTGAGGAGCAGGCATAAGGAGCAGCCGCGCTGGCAGGCGAGGATGCCAGCATCTTTCGGAGGTATGCGCGATGTTTTGCCAGAACTGTGGAGCCGAACTTCGCCCGGATTCAGGCTTTTGTGGCGTGTGTGGCACAGGCGCCCCGGCCCCCAGGCTCCATATTGACCCCAAACAGGAAAGTAAGCAAGGCCAGGCACGCGGCGGCTCGACCCAGACACCGCCCGCGACAGGCTCACACCCTCCCCAGGCGGCCATCACGAAGTCGCAGCCAGCCTATCAATCGCCCTTGCCGCGCAATGCTTCGCGGCATGTGGCGCCGATGGCCTCGCTGGAAATTCCCAGGGCCAAAGCCTCTCCCTCTGAACTGCTGACCCCATCCGAGACACCGCCTCCCGCGCCGCCAGCGCAGGATGAGGCAGTGGTGCTGCCCGATACGGCAGCGAGCATCCAGATTCCGTCAGCCGCCTTCCCCGCGCCAGACGAAGCCCCTACCCCACCGCCCGCGTCAGCACGCCCATCGGCTTCGATTGTTCCGGCGGTGTCGCCGCTGACCCAGCAAACGTTGATGGGGTACTATCCGGCTGGCTGGGTGCCGGTGGTGAGCCAGAACGGAGGCGCGCCCGCACTCCAGAGCCAGCCAGAAAGCTATACCCTGCGGCTGGTCCAGGCCACCGGCAACGTGACCATCCCGCGTGATCTGCCCAATCGGGTCGCGGCAGGCGCGCTAGTAGCTTTGCTGGTGAGCTTCTTTCTCCCCTGGATTATCCTCAGCGGCACGCGCGATTCTGCGCTCAGCGTGGGCTGGCCCATCGCGCTGCCGATGCTGCTCGTGGTGGGGGTGGGGCTTACGATTCTGCTGCCACAGCGCGCGCTGTATATGCGCTGCTTTCTGGCGCTGCCGTTGATCGTTGGCTGGTTCTTTCTGGGGACGGCGCTGCTGCTCTTTTTATGGAGCAGCGCCATTGCCGCCAACGATGTTGGGCCAAGCTTCCTGGGGGTAGATGTCGGTTTCGTGCTGTTTGTGGCGGCGTCGCTGGCGCTGGCCTGGTCCGGCTACTACAAGCTGATGCGCGAATTGCCCTTGGTGGTCACAGGCCGCCTGCCGCTGGCGCCGCTGCCGCGCTTCCTGCGCGTGTTGACCGAAAAACCCGCGTCCCCTGCTGCGCAGCCCGCGCCTGCTATGCACCCGCTCCAGAGCGTTGCCCCAGCGCTGGGGCAGGACGGCCACGCCACCCCAGGAACGAACGAGGCTGAAAAGGTCAAGTGATTTTGCAGCAAGGATGACCCGACAATGCCGATTTATTTTTACGCTGCCCGCGAGCCGCCCTATGGCTGCTTCTCCAACTTTTCGGCGCATGGCTTTGAACTAGATGGCCTGTACTGGCCCACCAGCGAGCATTATTTTCAAGCGCAAAAGTTCGCGGGAACGCCCCAGGCCGAGGCGGTGCGGCGGGCCAGCTCGCCCAAACAGGCCGCCATGCGCGGGCGCTCGCGCCAGCACCCGCTGCGCAGCGATTGGGAGCAGGTGAAGGATGGGCTGATGCTGCGCGGCGTCTTGCGCAAGTTTGAGACGCACGCCAGCATTCGCGCCATTCTGCTTGATACCAGCGATGAAGAGATTGTGGAGAACGCGCCCCACGACTATTATTGGGGCTGCGGGCAGGATGGCAGCGGCAAGAACATGCTGGGCAAGACGCTGATGCAGGTGCGCGCCATCTTGCGCGAGCGGGAGGCATCCCAACCCAGCCCCGGCGTCTAAAGCGCCCCTCAATGCAGGGGCAAGCTGCACCTGGGGGGCTATTGCCCACGAAGGCTGGCGACTAAAGATCGCGCCTAAGGGCGTCTGCGGACGCCACCAAGTCCCTCTACAGGGACTCCCCACCCCAGGGACGCCAGCCTTCGTCCTAACCCGCGCAGGCGGGTTTTGCTGCGCCCTGCATTGAGGGGTGGCAGCGAAGCTGCCCATAGGCGCGGCGGTGCCCCCGTTCTTCACGGGGGTTTTAACCGCCAGCCCTTGACAAAAGCGTTTTTATGCTTTATACTCTTTTCCAGACCGATCAGTCTGAAAACCAAAGGCAAGAGCGGGCGATGAGCAAAGGCGAGCAAACACGCCAGATGATTGTGGCGCGGGCCGCGCAGGTCTTCAACAAGCAGGGCTTCTTCGGGGCTTCGTTTGACGACCTGATGCGCGAAACCGGCATGAAAAAGGGTGGCATCTATAACCACTTCCGTAGCAAAGACGAACTGGCGGTGGAAGCCTTTAATTATGCCATCAACGTCGTCTGGGCGCGCATCGAACAAGAACTGGCGGGCAAGGCTAACGCCGTTGATCGGCTGATCGCGATGCTGGTCGGTTATCGCGCCTTGATCGAAGACCCGCCCCTGTCGGGGGGCTGCCCGCTGCTCAACACCGCCGTTGAAACAGATGATGACGACGCGGAACTGCCCACGCTGCGCCAGAGCGCGCGCGACGCGCTGAGCCGCTGGCGGCGCTGGATTGGGCGCAACGTGGCGCGGGGCATCGCGGCGGGCGAGATACGCCCGGACGTGGACAGCGACCTGCTGGCAACGATTCTGATCAGCACCGTTGAGGGCAGCGTGATGATGAGCAAGCTGGACAACGACCCCACGCATATCAGGCGGGCGGTAGAGCATCTTTCCGCCTATCTGGAAAGCGTCGTGCGGGCGTAGTTGACCCAGAAGTTCTTTTTTTATGGAATGGAACCAGACCGAACGGTCTGGTTCTGAGGATGGAGTACAAGGAAGATGAGCGAAGTACAGAATGGCACACGGACGCGCACGATTACCTGGGAAGACCCGCTGCCTTCGGCGCAGCAAGCCCGCGCCATGAGCGGCCTGGAGTATCTGCGCGCCATGCAGCGCGGCGAGTTCCCGCCGTCGCCCCTGGCGGTCTTGATGGGCATATCCGCCGCAGAGATTGAGGAAGGGCGCGTGGTCCTGAGCGTTCAGCCAGCCGAATACCACTACAACCCCATTGGCGTGGTGCATGGCGGGCTGGCGGCAACCTTGCTTGATTCGGCAATGGCCTGCGCGGTGCATTCCACGCTGCCCGCTGGCGAAGGCTATACCACACTGGAAATCAAGGTCAACTACGTGCGCGCCCTGACCAGCAAGACGGGCGAAGTGCGCGCCGAAGCCAGCGTGATTCATCGCGGCGGGCGCGTTGCCACCGCCGAAGGGCGGCTGATCGGCCCGGATGGGACGCTCTACGCGCACGGCACCACCACCTGCATTATTATTCGGCCATAAACCGGCCAGAGAAGATATTGGCGCGCTCGCGTATGTGGGCGCGTTTGTGTTTGCCGCAAAAAAAGGCCATATGGTCTGGAAACAGCGGCGGAGGGAGCAAAGGAATGACCTCGCTCGCAAGACCCACGTCGGCAACGCTGCCATGCGATGACTTACCAACATATGTACAACTGGCAGATGGAGCGAACGTGCTGATTCGCGCCGCCACACCAGCAGACCAGGAGCAGCTTCGCGCCATGTTTTATCGCCTCTCGGCAGAGAGCGCCTATTTCTGGGCGTTTGTGCCTGCGGCGGGGCGCCCGCGCTGGGCAGAGATTCTGGCGTCGCTGGCAATCGCCGAGTTCCCAGGACAGTGCGCGCTGGTGGCCTGCGTGGAGGGTGAAACCGTTGGCATTGCCCGCTATGATCGGGCGGCGGACAGCCAGGAGGCGGAACTGGGCATCATCATCGAGGACCGCTGGCAATCGCGCGGGCTGGGCAGGCTGCTGGCGCGTCAGTTAGCCAGCATTGCCACGTGCCAGGGTATCCCCGTTTTCAACGCCAGGGTCTTAGGTGAGAACCGGCGATGCTGGCGCATGCTGGGCGCGGTCTTTGCGCAGATCACGGTGCAGTGGTACAGCGGGGAGGCGGTGGCACGGCTGGAGGGTCTTAGGTGAGTGGCTGGAGGCGCTGACTGCCCATCCAGCTTATTCAGCCCGCCAGACACGCACCGTCTTATCGCCTCCGCCAGAGGCAATGCGCGTGCCATCTGGCGACCACGCCAGACTAAACACAGATTGAGGAGCGTGTTGACTGTAGACGATAAGCGTCTCGCCAGTGGCCGCGTTCCACACCTGGACAGTCGCATCATCGCCCGACGAAGCAATCCGCTGGCCGTCTGGCGACCAGGCGACTGCTCGAATATAGCCATAGCTGCTCTGATGGTGTCCCTGATACGCGAAAAGGCGCTTTCCGCTGCTGGCATCCCAAACTTGCACAACTCCATCGCTTCCACCAGAAACAATGCGCTGGCTGTCGGGCGACCAGGCGATAGTTTTGACAGCAGGAAATACTCCAACATCATGCCCATGATAGGTGAGGAGGGTCTTGCTCGTCCTGGCGTCCCAGACCTCGATAGGCGCTGTTTCTGCGTCAATGTTGGAGCCACCAGAGGCAAGCCGTGTACCATCTGGCGACCAGGCAACGTTTTTAAATAAAGTGTCTTTTGGGCTATGCGTTAGGAGCAAGGTTCCGCTGGAGGCGTCAAATACCTGCACCCCTTCACCTGAGGCTGCCGCAACCATCGTTCCATATGGCGACCAGACCAGTGCATCGGATTCGCCAGCACCAGAATTCGGGATAGCAAGGAAATCCTGGCCGTTGTTCGGGTTCCAGATATGAACCCCACTGGAATCACTCCCCATTTCACGAGTAAATCCTGCTGAGGCAATTTGCTTACCATCAGGGGACCAGACAACATCCAGCGCGATTGTGGCATGGCCGCGATAGGTCAGCAGCCGCGCTCCAGTCAGGGCATCCCAAATCTGAACGGTACCGTCTCCGCTTGCCGAGGCAATACGTTTTCCATCCGATGCCCAGGATACTGCCTCAACCAGATCAGCATGGCCGCGATAGACCAATACGGTGGGGTAAGTAAACAGACGCGCCAGCGCCTTTACCCCCAACCCAACCATGCCGCCGCCAGCGACAGTGAGGCCAGCCAGCCCAAAGAGCACCTTGCGCCGCGAGAGACGGGGCTGCGATTCCATTGGTGATTCCTTTCTCTGCTTCTCAGCAGTTCATGGCACCAGCAGAAATGCCAGGAGAATGATGACGCTGCCACAGCCCAAAAGCACCGCGCCAACCGTCCCAAAGCGCGAGGCAGGGATACGACTCATCTGGCGCAAAGTCCAGCTTGTTACGAGCACCAGCAATGGAATCCCTAAGCCAAAGAAAATGCCCATAAGCAGCCAGATAAACTGGAAGGGCCAGCCAACCAGGGGAAGCCGCACGACAGAGAAAATGCTTTGATCAAGATCAGCAGGCCAGTTAAAACCAGCCAGGAACCCAAAGAAGATAAAAAGTGCTAGATAAGCGGGAGAAAGCCAGGCAAGCCTACGCCACTTCAGAAGCGGGCCAGGCTTGACGCGAAATGATTGAGAGCCAAGCACCCAGAGCATCTGTATTGATAAGAGATAGAGGAGTGAATAAACTCCAAAAATGAACGCAGCGAACAGGATTATGCCAAGCCAGATATTTCTGTCTGGCAAAGTAAGCACTTCCATTATGTTTCCAAAAATGATGGCTGCGAATACGATGCCTATCCAGTATAAGAAGAAGAATGCTGGGAGTACATAGTTCACAACCATCTTTGGCAGCCACTTGCGGCCACCCAGGAGCACATCCACCAGATGAACGATACCTACCAGTACCATCATCACGCCAATGATGATAAGCGCTCCCAGCGCGTCGCGCGCAAGTGGGCTGGTTGCCAGCAATCGCATCGAGTCTCCCTCCTCTTTCTTGCTCCAGTCAGATTGTAGCAAAGAAGGAGTGTGGTGGCAAGGGATGTTTTTCTGGAACTTTTCCCGCTTTGCAGCGTTTTCATGATCAGGTAGAATAGGCGCGTGGGGTGCAGGGGCGTCTGCCAGGTGAGCATGCTGGCATACCAATGGTATCGGACTACAAGAAAGGCCCAATCGTTATGAGGAAACTCTGGTATAGATCACTACGGCACGCTTGCCTGAGCCTTTTTACGCTCATCCTGCTCCTGCTGGCGGCGTGCGACTCCGGGGCAAACACTGCTTCTGGCACGCCCACGCCGAATCCCGCAGCGGGCCAGGTGGTGATCCAGCTTTTCCCAACGGCTGGTTTTATCCTGCCAAGGGTGGTGGGCGTGCCGGAATGGACGCTCTATGGTGATGGGACGGTGCTCTTTCTGGGCCAGGGCAGCACCGTGAACTTGTTGCAGGCGCATCTCTCCAGGGCCGACGCGCAGCATATTGTGGATGTCGTCACCAACCAATACCAATTTTTCGCCAGCACCGAAACCCTCTATGGACAGACCAATCCTGATGTTGGGCCAACGCTGCTCTACGTGCATACGAACGGGCAGCAAAAGACGGTGGGCATCGGGCAGCGAGCGGGCGACCAGCCCGACCAGCAAACAACCAATATCTTTGCCATTCAGCAGTTCTTGCAGCAGCAGGAGCCAGCCAACGCCATCCCCTACGACCCGCCAGCCATTGCGCTGCTGGCGCTGCCAGATGACCAGCCCAGCCAGGTGACGTGGCCGTTTGATGATATTTCGCTGTCGCAGATTGCCGCCCAGGAGTGCGCGCTGCTGACACCAGAGGCGCAGTGCCCCGCCGGGCAGCCATCGGCCATCAAAATGATCTCTGGCTCGCGCGCCAAAGCCATCCTGGGCGGGTCGGGCTTCACGCAAACGATGATGCAGAACGGCAAGTCATATCGCATCATCTCCTGGCCGCTGCTGCCCGACGCGCTGCACCCCGCGCCAGGCACCCCCGCGATGATCACTGTCACGGTGGGGAGCGAACTGAAGCAGTGGCCGCTAAGCGCGTAGGCCCGCAGCGGCCCACCAACCCTCCTGCTTCATCTGCGCTGGTCTTGATATTGCAGCACCTCTCCACGTTTTGCGGCGGGCAGAAGTTGCGTGCCGCTTGCGATCAACAGCTCAGCCTCATGGACTGAGACAAGCCAGCAGAAGGAGCTAACAGATGGCAACCTATGTTGTCGTATCCAACTGGACTGAACAGGGCGTCAAGAACGTCAAAGACACCATTCAACGGATGCAGCAATTCCGCTCGAATTGCGAGCAGCGCGGCATCAAAGTGCTCAGCTACTATTGGACCCAGGGGCGCTACGACAATGTAGTCATCCTTGAGGCGCCTGACGAAACAACCGTCATGGCAACTCTCCTGGCCTCCGCCCTCAAGGGGGCTGTGCACACCGAAACGCTGCGCGCCTTCAGCGAGGCAGAAATGAGCGCGATTCTCCAGAAGGTGTAGCAGCAGACCAGCGCGTTTGCTGGCCTGCTCGCCACGCCCCACCCCGGCGGGCTGGCAGCCCGCGCTACAAGCTGCCCGCGAGCGCCTGGCGTGTCGCCGGGTCTACGCCTTCGGCTACCTGCACCCCGGTGGCGTGCAGGTAGCGGCAAAACGCCTCGGCCCCGCTGCGCAGCGCCTCTAGCAACTCGGCGGTGGGCGTGACATCCGGCTCCCACCACCAGCGCGAAATCTTCCAGATGCCCTTCTCCAGCCGGGAATCCACGCGCCCAATAAAGCGGTCCCCATAAAACACCGGCAGCACATAATAGCCCCAGCGCCGATCTTTCTCCGGCTTGTAGACCTCCCAGATGTAATCGTAATCGAAGACATATTGCACCGTTTTGCGGTCCCAGAGCAGGCTATCCAGCGGGCCAAGGAAGATGACACGCGGCGCGGGCACCGGCTGCTCCAGCAAGGGGAGCGCGCCAGTGGGGAGATACGCCACCCAACGCTTTTCGCCAATCTGCGCAGGCGTCAGCGTGCCCGCTTCTAGCGCCTGCTCCAGCGCCACTTTGCGCTGGGCGGCAGTGCCGCTTTGCGTCCAGATGGAGGCGTCGCCAGAAAGACGCATCAGGCCCATTGATTGCGCGCGCCGCGCCACCACCCACCGATAATACGCTTCTTCCTCCAGCAGCGGCGGCGCGTTGAAGTGTTCCGCAGGGATGACGCGCTCGGCGCGATCATAGTAGTGGCGCCCGTGTTTGCGGTGATGGGTGACGATGACGCCGCGAATCCACAGGACTTGCAAAATATGCTTGACGCGCTTGGGGCCAAACCACTCGCCGCGACCTACAAAGTGCGATTGGTCCTCAAAGTCCAGCGAGGAGAGCGGCCCGCGCGCATCTAGCTCAGCCAGCGTCGCCGCAACCGCTTCGGCTTCGCGTTCCATATCTATCGGACTCCACGCCTGGCGGGTGGAGCGAACGCGGGCGCGGTTGGGCCAATCGCTCACAGGCACCAGGCACGCCTGCTTATCCCAGGCATCGTAGATGATGCGCTCGGTATAGGCGGCTTTCTGCCAGTCATCCACCTGATAGCCCGCCACACGCGCCTGCAAGACCAGATCGGGATTGCGGCCAACGGGGTTGAGTGGGTCATACTGGACGGTGCCCAGGTGGGCAAAGACCCCAGCAATATCGGTGGGCGTGAAATGATAGGTCGCCAGAAAGCGGCGTGCCTCGTCGTGCGATAGCTGCAATGGCATAGTGCTTCCCCCAGAAATAAGAACAGATGTACCAGTGCAGTATATCGCATTCAGGAATTCTGCGCTGCATCTGAGCAATTTTCCTCGTTTTGCAAAACTCATTGAAAAACCTCTTGACTTTTCGGCATTTATCCTCTATAGTTAGTTACATGAGTAGTGAACCGGTTAGGTGGTACAGCACATGAGCCAGTTGATTGATGACAGCCGCCCAATTTTTATGCAGATTGCCGAGCGGGTTGAAAACGACATTGTGGAGGGAAGACTGCCCGAAGAATCGCAGGCTCCCTCCACCAATGAGCTTGCGGCCTACTACCAGATCAACCCGGCAACCGCAGCAAAAGGAGTGAATCTGTTGGTAGATCAAGGTATTTTGTACAAAAAGCGCGGACTTGGCATGTTCGTAGCAACCGGCGCGCATGCCGCGCTGATGGGCAAGCGCCGGGAGGAGTTCTACGAGCAATATGTCGTGAAGATGCTTCAGGAGGCAGAGAAGCTGGGCATCACCGAGGAACAATTGACAGAAATGATTCGGAGAGGGGCAAAAGTACCATGAGCGCCAGTGTGAAAGTCCAGCAGGTACCATCATCCATCCAAAGTTCGGAGAGCGAGAACAAGGCGATGAGCAACGTAGTCAAACTCAATCGGCTGACCAAAACCTATGGCAGCGTCACGGCGGTCAATGACGTCAGCTTTGCGCTGGACGCCGACAAAATCTATGGGCTGTTGGGGCGCAACGGCGCGGGCAAAACGACGATCATGCAGTTGCTCACAGCCCAGATTTTCCCCACCAGCGGCGACGTGCAGGTCTTTGGGGAGCATCCCTATGAGAACAGCCGCGTGCTCAGCCAGGTGTGTTTCATCAAGGAAAGCCAGAAGTATCCCAACAATCTGCGCGTGCGCGACGTGCTGGACCTGTCGGCGCGGTTCTTCCCAAACTGGGACCAGGATTACGCCCTGACGCTGGTGAAGGATTTCCGGCTGCCGCTGGAGCGGAAAATGAAGGCGCTCTCCAGAGGCATGCTATCGTCGGCGGGCATCATTGTTGGCCTTGCCAGCCGCGCGCCGCTGACCATCTTTGACGAGCCATACCTGGGCCTGGACGCCGTTGCCCGCAGCATCTTTTATGATCGGCTGATTGCTGATTACGCCGATCATCCGCGAACCATTATCCTGTCCACGCACCTGATTGATGAGGTGAGCCGGTTGCTGGAACACGTCCTGGTGATTGACCAGGGCAGGCTGATTCTCGACGTGGATGCTGATTCGCTGCGCGGGCGGGCGTTTACCGTCATCGGCGCGGCGTCGCAGGTCGAATCCTACATGGAGGGCAAAGCCCTGCTGAACCGCGAGCCGCTGGGCAGCCTGGTTTCGGCAACCGTCATGGGCAATGGCGACGCGGGGGACCGCAAGCAAGCAGAAGCGCTGGGGCTGGAACTGGCGCCCGTCTCTTTGCAGAAATTGATTGTCCACTTGACCAGCGAAACATCTGAACGAAAGGCAGCAGAGGTCCGATGAACCGTATTGCAAGCGTGGTGCGTATGCACGCGAAAGACAAGAACTCCTGGTTCTACATCCCTTTGATGGTGTTGGGGGTCAGCTTCAGCATTAATGTGCTCATTGCTTCCCTCCTGGGGGGAAAATCGCCGATTTATACCGGCGGGCTGCTCTCCATCTACGTCTATATGCTGGTGGGCGGGGTCATCGTGGTCACCGGGTCGTTTCCTTTTGCAATTGGCTTTAGCGTGCGCCGCAAGGATTACTTTTGGGGAACCGTCACAATGGCCGCCGTCATCAGCGCAATCTGGGCGCTGCTGATCTCGCTGCTCTCGCTTGTGGAAGGCAGCCTGATCCCCAACTGGGGCGTGAGCTTGCATTTCTTCCACCTGCCCTTCTGGGGCAATAGCTCGATCTTCGTGCAGTTTGCCCTGTTCTTTGTGGTGATGCTGCTCATGTTCTTTCTGGGATTTGCGCCAGCCAGCATCTATCAGCGGTTTGGCCGCAGCGGGATGTACACCATTTCCGGCGTGGTGATAGGCGCCCTCAGTATCTTGTCGCTGCTCAGCACGTACTGGAACTGGTGGAGCGCCATCTTTGCCTGGCTGGGACAGCAGACGGTTGTTGGACTGACGGGCTGGATGGCGCTGGTAGCCGGGCTGTGCGCGCTGGCCTCGTATGGGCTGCTGCGCAAAGCAACGGTGTAATGTTTATAGCCCCGGCGGCCCGGCAGGGACGCCGGGGCTACAAGCAGCTATGTTCGCGCCCCCGACCAGCCTCATTTCTTCTGGATGCTCGCCAGCAGGATGCCACCCGCCAACACCACGCCGCCCAGCCAGAAGCCAGACGAGAGCGTTTCCCCCAGGAAAAGGGCACTGAGCAGCCCGCCCACGAGCGGCTGCGCAAAGAAGAAGATGGCCGCCACCGCTGCATCCAGGCGCTCGACGCCTTTATACCAGAGGAACCAGGCCAGCGCCGTCGCGCCCCAGCCCAGATAGAGCACGGCCAGCACCAGTCCCCATGTAATGGTGCCAATAGACACTCTGGTAAGTTCAATGACCACAAAGGGGAACAGCAAGACGATGCACCAGAGCGTGGCGTAGGTGCTGGTGACGAGCGCGGAAAGCCGCCGCACCAGTGGGGCACCCAGCACGGTGAACAGCGCCCACGCCAGCGCGGAGATGAGCAGCAGCGCGTCGCCCAGGAGTGTGGCGCTGCCGCCGCCCAGGTCCGTTCCCACGACAATAACGACACCCGCCAGCGCCAGCCCCATGCCCACCAGCACGCGCCAGCCAGGGCGCTCGCGCAGGACCAGCCAGGCAATCGGCACGACAAATACCGGCGTCATGGTGGTGAGCAGCGCGCCATCGTGAGCGCTTGCCAGGGCCGTGCCCCAGAACTGCGTAATGAGCGTGGCGGTAAGTGTGCCACCCAGCAGAATGAAGCGCCGCGTGTCGCCAGGCTGCCCCGCCCCTGCCTGGCGATTAAAATCCCCCAGAGGGGGCAAGCTGCGGCTAGGGGCCTGCGGCCACCCTAAGACAGAAGGGCACAGCGAAACCCGCCTGCGCGGGTTGAGACGAACGTTGGCGTGGCCGGGGTGGGGAGTCCCTGAAGAGGGACTTGGTAGCCGCAGGCCCCTAGCCGCGACTTTAGTCGCCAGCCATAGGGTGAGGCCGCCGATGATGACGCGCAGCATGCCCAATGTGATAGGCGGGATGGCGCTGAAGCTGGCGCGGCTGACGACATACATCCCACCCCAGAGGCAGGCCGCCAGCAGCGGCGCCAGGCCAGTGAAGCCCGCAACACGCCGCCTATGCGCGGTAGCGGCGGGCCGAGGCACGTGCGCCTCGCCCTCAGCCGCGCGCGCTGCGGATTGATCGGATACGTCCATAGCGTGCTCTCTCTTGTGCGTAACGAGAACAATGATGAGCATATTACCATGCTTACGCGCTTCGAGCACCGCCTGTCGCGTCGGCACAGTGGCCGACGCGGTGGACTGCCCGGCACAGTGGCCGGGGCTACAAACGGCTGACCCGCTGGCGAACGTTGCCCGGCAGGGACGCCGGGGCTACACGCCTACCGCCACAGGCTGCTGAAGCTCACCGCGCTCCCAGGCGGCCAGTAAGTCTAAAAACTGCTCTGGGATGGTCTGGCCTTGCGCCTGCTCCCAGGCCAGCCGCTTTGCGATGCGCCGCTCGGCTTTCTCTGGCACTTCGATGGGCAGCAGCCACTTCCACCACTGGCCTACTGATACCTTTGGCCCAAAGCACTCCGTCCAGAGGTCCAGCAAGGCATCGCGCAGGCAGACTTCCGCGTACCAGCGGTTGACGCGGCGGCGCAAGGCGGCGCAAATATGCAGGATGCGCTCCAGCACCTGCATGGCGGCGCGATGCCGCTTTTCCCACTCGAAGCCCGCCGGGTCGCTCCAGTAGCTTTGCTGCGTGGCGCGGAGCAGGCGCAGCAAGAGGCGCAGTTCGTCGCGCAGGAGCAGACACAGCGCGTCGCTGGACATGCGGCGCAGCGCTTGCACGTCGGCGGGGTGCTGATCGAGGTCGCGGGGAAGGTAGCGCTTGCCTCGGCCACCAGCAAAGCGCCTGCCGCGTGCTCGCTGGCGGGCGGTGATGAGCAGGAAACCGGGGATGCCAAAGCTGAGCACGGTGGCGACATAGCTTTCGACCTCAAAGAGATGGCGATCTATGCCCGCCAGCGGGTGATGATCGGACGGGCGCGGCACCCAATGCGGCGCGCCAATGCGCAGATAAACGCGCAGCACGGATTCCAGCGCTTTCAATTCGGTGATGACGGGATGGGGTGCAAGAGCACCCGTTTGGGATGGAAACGGATGAGGCTGCGAACGAGACGGGTTGAACATTGGGAACTTCCTTTCTGTTTCTGGAATGTTCCCACGCCGACGTTCTGCTCGCTTGTAGCGCGGGCTGCCCGGCACGGTGGCCGGGGCTACAGGCAGCCCGCTCGTAGCCCCGGCCACCGTGCCGGGGAATGCTGCCGCAAATAACAAGCCCCCGTGCCCGGTTCCAGGCGCGGGGCCACTTGCGCAACTCTAGCGGCGCCGCTACAATCACACAACGGCCCCGCGCCTGGTGGTCATCAGGCTTGGGGTGAACGTGGCGTGGGGGAGTTTTTCGCTCCTCCGGGTCACTCTTCACATGCTTCAGTTGTCAAGGTACTTCACAGGGATTCAAGCCCTGCCCGTTTGGGATGGAAACAACCGTGCCACCAGAGGACGAGCCAGTCTTGCATCCGCTTCAGCAAGCGGTGGGCTGGTCCCCCGCGCTCACCCCGTAGGGGGCGCTATCGGGTGGTTGCTCTGAGTATACCAGAAAGCGAGCGAAAAGTCAACCCCTCCCCGCCCGCTTTGTGCGACGAGTAGACAAGAGGGGAAAAGGCTGCTAGGATGATTGGACTGGCAAAGCGCTCAGGCGGCCAAACAAGACATTTGAGGCAGGTGTTCTGCGCTCAAAGGAAGGCGTGTACATGGGTGATTCGTCGCAATCGGAGAAGCTCCCCTGGCAGCAAGAGGCATTGAATCTCGTCTGGAAGCAAAAGGCTCCTGGCAACTGGAAGGTGTTTTCGGGAAAAAAAGCGTTATTACCTGCCTATCGAAAATCGGTTATTTACGCTATTCCCATCGCTATTCTGCTCGTCGGTTTTTTTTGTAGTTTTCTCGCCTTCATTGTCTTTACTGGAGGGTATACCTCAGGAAAAGGCATTGGTGAAACCCATCATGCCCCGCTCTGGCCCGGTCTGAACGGCCTGCTGTATTGGCTGGTGGTGGGCGGCGTCATTATCATTCTGGCACTGGTGATGGCATTCATGATGCGGCAAGGCACCGCTCTTAAACAACAGAAAGACCCCCAGCCGCTGGTAATTGTGCTTCCAGAGGGCTGGGTGCATTACCTCAGTCCTGAAGAATCCACTGATGCCATCGCCTTCGCGGAATTGGCTGAGCTTCAGGGGAAAAGCGACCCCGACCCTCAGGAGGTCACGACGCTGGCCGAGCTTCAGCGAGCGGCAGACCCTTCCGAGGAACACTCCAGTTCCAGCGACAAGAAGCGGCCCGCCACATCGTTATACCTCCAGTGGCGCGAGGAGAAAGACAAGAAGGAAACCTGGGCGCCGCACGAGTGTTTTGGGGCACCGGAACCGATTTGCGCGGCCATTCTCGCCGTGTATGCAACGTATCTCGCTCGCTCTGAAGGCGCTTCCTGAATTGAGGGCGCGGCGAAAGGTGGCAGAGAAAATGAGCCAGCCAGGGTTGATCCATCAAGTCCCTGGCTGGCTCAGTGCACAATGATCGCCTGAGCATCAGGTCTGGGCTGCGAACGTTTCCGACTCTTTAATCCACTCCTGCACCTGCGCCATAGTTGGCGCGTGGTGCGTGAGCTTCTTGTTGTCATTGACTTCTTTCAGCTTCACCTGAAGGTTCTCGGCTTTCCGGTGCTGGAGTTCTTTGCAGGAATCAACTCCACACTCCTCCAGCAGGTTCGCCATCTCCGTGCCGACACCTTTTAACCGCATCAGGTCAGCCCGGTTGATCCAGTCGGTCAACTGGCTGGAGGTGACGCCAAGCTGCTTTGCCAGCGTGTTGCGCTGTTGGGGAGTGCCAGTTTCTTTCAGCAAATCCTCCACTGTATGGATGCGTCCTTGCTCTAGCTTCGACTGGATCGTCGGGTCTAGCCCTTTGATCTCGCCGATTTTGTGGGACATCTGGCCTCCTTTCGGCTAAGGTTGACGATAGTTGCTGGAACACCGATGTGCTGCTTACCGGGGCGTGGTCCCCGGCTGATCACTGCCAAACATCCCCTGGGCCTGCTGGCCCATGCCACCCATGCCCTTGCCGCTCTGCCCGCTGATGTAGTTTTCCAACTGCGAGCCTACCTGGGGTGGCAGCCTCTGCTTCAGAAAGTTCACCGTCACCTGAAGCGCTTGTTGGGCCTGGTTCTGAGAGATGCCTGTGCGCTGTGTGATCTGGTTAATCAGCTCATCCATGTATGGTTGTTCTCCTTTCCGCAGAGCGCCTTGCTCTGCTCGCTAGCGCGTCTCTTCAAGTTGCCAAGACGCACGTCTTGGGGAATGCGGCAAGTCCTATGCCAGTAGCCCAGCGATTAGCCAACAGCAGGGGTGCCTCCCTCTTGAGGCGGATATTCTGGCCTTCTGGCTGCGGGCGGTGCGCCGCGTGCCTGCGAGCGGACACGCTGGAAGTAGAAATAGTAGAACAGGGCGAAAAAGCCCGCCAGAATCAGTTGTGGACTTGCCAGCAGCGCCCACCAATTGACGATGAAAAAGAAGGCGATGCCCGCGATGATGAGCAGGATGCCCCCAGCATGAGTCGCCCCCTTGAACAGGGAGAGGAGTGCCCCCAGGAAGGCTACAACGATCAGTCCAAGCCCCAGCCAGCCATGCGAGGCGTCGGGGTGAGTTCCCACCAGGTTTTGAAACCGCGTGGAGGACGAGTAGAAGACGTTGATCCCCAGAGCCGCCGCAGCCCCTATCACACCAAGCAGGAAGACGAACAGGCGGTAAATGAACTGCATCGGCCACCTCCTATGTGGGTTGCACATGTTTTTTTGCGCGAAGGGCACGCATCTGCATGCCCGCAATCAACAGGGGGCGGCAAGTTCTATGCCCGGAAACACGCGCTCTCAGGCAGTTTTTACGCTGGCGAACGACAGAAAGCAGGCGTGCTAGAGGCCGGGTGGCTGCCAGCCGCCCAGCGCGGTTTCCAGGTGCTGCGCGACAGCCAGGGCCACGTCTTCGCGCCAGGGCCGGGCGGCAACCTGCACGCCAATCGGCAGGCCCTCTGGCGAAGTGCCGCAGCGCACCGCCACCGCAGGCCAGCCCGTCACATTGTGCGTGGCGGCATAGCCAAAGCCGATGAAGACATCGGGGAGAAACGTCGTGCCATGCTGGGGCGCGGGCTGCGCCACGACGGGCGCCAGCAGCACGTCGTAGTTTTCCATAAAGGTGAGCATCGCGCCCTTCCACACGTCCCAGCGCGCCAGAAACGCTCCAAAGTCGGGCAGCGTCATGGCGCGGCTGCCAGCGGCCATCAGCATTTTTTGCAGCAGCGGGGAAATCTCGGTGGTGCCGCTCGCCTGGAGCAGGCGTTGCAGGCCAACGGCGCCATCTGCGCCGCCCACCGAGAGGAAAAACTCCAGGCTCTGCTCGATACCCGGCGGACGGCGCTCCTCAACGACCAGCCCAGCCTCGGCCAGAGTCTGCGCGGCGGTCTGCACTGTTTGCGCGGTTTCGGGCGTGGGCGGGGCCAGGCCATCCTCGGTGTAAAACGCCAGGCGCAGCCCCTTGAGTTGCACCGCCTGGTGGTCGCCAGGCGGCATGGGCACGACGCCGGGGTCGCGCCAGTCTACGCCAGCCAGCAGAGGCAGGGCCAGCGCCAGGTCTTCTACACGACGCGCCAGCGGCCCAGCATGGCGAATGCGCCCAGGCGTGCCAACGGGCGGCGGGAAGAGGCCCGTCAGGGGGACGCGCCCCCAGGTGGGCTTGAGCGCGGCAATGCCGCAGAAATGCGCGGGGATGCGCAGGCTGCCGCCAGAATCGGTGCCCAGGCCCAATGGCGAGCCACCTGCCGCGATGTTGGCTGCTTCGCCGCCGCTGCTGCCGCCAGGCGTGCGCTCCAGATCGTAGGGGTTGTTGGTGCGGCCATAGATCAGATTATCGCTCTCGGCGGCCAGGCACAACTCTGGCAGATTGGTCAACCCCAACACGATGCCGCCCGCCGCGCGCAGACGCGCAACGGCGGTGGCGTCATCTCGCGCAATGTTGGCGGCGCGGCCTTGCGTGCCGCAGGTGCAGATCATTCCGGCGACATCGTAGGTATCTTTGACGGTGAAGGGCACGCCATGCAGCGGCCCGCGCATCTCGCCGCGTGCCAGGGCTGCGTCGGCCTGGCGCGCTTCCTCCAGGGCACCCTCAGCGCGAAGCTGCACCACCGCGTTGAGCTTTGGGTTGATCGCGGCAATGCGCGCGAGGTAGGCGCTGACAACTTCTTCCGATGACACCTGCTTGTCGCGGATAGCGCGAGCCAGGGATGTTGCCGAGGCGGTAGTGAGAGTGTCCATGTTGGCCGCCGCCTTCCTATGGAATGTGAAACGCGGGACAAGCAGCGCCCGCTCACCGGCACGGTGGCCGGTGCTACCAGCCACGTCGTCCCGCTGGTAGCACCGGCCACCGTGCCGGGGCTACACGCAAAGTCTTAGATGTAGACGCTGACCTCGAATGCCTCGCGCTCAGGCGGCGCGCTGAGCATGGGAGCAATTTTGTTGATTTGCTCCTGATAGTACCCGCTGGCCTCACCCGCCTTCAGGTCTTCTTCGCTTTCCCAAAGCGAGACGACCACCACCTTGCCAGCGGTGGGATCAGTAAACAGCCGGATGCCCTTAAAGCCTTTT
This sequence comes from Ktedonobacterales bacterium, assembly GCA_036557885.1. GTDB lineage: Bacteria > Chloroflexota > Ktedonobacteria > Ktedonobacterales > DATBGS01 > DATBGS01. The sequence goes on from DATBGS010000049.1 coordinate 20,548, forward strand.
TGCTGCTGGGCGGCGGGGGCAATGGAGTCGCGGAAGAGGGCAATGGCGTCGTCCATCTGGCCTAGATGAACACTGGCGGTGACGATACGCGCAAACATGTGCTTGCTCCTTTCAAAATCTGTACACTTGCCAACGTGGGGCTGCTTTCTCATTGCTCCAGAACGCGCCGACATCTGCCCCAACATCTCTAGCATACCAGACGCGTGAAGTACCCACCGCTAAAGCAGTGGGCTTCTACAGCGGCGTACCGCTGTGGGCCACTTCCTGGCCCCGGAACAAAATAGTAATAGCAGAGTTGTGGTCACGGTCTAACTCTGCCCCACAATCGGGAGAGGGGCAGGAGTGCCACCGCACGTCTAAGTCTTTTGGAACCAGACGCCCACATTGGCTGCATAACTGGCTGGTATTGTAGGGGTCTACCAACACCACACGCCGACCAGCCTTCGCAGCTTTGTAGGCGCAGAAGTGTTGGAACTGACCCCAGCCAGCATCCAAGATTGATTGATTCAAGCCCGCCTTGGCTGCCGCCCCATTGGGCAGATAGGCGCCCTCTTTGTCCGGGTCCGGCTTGGGTTCCGGCGCGGCGGTCATGTTCAGGATGGACAAATCTTCCATCGCAATCAGCCCGTACTCGTTCACCAGACGGCGGGAGAGTTGGTGCTGAAAGTTGGCCCGTTGGTTGCGCACCTTGCGATGGGCTTTTGCCAGGGCAATGGCCGCGCGTTTGCGGCGGCGGCTCCCCTTTTTGCGCCGGTCCTTGATTTGGGAAAGCAGTTTGAGCTGCTTCAAGCCTTTGCGATAATGCCGGGGATTCTCGATCATTTCACCCGTTGAGAGCGTGGCAAAGCGCATTACCCCCAGGTCAATGCCTACCTCTTTCTCGCTTGGCGGCAAGGGCGTGGGCGTCTCTATCTCACACGAGAAAGTCACATACCACTGATCTACGTCGCGCCGGATGGTCACAATTTTGATCGTGCCTTGCAACTTTCGATGCAGTTTGATCTTCACGTCTCCGACCCCTGCCAGCGTCAGATGCTTCTCACCCAACTTCCAACCAGCCCCGTCAGGATACGTGAAGGAGTGGTAGCGGCTGGTGCTCTTGAAGCGCGGGTAGCCTGGTTTCTCGCCAGTTCTGATGCGCCGGAAGAAGGCGACAAACGCTTTATCCAGTCGGCGCAAGACATCTTGCAGGACATGGGAAGGGATCTCCTGATAGGCGGGAAAGGCGCGCTTGAAGTCAGGGAGTTCATTGATCTGGTCAAAGCAACGTACCGATACTTTGCGCATCTGGTAAGCCGCACGACGTTCTTCTAGTCCACTATTGTAGAGGTCCCGGCAACGGCGGAGGTAGAACAGGAACGTTTGCTCTTGCTGCTTGTTGGGAGAGAGCCGATATTTGAAAGCGGTTCTCATTGTCATCCTACCTTTGCGGGCGCTGCTGTTTGTGCTTCAGATACTCACGCACAGCCTGAACGATTTCCCCATTCAGAGAGCGATCTTCCTGCTTGGCGAGAGGCCGTAACGCCTCAATGAGTTCTGCTGGAAAACGCACCGTAATTCTGATTTCCTGTTTCTGTCCCATGACACTATTCTACCACTGAATCGTCACTGCGTCAAGGGGCGGCCCCTTCATCAAGAGGCGTCGGCACGGTGCCGACGCCTCTTGATGGTCCCCCGACCAGAGCAGCCATCAGGCGATGGCAATCACATCCAGCGTCTGCGTGGACTTCAGGGTCAGCCCCATCGAAGACACCTGACCGCGCACTTGCTGGAGCGTCGCCATGCCCTCTTTCAGGGCTGCTTCGTCTTCCCAGATGGAGATGGCATGCACTTCGCCGGTCTGGGTGTTGAGCAGCCAGGAGCCACGCTTAAAGCCCTTGTGCGCCTTCAACGCCGGAATAATCTGCTCTTGCAGGGCACGTTTGCCCTCGTCCACGCGAGACAGGTCGCCTTGAAACACCGACAATACGCCAATCATCTATGTGCTCCTTCTTCTGGCTCTACTGTGCTTGTTGTTGGCTCCGGCACTTTGCCAGAGGTCTTCCGCTCACAGCAACAAGTATGCCTGAAGAAGCTGCCCACAGAACAGATCAAAAGCTGCTCAGTTTTTGCTCATTTTGCGCGCTCCTGGGCCAGATCAATCAACGCATCCGACCCCCTGGCCTGGTCGCGCTCCAGGGTGCGCGGGCTGATGTCATTCAGGTACGCCTGCACCTGTGGGCGGCTGTTGCGCTGTTCCAGGGTGAGCCGGATGATCTGCCTCATGCGCGTGGGCAGGCGCTCGATAGCTTCGGTGAGCGTCTGGCGCGAGACATAGCGCGGCGGCATGCCACGCTTTGGCCCCAGCAGTTCCAGCCAGGTATCCGGCTCGGTGCGAGGAACGGCGCGCAGGAACTCCCGCAGGCGCTGGCGGTTGAAATTTTTCCGCATGCGCGGATCGGTTGGCTCCTCTGGGGAGAACAAGGGGTCTTGCTGGTGCAGACGCACTCCAGGGTTCCTTTCTAGGCGTCGTTCATGTGCTTGTAGCCCCGGCCACCGTGCCGGGGACGGCCCGGCACGGTGGCCGGGGCTACAAGCGTCGTTAATAGGTGCCATCCCGATAAAAGCGCCGGGGGGCGACGACGCGGCTGACCGGCGCGGGCGCGGCAGCCATTGCTGCGCGCACACACAGCGCCGCCGAAATCAGGTAATCGTCGTGGCCCGCGCCGTCGGGCACAAAAAAGTTCATGCGCTGGTGCGCCAGATGGACGCTGCGCGCCAGGCGCAGTTCATCCCAGAAATGGCGGCTCTCTGGCGAGCCATCGTCGGCATACATCTTGAGTCGCCCGGTATTGACCGCCGCCAGCAAGTCCCAGCCCAGCGTGGATTTGGAGGTGGCGGTAAATTGGAAGGATTCGACAATATGCTCGCCCAGCGATTCTTCCAGCCAGGCGGCCAGCCCCGCACCAATGCCGCTGGCATCTATGACGACGTGCTGGCAGTTCCAGACGCCGCGCAGCAGATCATGCAGGCGCAGATATTGCTGGCGGTAGTCCAGGCCCACCCACTCGTATTGCTCCACCAGGCGAATCGAGACAAAAGCTGGCGCGGCGTCGTCCCAGGAGACTTGCGCAATGGTGACGACGGTGGCATCGCGCTGGGGGTTTGCCAGCACCATCTCGCCGTCTTTGGTGACGACGCCTTCATCGGCCCCGGCCACGTCTACGCCTGCCACGTAGAGCGCGGGGCGCCCAGGCAGCGTTTCCGGCGCGCGCAGCCGGGGATGCGTGCCGCGCAGTTGGGCAAGCTGCGCCGCGCTGAGCAGGCGGTCACGCTCGGTGAGCGACTCCAGCAGATATTGCGTGCGAATCATCGGGTGCTCCAGGCCCAGCCGCTCGATCTCCGCCTCCACATAGGCGCGATAGAGCGGGCTGTGTTCGGCCCAGACCGTCCAGGGATACTCAAAGTGGCGTTTGCTCGGCCCATCGGAGGCGTTGCGCGTGCCCGCCAGCTTTGCGGCGCGGGCCTCCTGCTCCAGATTGATCTGCTTCTGGCGCTCCAGCAGCGTCTCGCCCGTCCAGGCCGTGCCATAGAGCACCGTCGTGGCATTGGTGCTGGCCCCCATCGGGCGGAAGTCGCGCAGATATTTGGCCTCGGAGACGTTCTGCGCCTCGTCAACCTCCAGCAGGGGATTGGCGGTAGCGCCAACCACGTTGGCCCCTTTTTCCGCCGAATAAAAAGTGATGGTCGCGTCGCCCACCTGAATCATGGTCCCTTCACGTTCGCGCCAGGCCAGCCTGCCTGGTTCATTCTTGTTGATAGCGTAGAGCACATCGCGCAGCCGACGCTTGCTCAGCAGCCCCTGCGGGCGCAAGGTGGGGGCGGCCTTGATCAGGCTCGCCCCCTTGGATTGCAGCGCCTGGAGCAGCCACGCCTCGATCTGCGAGGACAGTTCGTTTTTGCCCATCTGCCGGGCCATCATGATCGTAAAGACGGCGCCATCTTGCCGCTCGATAGATTCCAAAATCGCCCGCGCCGCCTCCAGTTGATAGCTGCGCAGGGGCATCTGCACCAGTTCGCGGCTGAACCGCTCGAACTGGTCGCTGACCCGTTCGGTTGTTTCCCTTTCCACCTCACTCCACCTCTCCACAAAGCATCATTTGCGCTCGCGCCACACCCCGCCCTGCCCCGGCGGGCTGGCAGCCCGCGCTACAAGCGAAAGCCGCCCCCTGTGGCGTGGGCTGCTAGCCCGCGCGTGTCGCCAGTTGCCAGCGTTCGTGCTAGCGCCACACCCACCCCTGCCCCGGCGGGCTGGCAGCCCGCGCTACAAGCAGGGCTTCCCTTTGTGGCGCGGGCAGCTTGCCCGCTCGTGCCTCGCAAGAGTCAACGTTATCGTTTGCGCAGCCGGGCGGCGTGGCGCAAGCGCTCCACAGCCGGGTGTACTGCGTCGGTTTCGCTGTAGCCGGGGCAGGGCAGGCCCACGTTGACGGGGATTTTGCTCTGGACAAAATCGCTGACGGGCGCGCGTCCATACCAGAAGCCCAGCCGACATTCGATCAAACGCACCTCGCGCCCGTTGAGGAGGGCCACATCTCCATAGACTTCGCGGGCATACACGCAGGTGCGACACGGCGCGCTGGTGGCCTCGGCCACGCGCACGACGGCCTGGCGTTCGCGGGGGCGCGGCGACCAGCAGAGGACGCCGCACTGCTCATAGCCGATGCAGCCGGTATAGCCGCGCTGCTCATCCAGGCAGGGGAAGACGCGCCGGGCGCGTTCTGCTTGCAGGTCGCGCACCTCCACGATGCGCCGCTTGACGGGCTGCGCCGTCTCGCTCTCGCTTGCGCTGACGCGCTGCGCAGAGAGTTGCTGTGCCATTTCCTTCACCTCCATCAAACCAAACAAACCACACCTTTTAATAATAGAACATCAGTTCTAATTTGTCAACCCAATAATAGTACGAATGTTCTAGTGGTTGGGTCACAAAAAAGGAGGGGAAGGAAAAATAGCAATCAGTTAACGCGCGTTGAACATCAGCAAATAGTCGTAGTCGTTGAGCGAATGCCCATCCAGCAGGTTCAGGCCAACGGCTTTGGCGTCATTAATGACATCTTCCGGCGCCAGACGCACCTCCATCGGAGGACCAACCGGCGTGTCCGTCTTTTTCCAGTTGATGACGACGATGCGCCCGTCAGATTTCAGCAGGCGCTTGGTTGCCAGCAAGAATTTGGCGCGCTGCTCTACTTCGTGCAGCATATACGCCAGAATCGCCAGGTCCACCGAGGCCAGCGGCAAGGACGGCTCAACCTCCGAGGAGCGCCGCACCACGACATTCTTCACTTCGGCCTGGGCCAGCCGACTGCGTAGGGCGTCCACCATTTCTTGCTGGACATCCACCGCGTAGACCAGGCCCGTTGGGCCAACAAGTTCTGCTGCTGGCAGGGTGAAGAACCCAGGCCCACAGCCCAGATCAGCCAGGACCATGCCTGGTTTGACATCAAACGCGCGTAAGATTTCATATGGGTCAAGCCGCTGCGAGCGATCTTCTGAAAGCAGCAAATGCTTCATTGCGGGGTCATACTTGCGGCCCATACACGCTCCTTCTATTTATTCACCACGAGGGCCGGTGCTCGTATTGTTCCAGCATACATGACTTCTGCGTCAGTGTGTACTCCATCTATTATATGACGCTGAGAAAAAGCCTTGCGCACTCCGGCAAAGCAGGTGATAATAGAATAAATAGCAGTTCTTCACAGGTGTATGAGGAAAGGCACGCGAGTGGCAACAGAAACACAGCACTCCGAGTCGTCGCGCCAGGCACGCAGTGACGAATATAAAACCGTAATGAATGCTCAAGGCGACCTCAACATTCCACGCGAATTGCGCGAGGCGCTGCATGTGGGCGAGCACTCGCTCTTTGAAGTGGAAGTGACCCCAGAGGGCGAACTGCTGCTGCGTCCCTGTGGCACGATTGACCCAGACCAGGCATGGTTCTGGACACCAGAATGGCAGGAGGGCGAGCGTCAGGCTGATCGAGAGATTGCAGAGGGGCGCGTGAGGCGGCATATGAGCGATGAGGAATTCCTGCGCTCTTTTGAGCAGCCCTAGCCCCTTGCATTCCTCTCTGCTGTAGTGCTTGGGAGATGTTGTTTTGGGGGAAGGAGGAATGCAGGCGGCCCCAGCGAGACTCGCACTCGCTTCCCCTGTTCGACAGACAGGGATCGTACTCATAGACCATGAGGCCAGGGTTGGTAGTCCCAAGGAGGGTCGAACTCCTTTTTCCTGCTTGAGAAGCAGGCGGCCTAGCCGGTAGCCGATGGGACCAGGGGTAGCGCCAACGAGGGTCGAACTCGTTCCTCTGGCTTGAAGGGCCAGCATCCTAGCCGGTAGACGATGGCGCCAAACGTATGCGTTATTTGTACAATGCAGCGTAGTATATCACCTCAGCGGGAAAATGTCAATTTTTGGTCCTACCAGGCTTGACTTTTGGCGCACGTTCGGTTACAATTGTCGTACTACGTTGTCCGTTTCCCTCACACGTGCGGGCTAGCAGCCCGCGCTACACGCAAAGCCGACAACTGAATTGAGGGGACGGCTGACGCAGGTGTGTTTAACACACGCCCCGCGCCACAGTACCTCCCACCTGGGCAAAACTCCAGGGCGGAAAGCGGGGGCATTTTAGCAACTCTTGTTGCAGTGCTCCCACCCTGCTTTTCCTCCCCTGGACCAGACGGACCACAAGGCTGCTGTGCGCTGCTCTGGGGCCATCATGCGCGAAAGCAGAGGTAATTCCCCGATGGCTAAGACCCGCTTGAAAATCCGCTATGGCAAACGCTTCCGCTACACCAATGGCCGCCCGCCCGTTCTCTTCCCCGCCGACTTCTGGTCGGAGGACACCCAGCCCATCGTCACCTTCCTGCGCACCTTCCATACGCTGCACCGCGACACGCCCATCGCTCGCCAGGATGCCCTGACGCTGCTGGACGGGCTGGATACGCGCCCGCTCACCGCCGAGCACGCGGGCGCCCAACTGCTGGGCCGCTCCATGCTCACCATCGTAGCTACCATCCACACCCGCGCCCGCCAGAAACATCGCGCCTTTGGCGGCAAGAAGCAGCCGCTGGCCTTTGACCCGGCGGAGTTAGAACAGACCTTGCCCGATGCCCGCACCCTGCCCACGACGCTCCAGCCCTTATGCGCCCTGCTGCTCGATGATCTGTGGGTGCTGCTGCGGCTGGTCTGGGCGGGCCAAGACCTCTACACCCGCAAAAGCGCGGTGTGGGTCACGCTGCACCGGTTGGTGGGCATCGTGCTCTTGCGCATCCTGATGATCTGGAAGCAGATTCAGCGCTTCAACCCGCCCTGGCTGGCGATTGGCTGCCTGCGCTGGGTGCTGCGCGAGGTGTGGGGCACGCTCTTTGGGCAGCCCGTCAAGCTCAACAAGGCTGGCAGGTCGCACCTCAAGCAGAAAGCGCTTTCGATTGGGCAGGAGTGGGAAGTGTGGAAGCGGCTCAAGGAAGAGAGCGACGCGGGCGCCAGGATGCCGGGGCCGTTTGTGCCATTGGTGGAGCGCTGGCTTGCAGGTGATGTGCCGCCGCCCTATCAGCCCCAGACCGATGAGGAGCGCGAAGCTAACGCCCGCTTCTGGCTGTAGGCGGTGTGCGGCCCGGCAGGGATGTCGGCGGTACAGGGGCTTGTAGCTCAGCATATAATAGGGGCCAGAACACCACGCCAACGGAGGGAGCACTGATGCGCGATTCTCTGCGGCACAAGATTCGCCTCCTTCTGGAGGTAGCGCTGCTGTGTCTGCTGCTGGTCGGCTGCACACAGCCCATCAGCGTGCCTTCCGGGGGACCGCCCACGCCCATTGTCCTGCGCACGCCTCCCCCCACAGCCACGCCCGTTCCGCCCGCGCCAATCCCGTCCCCGGCGCCGCCCGCGCCGCCCAGCGTGTATGTCGCGCTGTACCCACAATCGCTGGCTGCCCTGGACGTCAGCACTGGCTCGACACGCTGGAATATCCCTCTGGAGCCGATTGCTTCCCTGGCGCTGGTGAACAACGTGCTCTATGCAGGAACTACTTCTGGCGTGTACGCGCTGAACGCCCTGGATGGGTCCGTTCGCTGGCACGCGAACCAGGGGGGTACCATTGTGGGGCTGGAGGTGCAGAACAACATCATCTACATCGTGTCGCAGGGTGGCAGCATTCAGGCGCTCAACGCCAGCGATGGGGAGGTGCGCTGGGGAGAGAGCACCGGCTTTGAACTCGACAGCCTGACGCTGGATGGAGACCGGCTGTTTGCCAGTTCCAAAGTTGGCTCCCTGGCAGCGTGGGACATAAACGGTGACTCGCTCTGGCTGGAGCAGGCGAGCGAATATTCGTATTCGCGGGTGGTGGCAAGCAACGGCATGCTCTTTCTGGCCGAAAACGCGAGCGATGTCAACCCAGGCCCGGCGCAGCTTCTGGCTTTTAGCCGGGATGGGCAGCCGCTCTGGGATGCGCAGCCCAGTGGCGAGTTTACCCTGGCAGCGCCGGTAGTTGGGTCAAATGGGCTGATCTACACTGCCGATTCAGAGAACATCTACGCCTATGATGCCCTCAAAGGCGCGGCCCACTGGCAGGTGCAGGCAAGCAATGGAGCGCACGTGATACTGGAAACGGTGGCAGTGAATGGCAGCGCGGCCATACTCTGCACCATCGCCAGCCTTGCTGATGGGCTGCTGCGGGCACACATTCTGGCTTATTCGCTAGGCGAAGGCAAACCGTACTGGCAAGTGACGCGGGAATCCTCAACAGCGTCCTCCTCTGATATAAGCTGCCAGATGTTGGGCAAGCTGCTCGTTGTTGAAGCGTTTGGCGGTCTCTTTGCCAGGGACAGCGCCACTGGCGACCCGCTCTGGGAGAATCCGCTGGGCGACAGCGCCAGCCCCATTATGGCGCTGGGGTGATGAGCGGGCGGTTCATGAAGAGAGCTGGCGGTTAAAACCGCGCCTAAGGGCGTCTGCGGACGCCGCCAAGTCCGCCTGCGCGGACTCCCCACCCCAGGTATGCCAAGATTCGTCCTAACCCGCGAAGGCGGGTTTTGCGGCGGCCTCTGGCCGCCCTTAGGCGCGGTTTTAACCGCCAGCCTTCCTAGCCAGGAAGGGCTGCACTCTTGACAATGCCTGCACGTCTGGCTATGGTATAAGTACCTTTCATCTGAGTAACCGGGCGCAGAAATCAGTGGTGGCCCCTTGCAGAGCGCAGATGAAACACAGCAAGAGCAATTGCGGGGAGAGCGTGCGTGTATGGCTGGAAGCGGCGTGTTGACAGGTCGGCAACTGGCCGAGTATCAGTTAAGGCGTCTGCTCGGTGAAGACAGCTTTGGGCAGGTCTACGAGGCGTTTCATGTCAGCCTGCGGCGCGACCTGGCCTTGCGCGTCCTCTCGGAACGGTTTACGTTTGCTGCCGGGTTTGAGGCGCGGTTCGCGCACATGGGGCGGGTGCTGGCTGTGCTGGAGCATCCCAACCTGCTGGGGCTGGATGACTATGGGCAAGACGGCCCCTATGCGTATCTGGTGACGCCGCTGGTGGAAGCCAGCACCCTGGAAGAATGGCTGCGCGCCCATCCCCAGGAGCCAGTCATTCCGGCGCAGCTCATGCGCATTATCGGGCAGCTTACCTCGGTGCTGAGCTATCTGCACAAAGCGGGCGTAACACATCTGGGCATCACCCCCAGCCGGGTGCTGTTGGAGCCAAACGGCCACCTGCTGCTTTCCAGCCCTGGCCTGCCCTATCTGGCGGAGCAGCTTTGGCGCGGCTGGAACGAACCACGCGCCAGAGGCAATCCCGTCTTTCTGGCGCCGGAACAACTCAGCGGGTCGGCGCCTTCTGGCCCGGCATGCGACATCTACGCGGTGGGCGCCATCCTGTATCGGCTGCTGGGCAACGCGCCGCCCTTTGACCCCAATTCCCCAACCATCCTTGAGGATAAATTTAAGCCACCGCCCTCTTTGCGCAGCCAGAAGCAGGCGCCCCCGCCTGAACTGGAAGAAATCGCCTTGCGAGCGCTGCATCCAGCGCCAGAGCAGCGCTGGCCGAGCATAAGCGACATTGCCGAGGCGTTCTACACGGTCATGCAGCGGGCAGGATATGATCGCGCTGCTGGGCTTGCTCCGGGGAGCGCCTCTCGCTATATCTCTCGGCAGGACGCAGCCGGAGCAGGGCCGAGCGAGGGCCAGGGCAAAGGGGCCAAAAAACGCTCTGGCAAATCAACGGGATTGACTGAGCCATACCTGCTCACGCCAGACGCGCCCCCAGAAGCGATCCCGCCGCGCGCGTGGTCAGTCGTCAACGGAGCGCCAGCCGCCAACGGAGGGCCAGACGCAGCAGCGCGTCCACGACGCAGCCCGCTTACGAGGGTCCGATTTGTGGTCTTCACAACTATCAAGATTCTTATTTTGCCGCTGATTATTGGCGTGCTCGGCTATGTTATCCTGCTTGGCTACATACGCTGGAGGCAGCTTCAGACGCCACTGCCCACGCCTGTGCCCAGTGTTACGCCCAAACCAAAACACGGGTCACTTTTCCCAGACGAGGCAGCGCAGTTGTATCTGCTTGCATTTCCCGCGCAAAAAGCCTCCTCTTCTTCTTGACAGCCCCTTATATCCCGTCGTATAATATGGAGGCTACGGCACAGGTAGCAGTTTTAGGCCGACGTAGCTCAATGGCAGAGCAACGGTTTTGTAAACCGTAGGTTGTCGGTTCGACTCCGTCCGTCGGCTCCGGCCAGACCAGGAGGTCGGGGCCTTGTTCGGAACAGCCGGGCAGCAACCAGAGGACACAGATGTCAGGACGCGGGCGCGCGTAACAACGCATGAACAAGGGCAGTTGCCGGAGTGGTCAATCGGAACTGACTGTAAATCAGTCGGCGTACGCCTACGGAGGTTCGAATCCTCCACTGCCCACCAGTTCTGAGGAGATGTTTCTCTCGCAAGAGGGGAGCGGGTAGTGTGGGCAGTTGCCGGAGTGGTCAAACGGGCCTGAGTGCAAATCAGGTGAAGTAATTCGACGAGGGTTCGAGTCCCTCACTGCCCTCTCCATCTTCTAACTGCATGGTTCATGCCCGTGTGGCGCAGTGGTAGCGCACAGTCTTGGTAAGACTGGGGTCATGGGTTCGACTCCCATCACGGGCTCCCTTTTCTGGCCTGATCCTCTCGCCGCGCTTTCCCCCATTGGTTGCTTCTGCCAGGGAAAACGTGCAGCCTGCGCAGGCTTTTTCCAGTTGTTTCTCTTGTGGTTCTGGATGACGGCATTCCCTCATCCAGCAGGTAGCGGGCCGCGCCTGGAGTTGCGCGACCCAAAAGCAAGTGTTTAGGAGGTCTTTTTCCCGCTCATGGGTAAGCAGAAGTTTGTGCGGAGCAAGCCGCACGTGAACGTGGGAACCATTGGGCACATTGATCATGGCAAGACGACCTTGACAGCCGCCATCACCAAGGTGCTGGCCGCTGCCAAGCTGGCGAAGTATACCGCGTTTGACCAGATTGACAAAGCCCCCGAAGAGAAAGAGCGCGGCATCACGATTGCC
>DATBGS010000050.1:0-73254 GCA_036557885.1 Ktedonobacterales bacterium
ACAGCCAGCGCACTAATTTCCAGGCTCAGAGCGCGTTTATCTGCAATATCAGGATAAAGATAGGCATCCACGCCCGCCAGATCACGCCGGGGCTGGGCGTCAACCACAATGGCCTGCTCTGGCAGAGGCTGCCCCAATGTCTCAAAGGCACGAGTGTAGAGATCGGCAAAGCCGCTCACGGCATGGCGCGGCACGTTAAGCTGCTCCAGTGTGGGGGCAAATGCCACCGGCCCATCGGTCAGCACCACCGTCTCAAAGCGGTGCAGCAGCAGATACAGGCGCTCGTGGTGATGCGCGCCCACCATCGTCCCACCCGTCAGATAGCCAGAAGGCAGCCAGGCCGGGTCGCCGCCACCATAATGCTCACCCAGGCGATAAGCATCGTAATAGACCTCGAAAAACCAGCCAGCGGCCTGCGCTGCCCAGGCCAGCGTCGCGGCAACGGCGTTTTTGGCGGGGTTGGCATCCGCCGTCAGATAGAGCAGGAGTTTTGGTTTCATGCGGGTTTTCTAGCAATTGCCAGCATCCACTTCGCCACGCCCGGCAGCGGCCCATAGAAGCGCTCGCCCGTCACGGCAAAGCCAGCCGTCCGCAGCCAGCCCAGAAACGCCTTGCGGCGCATGTGATGCACGATGCTGGCCCATTCCGGCAAGACGCCGCCATAGCACAGCGTCTTCAGCCAGCGCTGCGGGCGCCTGCCCACATAGCGCGGGTAGAAAAAGACCCACAGCGGCACACTGTTGGAGGCATCAATCAAGGCCACGCCGCCCGGCTTGAGCACGCGATACAGTTCGCGCACCGCCGCCTGGGGATCGGGCAGATGCACCAGCAAATCCAGGCACACGATCAGATCAACGCTGTTGCTCTCAAAGGGCAGCGGCTTGGAAGCATCTACCATACTCGTTGCAAAGCGCGCCTCTGGGATAGTGGCCGCCCGCGCTGCTTCCTGCGCCTGTTTGAGCATCGCCTCGGAAATATCGCAGAGATGCACCTGATAGTGCTCTGCCAGGGGCACCGCGATGCGCCCCATGCCACCGCCCACATCCAACACGCGCGCGTTGGGAGTGTCACCCAGAAGCGCTCGCGCCAGCATGAGCACTTCCACCCGCTTGCGACTATAAATTACGCGAAATGGGTTATGCGCTTCTTCCGGGCGAAAGTGGCCCAGATACTCACCAGTCTGAAAAATTGTGCGCTCATGGGTCGCACTCATCGGGGCACCTCCACAGAGTTTGGTTGTGGTGTCTGGAGAGGCGCGCGCTTCTCCTGCACCAGACGGGCGTAATAGTCGGCCAGCCGCGCCGCCATCGGGTCTATGGCAAAATCCTCCACGCGGCGCAGCGCTCCGGCGCCTACGCGCGCAAGCCGCGCCGGGTCCGCCAGCACTTCAAGCAGACGCCGCTCCAGGTCTTGGGCGTCCCCTGGCTCAACCAGAAAGCCGCTCGCGCCATCCTCAATCACTTCCTCAAAGCCACAGCGTTTGGTCGCCAATACTGGCCGCCCTAGTTGCATTGTCTCCAGGCAGGTGTTTGCCAGATTTTCCCAGAGCGAGGGCAGCGCCACCAGCCGCGCCGCTTTGATGATGGGGAACAGTTCACGCTGCGGCATGCGCGGCAGGAAGATCAGCCGGTCAGCATACGCCTGATTCAGCGTGGTAATCGCATCGCGCATCGAGCCGCCGCGATACAACAGATCATCGCCCACAAAAACGGCTTTGAGCGTGGGATGCGCCTTCAGGACGGCAGGCAAGGCTTGCCCCAGGATATGCACACCCTTGCGTTCCTCCAGCCGCCCAAAATACAGCAAATAGTTTTGGTTCTGTAAGACCTCTGGCAGCGGGCCATCGCTGTTGGCAAGCACCGGCGCCGGGTCCATGCCGGTTGGCACCACCGTCACCCGTTCCGGGGCAATCTTCCAGCCCCGGCAGACAATCTCGGCCAGGGCGTGCGTAGGCGAGATAATGCCATCGCTGCGCCGCGTCTGGGTATATTCCATATAGCGAAAGACCAGCCCGCGCGCTCCATAGCGCGAGTTTTGATTTAACTGCTCGACCAGAAAGAGCGGCGTTGCCAGGCGCGTCACCAGCAGCGCCCGGCGTCCAGGCGTCAGCGCGTACCAGGCCGCCTCCCCACCCCACTCGCAGGCTTGAATCACATCAAAGCGTCCCGCAACGTTTGCGATGGTTGCCGCCACCCGGCGCGCGTGCGCCACCGCCTGAAGTTCACGCGGCTTGACGTGCGGCTCCTCAAAGCGGTGGACGTGGACGCCGTTCTCTTCGTAGTCTGCGCCTGGCTTCCAGGCCGCCGTCACGACATGCACCTCGTGCTCCAGCCGCGCCAGGGCCGCCGCCGTCTTATAGGTATAGCTCGCAATCCCGCCAATATGCGTTTCCGGCGGATACTCGCGCGAAATCAAACAAATACGCACCGCTCTATCTCCCAGGAACTAGCCCCTTCATCAAGCCAATCAGCCGCTCCGCATTCTTATGGGCATCAAAGTACGTGAGCACCCTGGCGCGGGCGCGCTCGCCCATCTCCTGGCGCAGCGTCGCGTTGTCCAGCAACAGCGCCAGGTGCTTTTCCAGGGCCGCGTCATCGTTGGGCGCAATGAGAGAGCCACTGCGTCCATCCTCGACAATATCCGGCACGCCGCCCACATTGGTCGTAATCACCGGCAAGCCGGTTGCCATCGCCTCAATCGAAGCCACGCCAAAACAGTCCGCCAGCGTCGGCAGCACAAACAGGTGGCTTTCTCGATACAGCCGCATCAGCTTAGGGTCGTTGGCCTCCAGGTTGGTATGCAGAGACAGCCCCGGCAGCGGCTCTTGTATGGCTGGCGGCGTGCGCGTGACGATATGCAGTTCACAGCGCCCCACGCCGTGTCGCTCAAACCAGCGCAGCAGCAGCGGCCCGCCCTTGCGCGCAAAATCGCCGCCCACAAACAGAATGCGCGGCAGGTCATTGGCCGCCTTCAGGCTGGCTTCGCGCACGCCAGCGGGCGGCGGCGCCCACTGCTCCACGTCCACGCCCGGCGGCACCACGACAATTTTCTCTTCTGGCACACCATAATCGCGCATCATGGAGTCTTTTGTCCAGTGGGACCAGGGCGCCAGCAGCCGGGCCGAGCGATAGACATCCACATTGACCCGATGTTTATAACGATTCAGCGCCGAATCTTTGGGCTGAGGATGGTCGTAATAGTCGCCCAGCAGATCAAACTGATGCGGCGTCACATCAGTAACAACCACGCTGGGCACGCGGCGCATAGAGCCGCGCACGAAGAGGCAGAGCGCCTGGCTGTTGAAGAGCACAGCATCATACGGCCCCCGGCGCAAGCCCTGGCGCACTTGCAGCGCCGCTCGCCCAACGCCCTTCACTCCGCCCGGCACCAGCGGCAGGCGTTCAATCCAGCCGCCCGGCTGATGATACGTCACCTCGGCCCACGTCGGAACCACGCTGGCGTCGGCCTCCACCGAGCGGCGAAAATTGCGGTAGCCGGTGATATGCCCTAGCACTTGCTGCATGACAAAGCCAAAACGGTACACTCTGCTCCTCACTCTAAAGGCTGGCGGTTAAAACCCCTGTGAAGAACAGGGGCACCGCCGCGCCTATGGGCGTACCGCCACGAAACCCGCCTACGCGGGTTGGGGACGGACAAACCTTTTCGTCTCAGCCCGCACAGGCGGGCTTCGTGGCCGAAGGCCCTTAGAACGCCTAACAAAACCTCTCTGGAGGCAGGAAAGCTCTGCTTGCCGCCGTGCCCTTCTGTCTCAGGGTGCCCCTGCTTTGAGGGGTAGCACCGGCGCCCCTGCCGGTGTTTCGTTCCCCGGCACCCTAAGACAGAAGGGCAGGCGGTGGCCGGGGCTACAAGCACCAGCCCTTGCGCTGGTTTTGTTAGGCGCTCTTAGCCGCGATCTTTAGTCGCCAGGCTCTTGCCTGGCACCAGCGGCCCCAGGACGCGCTTATACTTCTCGCTGGTAATCTTATAGATCGTGGCGGGCTTCAAGACCTGGCGCCGCTTCAAGTTGGAAGGCAGCCCCTTCAGCGCGTCGCGGTAGGCGCGGAAAAACTCCGTCAGCGCGCGATGCTGCACCGCGCGGCGAAAGTTGCGCCCCAGGTTGAGCGTCGTCTTGACCAGCAAGAGCGGCACAGGAAAATATTTGACGGTATACCAGAACTCATTGCGAAACTCGAAATACAGCCGCCCATCCGAGCGATACCAGCGGTTGGTCTTGAGGCGCTGCGCCGCCTTGTGCAAAAACGTCACCTCCGGCCAGTACATCACGCGATAGCCCGCATCCGTAATGCGCGCCGCCAGATCGCGCCCCTCAGCAGCAATAAAGAAATCTTCGGCATAGCCGCCCACCGCCAGCACGACATCTTTACGCGCCGCCGCCGCGCCCTCTTCAAACTTAAAGGCCGTCTCAAACTCGGTGTGCAGATAGTGCTCTTCATCGTAGCCGTGCTGGGTCCACCACCACCAGGGCTTGCCGGTAATCGCGTCGTATTGCAAACCGCTGGCAACGCCCAGGTCAGGTTCGGCGGCAAACTTGCGCGCGAACTTTTCCAATGCCTGATCTTCCGGCACCGTGTCGCTGTCCAGAAAGAGCACAATCTCGCCTTTGGCTTCGCGCATACCCAGGTTGCGCGCTACCACCGGCCCATTGTTGGCGGCCAGGGTAAACAGGCGCGCGTAGGGATAATTGTCGCGCACCATCTGCGACACCGGCTCGCTGGAGGCGTTATCCACCACAATCACTTCGTAGCGCGGGTAGGTCTGGCGCTGAAGCTGAAGCAGGGTATCCTTCAGGTCTTCACAGCGATTCCAGACCGGAATAATCACAGAGATAAAGGGTAACTCCTGCGTGGACGCAGGAGCAGCCGCTTCTGCTTTATCAATGCTGGCAGGCATGGTATCGGCCTGCTCAGGAGCCTGGCTCATATAACACAGCCCCCCTCTCAAACAGTAACGCCACCGGCTTCTGACGCCGATCTAATGGCTGGCGCAAGCCGCGCCAGAAGCCCTTGAGTTGATACAGCAGCGTATTGGCGCCCAGCGGACGCCGCCCGCGCAGAGCATTGCGCAGCACATCCCACGCGCGCCCGCGCAGCTCGTTGAACAGCAGCAGCGTGGCAAAGAGATTGCCCGCCCGCACCTGCTTGGCATACATCGCCCCAATCCCCAGGCCCGCGCCTTTCATCAGCCCGGAGGCCGAGGCCCAGGGGCGAAAGCCATAATGCACCACGCGCGCCGCTGCACAATGATACACCCCAATGCCCCGGCGCACCACCCGCAAGACATAATCTACATCTTCCGCCGATTTGAGCGGCGCCCCCGCGCCCAGCAGTTCATCAAACGGGCCAACCTGCTCGTAGGTCGAGCGGCGCAGCGCCATATTCGCGCCCATGCCCCAATGCCCCGCGCCTGCAAACATGCGGCGGCGTGTCAGCAGACCTTCACGCGCCTTAAAGCCGGGCAGATAGCCCTGCGTCGGGTCGTGCTCGGCGCAGGCCACATGCCCAAAGATCACGCCTGCCTCTGGCTGTGCCGCAAAAGCCGCAGTGAGGGCAGCCACCCAGCCTGGCTCAACGGTGCAATCGTCGTCGGTAAAAGCAATAAGCGTGCCGCGCGCCAGCCGCAGCCCGACGTTGCGCGCCACCGACAGGCCCACAGAAGAGTCCTGGTGATAGCGCAGCCGCGCATCACGCGCCAGGAGCGGCGATAATGCCTGCTCCACCTCATCGCTCTGCCCCTGGTCTATCACCAGCACCTCTGCCGAGCCATCGGCAGGCGCATCAGCAAGCACGCTCTCAATCGTCGGCAAGAGGCTCGCGCCCCGGTTGCGCGTGCAGATCACGATAGAAAGATCGGGCGATCCCGCCCGTTGTGTCTCGGATGCCATTGCTTGTTACCTATAGTTGTTTGAGTAGTTGTTTAAGCAAATACGCAGGCGCTTATTCTCTGCTCAGTTTGCCTGCGCGGGCGCAGCGGGCATGGCCCGTTTCACGCCCAGCTTGCGCAGCACCTTGCCAGCCACCTGCCCAAGCTCATTAAAATCCTGACGCGGGATAGCGCCAAGCGCCAGGCCCGCCACTGCATAGACCACCGCGCCAACGGCAATGGGGATCGCGATAAAGTAGTTGTGGGTATACCAGATCGCCAGCGCCATCAGCCCAACGGCTGCGCACGACTTGACCATACTGACCACATTGCTCCAACCCAGGACGCCGCGCGGTAGCAAAGCAATCCCCGCAATGGTCATCAATGCCTCAGTAATCAATAAGGCCAGCCCAGCGCCAAACGCGCCATTGCCATGCGTGCGCTGATAGAAGTTGATCAGCACAAAATTGATGGCAGGATTCAGCACACAGGCCGCCGCCATCACCTTTGTCCAGGCAATCTGGCGATCTGCCGCGACCAGGAACTGATTGACCAGGATATTGAGATAGGTGGGCACCAGCGTAGCCGAAAGTACCACCATGATTGGAATAGAGGGCGTGTATTCCTGCCCGTACAGCAGCAAGATGATTTGCTTGGAGAGCAGCATGCCACCCACCGCCACCGGCAGGCTGAAGCAGGTCAGCAGGTTAAAGCTGCGCCGGGCCATCTTCACCATTTCGCGCGGCGCTCTTTTAAACGTGCGCGACAGGGCCGGGAACATAGCCGTACTCAAGATCACCGGGATAAACAGCAAGGTGGAAAACAGCTTGGTGGGCGCGCCATACCAGCCGACCACATCTGAGTTCGCCAGTTTGGAGAGCATCAGCGAATCTATATAGAGATAGATCGTCAAAAAAATGCCCGTTGCCCAGAACGGCAGCCCGCCCACCACCAGATAGCGAAACAGCTTCCAATCCAGCCGCAGTTCCAGCCTGCCAAGCGGACGCCACCACAGCACATTCAGGATGAGCACGACAATTGAGGCCAGCGTGCTCACAATGCTGATCAAGATAATCCCACGCCCCAGCAGCACCATCGCAATGCTGACCAGGGAAACAATCGCCTTGGTGATCACATCGCTCAGGGAGTTATATTTCATCCGCTCCAATGCCTGGAAGCCAGCCTGAAATGGGCCGGTGAGCAATTGGACCACCATCCCCACAGACAGAATATCAATCACCACCTGGGTATGTAGCTGCGATGGATAGATGAGCCAGGCGAGGAAAACAATCACAGCCAGGCAGGGCAGCGCCAGCACAATTCTGGTCATCAACGCCACGCCCACCAGCGCCGGAACCTTGCTCTTGGTGCGCGCCATATCGCGCACCATCAGCGTGCCAATGCCCAGCGCCGCCAACGTGCTGGCGATAGTAGTCCAGCCCCAGGCAATCGTCAACTCTCCCCAGCCATACGTACCAACACGACGCGCCACATAGACGGAGAACAAAATCGTGAGTGCCCAGGTAGTAAGCTGACCGGCAAACAACACAAACGTATTTTTTAAGATAAGGTCTTTTGCTTTCGACTGCATAGTGTTCTCCCAGAGCGAGCGCTGCGTGACATAGGGGCCAGGGCTTCCTTTTCTCTGCCCAGAGCCGACCCAGGCAGCTTGCTTGCCCTGGCCGAGCAGACAAATTGGAGAGAGGCACCGTTCAGAAGAATATAACGAGCAACAACAATAATTTTACGGCTCTACGACTTTTCTCTTATCGCATAGATAATGTTACCCAGCCTCAAGTATAGCCGTGTTACAGATAGAATGAGTGGAGGGGCTGTTATGAAGCGGTTAAGAAGTCTTCACCGGGCGCGTGAATTTCACGACACCTTATTGATTATGCCGCCCATTTCTTAACCAGCGCGTAGTCATCTCAACAAAGTTTCAACCAATTTGACCCCCCTATCTTGATCTGGTATTGCTATGCTAAAGGCCAGGCATGTTTTGGCATGCAGGGTGCTCTATGGCTTGTAGGTGCCGCACCCTTGCCAAAAGCGTGCCATCTGGAAAAGCGATGGGAAAAACTGTGCAAGAAAAACTATCTAATCAACCGCTCCCCAATCCAACTGCCATTCGGCGCATTCTGGTGACGGCTTACGGACACGTCGCTGATGTGCTCCCTTCTGGCCCCGCGCTGCGCGCCCTGCGGGAAACCTACCCCCAGGCGCGCATCACAGTGCTGGTCGTGGGCTACGTCAAAGAGATGCTGTCTGCCTGCCCCTATGCCGATGAAATCTTTGTCATCAACGACTTCAAATATAAAGGCACGCGGCGCGGCAAGCTGGAGCAACTGCTCAAGCTGGGCTGGCTGGCCCCGCGTGTCTGGCGCCGCTATGATCTGGCGCTGGTCTTTCACGCGCGCTCCCGCTTTCTGACGCGCCTCATCTGGCTGAGCGGCGCCAGAGTGCGCGCCGGGTTTGCAGATGTGGCCTCGCCAGGGATGCTGACCCATCCGGCGCAGCCGTTTGCGGGGGTGGCCTCCTTCCGCGATGAGAATCGCCGCGTGCTGGAGGCGATTGGCATCACCAGCATGCCCGCCAGCCTGGAACTCTGGCCGAGCGCAGCAGACGAGGCCGTAGTACAACGTCTGCTGGCAGAAGCAGGAGTCACAAAGGATGACTTGCTAATTGGCCTGCATCCTGGCTCGCACTGGACCTGCCAGCAATGGAGCGCAAAAGAGTGGGCCGCCGTTGCCGACGCGCTGGTTTCCTCGTATGGCGCGCGGCTGGTCATCACCGGCACCGCCGATGAGCGCCCACTGGCCGAAGCCATCACCCGCCAGATGACGGTGGCCGATGCCCGCCCCATTGACGCCACCGGCAAGACGAGCATCTTGCAGTTTGCGGCGCTCATCAAGCGCGTGAACCTGCTCATCTGCGTGAACAGCGCCGCCTCGCAGGTGGGGCTGGCGATGCAGACGCCCACGCTCAATCTTGTGGGCTATGAGAATCCGGTCTGGACGGCCCCGCTGAAAACCGAACCCATGACCATTGTGCGCGGCTGCGACGACAGCAACGCCGTCGAATACTGGTGCCCCTACGGGGTCTGGGGCAAGCTGAGCCAGTGCCACCGCGACGAATGCGTCGGCATCGGGGGCCTCTCGCTCATCACGCCGCGCATGGTCTTACGTCAGGTTGAGCGTTCCCTGAAAGCGGGCAAAGAAAAAGAAGGGGTGAGAGGCGAGAATGCAGCCAGCAATATTACTGTGCAATAACGCTTGCCGCTTCGTTATAATATAGAGAATAAAAGCGTGCAAAGATAATTTTTCCATCCAAGCAGCCATACAAGCAGAAACATTTATCCTCATCTCGCATTTATGCTTCAAAGGCGAAGAAGGGAGTCCTCTCGGTGAATCTGCATAAGCGCGGCCTGACGCGAGGGCAGCAGACCCTGATAGCGGTGGCAGTAGCCGTCTTCACCCTCCTGGTGATGACCGGCATTGCCTCAGCTAAGGGCAGCGACGCTGGCCTATCGCAGCAAGCCACACAACCAAATGGGCAAAAATGTGCCAATCTTTTCACTGTCTCGCCCCAGGCCGGGCCAGCGGGCAGCAAAATCACCATCACTGGTACGCATTGGCCGGCCAATCAGCAGGTGGGCATCTTCTTTGTAGATGCCAAGCGCACCCTGCGCCCCTTCAACCTGGGCGCTCCGGGCATCCTGCCCAACGGCTCCTGGCGCATGACCATCGTGGTGCCCTCGAACACTACGTTTGCGCCCGATGCCGGAGATGAAGCGGTCAGCAGCGACCCCATCACCCAACGCGTCACCGCCGGGAACTATATGATCTACGCCACCACCGGAGACGATCAGCACGGCTTTGGCATTGATCAGGTCTGCCCCCAGAAGTTTGCGGTTACATATGGTCCCGTCAGCAGCAGCGACGCAACCGGCTTCTCCAGCGATTCCGGTCTGTGGGAGCGGTTGGCGATTGGCCTGCTGGTGCTCTTGCTGCTGGCAGTCGTCGTTGTGGTTGAATTTCGCCGCTGGAGGCAGCAGCACAAAGTGGGGGTCGTCGGCATCGGCATGGCGCTGCTCCTCGTTCTAGGCGGCATCATGCTCACAGTTGGCTCCTTTAGCGTCCAGGCCACCTCAGCCACGCCCGCAGCGGGCAGCGTGCTGCTCACCGATGACTTTTCCGGGGATACGGTTGGCAGCGTGCCCACCGGCTGGACCCAGGAAACCGGCACAAGTTGGTCGGTGCAGGTAGATGGGACCAACGTGCTTGAGCAGACCAGCGGGAACACGGCCACCCTCTACAGCATAGTTGCTGGCAGCCCAGGCTGGACCGACTACAGCATTTCGGCCAGCGTCAAGCCAGGGCCAAACAGCACTATTAACGGTTCCAGCGTGGTTGCCATCAGCGGACGCCACAAGGATGTCAATAACTTTTATACCTTGTTGGTGAAAAATGGCAATGCCTGGTTCCTCGGCAAAAAAGTGAACGGCACGTTCACCACACTGGCTACCGGCAGCACCAGCTACAACACGACCACCTGGTATACCTGGGTGCTGAGCATGACCGGCACAAGCATCAGCGCCAGCATCAACGGCACCACCCTGGCTACCGTCACTGATGGCGCCTTTAGCTCTGGCAACATCAACCTTACCACGCGCGCGGAGACGGAGTACGATAATGTGGTCGTCACGACCACCGGCAGCGCGCCAACGCCCACGCCGACGAACACATCGGTAGCGACAGCCACCAACACGCCGCCGCCAACGCCAACCAATACGTCGGTACCTACCGCGACGAATACGCCAGCGCCAACGGCGACCAATACTCCCACGCCGACGGCGACTGACACGCCTGCGGCGACCAATACCCCTGGCGCGACGGCGACCAACACACCGACGCCGACGCCAACAGCCACGAATACGCCAACGCCGACGCCAACGCCAACGAATACCCCAACGCCAACACCAACAGCGACTAACACGCCGACTCCTCCGCCCACCGCGACGCCCACGCCGCCGGGCAACAACACGCTCTTTAGCGACGACTTCGAGGCAGATACCCTCGGCGCCTTCCCGCCCAACTGGACGCTGGTAAGTGGGACGTGGGTGGTGCAGGTGGATGGCACGCAAGTGCTCAAGCAGAACGACCCCTCCACCAGCAGCGAAAAACGGGTGCTGGCGGGTTCTACCAGTTGGACGAATTACGTCTTCCAGGTGGATGTGAAGCCAGGTGCCAATTCGGTGTCGTCCGGCCTCCAGATTATCGCCAGAGAGAGCGATGCCAACAACTACTACAGCTTCGGGCTGTTTAGCAACACCTGGTATCTCAAGAAAAAGGTAGGAGGCACCCAGACCACCATCACGCAGGGCAACTTCTCTTATACCAGCCAGTTCTATACCATGATCTTCTCGCTCCAGGGCACGTCGCTCATCGGCAAGATCAATGGCACAACAGCCTTTAGCGTGACAGATGGCAGCCTCTCACACGGCCAGATTGCGCTGAGTACCAAAGCGCAGTCAGAGTTTGATAACGTGTTTGTGACGCTCAACGGGGCGGGGTCCACGCCTACTCCCACCCCCACGCCCGCGCCACCAACCCCAACGGCGACGGCCACCAACACCGCCACACCAAACCCAGGCGGCTATGGCACCGTCACCGGCCAGGTGACTGACAACCAGGGCAACCCGGTGGCTGGCGTGCAGGTTTCGACGATCCCGACCAGCACCAGCACCATCACAGATGCCAACGGGAACTACACCCTCACCAATGTTGGTGTCGGGAACGTCGGTGTGGTGGTCGCCAGCGCCAGTGGCTTTAACGCCACCTATGTCAATGCCACCGTCACCCTGAACAACACCACCGTTGCCAACGAGCAGTTTACAGCGCCGATTCCGGCCAACACGTCAATGGACAACTACTTCCGGCCTGATGAACCGGAGTGGAATCCATCGTCGGATGGGAGCACATGGCTTGATGACCGCACCACCTATCCAGGCGCCTCCACCTCGGTCAGCAACAACATGGGCTTTGTGGACACCTTTACCGCCGCCACTGACCGCGACGAGTGGATGGGTGGCACCTATGCCGACCAACTGATCTCCGCCGATTTTGAGGTGCTTCAGTTCGGCCAGGATGCCTTCCAGCATGGCCCGCGTTTGCTGGGGCGCATCACCGATGGGCACCATTTCATTGACTTTGCCATCAACTACGCCACCTCCAACCTGCAACTCTGGTCAAATAAAGGCGAGGTCTGGACCCTGCTGGCTCAAGTCAATGTGCCCAAATTCAACGTCAACCAGTGGTATCACGCCAAACTGCTCACCGTCGGTACCGCCTCCTTTGGCAAGGTCTGGGCCTTTGGAGCCTCAGAGCCAGACTGGATGATCTCCGGCACGCAGGCTGGCCTGACAACGGGCATGGGCGGCATTCGCACCACGTTTGCCGATGCCTACTGGGATAACTTCACTGTGCAAGCAGTGACAGCGATCACTGGCAAAGTCTCCGACAGCAGCGGCACAGCAATTGCCAATGCCACTGTCAGCGATGGCAACCAGAGCGTCTCTACTGATTCCAGTGGCCGCTATGTGTTGATTGAGCCAAACCAGAACGCGACCTACACCTTGACCGTCTCGGCCACCGGCTTTACCACCCAGACGGCCTCCGTGAATGTCACCAGTCTGGTAGCAACAACCAAGAGCTTCACGCTCACCTGATCATCACCAGAAGACGGCGCGTCGTCTTGTTGAGCACCGACGCTCGGCAACGGACGGGAACGGTAAGACCGCTGGCATTTTGACCAGCGGCCTGCCTTTCCCGCCATCCGCGCCAGAGCGTCGGTACTTTTATGCCAACTACCAGGAAGAAATGGGAAATACATCGTTATAGTGTTCAAGGCAAAAATCTCTTTGTGAAACAGGACATGAGGAACTGCACATGACATCTCTGCAAGTGACCCAGGCGCACGATGGGCATACCAATAAGCAAATTGAAGGCGTCTTTGACGAAGCCGCGTCGTACTATCAAACTATGCGCTGGTTCAAAACGCGCCTGACCCGTCTGGAATATGACCAGACCGAAGCAGCGCTGCTGGCGCAGCTGCAACCGCGCCAGGATGGGCGCTATCTGGAGATTGGCTGCGGCCCAGGCACCTGGACCAAGCCGGTGGCTGCCCGCAGCGCTGAGGTCGTCGCGCTGGACATCTCCGCCAATATGCTGGAGCAAGCCAAAAAGTATGTTGGCAGCGCGGGCCATGTCACCTTTGTGCATGGCGATGCCGCGCAGTATCAACCAGAAGGCAAACTGACAGGTCTGTTTAGCTTCCGGGTGCTGGAATATGTCCAGGGCTGGCAAGATGTGCTGACCCGCGCCTCCGCCCATGTGGAATCTGGCGGGCGCGTCACCATCTGCACCAAAACGCCCTTCTCCATCTATCGCGGCACAGGCCGCGAGCGCTGGTTCACCACCGGCGTGCGCCGCGTGCTGGGCAAACTCAAACGCCGCGTATTGCGCCAGCCAGAGCCAAAGCGCGACCTGGAGTTCTGGCAGAAATACATCTCCCCGCGCGAAATGCAGCGCGTGCTGGAGGCGGCAGGCTTCAGCGATTTCCGCGTCGTGCCCGCCATCTACGGCCTGCCCATCTTTATGCGCGGCACCTGCCAGTACCCTATCGTGCCCTCGTTCCTGGAGCGCCCGTTTATGTGGCTGTTCGAGAGCGGGCGCAAGCTGGCAACCGCCTCACCCACCTGGCTGCGTCGCCTGAGCCTGGTCTTCTCCGAAGCCTATGTGCTCAGCGCCACCAAGAAATAGGTAGCGGGTGGTGGAGGCAAAGTGTGCAGGCTCAAGCTGATATAATGGCGACTCGATACCGCATCGGCTTTGCGATGGAGCAAAACCTGGGGCACGCCACGCACTACCGTAATCTGGTGCGCTACGTGGCCGAAGATGCCCAGGTGACGCCGGTCTGGATGCCTATCCCATTTGAACCCACCGGGCTGATGAAAGCGCTGCCGCTGGTGCGCGGCAACTGGTCGGCCCGCGCCAGCCTGCTGGCGCGGCGCGCGGCTGACCGGGCCAGGCGAGAGGCGCGGTTGGACGCGCTCTTTTTCCATACCCAGGTGACATCGCTGCTGGTGGGCGGGCTGATGCGCGCCATTCCCACGATAGTTTCGCTGGATGCCACGCCCATCAACTACGACTCTGTTGGGCAGTTTTACGAACACCAGAGCGGCGGCGCGTTGGAGCGGCTGAAGTTTCGCGCCAATGTGCGCGCCTTCACCCTGGCCGCGCATCTGGTAAGTTGGTGCCAGTGGGCCAAAGACTCGCTCATCGCGGATTACGGCGTTCCAGCCGAAAAGATCACCGTCATTCCGCCCGGCGTGGACCTGGCGCTCTGGCCCAAACGCGCGCCCGCGCTGCACGCAGCAGGGGGCCAGCCCCTCAAGCTGCTCTTTGTGGGCGGCGATTTCAAGCGCAAGGGCGGCGAAGTGCTGCTGGACTGTTTTAAGCGCCATTTTCAGGAGTGCTGCGAACTGCATCTGGTCACGCAGGCGCCCATCCCGCCAGAGAAAAACCTGTTTGTCTACAACGGCGTCAAGCCCAACAGCGAAACGCTCACCCGCCTCTTTGCCGAGGCCGACGTGTTTGTCTTCCCCACGCTGGCCGATTGCGCTCCCGTTGCCGTCACCGAGGCAATGGCCGCCACCATGCCGGTGATCACGACGCGCGTCGGGGCTATCCCAGAGGCCATTCAGGATGGCAAGAATGGGCTGATTGTAGAGGCGGGCAGCGTGGAAGACTTGCGCCGGGCCATCGAAACCCTGCTGGCACAGCCCCAGCTTCGGCTGGAGATGGGCCAGCTTGGGCGCAAACGCGCCGAGGCAGAATACGACGCCCGGCACAACGCCCGGCGCCTGCTTGAAATCATCAAAGTGACGGCGTGCCGTCCTAGCGGAAGGTCTGACTGATGCGCGTCCTGATTACCGGCGGCGCCGGGTTTATCGGCAGCCACCTTGTTGATCGTCTCCTGGAGGTGTCTGGCGGAACACCACACGCCGCGCCAGACATCCTGGTCTACGATAATATGCGGCGCGGCAGGCGCGCGCATCTGGAACCGCACCTGAGCGCGGGCCGGGTACGGCTCATCGAGGGCGACATCCGCGACGAGACAGTCCTCCAGCGCGCCCTGAGCGGCGTGGAGATTGTCTTTCATCTGGCGGCCCAGGCCAACGTGATTGGCTCCGAAGCTGACCGCGACTACGCCTTTAGCACCAATGTCGTCGGTGTCTATAACATCTTGAAGGCGTCCGAGTCAGCGGGCGTGCGGCGCGTGCTGTTTGGCTCCTCGCGTGAGGTCTATGGCGAGGCCCAGACGCTGCCCGTGCGCGAGGACGCTCCCGTTGCCCCCAAGAACGCCTATGGCGCCAGCAAAGTCGCCGGAGAGCAATATTTCCGCGTGGCCCAGGCCCGCGAAGCGCTGGAAACCGTCATCTTTCGCATGGCAAACGTCTACGGCCCACGCGACAGCGAGCGCGTCATTCCCCTGTGGATGGAGCACGCCCGGCGCGGCGTGGATTTGCTGCTGTATGGCGGCGATCAAGTGATTGATTTTGTCTGGGTGCAGGATGTCGTTGAGGCGTTTGTGCAGGCCGCCTTTGCCGAGCGCGAACGGGTGGTGGGGCAAACCATCAACATTGGCACCGGCCAGGGCACCCCCATAGCAGATCTCGCCCGGCGCATCGTGGCGCTGAGCGGCTCCGAGAGCCAGTTGCAGATACTCCCCGCGCGCGGCGCAGAGGTGCGGCGTTTTGTGGCTGATCCCACGCGCCTGAAAGCCGTGCTGGGTCTGGAGCCAGACCCGCCGCTGGCTCATCTTCCAGAGATGCTGGCAGCCCACGTGGAGCACGCGCGATGAAAACGCTTGAGCAGCTTTTTCCGGTGGGCGCTGCTGCATCGCCTGCTGACGTGCCTGCCAGCACGCAAAAGCGCCCACCGCGCACACTGCTGCTCATCGAGGCCGACGTAGACCCGGAGCTGCATGCCGAAATCGCGGCTGACCGCTTTCCCCGCAAAGATTACTTTGAACTGGCGCGGCACCTCCAGGCCGATATTCTGGATTGGTCCGCCATTCAAGAGAGCCGCGTGAGCCGCCTGCTGGCGCGTTATGCCGGGAAATCGCTGGCGCAGGCGTGGCTGGCCTTTCGGCAGCGCGAGCGCTACGACGTGCTCTACAGCGACAGCGAGCGCTTGGGCATTCCGCTGGCGCTGCTGCTCAAGCTGGCGCGCGCCCGCACGCCGCATATCATGCTCACCCACTATCTCTCGTCCCCCAAAAAGCGCTTCTGGTTTCGCTGGGCGCGCATCCAGAGCGCGACCCGCGCCATTCTCTGCCATTCCACTGAGCAGCGCCGCCTGCTGATTGAAGACCTGCGCGTGCCAGAGCAAAAAGTCGTCCTGCTGCCCTATCAGGCCGATCAGCACTTCTGGCGGCCCATGACCGCAGAGGAGGCCCGGCGCTCCATCCCCGCCCCCACCGGCACGGTGGCTGGTGCTACAAGCCTCGCCCCTGCCGGTGGGGACACCGGCGGTACGCCTCTCATCAGCGCGCCCATCATTTGCAGCGTGGGGCTGGAGTTCCGCGATTATCCAACGCTGGTGGAGGCGGTGCGCGGGCTGGACGTGCAGTTGGAGATTGCGGCTGCCAGCTATTGGTCCGACCACAGCGGCATGAGCGCCAAAGACACCCTGCCCCCCAACGTCCACGTCAGCGCGCACAAGTACCTCAGCCTGCGCCACCTCTACGCTGCCTCGCGCTTTGTCGTCGTGCCGCTCTATGAAGTAACCAATCAGGCGGGCATCACCGTCATTCTGGAGGGCATGGCAATGGGCAAGGCCGTCATTGTCAGCGCCACCGTCGGTCAGACCGATACCATCCGTGACCGCCGCAGCAACGGCTATGGCCGCGTAGAGCGGCGTATCCTCCCCGGCGGCTTTCTCGACGCGCCCGACGTGCCAGACGACCTGCGACGGCTACCCACCGGCTTTTACGTCAAACCGGGAGACGCCAGCGAACTGTGCAAGGCCATCACCTATCTGCTGGAGCACCCCGACGTGGCTGACGAGCTAGGCCGCAACGGGCGGCGCGTCTTTGAGGCGCTGATGACGCTTGACCACTTCGCCGCGCGCATTGCTGAGGTGTGCTTTTCTCAAACAGGCCGTTAAACCTCTTATTGACTTCTTCGCCGCCTTGTTACATAATGAATATCTGCTGAAAAGATAGCGCTTTCTTTTACAAGCTGCGTCTTGATGCTTCCTCTCGGTCCTCCTTTTCAGTTGGTAGAAACTGCCCTTTTAGGGAAGAAAGGTGGTTCGCGTCATGTCTAATCCACTTGAGTACAAGTGCTCCGTCTGTGGCACCTTCTTTGCGGCAGGAAGCGCGTCTTGCCCAAAGTGCCACGCGCCTGCCTCCACCGATGCGGCAATACTTCTCCCATCCGCGCGCGCTCCCTCAGCGCCCCTCGATGAGGCGCCAACACTGGCAGAGGAGATTACCAGCCAGGAAAATACGCTCAACGAACTCCCAACCACGCCCGGCGCGAGCGGCCCACTGCCCACTTCGTCTGAAACCAGCGTACCTCCAGCCCCATCCGCTGAGCCTCCCACGCCCACACCATTCATGCAATCACCGCTTGCCCGTCGAGCGCGGCTCGGCGTAGGTCTGGGTGTGCTGGCGCTTGTGGTTCTGGCCTTGTCTGGCCTGTTGCCCGGCAGCGATTGGGCAGCGGGGAGCTTCCGCGTGGGCATAGCCGCGCTGATTGGCGCGGGGGTATTTTGGGTAGGTTCCCGGTTGGTATTTCGGCGCGCGCCCACAGTTCCACAGCGCACCCGGCGACTGGTTATCGTGGGCTTCGTGGTGCTGCTCCTTCTAGGCTGCACGGGCCTGGGGTTGCAGGGCACCTTAAACCAGGCGCAGGGGAACGCCCTGCTGAGCCAACAGAAATTTGCTCAGGCGCTTCAGGAATTTCAAGTGGTCGGCGATAAAGAGAGCCAGGCCAAAGTGTATCTGGCGTGGGGCAAACAACTGTACAAACAGCAGCAGTATGATCAGGCGACCCAAAAATTCATGCAGGCGCTCCAGTTGAAGCCATCAGGCGATCTTACCAACCAGATTCAAGACGCAGAAGAACGCGCTTTTGAGGATTGGGGCAACCAGTTCTATGCCCAGAAGGACTACGAGAACGCCATCAACAAGCTGGAGCAAGCGGCAAAGATCGGAGTAAGAACAGATCAGGTCAATGAGACATTGGCGCAGGTGCATGAGGATTACGGCTTGCAACTCTTGGGACTTGGGCAATATGCGGAGGCAGCCAATAACTTCATTGACGCGACAACGCTTACTCAGAACACAGCTCTGGCAGCCCAGGCAAAAAACAACCTGTTGCAGACCTACGACGCCTGGGGCAAACAGTTGGAGCAGACAGGCGACTTCTCCGGGGCTGCTGATAAATTCAAGAGCGAACTCATTTACGCGACCACGCCTGAGCAGATGCGGCTCGCACACGAGTTCATCGCCAAAGCGTATCTGCTCTGGGGCGACCAGTACCTCAGCAACTCCAACTTCCAGAACGCCATCACGACCTTTGAGTTCATCCTGAACAATCCCCACGACTACAGCGCTACCAGCGTCTTTTCACAACTGCATGGGGAAGATGCCAAAGCCTACTTTGGCCTGGGGAAGCAGCAAGAAACCAGCGGCAGTTGCGCAGATGCCAGGAGCACCTTTGACACGCTGATTAAAAACTTTGGCGATACCCCCCAAGCCCAGCAAGCCGCAGCCGAATTGCGCAAGCCGCAAAACGTGACGGGCCAAATTGTCGTGCATGGCAGCAGCAAACCAGCCGCGCATGTGCGGCTCTGGCTCTCGGCCCGTTGGGACCTCTCTCCTTTGGGATTCACCGCCACTCACAGCTACACCACCGTCAGCGACGCAAATGGGAATTTCACCTTTTCCGGCGTTCCCCCAAGTGACACGGACTACCTCATTTCTTACATTGGTCAGAGCGGGAGGGAAAGCATTACAGTAGAGACGCTTTATGGCCTGGATTCCCCAGTTGACATCGTCACCGTTCACTCGCTGTGCCCAACCAATGCCGGGATGGTCGAGCAATTCTGAGTGCCTTCCGGCAGCAGATGGCTCCGTGAACAACGAGCGGGGCAGGCAAGCCTGCCCCGCTCGTATACTTGAGAGCGTTGTGACTACCCGCCCTACCTACGAAATGTCCAGCGCGGCGTTGAGCATCTGGCCCGCACCAGGGTTGGCCGTCACCACATCAAAGTTCAGTTGCAGATACAACGTATTGGTCGTTCCATCCACCACATAGTTGTAATCCACACCCGCCGTGAGCGTCTGACCACCCCAGGTAACGGTGGGCGCCCCTTTGAACCAGCCCACAATCTTGTAGCGCGGCGTCCAGCGCGTGGAGACGCCCGCCGGGAAGTTCAGTTGAGCATTTACATGGTTGCCAGCGGCGCTGATCACATACGCGCCCAGGTCCATGTTAAAGCCATTGTTCAGCGCCAGATTCCCCGGCTCGCTGTCGGTGGTTGCCAGCGTGCCAGTGTTGACCGTCAGCGAGGGCGCGCGGTAATCCGAATCAAAGCTCAAGCTCTGGTTCTGGGTGAGGCCGCGCCGGAAATCCAGCAGCAGCGAGAACGGCAGCACCTGCCCCGGCGCCAGACTGGAGAGCACGCCCTGCCATTGCACCTTCGAGCGCGTGGTATTGCCCAGATAGACAATCCCGCCATTGTTGGCCCCAGCCGCCGCCCAGCTGGTAAACTTATCCAGGAACAGGCCGGTGAAAGGCGCCCCGCCCGCCGTAGGCGTCATCACACCAAAGTTGGCCTCATTGGAGCTAACCGTCGCCGGGATGGGCGACTTGATCGTCCCATTGACGCCATACCAGGCTTGAGGCGATTGATCGCCGTAATGCTGAATGATCATCCCATCCAGATTGATCTGAACCGAATTGGGGGTCGTGAAGCTGACCGGATTGGTGCCCGTGTTCTGGATGCTCAGTTGGATATAGATCTGCCCATTGGGCCAGAAGTAGTAGAAGTAGGTCCAGGTGATGTGAATGTTGGTGTTGGTGGAGATCGTCTCAATGCCCACCAGTTCGGGCGTATTGCGCAGAATGATGATCTGTCCTGCCTGATCCTGGTTGGCGTGGAAATTGCCGCTGGTCTGCACATAGCTCTGCACCAGCGAGTGCAGAATCGCCTGATATTGCACATCGGACAGCACGCCATTATTAATCTCTTGCGTGCGCGTAATCGCGCCGCCCAACGCCTGATTAAAGAACACCTGCCAGCCGTTCCCGTTGGCATCCACGCTCTGCAAGATAAAGTTGGAGCCGCTGGGGGTCAGCGTCAAGGTGGCATTCCCCGCGCTGCTGGAGCCGCCGCCCCCGCCTGGTGTGGAAGTCGCCGTTGGCGTATTCCCCGTTGGGGTATTGGTGGCGGTTGGCGTGGGCGTGTTGGTCGCGGTGGGTGTGGGCGTGGGCGTGGACCCCGCCCCATTCAGCGTCACCAGCACGTTATCAAACTCGGATTGCGCCTTGGTGCTCAGCGCAATCTGGCCGTGCGTCAGGCTGCCATCTGTCGTATTGAACAGCGTGGTCCCGTTGATGCTGCCAATGAGCGACGTGCCCTGGAGCGAGAAGACCATCGTATAGAACTGGCTGGTGTAAGCGAAGTTGCCCTGGGCGATGGTGGTCTGGGTGCCCCCTACCTTTTTCTTCAGGTACCAGGTGTTGCTAAACAGCCCAAAGCTGTAGTAGTTGCTGGCATCGCTCTCCCTGGCGATAATCTGGAGGCCCAGCGCGGGCGAATTAGCGCCTGGCTCCACATCCACCTGGAAGACATAATCGGTCCAGCTTGTGGAACCCGCCAGCACCCGTTTCTCGCTGCTGGTGGAGGGGTCGTTCTGCTTGAGCACCTGTGTGCCATCCACCTGCACCACCCACGTTCCACCGACCAGCGTCCAGTTGGGCGGGAACGCGCCTGGCGTGTCGGCCTCAAAATCATCAGCAAAGAGCGTGTTGTTACCCGGCGGCGTAGGCGTCGCGGTGGGCGGAGGCGTCGGCGTATTCGTCGCCGTTGGTGTTGGCGTATTGGTCGCCGTCGGCGCTGGCGTGTTGGTCGCGGTTGGCGTTGGCGTATTGGTGGCTGTGGCCCCCGGCGTGTTCGTAGCGGTGGCCCCCGGCGTATTCGTGGCCGTTGGCACCAGCGTCGGCGTGCTGGTGGCTGTATCGGTTGGCGTGGGCGTTGGCACCACCCCGTTGACCGTCACCAGCACATTATCAAGCTCGGTCATCGCCTTGGTGCTCACACCAATCATCCCGGCAGAAAGGCTGCTATCCGTCGTATTGAAGACGGTGGTTGCGCCAATTTTGCCACTCAGCGCTGATCCCTGGAGCGAAAACTGCATCGTATAGAACTGGCTGGTATAGGCAAAATTGCCCTGCGCGATGGTGGTCTGGTTGCCACCAACACGCTTCTTCAGATACCACGTATTGCTAAACAGCCCAAAGCTGTAGTAGTTGCTGGCATCGCTCTCCCTGGCGATAATCTGGAGGCCCAGCGCGGGCGAATTGGCGCCTGGCTTCACATCCACCTGATAGACATAATCGGTCCAGGTGGTCAAACCAGCCAGCACCCGTTTCTCAGTGGTCGTGTCCGTGCTGGTCTGCTCCAGCACATGCGTGCCATCCTGCTGCACCGACCAGGGTCCGCTCACCAGCGTCCAGTTGGGGGGGAACGTTGCCAGCGCATCGGCCTCAAAATCATCAGCAAAGAGCGTGCTGCCTGCGGCAGCGCGCTGGGTGACGAAACCGAGGGTCAGGCTAAAGAGCAGGATAAATAACGCGATCACAGCGCTCACCACCTGCACCCGACGCAGGCGCAGAGAGGAGAGTGCCCCCGGTAAACGAATGATAAAACGGCTCACGGTGAGAGGTCCCCTTTTCATAAAATGTTGGCGGAAGCAGACCCCTGCTGCACAAATTAATAAGCACCTTCACGACTAAAAACGGCTGGTATGGTTAAAAGTATCAGCTTGACATCATACCAGAAAGACTGTTTAGCAATATATTCCAGGTCCATCTTCACCATTGTATCAAAGCTTACCCGGCTGCGTCCATGTACCTGCCAGAGGCCAGTAATGCCAGGCAGCGTCTCCAGACGGCCAAGATGCCACTCTTTATAGAGATTCACTTCATACATAATGGGGGGACGCGGACCCACCAAACTCATCTCCCCCCGTAATACGTTAAAGAGTTGCGGGAGTTCATCAATACTGCTGCGCCGCAAGAAATAGCCTAACGGTGTGACACGCGGGTCATAGGGTATCCCAGAACGCTTGTGCTTGCGCAGGTGGGTTTCCGTTGCCAGCACACTGCCGTCAACCTTGCCACTCATGCGCTCGCCCCGCAAAAACTGCTCATACGCGGCGCGGTGCAGGTGCTCATCATTATCAACGTACATCGAGCGAAATTTATACACCACAAAGCGCCGCCCGCGAAACCCCACGCGCTCCTGGCGAAAAATGGCGGGACCAGGGGAGGTGAGCCGCACCAGCGCCCAGGTGACAAGCAGGATCGGCGCAGTGAAGACGAGCGCAATCAGCACCAGGGTGCAATCTAGAAAACGCTTTGCCAGGAAATAGCCTGGGCGCTCTCTGGCAAGCGCTGCTTCCTTCCAGGGGCGCACCGCCCTGGCGGTGCCCGATGAGAACTGCTCAGAGGCCAGGCGTTGGCGTTCTTCCAGGGGAGAGATGGCGGTTGTGGTAGTCGTGGCTGCCAGGGAAGTGGGCTGTTCCGGCTCCAGGGTGGTCGGCCCAGAGGAGCGGCGCCCTGCTTGCTGTGATACTCCTTCGTTTGGACGCTCTACAAAGTCTTCGTGCAACATGATTCACCTTCTTGCCAGATGGGTAGCCTGATAGCCTGTTTTCTCTCAGGATACCGTGAAACAGGCAACAAAGAGGGGTGCCCCAGGTTAAGAGCGCGTTAAAAACGCGCATGCCTGGTAGCAGTTCCACTACTCATCTCATTCTAAGGAGGTAGCCATGCAGGCGCTGCTTCTCATGGGTGGTGCCCGCGTGGAAGGCGTGTCAGGTGCTCTAAGACCTCTGGGTCGGTCATCACCGGAAAAATGGTCAGACCCGTCACCTGTTCCAGGCACAACAGCGCCCCGGTGTCGGTAGGGTCGGCCAGGGCGACCGTCAGGGCATTGCGATTGCGTCCCACCGGCAGGCAGCGATACTGCTGCATGACCTCCAGGGGCACCAGCCTGCGCACACTCAGGGGGATATGCTGGGGAGGCGACAGATAGGGCACCCCCAATTCGCGTGCCCGCGCGCGCGCCTTGATCACGACAGGTCGCTCTGGCGGCTCAACACAAGCCTGGAAGTTGCGCTTCTTCCTGGCCCTCTCCTGCTGCATGGCTGCCGTCAGCACCTGCGTATCAAACACCTGTCGCAGACGCGCCCCGCGTGAAGCAGGCATCTTTCTGGCCGCCCCAGGCACAAAGAGCGCCTCATCAGCCACAGGCAGAAACGCGCGCCGCCCCTCCAGGGCAAAGGCAACCAGCGCCTCCACCTCGTGCCCTGGTTCGCCGGTGGCGGCCCAGCCAAGCGAGAAGGAAAGCGTCACCCCGCCACGCTCGCGCAGTTCGCGGTGCAAGCGCCGCACCACACAGCAGGCGCCAGCCGAATCCGCGCCAATCAGCAGCGCCGCGCAGCAGCCCCGCCCGCAATGCAAGACCACATCGCTGCGGCGCAGATCGGAGCGCAGCACCTGCTCCACCGCTTGCATGTTTTTCTCCACTGCTTCGCTGGCACCCTCTGCCCTGCCATCACACACCAGCAGCAGCACCGTGAGCGTTGAGACAGAAGAGGTAAGCAGCCGTAAGGTACTGAGCAATATTTTTCGCGCCTGTGGCTCGAATATATCCCAAGAGGTGTTGTCCATCACATGCCTCCCCCAACCAAAAGCTTCATCAAAGGAACAACATCATACCAAGGAGACGGCGCTCCGGGGAATGGTCCCGAAACAGCGCAGGGTATCGCTGGTGATTGCATTCGTTTCCTCGCGCGGGTTTGAGGGTTTCGCTCCTTACGCAGATTGGTTCTCGATCAAGGAGAGATCGCTCTAGGCTCTCACTGTAAGGGTAGCGATGGGGAGGGGAATTTGAGAGAAGGGTGAGTTACAATGTGGTTGAGATTGAGCGATTGGGCGTTAAGAAGGAGTACCAACCGCGCTCCTTTCCAGGGTACAGGAAGGGAAAACGTGTGGATTGCTCGTTCCAGGCCGAATGCTCTGCTGTGAGATTACGAAGAAAGCTGTTCGCTAAAAACGGGCGGGCTGAAGGTATAGCCCACACCCGGCACCGTCACGACATAGCGGGGGTTGCCAGGCTCCGGTTCCACCTTCTGGCGCAGATGCCGAATATGGGTTTTCACCAGCCCCGAATCTCCAACTTCACTATAGCCCCAGACGCGCTCGATGATCGTGTCGGTGGTCAGCACCTGCCCGGCATGCAGCAGCAGCAAGTGCAGCAGGCGGCTCTCGGTAGGAGTCAGGCGAGTGCGCGTGCCGTTGCGCGTCACCTCATGCCTGGTCACATCCAGGCTCACCGGACCAACCGTAATAGCCGATCCATTCACCGGGCCGCTGGTGGTCGCTGCCCGCCGCGCTGCCGCCTGGATGCGGGCCAGTAGTTGGCGCGGGCGGAAGGGCTTGCGCAGAAAATCATCTGCTCCCAGGTCCAGCGCCGAAACCTCATCATCCTCACGATCACAGCACGTCAAAACGAGGATCATCGCGTTGGATTCGGGACGCATCCGACGGATAACCGCAAAGCCATCATACTTCGGCATTTGAATATCCAGCAGCACCAGATCAGGAGGCTGTTCGTGCCAGCGTTTGATGGCCTGGTCGCCATCAAACGCGACGATCACCTGATGGCCGTGCGCCCGGAGCCAAAACGTCAGCATATCTACAAGTTCACGGTCATCATCAGCAATTAAAATCCTCATGCTGGCACCCTTTCCTACTGCACATTGCCTGGATAGCTATTATAGCGGCTCCATCCGTAATACACAAGCAGCGTTTCCCTCAATACGCCGGGCGCGACGCCGGAGCACGCTGGGCGGCTGCCCCTCCTTGATGGCCCGCAAAACGCTCGTTCTCCATAAAATACAACTGGCAGGCAGCGTCAATCATTTGCGGCGAAAACTCCGGTGCAATAGTATAATAACGCGCCAAAGCGACAATATGACGGAGCAGATCGCGCGGATGGCAGGCACGCATCGAGCGCCCAGTTTGCTGATAATGCTGGCGCATAAGATGGGCAAAGCCAGCATCGGAGAAGGCCACGCCTTCCGCCTGGCAGACGCGCGTCAAAATCTCCCGGTAGTGCTCCAGGGTCGGGTCATTCACCCAGATTTTATTGGGCACGCGCCGCAGAAACGCCTCATCCACCAGATCGCTGGGGCGCATATTGCTGGAGAAGACCACCAGCGCCCCAAAGGGAATAGCCACCTTCTGCCCATTCATCAACGTCAGGTAGTCTACTCCGCGCTCCAGCGGCACAATCCAGCGATTCAACAAGTCTTCCGGGCGGCACTGCTGGCGGCCAAAGTCATCAATCAACAGCACCCCCGCGTTGGCCTTCATCTGCAAGGGGCATTCATACAGGCGCAGGCGCTCATTAAATTGCAGGTCCAGGTTGCTCAGCACCAGTTCACCCCCCGACTGCACCAGCGGCGGGCGGCAATACACCCAGCGCTCATCCATACGCGCCGCCCCCTCCACGCCTTCCAGAGAGATCGCAATATGCACACTGGCGTCAAAGAGCGGCATAACGTGTCCGCTGACCTCGATGGCATAGGGCATAAACACGCCGCCGCTAAACATGGAAGCAATCGCCTCCGCAATGGCTGTCTTGCCATTCCCCGCGTGCCCGCAGAGAAACAGCGCCCCGCCCCGATTCACCGCCACCCCGACCTGATCCATCACCACATCGCTTAACACCAGATGGCTGAGCCGCTGACGCACCACCGAACGCATCACCTGTGGGCGCGTCTGAATCTGGCTGTTCAGCGCCGCCGAGTAGCTGGAGAACGAAACCGGCGCCGGACCCACATAGCCATTGCGTTCAAATGCCTCGCGCGCGCGCCCCTTGCCTTGATCAGTCAGCCGAAAGACCAGCACCCCTCCCGACATCAGCCCGTTGCCGCCGCTGCTTCCACTGTAGCGCACACTCTCTGTGGCCCCGGCTGCCACCTCAATAGCTCCATCCTTGCGCAGCGTCGTAAAGACTTCATCCAGCACCCCGCTCAGCGGCAGGCGCATCTGCGCGGCAAGCGACGTGGCGCTCAGCGTGCCCGCGTTGGAGAGAAACTTGAGCGCCAATTCCTGTAACAGGCTCGAATCCAGGCCCGTTTCCGCCACACTGGTTGGGCGCGGCGGCAGCGCCTGCCCCGTCCGGCGCCCCCGGCTCTGAGCCTCTGCTGCGATTGGGTCTGCTGGCAGCGGCCCAGACGGGCGCAGCCCGCCAGACCCCCCAGACAGCCGCTCGCCGCTGCCCAGACTTCCCAGGCGCGGCGTCGCTGCCATCGGCCCAGTTGTTCGCCGCTCTCCCGTCCCCGCTTGGGACAACCCACCACTGCCTTGCCGCCCTGGTCCTTCGCTTCCTTGATACATATACGTACTACCCCTGAAAGAAACCCATCAAAAATAGTGCTGGGCAAGAAACCCTGCTCCAGCGATAGCTCCGTCAACCGGCTGTTCTTCTGTGTGTAGTGACGAATTAGCGCTGCACGGGTATCGCTGATCACCCATGAGGCTCACTGCGCAACCATGATAGTTCGTTACGACATCCGCAAATATCGCAACGCTTGACCTACGCCCGTTGATCCTACAACTGGGCGGGAGGTTGGACTACGGCCAACCTTTGGACGCGCCAGAACTCCCGATGCCGCTGTTGCAGCAGCACCTTAATTTCCTGCCGGTTCTGGCAATTCCTCAGCTCTTGATCGTTCAACCGATCTGCCGTGTTTTCGGAGGCGTTGACATCCGCGTGGGCGGTATGGTGGCAACACCAGCAACAGAACGTCTGCTGACTTGGCCGATTCTCACGGGACACATGATGACAGACATGGCACTCCTGCGAGGAATAGGCGCTCTTCACTTTTTGGGCGCGTTGCTTGCGCTTCAAGGCGCCCCAGGCAAGCTGTTTGGGAATATGGGCCAGATTGGAAGCGTAGAGGTACGCATTCATCCGGCGGCTCTTGAACTTCATCGTCCGCACCGACAACTGCTCATAGGCTACCTGATAGCCCACGTGGTCCGCATAGAACTGATTGACGGCACGATTAATCTCTTGCCGGACATGGCGTGCCAGTTTCTGGTTGCGTGCGGAGGGCAGTTTCTGCACGCCCTTCTTCTTGAGGCAAGCCCGTAGTTTCGCTTTCCGACGCCGCTTGGCCCGATCCCGTTTGTGCCGTTCTGCGAGCTTGCCGTGAAAGGTGCCATAGTGCTTACCCGTTGAAGTCGTGATGAAATTGGCGATGCCGACGTCCACTCCCACCACAGGAGCCGTCTGGGGCGTTTCGATCTTGACCTTTTCGGTGTAGGAGAGCGTGAGCCACCAGCCATCGGGCTTGCGTGTGAGGGTTACACTCGTATTGAGTTGCTTGCCTTCCAGCGCGGCCTGGTGATAAGGAGCCAATTCCACGGGAAGCAGGAGTGGTCTGTAGCGTTCCAAGGTGCTCAGGCGCAGCCAATAGTCAAACACGCTGTCCTGGGACTTCTCTAAGAGAGCAACGTTGGCATTGGCCTGCACACAGATTTCCTTCAAGACGGGCGTGTTCCACTCTTTCCACACAGGTGGCGGCTCCTCCTCTTGGCGCTTCTCCTCCCAGGCTGCATATGCCTCCTGGTACGCTTCCAAAGCATGCTCGCGGTTGGAGCGCCAGCTTTGCGCGATGCCTGCGGCTTGTTGAATCGCCACGCGCTGCCAGCGTTCTGAGAGAGGGGAACCCAAACAGGGAGCGGCGTACTTATCGGGCAGAACTTCAGTGCAAAACAGCGTCGTGTACTGCTGACAGAGGGCCAGATATGCATCTGCTAAGGAGTCTAGCGTTGCCATCTTGCTGTCGTTGACTGCATAGAGCCGGATGTGCGGCACCGCCCGTGTCAGCTTCATTCGACTAGCGCTCCTGTTCTCGTTGACGCTCCTCAGCTTTGATGCGAGCCAATTCCTGGTCTGCCAGCCGTTCAATGGTCTCAATCATCTGCTCATCACACATGGCTGCAATCAGCCGCAGTTTTTTATGAGTCTGTTCCCGAATGCGTAGCATATTGTATACTTTGTCTTTCATGTCCTAATGATACTATAATCGCTACAAACAAGTCAAGAGCATACCAGGCTCTCCATGCTACTTGCGCATCTTGGTGGCTATTTGCCTCCATGACAAAAGACGAGATGCAATACAACCCCGACGAGCCAGAGGGCGGTCCTTCCAATGGAAGGACCGCCCTCTGGCTCGTCGGAGTGAGCAAACTCCCCTCTCGCGCTAGCGCCCCCACTCCAGGCGGCGGCTGCCAATGGCGCCACCAATCATAGCCAGAATCAGTCCGATCACCAGGGTCACAAAGGTAATCCAGGATGCTGTTGCCGTCTGAGGGGCCGTCAGCCCAGGTGCTACCCCACCCATCAGCCCATTAGTACGTCCCGCGCTCACAAACGTCAGGACGAACAGAGCGGCCAGGGACAACGCCCAGGCCATTGCCGCATTCAAGACCGCTGGACGAACGCCCGTCACGCCTGCCGTCCGCGCCGTCATCCAGCCACCTAGCAAGTAGGCTACGATACCGGTCAAGATAGACCAGCCATACACGAAGGCGTTATTGGGGTTCGCCCCCCAGACAGAAAACGCAATTGCTGCGCCCAGTGCTCCCATGACCGCAAGCGTGGCGACAATGGTCAGCAAACCTGCCCAAATTGGCCCCCAACGCACCCAATCCCTCCAGGCCATGGTAGCCCGATCCGTCGTTCTGGCGGTGCTATACTCCGCTGGAGCGGCACCAGACGACGTTGGAGTGGTGCCAGGGACCGCTGGCCGGTCCATTGGCGAGTAATCTCTACGCAGTTCTTGATCTTGATAGCCTGGTGCCTGTTGCATGCTTCTACCCTCCTTATTGAGTGGAAAATCTCTACGGATACCGATACATCCTACTTTCCACGTTGCATATCCCATACCACGAACGCCTGCACGCATGTCTGCTCCTCGCCAGTTTTTCAAATAAAGTTAATGTTAGTATTGACTTTTTTAAAGTTATCTGCTATAAAGTTAAATAACAGGACGTTGAACGCCTGAACGGGGAG
Organism: Ktedonobacterales bacterium; assembly: GCA_036557885.1. GTDB lineage: Bacteria > Chloroflexota > Ktedonobacteria > Ktedonobacterales > DATBGS01 > DATBGS01. The sequence continues at coordinate 29,337 of DATBGS010000050.1, forward strand.
AAAGGAGCAGGGGGAGCATGTATGAAATAAGCGGGCGCTGCCCCGTATGCGGGGGACAACTCCACATCACCCGCATGCAATGCAGCACGTGCCAGAGCGCCCTGGAGGGGCAATTTGCCGTGCCTGGCGGAGGACGCGGCGAAACCTCGCGCGATGGCTACTATGGCCGACTGGAGCGGCTGAACCAGGAACAGTTGGAGTTTGTTGAAACATTTTTGCGGTGCCGGGGAATTATCAAGAACGTCGAAGCCATGCTTGATATTTCCTATCCCACCGTCAAAGCGCGCCTCAACAACATTCTGGAAACGATGGGCTTTCTGGTCGAGGAAGAGATTCCCGACCCGGAGCGCCGCCGCGAGCGCCGGGAAATCCTGCAAGACCTGGCGCAAGGCAAGATCACGACTGAAGAAGCACACCGCCGTCTGGCAGCAGAAAACGAATGATCTCTTACGGGGAGGAAAGAGATGAGCAATGAACAAACCTACTCCAGTGGCGGGCTGACCCGGCTGGAAATTGGCCGCGCCGATGGAGATTTGGAAATCCTCGGCTGGGATGAGCCGCATGTGCGCATCGTCGGCCTGGATGACGACGAAGAGGACTCCAATTTCCAGGTGGGCGCGGATGGCCGCATGCGCCTGGGGACCATTAAAGAAGATGTCACCATCACTGTGCCACGCGGCGCCAGCCTGCATATTCTCAGCGCCAGGAGCGATGTTTCGGTGCGCGGCCTCCAGGGGCCGGTACGCATGGATGCTGTCAGCGGCGACGCGCAGATACAGGAAGCCACCACCGTCTGGCTGGGGGCCGTTGCTGGTGACCTCACCATCGAGCGCTGCCAGGGAGAAGTGCGCCTCAACACACTCTCTGGTGATCTGACAGTGCGCAACGTGGGCGAACTGGAGGTGACTGGCGCAATCAATGGCGATGTGCACATCCACGAAGTCGCGGGCGAGGTACGCATCAAAAATGGCAGCCGGGGCGATGTCCAGGTGAGCCGCGCGGGACGGGTGAGCATTGCCAACATGCAGGGCGATTGCAGTGTTGCGCAAACCAGCGGTGTAGAGATTGGCAACCTGGGTGGTGACTTGAGCGTACAAGAAGTGGAAAGCGTCTGCGAAGTGGGCAATATGCACGGGGATGCCCGGCTGCGCAACTGCGGCGGCATCGCCACCTTTGGCAATCTGGGTGGCGACCTCAACGCGCAGGATGTGCGCGGCGGCATTGCAGCGGGCATGGTCAGCGGAGATGTCCATCTGGACACGCCCCTGAGCAAAGACGCCACGTATGCCATTCGCGCGGCGGGCGACATTACGCTGCGCTTGCGCGGCGAGATTCATGCCCGCTTTGTCGCGCAGACGGGGCGGGGCACCATTCAAACGCGCTTGCCGCTCACGATTGAGCGCGGGCGACGACGGCATCTTGTTGGGGCCATCGGACGTGCCGAGGCCACTGTTACCTTGCAAAGCGAGGGCGGCGACATCTCAATCAGCGCCGCTGACCCAACACAGGAGAGAGCAATGAACGACGATTTTGTGACTGATGACGGTGAGGAAACCGGCAGCGGCTTTGCGCATGCCGGCCATGCCGGACATGGCTTTGGCATTAACTGGAGCAAACACCCCGGCGGATTCCGGTTTGCCGCTGGCTTTGGGCCAGATGACCCCGATGGCCCAGGCGACCCGCGCATCCGGGGCGGCAAGGGCAACTTCCCCTTCAATTGGGACGACGCCCAGCGCGCCGAATACGAGCGCCGCATCCGCGAGATGAGCGACCGCACCGCCAAAGCCGCCCGCCGCGCCGCCGAGCGCGCCAGCGAATATGCCGAGCGTGCCGCCAAACGCGCCCGCGAAACCGACTGGGAAGCCGTTGGCCGCGATGTGCGCACCTCGATTGAGCACGCGATGGGCGAGATGGAGCGCCTGTTGGAGCAGTTCCGCAGCGGAACGAGTGCGCCGCGCCCGCCCACTCCACCCAACCCGCCCACACCTCCAACCCCACCAACGCCGCCTTTTGCAACGGCGCGCAACAAGGACGAGGTTGACGCGCAGCGCCGCAGCATTCTGGAGCAGTTGCGCAGCGGCGCCATCAGCCTGGAAGAGGCCGAGCGCCAGCTGAGCGAACTCTAACCTGAGCAATATCGAAGCGGGCCAGGCAGCGTACCTGCTGCCTGGCCCGTTCTTTTCCCTTCCCTCTGGTTGCTTGCGAAACTGAGCCTGGCCGTGTTACACTTACTCGTGGTGCTAGTGTTATTATTAAGAACGATGGGGGAGGGACAACTCTGTGATTCGCCATGAAGTGATTTTGCGGCTGCGCAGCGATGTGAATCGTGAAGTGATAGATCGTACGCTCTCCGACATCAAAGGCTTGCTGACCAGCATTCCTGGTGTCACGCAGGTACGCTACGGCGTCAACAACGCCCCGGCCTATCGGCACGCGCTGCTCGTGGTCATTGTAGAAAACGAGCGCGCCCTGCAACGCTTTAGCCGCCATCCCCTCCATACCCGCGCCATTCGCATCCTCAGCAAGCTCACGCAATCCTACGCGATTGCCAGCCTGCCGGTCAGCGTCCCCAGAAAGTAACGCGCTTTTTCCCAGCAGAGGCGCCACACCATACAAGGGCCGGAGCGAGCAAATTGCTCGCTCCGGTTTTTTCTTCTTTCTTCTTTCTTCGTTGTGCCGCCTCTGGCGCCACAGCCGACTTCACACTCCGCCCTCTCACATCTTCGCTTCCAGCCCGGCTTTGATCGTCGGCCATTCGTCATCAAGGATGCTGTAAAAGACCGTATCGCGCTGGTAGCCGTCGTACAAGACCATATGCTTGCGTAAGATGCCCTCTTTGACCGCGCCCAGCCGCTCGATGGCCCGCTGCGAAATGACATTGCGGCGGTCCGTCTTCAGTTGCACGCGAATGGCGCCCAACGTCTCAAAGGCGTGGCGCAGCAGCAGATACTTGCATTCGGTGTTGACACCAGTACGCTGCACACGCGGCGTCAGCCAGGTCCAGCCAATCTCCAGCCCGCGATCTGCCGCCAGAATGTTGAGATAGCGCGTTGAACCAAGCAGCGCGAGGCTGGCGCGCTCAACGATAGCAAACGGCAGTTCCTTGCCTGCCGCCCGCGCCTGAAGCGCCTCCTCAATGATGGCGCGCATAGCGGGAATGGTTTGGGGCATCGGGGCGGGCAAATGGCGCCAGATAGCCGGGTCTTGTGCCGCCGCCAGCAACCCTTCCGCGTGCGACAGGCTCAGCGGCTCCAGGCGCACCAACGCGCCCTCCAGCGTCACCGGCTGAACATCAAGCATGCCTCTTCTCCTTCTTGCAGGTGGTTCAGCACCAGCCTCTAGCGCGCTCACCCAACAGATCACTTCCCGCTTTCCACAGCGGGCGAGCAGGGCGCGCCAATGGTGCGCCTGGTGACGGGCGAAGACAGCACAACGGAGGTGGTCGTTCGCCCAAACTGCCCCAGCCGATGCAGTAACTCCTCCAGGTGGGTCACCGAGGACACGACCACCTTCATAATAAGACAATCATCCCCAGTGATGCTGTGGCACTCCAGCACTTCGGGCAGGTCTTTTGCCAGCACGCTCAGCAAGACCTTGCGCTCATGGGACAAACTGACGCGAATAAAGGCGCTTAATGTCAGGCCAATCTTCTCCATATTCACTTGCGCGTGATAGCCGCTGATCACCCCTGCTTCCTCCAAACGACGCACCCGCTCGGCCACTGCCGGGGCGGAAAGGCCCACGCGCCGCCCAAGTTCACTAAAAGAGACGCGCGCGTCCTCTTGCAATGCCTGAAGAATCTGCCAGCCAGTGGCGTCCATCAGCTTGTCTGTATCAAAAGTAATCATCGTTTTTCACCTTAAAATGCTAAGTGCTCTCCGCAAAATGCCTTCACTTTTCTCTTCATTATAGCAGAAAAGTCCTCTATAATAAAAGTATACAACCATGCCCTGCGTGGTGTTTTTTATTTTGTTTGCTGAAAGTTTGGAGCACAAGAAACGGATAGCCTTGCTCCACCTGCTAGCCTATACTCACTGCGGTACCTTCTTGGTGCTGGCGCCAGGGAGCGAAAGAAGAAAGGATACACGCCTATGTCTGCCTCGCGGATGAGCTTGATTGCCGCGCTTGAACAGACAAACCAGACGCTGGTGCGCCTGACCTCGGCCCTTTCTGACCAGGCGCTTGACTTTCATCCGGCGGCCCAGGAATGGAGCATTCGAGAGGTGCTGGCCCATTTCGTTGATGACGAGATATACATCATGCGGCTGCGGCTGGAGCGCATTGTCAAAGAAGAGCGCCCACACCTGGCCCCGCACGACGAAAAAGCCTGGCATGCCAGCCGCAACACCACCCGCGACCACCTGAACGAATTACTGAGCGACTTTGCCCTGCAACGTTCCGCCAGCCTGGGCATGCTAAAGATGCTGCGCGAATCCGACTGGACGCGCCAGGGCTACCAGCCCGAATACGGCTGGTTCACCGCCGAAGGCTGGCTGGAGCGCTGGGTCGAGCATGATACCGTCCATCTCCAGCAAATTGAAAAGACACTGAGCGCCTATCAACTCGCAGGCTAAAAACTAAGAGCCAGGGACAGCAATCATCATGAGCACCTCTGAGATCAGCAATATGCCACCAGCCCCATCAGCATCCAATCCCACGCTTGCCGGGGCCGATGAACCTATCCACGAATCAGCAGCAGCCACATCAGCCACCACTGCGACAGAGCAGCCCACAACCGCTGCTCCGGCAACGCCAGGGGCTGGCGCGTCAAGCTGGCTGGGCATCATGCTGGCAATGCTGGCAATCTATATCATCTGGGGTTCCACCTATTTTGCCATTCGGCTCGCCATTGATGGCTTCCCGCCGTTTCTGATGGCCGGGATACGCTTCCTGCTGGCGGGCGGCCTCATGTATGGCTTTCTGCGCTGGCGCGGCCAGCCCAATCCCAGCCGCAAGGAGTGGGCCGGAGCCGGGCTGGTGGGGACATTGCTGCTGGTGGGTGGCAACGGCCTGGTAAGTTTTGCGGAGCAATCGGTTGCCAGCGGGCTGGCCTCCCTGATCGTGGCCTCCGTTCCGCTCTGGGCCGTGATCTTTTCCGGCTTCTGGAAGCAGTGGCCCCATCGCCTGGAATGGGTGGGGCTGGGCATCGGGTTTGTGGGCGTCGCCTTCCTGAATCTGGGCGGCAGTTTTTCCGGCACGCCGCTGGGCGCGTTGATCTTGCTGCTGGCCGCTTCCTGCTGGGCAATGGGGTCGGTAGTCAGCACCCATGTGCGCCTGCCCAAAGGCCAGATGGCAAGCGCCGCAGAAATGCTGGTGGGCGGCGTCATCCTGCTGACGATGGGGCTGGTCCAGGGCCAGCACATCTCCGGGCCGCTCGTGCCGCATGCTGTCTGGGCGCTGCTCTATCTGGTCGTGTTTGGGTCGCTGGTGGCCTTCAGCGCCTTTACCTATCTGCTCCAACGGGTGCGCCCAACCATTGTCACCAGCTACGCCTACGTCAACCCGCTGGTGGCCCTGGCGCTCGGCGCGCTCTTCATCGGGGAAAAGATTACCCTCACCGAAGTGCTGGCAATGCTGCTGATTCTCGCTGGCGTGGCGCTGGTTGGTCTGGCGAAGGGGCGAAAAACTAAAAGATAGCTGTTTAGAGAAGAGCTAAGCCTGTGGCCGACGCATTGGGTCGGCCACAGGCTTAGCTCTTCTCTAAAATTCTTTTTGCCAGCCGCTCCGCCAGCGCCATGCTGTAGTTCTGGCCGCGATCCTGGGGATAGACCTGAAACATATTTGCCAGCCAGAGATTGGGCAGCGGCGTCTCGTGCGGCGGGATATGCGCCGGAAACTCGCGCGTCACAATCGGCTGGGCAAAGGGCGCCGCAAACATCCAGGATTCCGTCACCCAATCCGCGCTGAACGCCGGGTTCAGCTTCTTCAGATGTGGCAGGAAGCTCACCAGCACCTCTTCCTTGGATTGCTTAAAGAGCGCGTGCGTCATCGGCAGATAGTTGCCCAGATAGACCAGGTGCCGCCCGCCGTAATCCTCCCTGGGCATCAGGTTGGTATGCTCCACCACCGCCAGGAAGGGAAAGCCCCGATCAGTAAATTGCAGCCAGTACACGTCGCTAAGCGACTGGTTCAGCGCCAGAATCAGGCAATGCGCGCCATACGCCAGCCCCCAATCGTATTTTTCGCGGAAATCCTGCGGCAATTCAGAAATCAGCCGAAAGGTCAGGCGCGTGGGCAGCGTGGAGACAACGCGCTCAAAGACCTCCACCTGCGGCGTTGCATCTGGCGCGCCGGGCGTAAAGGTCACGCGCCAGTCGCCGGGCTGCCCAGCGGCGGCGCGGCCTCGCTCGGCCCGCTCAACGGTGCAGCCCAGCAGCACCTCGCCACCGCGCGCTGTGATCTCGCGCACCAGCGCCTCGTACAACTGCTGGAAGCCACCGCGCAGATAGCCCAGGCTAAACGAGCGGCAATGCAGCCGCGACCACATCCAGGCCATGCTGATCTGCGGATAATACTCGCCAAACTTCGCCTCCAGAATCGGCTGCCAGACCACCTCATAGGCGCGCCTGCCCATCCAGCGCGCCATCCATTCCGCCGCCGTCACCCGCTCAAAAGGCGTGTGGCTGCGGCGCAGCTTCAGATACGCACCCACCGCGCCCAGGCGCACCCGGTCCAGCAGCGGCAGCGGCGTAAAGTTCAGCAAAATATCTTTGGGGCTAAAGGCATAGGCCACGCCATTCACCAGTGAGCTAGTCTTAGGCGCGCGCCACACCAGCCGATCTTCCAGGCCAAGCTCTTTGATCCAGGCCAGGATGGTCTGGTCCGAGCGAAACAGATGGTGATAGAATTTTTCTAAATACACATCCCCAATGGGAAAACCCGCCGCCAATCCACCCGCCACCGGCTCCTTTTCAAACACCACTACCCGTTCGCCGCGCTGAGCCAGCCGCAAAGCCAGCGCCAGTCCCAACGCCCCGCCCCCCAAAATTGCTGTTCGCATGTAAAACTGTCCTTCAGGCAAGAAAATTGCGCATAGGTGAGCAAACTATATCATATTCACATCGGCCCCTTGCCCCGTTTTGATCTTCCCTTACTATTAATGATATATTCTACAGAAGGGGTAGCGATCATCTGAGCAAATTGAGCAGAAACCCTGGTCGCTCGCCCGGCTTATAAGGAACGCGCATGGCAATCTCATCCTATCCACCAAGCATCTCACACTCAGCGGCATCACTGCCCTTTGATGCCGAAGGGAAGCTCCCGCCCTGGCATCCCACGCCCGCCTTCTGGCTGCGGAGGCTGTCCATTGCGTGCGCGCTGGCCCTCTTAGCCATGCTCTACCTGATCACGCCAACACTCATGCGCGATGGCCCTTCAGCAAAGGTGCTGGGCCAGGCCACCATAGTGAATGGATGCGACACAAGCAGCACCATGATCGGCGGAAGCAGCCTCTCGGCCACCTGCACCCTCATCGTGCGCTTTCTCCAAAGCGGCGCCGAACACCAGGCGCAGCTTCAACAAAGCACGCCATTCCCGCTCGCCAGCCAGGAAAGCGAAAAAAGCTACGACGCCTTTGTCACCTATCATCGGCGCTCGCTGCTTGGCTTCTCCCCGCTGGGGCATCTGGTGATTACCAATGTCTCCATGCTCAACGGGCCAGCACTGCTCAAACCCGGCGAACAACTCATTTCCGATACCTGGACCCAGCTTCCATCGGGCAGCTCGCAAGCGATTGCCCTGCTCATGCTGTTGGGGGCGCTGCTCACCTTCTTCTATCCCTGGCCGGTCTGGAAGGTGCGCGTCAACGCCGAAGTGCTAAGCATGCGTAAGGTCGAGCTACATAACCGCAACGATCTGCCGATTCGCCAGCACCTGGCAACGCTGCGCTGGCACACCAACATTGCCATGCAGGAAGAAGTCAGGGTGCGCGGGCGCCTGTATCGTCACCTGCGCCCCGGCGATGGCGTCCTGCTCACCTACGAGCACCTGCGCTCTGGCGCCTTTAAATCGCTGCGAGTCTCGCAGCCGCGCAGCCGCAAGGGGTGGCTCGCGCCCGGCACCATCCAGATTGGGGCGCTCACCCCCTGGCGCTGGCGCTGGCTCTTTATTGGCCTGCTCTGGCTGGAAATCCCCCTTTCACTGCTGCTGCTCGCCACGATCAGCTAGCCAGCGGCTGCCCCGAAAATTGAGCAGACGAACATACGTGCCCTTCTCTCCTAAAAATGCCAGAAACCGGCCTGGTTCTTGCTACTCGTGTTAGTATGTTTGGTAACAGGAGGCTTGCGGAGCATCTGCCTCAAGCATGCCCACCTGCATCTGGAAACCCAAAACTTTTCAATGGCGAAAGGATTCCTCATCTGTTTTGCCGTTCTCTGTATGCTGTCACGGTAGACGAAGGAACGGCTACAAGAAGAGGGATAACGCTCAATGGATTTCCCAAGAACTGAGGCAGCGTTCGCCTTGCAGAGCGCGCCCTACGTCATCCTCAGCTTGTACGCAATCAGGCGGTTTATACGACAACCTACCGCCTCTTTTTTTTACGGCCTGCTGACAGGCATCACCAGTCTTGGCGCCTTGCTCCTGGCCCATATCGAAGGACAACTGCTGGATGGCTCCGCCCTCTCCGCCGCTGCAACGACCAGCACGCGACTCAATATCCTCTGTCTACTTTGCGCGATCTTTTTCCTCTTCCTGCTTGCCAGACATCTCACCGCTCTTCCCCGTTGGCTGCAATGGAGCCTCACCGCACTCTTCTTTCTCACTACCTTGCTCGTCCTGGCTCCAGCCGCGCTCAAAGCGCCTTTGCTGCTCCTTTCGATTGGAGCGTCTCCGCTCCCTTTTGTCTTCTGGCGCCAGAGCCAGCACTGTACCGGGGCCACTCGTCGTCAGGTGCAATGGTTGGGCGTGACGCTCGCCTTGCTGCTGCTTACCCTTCCACTAATCGCACTGGGCGACGTACTTCCGCCTGGGCCAGCCCTCATCTCCTGGGCCTTGTTCCCGTGCTTCCTGCTCAGCGGCATCGCCCTCTGCCTGGGCATTGCGCCCCCCAGATGGCTCTCCAACTTCTGGCAGACTGGTGAGCGGGCGCGCATCGGTCAGCTTTTCGACACCGCTCTTCTGAGCGCGGCCCAGCCAGCCCAGAGCAAGCGGCCTGATCAGCTTGTCCCCATGCTGGAGGAACTGCTTCAGCATGCCCTGCGCGCGCTCAACTGCCAGACCGGGGTCATTGAGCGCTGGAATGAAAACGCAAACACCTTCGAGGCGCTGGCTGAAGCCAGCGTCAATGCGCCCACCCTGCCCAGAGAACTGCTTGCCCTGAAGAACGGACGTTTATGCGAGGCATTCACCCGGCAACAAAGCATCGCCACCCCGCTAGACACAAAACACCGCTTCTTTCGCTGGTGCCATGCTCACGGTGGAACACTGCTGGCCGCGCCCATCCTGGCAAACGGCAAAGCGCTGGGCGTCGTGGGCCTCGCCTGCGAGCGGCCTCCACTGTTCCCAGACAATCACCTGGCCCTGCTGCAAGCTTTTGCCCAACAGATCGCGCTCTGGCTCGTCTCTGCTCAGCCCTCACCGGAGAGCGCCTTGTTTGAGCAGATGACCGGGCAGCAGCAAGAAAAAGATGAATTTATGGCCGTCATGGTGCACGAGTTGCGCTCCCCGCTGACCGTCCTGAAGGGACGGCTCCAGTTGCTCAAACGGCAATTTGCCAAAGAAGGCCAGACCAGCGCCCTTGAGGCCGTCAACAAGCTCGACCCACAGTTCCAACGGCTGCAAGGGCTGATTGATGCCCTGGTGGACGTGAGCTATCTGGATGCCGGACGCTTCCGCCTGAACAGGGAGCCGCTGGACCTGGCCGCGCTGATTGACGAAACCCTTGCGCAGAACAGGAACCTCTGCGCAGACCACGCGCTGGTGCTGGAGCTAACCGATGCAGGAAAACAGGGAGGCACCACATCAGACCATCCCCAGCCGCTCTGGGTGATGGGCGACTTCAGCCGACTCACGCAGGTGCTCCAGGTGCTCTTGAATCAGGCATGCTACGCCACGCCAGCCGGGAGCTTGATCACGGTCCACCTGGGGCGTTCAGGCGCGGGCGGAGAAGCGGTGGTACGGGTCCGTGATCAAGGGGCAGGCATCCCGCTGGAAAAACAGGCGTGGGTCTTTCAGCGCCAGGCGCGCAGCCTGACCAATTCCACAGGACAGGGAACGGGGTTGGAACTGTATATCAGCTACCAGACGATTCGCCACCATAACGGGCGGATGTGGGTGGAAAGCAGTGGCGTCCCTGGTGAAGGAGCAACCTTCTCATTTTCCTTGCCGCTGCTCGACTCTCAGCATGCGCCCTGGGCAACTGACCTCTCCCAGGCGCAAGACCAGGCAGTGCGTCAGAATGGAGCCAGCCAGGAAAGAGAAAATGCCGATCTTTCGAGCCTGCCGCTGCTTCAGGAGCAGACAAGCGAGAGACAAGAGCAACCGCGTCAGGAGGTTGCCAGCCGCTAGCTGGCAAGCCGATGGACAACGCTGAGCACCTCATCCAGGTCAAACGGCTTGGGCAGCAGCGCCTGCACCACGTTGCCATCCAGCCGATGCCGTTCCTGGGCCAGGCGCCCACCAGCAGACATCAGAGCAATCTTATTATTATCAAGTAAGGGCAGGTTTTGCTCTAGCTGGCGGAGGACTTCGCGGCCATCTATATTGGGCATCATAATGTCGAGCAGCACCACCCAGCCGCTCTCGCGTTGGAGGATGTTGAGCGCTTCGCGGCCATCGCGGGCAGTGTCAACCTCGAAACCCTCTTCCTGGAGCATATCTTGCAGCAAGTAGCGGATCTCGTCATCATCATCAACGATAAGCACTTTTGTCATGAGGCTTCTATCATCCTCCAAACAAACACCAGTGGGAGGTTTCTATCACCATAGGAATGAATAAAGCAACAGTAACCGAAATACATCCAGATGTCAAGGACATGTGGCACCGATGCTTCTGATGAATAGTACCATAGATGACAACCCTGTTACGCTCATTACCCCGGTGAAGAAACCAGTTCTGGGGGTTGTTCTTCGTGGGACGGCGTGAGGACAGGTGGCTCCCTGGACTGGCCCAGCACCAGCTCTAAAAACGCCGCCACGCTTTGTTCTGTTGTCCAGGGGACGCGAAAGCCGCGAAAACCCGCGTTGACCCGCGCAAGGTCGCGCCCCAGGTCCAGCGATTCCTGCGCCACCATCGGCGCGTTCTTCTGCTCCTGATGAAAAGCCCCCAGATATTCTTGCTCCGTTTGACCCGGCGTGGGAATCAGCAAGGCACGCTTGCCAAGTTCCGCCAGCTCCATTAGCGTACTATACCCCGATCGGCTCACGACAACCCGCGCCCGATTCATCATCTCTTCCTGGGTCACGCGATCTAAATAGCCATAGACCTTGCACCCGCCGCGCTGCTCAATGCTCTGCAACCCAGGCCGCCCCAGAGCCATCACCCCACACCCAGATAAATCTGCTATCTGTGCCAGCAATGTACGTTCCAACATTCCACGCTGAGGTTCTGGCCCAGAAATGGTGAGAAAGTAGTCCAGGTCTTCAGCTACCGCGCGGCGGCGCAGGCTGGAAAGATGGCCGATATAAGCCAGACGCCCCGGATGCACAAAGCGCAGGTCATGGCTCAGCGCCCCGCTCAGCGAATGCGTGGCAAAATCCGGCACAATCACCCGCGTAAACGGCGCAAACGCCCGATAGTTAAAATATTCCAGTGCTGGCTCCAGCCACCACTTCCCAAAGGGGGCAATAAAACGCACGCCATGCAGCACCAGAAAGGAGGGCGCCGCCCAGCTATAGCAGGCATAACGATTATCCGAAACCACCAGATCAATCCGCCGCTCGCGCACCAGCCGCTCCACCTCCGCGTGCTGGGTGCTTTTGGAGAGCCACATGGGCAGCAGCAGCAGCGTATAGCGCGTGTAAAAGCGCAGCGGCGTAGAGGCCATTGGCAGCGGCGCGCCTGCCAGCCGAATCACCTCGCACGCGCCCGCCAGTTCCCGGCGCAGTGCCTCCAGGGGTGGGCCATCGCAGCCCACAATAACTTCGCAGCCCTCGTTGAGCAGCCCCCGAATAAGCGGCAGATCGCGGGTGGCATGCCCCAACCCCCAATAGCCAACCGCAAAAAGTACGCGCTTACCTGTTCCACGCATCGCTGGTTCCTCCTGCACGCCACTCCCATCAGAAGGCATGCAAAGAGCACCTTCGCATTTACCAGACCAGGGCGCTTGCCGTGTCCCTTTGTTTTGGGGTAGCCCCGGCCTCCGCCGTGCCCTTCTGTCTTAGGGTGCCGGGCCGCGATTCTGCAACTTTTGCAAAGTGCAGCCGTAAAGATAATAGCTCCTGGAAAAAGATATATCGAAAGACCGAGCACAACGCACATCGAACATGTACTCCAACAGGGAGGCACCGCATGAATACCTTTGACCCATCGGCTTCTGGGAACCGCGAGCGTCCGGCTCCAGACGACCCCGAAGCCCAGTTTTACCCGCCGTATACGCCGGTTGACCACCAGGACGGCCCACAGGGTGGCCCGCAGAGCGGCCAATTCCATCACCACCATCATCACTACGGCTACGGGCCAGATGACCCGGATGGCTACGCCCACTCCTATGGTGGCTGGCGCGGTGGCCCGCAGCCCTGGCAGCCCTGGGCCTGGCAAGGGCGCCGCTGGGGACGGCGGCATCGCGGCCCGCGCATCTTGCCGTTTGTCTTGCTGCTCCTGCTGATCATCCTGTTCATCAAGCCCGCGCTGGCCTTCACCTTTGCGCTGGCGGGCCTGGCCCTGACCATCCTGCTGGTCTTGCTGCCGTTTATCATCCTGGGCATGATTTTTGGCCGTCATCGGGGCTGGCATCATGGCTGGGGACAGCATGGCTGGCATCACCGGGGCGGTCCCTGGGATCGCAACTGGTAAGCAGAAGCCCGGAGCGCTGGTTGCGCAACCAGCGCTCTATTTTTATACGCTGAGGAAAATTAGCCCGTGTAGCCCAACTCGCGGGCTTTTCGCAGAGCCTGCTCTGCCTCAGCCGTCCGCCCCAGCAGTTTTAGCGCAAGACCCCTGCCATAGTAGGCAAACGCAAACTTGGGGTCGAGGCGGATGGCTTGCTCATAGGCGGCTAACGCTTCTTCATAGCGTTTGAGGTCATAAAGTGCGTTGCCCTTGCCATTGTAGGCAAACACATATTGCGGGTCCAAGCGAATGGCTTGCTCATAGGCAGCCAACGCTTCTTCATAGCGTTTGAGGTTATAAAGTGCGTTGCCCTTGCCATTGTGGGCAGCCGCCAGGTTGGGGTCCAGGCGAAGGGCCTGCTCAAAAGCGGCTAGAGCTTCCCCGTAGCGTTTCAGTTCAGAGAGTGTAGTACCCTTGCCATTGTAGGCTAAGGCAAAGTTGGGGTCGAGCCGGAGTGCCTCCTCACGGGCTATCAATGATTCCTCATAGCGCTGGAGGCTCCAAAGCGCACGCCCTCTGCCATTGTGGGCAGCCGCCATGTTGTGGTCGAGCCGGATGGCTTGCTCGTGGGCGGCCAGTGATTCTTCATACCGCTGAAGATTCCATAATGTATTGCCCTTGCCATTGTGGGCGCCCGCCATATTCGGGTCAAGCTGGATGGCTTGCTCGTGGGCGGCTAGTGATTCTTCATAGCGCTGAAGGTTCCAAAGCGTGTGCCCCTTGCCGTTATAGGCAATTGCCATATTGGGGTCCAGGCGAATGGCTTGCTCGTAGGCAATCAACGCTTGCTCATACCGTTTGGCATCGAAGTGAGCATCCCCTTCCTTATTCCACTCTCTTGCCGTTTTCGAGGGTGCTGTCTGCGCTGGTGGCGGCTTGGGCACAGCAGGCGGCTTAAGATGGCCGAGTGATTGCACCAGACTGTCTAGCCCATTCTTGTAGCTGGTATGGAAATCCGCCCATTGAAGCGGGTGCAGGTCTATGGGGACTCTGAGCGGGGGCAGATACAAAGCCGGAATGACCAGCTTGCCAATAGAGGCGGCGTAGCGATACTCCATGCGCACGTATTTGGATTCCACCGCTGCCGGAGACAGCACCACCACGAGCGCCTGGCACTGGTCTATCGCGTCCTGAAGCATCTCCATCCATTCCACGCCGCTTTCCAAACGCCGCCGGTCTACCCAGGGATGAAACGAATGATGCTTCAGGTCTGTTTCCAGCGTATCCACAAAGTCGGCGCTATCGGCACGAGCATAGCTGATAAACACCCGTACCAATGAATCAGGCATGCTCTCGCTCCTTCACCCCCAGACGCGCGTGGCAGGGCAGATGAACGAATCTCAGTTGTTTCTGCGCTTCATAGTATAGCCTTTGTCTCCTTTCCAGTCAAGCACGCCCCCTGTACCCCCGGCATCCTTGCCGGGCAAGCTGCCCGGCAAGGATGCCGGGGGTACAAGGCTACGCGCTCAACTCCTCGGCCCACACCGGCAAGCGCTCCACAAATGGCGCGGGGATGGGATGCCCTGCTGCCTGCTCCTGCACCAGATGCCGCGCCATGTGATACTTCCCCCAGGGCTTGATCGCTTCCATCGGCCTCAGCCACTTTGCCACCGGCTCTGGCGCCTTTGCCCTGGCATAGAGTTCGTTCCAGACCGCCTGCGCCTGATACCGCAGGCACTCCTCCGCAAAGAAGCGGCTGCCGCGCTTGCGCAACTGTGCGCAGATCATCGAGAGGCGCAGGAGCACAATGGAAGCCGCCTTATGCCGCTCCTCCCAGGCAGAGTCATACAAGCGATAGGCTTCCTGCGCCGCTCGCAGCAGCCGGACGAGCAGGCGCAGTTCGTCTTTGAGCAGGCGAAACAGCGCGTCACTCGTCATCAGGCGTAAGGCGTCTCGCTTAACGGGCTGCTGGTCCAGATCAGCTTCGCTAAAGCTGTTGCGATAGTATTTCCCTCCATACACGCGCTGTTTGCGTTTCAGTTGCCGATCTATCATCAAGAGAAACGCCGGAATCAGGCAGCAGAGCACCGTCGAGACATAGCTTTCGGAGAGAAAATACTCGATAAAGAGCGAGACGGCTGCCAGGGGATGAAAGTCTTCCAGATCGGGCAGCCAGACGGGGCCGCCCAGCCGCAGGTAAAAGCCCAGCACCGTTTTGAGCGCGCGCAAGGGATACAGGCGCGGGTTGGGAACCGGCTGCTCCGTCACAGGGGTCGCGTGGGTCGTTGCCATCGTTTGGGCCTTTCTGGTCCCCTCAAGGGACCGCGTGGAATGGCCCGCGTCGCACTGTCTGCTGCCTGCCTCTTTCGCCTGCTGCTCGTAGCCCCGGCCACCGTGCCGGGGAATCGTCGTAAAAGCGAACGTTGGCGGTTTGCCAACACTGCCCGGCACGGTGGCCGGGGCTACGAGCGGTGCGGCCTGCCGTGCCCCCTCTGGGGGTAGCCCCGGCCACCGCGCCGGGGAATTCCGCGAAAGAAACAGGCCCCCGTCGCCTGCGCAGGCGGCGGGGGCCATTGCGTAATTTTTTCGTGCCCTCTAAAATCACGCAACGGCCCCGCGCCTGCTGTTCTACAGGCTTGGGGTGACAAGGCGCGGGCGAGTTTGGTACTCATCCGTGTCCGTCTTCCAATCGGGGTTTGCCAGGGATATTCAGTTGTGTGCCAGGGCATCCACAGGCCAACCCCTCAACGGCTGGTTCCAGTATAACCGACCTGCGCTCATTTGTCAATAGATTTTCCATCCAATTTCGAGAACCAGGCAAAAGTCGCTGGCGCTGAAAACGCATCGGCAACTTTTCTTGAAGCCTGGGCGTCTCGTATCATGGAGAGAGACTATTGCGTCTTCTCCTGTCGTTTTCATCCCTTTGGGATGCCCATCTTTGGCTTGTAAGAAATAGGGAGCCTCATGCACATCCTTGTCACCGGCGGGGCCGGATATGTCGGCAGCGTCATCGTTGAAGAACTAATCAACGCCAATCACAGCGTCGTTGTCTATGACTCGCTCAGCAAAGGCCACCTGGGGGCCGTCCACCCCGAAGCCACCTTTGTCCGCGCACACCTGGCTGAGCGCGACCACCTGCGCCGCGCCCTGGAAGACCACCAGATCGAAGCCGTCATCCACATGGCCGCCCTCAGCCTGGTAGCTGAATCCGTCGCCCACCCAGAGCAGTATTTCGAGAACAACGTCGCCGGGAGCCTGGCCGTCGTCCAGGCCATGCTTCAGGCGCAGGTACAACGGCTCGTCTTCTCCTCCACCGCCGCCCTCTACAGCGAACGCGCCAGCAGCTTGCCCCCGCTTTGGGGGGTGCCCATGCGCGAAGACGCCGAAGTCGTCCCCGCCAACCCCTACGGCCAGGGCAAGCTCATCGTCGAACAAATGCTGCCCTGGATAGCGCGGGCGCATGGCCTCGTCTGCACCTCCCTGCGCTACTTCAACGCCGCTGGCGCCAGCGAGCGCTACGGCGAAGACCACCGCCCGGAAACGCACCTCATCCCTCTCGTCCTGGCCGCCGCGCAAGAAGACCGCCCCATAGATATCTTCGGCACCGACTACCCCACGCCCGACGGCACCACCATCCGCGACTACATCCACGTCGTTGATCTGGCCCAGGCGCACATGCTCGCGCTTACCCGCGCTGAGCCTGGCCTCCGCATCTACAACCTGGGCACCGGCCAGGGCTTTTCCGTGCGACAGGTCATCGAAAGCGCCCGCCGCGTCACCGGGCGCGCCCTGCCCGTACGCGAAGGGCCGCGCCGCGCTGGAGATCAGGTCGCCACCGTTGCCAGCGCCGAACGCATCCGCGCCGAACTCGGCTGGCAGCCGCGCTATCCCTCGCTGGACGCCATCATCGAAAGCGCCTGGCGTTGGAAGCTCGCGCACCCCAACGGCTACGAGAAATAGCAAGCGAAAACCCGGCGCGTGAACATGCTGCCAGATCAGCATAATCAGGCCCAATCTTGTCCTGTTTCGCTGTTACACTGGAGCAAGAACAAGGCGCTGTCTTGTCGAGAAGCCAGAAACAGCAGTAGGAAAGGATGAGAAGCCATGTCGCATCCCCTCGTCGTCCAATTACGCTTTACCCGCAGCGAGTTCAAACGCGCCCTGGAGGGGCTGAGCGAAGCCGACGCCTGCCGCCGGGTGCTCCCCATGAACTGCATCAGTTGGAATATCGGCCATCTCGCCTGGCATGAACAATTAAACCTCCTCACCCGTATGCAAGGGAAAACGCCGCTGCCCCAAATCAACACACTGGTTGGATATGGGCAAGCGGCTTCCACTCCTCCCCTGGCCGAGATGTGGGCGGCCTGGCACGAAGTCACCCGGCTTGTTGACCCCTTCCTCGATACCATGACCACCCAAAAGCTGGCAGAGGTTGTGGCCATTGATGAGCATCAGACGGTCTACACGCCTGGCGCGGTGATTCAGCGCATCATCTACCATTACTGGTATCATCTTGGCGAAAATATGGCGATTCGGCAGATGCTTGGGCACACCCAACTGCCGGAGTTCGTGGGCGAGATCGAGCGAGAAGCGCCCTTCCAGCCGCATTAGCCGAGGCGAAGCCTTCCCCTCGTGAACCAGCTTGCATTTTTCACGCAATCCAGGTAAGCTAAGCCGCGAGAAAAGCCAACCAACACGCTGAATGTGTCTGTTTATGAGGGGAGCATCCCATGTCTGAAGAATCTCACGGCCTCTTTCATCTTGGCAAAAAAGACGAGGAAAAAGAAACGCCTCAATCGCTGCCGCCGCCAGAGCATCATGGCTTGCTCCATATGTTCGACAAAGAAGAACCGCCGCCACCGCCCCCACCGCCAGAAAAGCATGGCCTGCTGGAAGGCGTCGAGCACCTGCTGGGCAAAAAAGAAGAACCACCGCCGCCACCTCCACCGCCGCCAGCAAGCCTGTGGGGAAAACTCCTGCACCGCAAACCCGTCACCCCAGAGCCAACCAGTCCACAGCGCCCCGCGCTCTTACAAACGCACACCTTTCGCTCGGCGCTCTACATCCTGGGCATCATCCTCCTGATCGGGGGCATCATCCCCGGCATCATAGACAGCGCCTATCGCTTTCCCGTCCTGGCTGGCGGGGCCATCTTGCTCATCGGCGGCATCCTGCTGACCGGCGACTGGCACCCCCTCACCGGCATGCTAGGGCTGCGCCAGGTCCATCTGCCCGTCGGCACCGGCCTGGCCGCAAAGCTGGCCGAGCGCGAAGTCAAAGGCGAAGTCGAAAAAATCACTGGCGAAGCGCCGCCCGCCCAACCTCTCACCAAGCGCCTGGCCCCCTGGCACTGGCCCTGGTCGGCGCGTGCCCGCGCCGAAGCGCAGGCCGAAGAAGCCAAAAAATACAAACACGTCGGCCTGGGCGGAAAAATCCTCATGGGCATCATGATTGCCGTCCTGGGGCATGGCGCGCTCACCCTCGTGCAGGCCAAATACCTGCC
Organism: Ktedonobacterales bacterium; assembly: GCA_036557885.1. Taxonomy (GTDB): domain Bacteria; phylum Chloroflexota; class Ktedonobacteria; order Ktedonobacterales; family DATBGS01; genus DATBGS01. The sequence continues at coordinate 47,767 of DATBGS010000050.1, forward strand.
CAGCGACCTGAACAGCTTCGCCAGTTTTGCCCACCCAACCATCATCATCGCCACCATCCTCTTGATCGTCTTTATCGTCACCGCCCACATCCCAACGCGCCGCCAGCATTGGATCAGCCCGCTGGGATTCCTGCGCCGCGTGCTCATCTTCTTCGTCGTCGCAGCGCTGGCCGCGCTTGGCGTGGGCCTGCTCACCCACAATCAAGAACTCGGCAACGCCTATGGGCAAATCATCGGCGCGCTGGCCGCCATTCTCGCCGTCCTGCTGTAAGGGCGGGGTTGTAGCCCCGGCCACCGTGCCGGGGTGCGTAACTGTTGCCTGGCTCATAGTGCAGAAGTAACACGCTTCACTGTCTTTTGGGACAAAATCAGGTACGCTTTTTCTAGCGGATGGAAGATCGTCGCGGGTGCCAACCGCTCAGAGGGCGCCGGAGCATGGGGACCGGCGCCACTCTTTTTGTAAAAACTTGCAACCAGAAGTCCTGGTGTGGTATACTATTTTGTTTGGGCGCCGTAATAGTGAGCAGAGGCGACCATCCGGCCAAACACCGGACACCCAAAGCACATTCTCGGCATGGAAATTGTTATATAGTTTATGCCCGGACGAAACGGGCCGCGTAGGGCTGGCTGTAGAGCCTGAGCAAACATCGAAAGAAGAAAGGAGGCCCTTGCCGCCTCAGGGTACGTTCCCGCCTGCTATGTTGTTGGTAGCGACGAGTACATTGTAACGCTGGCTGCTTAGCGCACATTCCTCGCGGCATTGTGGCAGATTTTGTATGGCAGTGGTTGATATAGCGCCGATAGAGGCTGCTCCACGCCGTGACCTGATTATTGGTCTGGATTGTGATGGCGTTCTGGCTTCCGATCACGAACTCTGGGAAGCCTTGTACATCGCATACCCCCATTTTATCCCTCCCGCCTATTCCCTCCTGACCACCTACGAGTGGCCCCGGTTGACTCCAGAGACAACGGAACTGTGCCTGCGCCTGAGCGCAGACCCCGACTTCACCCGCAATCTCCGGCCTCTCCCGGCAATGGGCTGGGCCATCCGCGCGCTGCATCAGCGCGGCTGGGAAATACACATTGTGACCGCCAGACCAAAAGCGGTCTACGAGGCCACACGCGAATGGCTCGACCTGCACGAAGTCGGCCATCTCGTCACAGCGGTACACTGCACCGAAAATAAAGCGCCGCTGGTGCAAGAACTGGGCTGCGCCGTCTTCGTGGAAGATAACCCGCGCACCGCCGAAACACTGGGCGCGCTCGGCATTCGCAGCTATCTCCTCGATGCCTGCTATAACCGCCGCCCCACCATGCACTGTATTCGTGTTGCTGGCTGGCCCTCACTGATGAACGACCTCACCGCCTACCAGTGGAGCCTCCAGCCAGAAAGCGCGCTCTCCCCCATCGCCCGCCGCAAGGGACGCATCATAGAAAGCGCCAGAAACCGGCTCTCCGAAGCGCTCCTCCCCGGCATGTCGGGCCTTCAGCCCGCCGTCTAAACAACACTGCTCCGGGCCACACAACACACAAGGCCAGGGGAAAGGCGCTGCCCTTCCCCTGGCCTCGCTTATTGGGTGCCCCGGCTACGAGGAGCGCCGCTTGCGATCCACCCGACGATACAGCGAGTTGCGGATGCTATCGCGTGTAATAGCAGCCAGCGCCATCCCCAACACAATCACAGAAAGTACCACAATGACCGCGTTTTTGGCATTGTCAGGAATCAGGTTTGGATTAGGAATCAGCACCTTCTGATAAACAAACCAGCCAATCACGCCCAGAACTGCCGAAAAGATCACAAAAAGAATCCAAAAGACTGTGCGTGAGATACAGCCAATAGGTCGCTCAACATCTACCGCGAGCTTTTCCAGGTCTTGTGCCATCATGTTGCCCCCTCATCAAAGATAAGTTGCTCCCCTGCCCGTGATCTCCTTAGCTCTAGCATACCGGAAAGCGGCTTCTCGCGCAAGCGCAAGTAATAGCAGGCGAATAAATTCGCCTCTGTAGGCGTTCCGCCACAAAGCCTACTTGCGCAGGTTGGGGTTCGTCCTAGTCCGCGCAGGCGGACTTCGTGGCGGCCTCTGGCCGCCCATAGGCGCGGCGGTGCCCCTGCTTTGAGGGGTTTTAACCGCCAGCTACTCGCCCCCAATAATGCCAGAGAACGTCTGCACCTCCAGCCCTTCCTGGCGCAGCCGCGCCACATAGGGCAAAATCCCCACGCTATCCCCGGCAATATGCCCCATCACCAGCAAATTGCCCTTGATCCCCTCGTTTGCCAGGCGCTTCGCATCCTCTGGCGGGAAATGGATGCAGCACACCGTATTCACCCCATTCAGGAAATAGGCGCGGGCCACATGATAGCCACCGTTGGTATACGCCCCATGCGAAACAGCCACCCGCCCGGCGGGCGCCTCCCACTCCCCCAGCGCCACCAGCATTGCCGTCTTCGACGCGCGGTACTCCGGCATCTCCAGCAGCGCGTCGCGCACATCGCGCACCGTCGCATCGGGCTGGCTCGCCAGGCGCGCATCAATCTTGGCCTGCATCAGCCGCCGCCCCAACTCATCCAGCGGCGCGTGGATATTCAGGTACGGCATCTCCAGCATCTTTGCCACCGAAGTCGCGTGATCATAATTTTGCATCTGCGCGCGCGCCTGAAGATCGCCAATGCGTCCTGCTACCGCTGCCTCGGCCTGCTCCTTCGGGACGCCTGCCGCCACCATCTGCGTCACATGGTACCGATACACCTCCCACGTCGGGCCGGTATAGCCCGCCGGATGGTGCGCAATCACCGCGTGAAAGCCAAGCTGACGCGCCATAAAAAGCTCAGCCGCGCCCGCATCAATGCCCATCAGCACATGGCTGATACGCGAACCAGGATTGTAGATCGCGCTATCCGGCGGAATCTCGGTCCAGCCCACCAGATCAAGCGCCAGTTGCATCAACCGTTCAGTGGTAACAGCAGCCATTTCTACTCCTTCTCTGTCCAACAAAGTTTTTTAGGAAGCCGCGCGCTCCTCCGGCGGCAGCGATTGCAGCGAGCCAGGCATCTCCTCGTCTTCCTGGCCCAGATGTGCTTGAAAGAACTCGCCAACACGCTGACAGTAGAGCGCTCGGTCCGCGAAATAAGCGCCACAATGCCCCGCGCCCTCCACCAGCCAGAGTTCCTTTGGCTCCCCGGCTGCCTCATACAGCCGCTCTGAGTCGTGCGGAGCAATCGTCAGATCATTCATCCCATGAATCAGCAGCAGCGCTCGCGGCGCTATCCGCCCCACCTCGCGCAGCGGCTCCACCTCGCGGAAGTGGTAGCCCGCCTGCCATCCCATCAAGCGATCAGCTAGAAAGACAAACGGCAGGGCTGGCAGCCGAACCACACGGGTGAAATTGTAGCCAACGACATCCCAGTGTCGGGCAAAAGGGCTATCCGCCACCAACGCCCGCACCTGCGGGCGGCGCGCCACGCCCATAATGCTCACCGCCGCCCCCATCGAATAGACCATCACCCCAATCAGCGCCCCAGGCACCCGCTGCCCCACATAATCTATCGCGCCCAGAAAATCCTTGACTTCACGATGCCCCAGCGTCACCGGCTTGCCTCGTTCATGCCCATGCCCATAAAAATCAAAGAGCAAGACTTGATAGCCACTGCGCCAGAAATACATTGCCATCCCAAGCAAATCCGCCTTCTGCTGCCGATAGCCAGGGCACAGCGCAATCACCCGGCGCGTTCCCTCGTGTGGTAAGAACCAGCCCTGCACCAGATGATCCCCGCCAGCAGCGGGAAAATCCACTGCCTCAAATGGTACCTCAAATTCAAACGGCGTGTAGAAGTACGCATCTGTTTCGTTGGGCACTGCCGGGCGCGTCAGCCGATTGACAACATAGTATGCGACAGAAAGCACTCCGCCAAACGTTCCTACAAGTAGGGAGACTGTGCCAATAAGAAAAGGGTTGATGGAAAACTGCTTGTTCATGCTCTCCGCTTTCGGTGTCTTCGGCCTGTTGTTTAAGATTGTAGCATAGATCACTCTGCTGAGGTGGTAAAAGCGCTTGACACTTTCAACCAGGCATTGTACGCTATACAGGTATACGTCTAAAGTGCGGTTCCCTCCGTTATTTATTAAGGGCAAGTCGTATAGCGCACAACTCCGCATGCTTGCCTTGGTCCTGGTTCTTCTGAAAGGGAAGAGCGATGTCACAAACCCTTGCTATTATTGCTATTAGCATTATTATTGCCGGTTTCGTTATTCTTGCTGGCGTGGCCGTCTGGCTGGCGATGGAACGCCGCAAGCACCTTCAGCCCCAAAGCAACCCTGCCCAAAAGACCCCATCAACCGAGCATCCTGCCCAGCGCCCAGCGCCCAGGCCAGAGGTTGCCTCACCCGCCAGTGTTGAGCCAGCCAAAGCCAGCGAGAGTGCTGCGGCTGCGCCCGCCTCCAAAAAGCCCGCGTCTGGGCGGGATGTCACCACCTCGGCGGAGTATCCACAGGCAGGCAGATACGACCAGACCTGGATACCCAACCAGCCCAGAAAGAGCAAACGCCCGAAAACCGAAGAGCAAGGATAGCCTTCCGCTGAGCAGGGTGTTGCTGCTTGACAGGAAAGGCAAGAAGCGGTACCTTATGATTGGTTGAAAACAGACTCTTTTTTGAGAGGCAAGGTAGAGGCAAGGTATGGCACAACTTGAAGGCACCAAGCTAGGGGCATATGAGATCATGGAGCGCGTTGGCGGCGGCGGAATGGCCGAAGTGTACCTTGCGAAACAGCGCACTGCCTTTGACCGCGAGGTTGCCATCAAAGTCATCCGCAAAGGATTCGCGGAAGATGAAGATTTCCGCGAACGCTTTCTGCGTGAGGCGCGCGTCATCTCGCATCTCAATCATCCACATATCTTGCCGCTGATCGAATTTGGCGAGGGCGGCGAAAACGGCGAATTGCTGTTCCTGGTGATGCCCTACGTCTCCGGGGGCACCCTGCGTGACCGCATCAAAACCTATGGCGGCCCGCTGCCCTTGCGCGAAACGTTCCGCATCTTCAGCCAGCTTTGCGAAGCGGTGGACTACGCCCATCAGCGCAATCTTGTGCATCGGGACATCAAGCCCAGCAACGTCTTGATGCAGGACAACCGCAACATCTTGCTGGCCGACTTCGGCATCGCCCTGGATTTTGGCGACCCCCGGCTCACCGTCACTGGCATGGGCCTGGGCACCGCCGAATATATGGCCCCGGAACAGGCGCGCGGCCAGGCAGACAAACGCAGCGATGTCTATAGCCTGGGCGTGGTGCTCTTTGTCATGCTCAGCGGCCACGCCCCCTACACCGGCTCCACGCCCTTTGACGTGCTGATGAAACAGGCATCCGATCCCGTCCCGCCGCTGCGCGACTTTAACCCCGGCGTTCCCCCCGCCATTGAGCAAGTCATGCAAACAGCGATGGCAAAACTGCCAGAGCAGCGCTTCAAGAGCGCCCAAGCCCTGCTCAACGCCTTCGAGGAGGCGCAAATCCAGTCAGGGATGAACATGGCGGCCAGCAACGTCATTCCCGCCATCCGCCCCAGCGACCTGATACCACCCCGCGATAGCTCGCACCCCTCAATGGGCGGCGGCATGCCCAACACACCATCAGGAGGCAGCGCGCTGAGCGCGCCCACGCCCGCAGGCAGCGGCTCTGGCCCGCACACGCCACCAATGGGGCCGGGGGCATCCGGGCCACACTCAACGCCAACCTACACCAGCGAGAACGACAAGCTCCCCACGTTTCGTGTGGGCGCCAGCGGGCAGCATCCCGCCGTCACACCAGCCGACCTTCAGCAGGCCACCGGCGTCACCAAGATGGAAGCCACCCACCTGGCTCCTCCGTCCTCTGGCCCAGCCAGCAACCAGCTCTATCCACCCTCTGGGGCAATGGGCATGTCGGCTTCCAATCCGGTCATGCCTGCCGTCTATCCCGGTATGCCGCTTTCTAATCCACAGACACCGGCCCCACCAGGGGCCATCATGCCCATGCCTCCCCCTCCAACGAGGAGCAACAAAAAAGTCATCGCGCTGATTGCCGCCCTGGTGATTCTCTTGATCGGAAGTTTTGGGACGGTTGCTCTCATCACCCTCAACAATATCGGCAAGCCTACGCCAACCACGACGGCCACCAAAACGCCCGGCGCCACCGCCACGCAAAAGCCAGCCGCGCTCACCTTCATTCCTGGGACACCCTGTTCGGCAGCCGCCGCCAACCCAACAGGCCCGGCACAAACGCCCTCGGATTATCTGGCTGCGGTTTTCATTAATGGTGGTATGGGTGCGCCTGCTTTTGTTGCCGTCCATAACGACGGTACGCTCTTCTATACAGACCAGCAGCAACCAGGCATATACGGGCTGTCTGCGGCATTATCAAACAAAAATAACCGCCAGATTGGTCCCACCATAGGAGTCCCCAGCGGCATCGCTATCACTCCAGATAGCGCCTCGCAAGTCTACTACATCTATCAGACGCCTGCTTCAGGCAAAGCCATTGAGCAAGTTGGCGTCTTTCTTGGCAGCAGCACTTCGCCTCTGGCAGAGCTGAACGAAGCGGAAAGCGGCGGCGGAAACGGCTTTGCTCTGGCGTTAAATCCCAGCAATAACGCCCTGCTCATCCCTAACGGTGCCACAGGCACGCTCTACTGTCTGGGCAGAGGCAATGCCCAGCCCCAACCCGTCATCACCGGCCTCAAAGACCCCGTAGCAGCTATTGCCGATTCCAGCGGCAACATCTATGTAGCCGACATGGGGGCCAATGAAATATTGCGCTTCACGCCCAACGGTACCAAGCCCGATTGGAGCCAATCTTTTCCTGGCCCGGCTGATCTGGTGCTGGATAGCCAGGGCTATCTGCTGGCAACCTTGCAGGGAAGCGGAGTTGGCGACGGGTCGGTGGTACGCATCAACCCTACCACCGGCAAGCAGATTGATGTCTTGAAAGCGAACCTTCAGCAGCCGCGCGGCATTGCCTTCGACACCAGCAAGTATCACTCAGGCACGGTCTACTTTACAGACCAGGCGGCAAATCAGATTTATGCCCTGTGCCAGTCGCACAATGGCATCTGCTGATCGCAGTTGAAGTTCAAGGCCGGGCGCTACCCGCTGATGATCAGCGAGCGCCCGGTCATCTCTTTGGGCTGCGGAATCTGGAGCAGTTGCAGCATCGTTGGCGCCACATCCGCCAGAATCCCATCGCCGCGCAGCCGCGCGCCCGGCATCTGCGGCACCACAAAATAGAACGGCACCGGGTTCGTCGTGTGCGAGGTATGCGGCTTGCCCGTATCGTATTCTATCAACTGCTCCGCGTTGCCATGATCGGCGGTAATCAGCGCCGCGCCGCCCTGTGCCAGCGCCGCGTCTACCACGCGCCCCACGCCCGCGTCCACCGCTTCCACCGCCTTGATTGCTGCCGCCAGCACCGCCGTATGGCCTACCATATCCGCGTTGGCGTAGTTCATAATGATCACATCGTAGTCGCCGCTCTCGACGCGCCGCACCGCCTCAGCCGTCAATTCTGGCGCGCTCATCTCCGGCTTCAGATCATACGTTGCCACCCTGGGCGACGGAATCAACAGCCGGTCCTCGCCAGCGAACGGCGCCTCGCGTCCGCCATTAAAGAAAAAGGTCACGTGCGCGTATTTCTCCGTCTCCGCCGTGTGAAACTGGCGCATCCCCCTGTCCGCCAGGATTTTCGCCAGCGGCAAGTCCACGTTATCCGCCGGAAACGCCACGTCCACCGGCAGCCCGGCCTCGTACTCCGTCATCGTCACAAACACCAGGTCGTCCAGCCGCTGCCCGCGTGGGAACAGCCCATCCGCCTGCGGCGGCAGCGCCTCCAGCACAAAGGCTTTCGTCAGTTCGCGGCCCCGATCAGAGCGAAAATTAAAATACACCACGCTGTCGCCCGCGCCCACCGTCGCCACCGGATGTTCCTCTTCCATCAGCACCACTGGCACAATAAACTCATCCGTCACCTGCTCGTCATACGAGCGCTGGATAGCCGCCACCGGGTCGCTGGCCGGGCGCCCCTCGGCCCGCGTCATCGCAAAATACGCCTTAGCGATGCGGTCCCAGCGGTTATCGCGGTCCATCGCGTAATAGCGCCCGGAAATGGTCGCCACTTTAGCCGGGTTCGCGCCGCCAATTTCTTTGGCCTGCGCCACTAACTCCTTCATATACTCCAGCGCCCCAAACGGCGAGGTATCACGCCCATCGGTAAAGGCGTGGATGTAGACGCGCTCCACCTCGTGGCTGGCCGCCATTTTGAGGCAAGCGTAGAGATGCCCCTGGTAGGCATGTACCCCGCCGGGACCAATCAGCCCGCAAAAGTGCAGCGCGCTCTGGTTGTGCTTCGCGTGCGCAATCGCCTTGAGCAGCGCTGCATTCTCAAAGAACGTCCCATCATGGATAGCCGCCGAAACGCGCGTAAACTCCTGAAGCACGCGCTTGCCCGCGCCGATATTGAGATGCCCCACCTCAGAATTGCCCATCTGTCCTTCTGGCAAACCTACCGCCGGGCCGCTTGTCGCCACCTGCGTATGCGGAAACGCGCGCGCAAAACGCGCAATATTCGGCGTCTGGGCCAGAGCAATCGCGTTGGCATCCTTGCGGGGATTGATGCCCCAGCCATCCATCACAATCAACACCAGCGGGCGCGGAATCGCAGTTGCCATAACAAGCACACTCCTTGAGGGGTAGTAGCATCAAACATGGGCAGCCTGTGCGCTGCAAATCGGCCATATTATATGCACCCTTCGCATAAGTTCGGCCAGTCACCGCCCTGCCGCTTTGCCCGCATTCCGGCACGCGCTCATCTTTCCACAAAATATGCCAGAGGATGTCAGGAAGCGGCGCGTACACTTTCTCTATGAAATTTTCTTTGCTCGCCCTGGCCCACCTGCGCGGGTTAGGCGAAGGCTGGCGTCCCTGGAGTGGGGAGTCCCTGAAGAGGGACTTGCCGCCGTGCCCTTCTGTCTTAGGGTGCCCTTCTGTCTTAGGGGTGGCCGCAGGCCCTTAGGCGCGATCTTTAGTCGCCAGCTCTCTTTACAAAACGGAGGTACCCATGCAGTACGGACTCACCTTCCCTGATGTAGATGCGCGCACGCTGGCCGAACTCGCTCACGAAGCAGAGGAGGCTGGTTGGGATGGCGTCTTTGTCTGGGACTTGATCTATGGCATTGACGCCTGGGTTTCGCTGGCCGCCGTTGCCACGCGCACCGAGCGCGTGCGCTTTGGCACCATGCTCACCCCCTTATCGCGCAGGCGCCCCTGGAAAGTTGCCAGCGAGGTCGTCACGCTCGATCACCTCTCCAATGGCCGGATGATCTTGCCCGTAGGACTCGGCGCCGCTGGCCCTGAGCACAAAAACAGCGGCTTCCCCAAAGTGGGCGAAGAAGTAGACCGCAAGACGCGGGCAGAGTTGCTGGATGAAAGCCTGGACATCCTCGACGGCCTGTGGAGCGGGCAGCCGTTTAGTTATGACGGCAAGCATTATCACATCAACGATGTCACCTTCTCGCCCACGCCCGTCCAGTCCCCGCGTGTCCCCATCTGGGTGGTAGGTGCCTGGCCGCGCATGAAATCCATGCTGCGCGTGCTGCGCTGCGATGGCATTCTGCCCGTCAAGATGAATGCTGACCGCTCATTTGCCGACCTCACGCCCGCCGACATTCAGGCCATCAAAGCGTTTGTGGCTGAACACCGGACGCTGACCACGCCCTTCGACATTGTAATCGAAGACGAAACGCCTGGGGATGACCCTGCGCGGGCCGCTGCCATCGTGCAGCCCTGGGCCGAAGCAGGCGCCACATGGTGGCTGGAAGCGGTCTGGAAAACGCCAGAATCTCAGGGAGGCGTAGAGGGAATGCGCGCTCGTGTCAAGCAGGGACCGCCGCGCATTGGGGCATAGCGACACCGGCCTACGGTGTCACAGCTTCTTCAGTGACGCTGGGGTGCAGTGTGCGCGCCAGCAGCTTCAACGTGCGCACAAACACGCGCTGCTCCTCTGGGGAGAGCGTCGCCAGCACCGCGCGCACCTTCTTGCGGCGCTCCGCCAGATGCCCTTCAGCGATCTCTTGCGCCTTTGGGCACAGGCACACCCGCACCACGCGCCGATCTTCTTGATCGCGCAGCCGCTCCACCATGCCGCGCTTCTCCAGCTTATCCACCAGACCCGTAATCGCGGGCGTCGTCACCTCCAGCCCATCAGCCAGTTCGCTCATCGTCTGCGGGCCATGATTCGCCAGATGAATCATCAGCTTGATCTGCGCCACCGGAATATCATCTGGCTTGCGCCAGCCCGTCTCGCCCCGCTCCTCCAGCGGCTCGGCAACCTTCCACCCCGCCGGACATTCAGTCTCGCCAGCCAGTTCCGCGCTCATCCGTCGCATTCGTTCCAGTTCGCGCAGGTGCAGATGCGCGTGATGGCGCGGCGACCCGGCCAGCAGCGCGCGGGCCAGTTCAGGAAAGAGCGCGAGTAGTTCGCTCACCAATTGTTCTTGCGTATTCATAGGTGTACCCTGGTCATCTTTGACCCTCTTAAAATACTTAACCATCTAAATTATATGAAGGGCGTTCTTGCGTGTCAAGAGTTCTGTGTTTTTTGGAGTGAGCTTGACAACTGCCCCGTACATCTGCTATACTTAGCTGAGATCGGGGCGTAGCGCAGACCGGTAGCGCACCTCAATGGGGTTGAGGGGGTCGGAGGTTCAAATCCTCTCGCCCCGACCAATGTACAGGCAGCAGGATTTTCCTGCTGCCTGTTTTTGTAGCGCCGTCATCCCTGGCGGCACAGGGTGGGGGGTGTGGCTCAGCCACAACGGTTGCTCTTTTGGCGCAAAAACGATCAGGGAGAGAGGGGAGGCGGCCAGCCGCGCACCACTGCGTCGGCCATCTTTGCCACGCGCGCGATCTGGCGCACGTCATGCACGCGCACCATATCCGCGCCATAGGCAATGCTCAGCGCAACCGTCGCCGCCGTTCCTTCCAGGCGATCTTCAACAGCCGTGCCCAGCACCAGCCCGATATGCGCCTTGCGCGAGGTTCCCACCAGCAAAGGCCGCCCCAGCGCCCGCAGCTCTCCCAGGCGCGAGAGCACCTGCAAATTCTCCGCACCCACCAGCCCAAAGCCAAAGCCGGGGTCCAGAATAAGCCTCTCCCAGGGCACGCCCGCCGCCAGCGCCTGCTGAAGACAGCGCGCCAGTTGGCGGACCACATCTCCCAGCGGGTCACAGCGCGGCTGGCCGCGCAAATTGCTCATCAGCACAATCGGCACCCCGCGCTCGGCCACCAGCGGCAGCATGTCTGGGTCAGCCAGCGCCCCGCTCACATCATTCACCAGCGACGCCCCGGCATCCAGCGCGGCGCGTGCCACCTCCGCCTTCGTCGTATCAATGGACAGCATGATCGAGGCTGGCAGCGCCCCTGCCAACGCCTCCAGAACGGGCAGCACGCGCCCTCGCTCGGCTTCCGCCGAAAGCGGCGGCTGGCGCTCGGCGCCGGGCCGGGTGGAGACGCCGCCCACATCCAGCAACTCAGCGCCATCCGCCACCATCTGCTGCGCGCGCCCAAGCGCGTGCTGCACCACCTGTTCAGTGCTCAACCCTTCCAGCAGCAAGCCATCGCGCGAAAACGAATCTGGCGTAATATTCAGGATGCCCATCACATAGGTGCGGCTTCCCCAGCGCAACTGGTGGCCGCCCCAGATGGTCGGGGCCGGAGGCACAGGCATAGCATTCTCCTGTTATAATCCTCTGAAGTTGGAAGATCATCGTTGTCTCCACTATAGTACGCTGATTTCATACATGTCATGGAGCCATACATGCCCTGGATTCGCCCCGGCCTTGTCATACAGCAACCGCTTGATACAGCCGTCTTTGATGTAGACGGCGTTCTGATTGATACCACCCGCTCCTACCGCCTTGCCGTCATTGCCGCCACCGAATATCTGCTCAGCACACACCTGGGCCTCTGGCCGCTTGACGGCGCAACGCCGCACGCGCCCGTCACCCTGGAAGACGTGGCCGCCTTTAAGCTGGCTGGCGGCTTCAACAACAACTGGGACTTAGCCTTTGCCCTGACCGGCCTCTGGACAGCGCGGCTGCGCGAATGGCGCGGCCAGCCCGAAGCAGCGCTCACCCTGATAGACTGGGCAGCGCTGGCGCATCAGGCCGCGCAGCGCGGGCAGGGCGGCCTCGTCTGGGCGCGCGCCACCATCCCCCCTTCAGCACAGATTGACTACGATCTGGCGCAAAGCGTGCATGACGAATTTTACTGGGGCGCCAAACTCACGCGCGAACTCAGAGGCCAGGAGCCAGCGCATATCCTCGAAGCCCCCGGCCTGGTGCACAACGAAGAAGTCCTGGCGCCGGAGACACTGCTGCCCGATCTCTACGCGGGCGGCGTTCGCCACTTCGCCTTGATTACCGGGCGCGTCGGCCCGGAAGTCCCCTGGGCCATTCGCGTACTGCGCGAGAACACCCAGCCCCCTACCCTCGAATGGCCGCTGACCGCCAGCGAATGGGGCGCCACGCCATTTGAGGTCATCGTACCTGGCAACCAGGTTGCCAAACCCGACCCCGCCGCGCTCACCCTCGTAGCCGAGCGGCTGGACACCCGCCAGGGCCTGTATGTGGGCGACACCGCCGACGACCTCTCGCTGGTGCTCAACTATCAACGCGCCGCCAGCGCCAGCGCGCCCCCATTTCTGGCCGTCATGATTGCCAGCGGGCGCGAGGCCGAACTCTACCGCGAGCGCGGCGCCGATCTGGTGCTGCCTCACATCCGCGAACTTTCCAGTGCCCTGGCGCAGCTTGCCACAGCCGCACAGCCCACCCAGAAGCAGGCCAGACCGTAGCGTCTGCGCCTCCTGCTCAACTTTGGCACAAAAATCGCTTGCATCCTGTCTGGACCACGCTCCCTGGGACGCTGGCCTTTTCGCCAGCGCCCCAACCATGTATTGACACGAAAATACAAACGGACATAAAGGGGATCAGCAGATGCAGTACCGGACTTCTGGTTGGCAAGCGCAGCAGGAAAAAACCAGCGCAAACGCGCCCCTGCTGCCAGCGCTGGCAGCACTCCTCATCATCCTGGCTCTGATTGGGCTTTGGGGCACCGCCCACGCCGCGCCACAATCGGGCGCCAACACCCCCAATCTGAATATCGTTGGCTTGAACAACAACATCGTCACCCTGTCCGGCGAAAATTGGGAGGCAAACAGCACCGTCGCGCTCAGTTTCAGCACCTCCACCAAATGCCAGCCCGCCAACGCCCTGCATGCCCCCAACAACATCGCGCTTGTCACCGCCCAGGGCACCTTCCGGGTAGAATACCCCTGGCCCGCCAGCACACCCGGCGGCCCCTTTTACTTTTGCGCCAGCGGACGCAGCGCCGACCACACCACCGCGCCCAACATCTACACCCCGCAAGCCATCGTCGTCAGTTTGGCGGGCACCGTCACCTTTGCGCCTGGCTCAGCACCAACACCCCCGCCAACCAACACGCCCCCCGCAGCCCCTACCTCCGCCAGCACCCCCGCCAACGCCGCCACCGCAACAGCCCAGGCAACCACCGCAGCAAACCAGAGTCCGACTGTCACCGCGCAGCCCACCAGACCAACAAAGCCAACCGCCACCGTGCCCAGGGGCGACCCCGGCAACAAAGGCGCCAGTGCTTCAAACAAATCGTCTGGTACCATCCTTTTCACCTTTGCGGCGGTTGTCGCCCTCTGTATCCTTGTGTTCATGCTGCTCATCTATCTCATCCATGTCTATAAGCATGGGCGCCAAACACCATAGCCTCTTCCCTTTTGCCCGCATGCTATGGTAAAATGGTTTAGCTAAAGCTAAGCAGCGAGCCAAACGCACGGATGCCAGGTATTCTGGCCTGGGAAAGCGCTCGCGCAAGGCACCCGGTGTTCTCCCAGCAGGGAAACCATTTCAGGAGGATAGATTTAGCGCATGCAACAAATCTGTAGTAATTGCCGCTACCCCCTTCAGCCCGGCACTGCCGTCTGCACCAACTGCGGCACGCCCGTCAGCGCTTCCGGGGGCGGCTCATACGACCCCACCATCCGGGCCGGTTCGCCCCCAGGCGCCGGATACGGCCAATCACCTTACGGCGCGCCTACCCCCTCTGATCCCTACAGCGGCCAATATAGCGCTCCACAGGGAAGCCCGTATGGCGCATCACAGCCCAACCCCTATGGTGCACCACAGCCCAACCCCTATGGTGCACCACAGCCCGGCCCCTATGGAACGCCGCAAGCCAACCAGTTTGGCGGCCCTGGAGCGCCCGTTTTTACGCCCGTTGCCCCCAAACGCAGCCGCCGGGGTATCCTGTTCGTTGCCATCGGAATCATCGTCGCCTGTATTGTTGTCGTCGTCGCCTTCAGCGCCTTTAGCAAATTCAAGCAGGTCATCACCACCGGCTCACACATCACCAAAATCCAGGTTGGCACCGGACAAGACCCCAACACCTTTGAGGTAACAGGCGTCAAAGACACGTTCGACAATGACTCCACCGTCTACGTCAGCTTCACCGTCGTCACCCAGGACGCCAACGCCCAGATCGTCCTGAAGCTCTACGCTGGCAGTGACCTGCAAGATTCCACTGACTCGGTGACTCCCGATGTTGGCACCAGCGTCTATGGCAACAGCGCGGTGGTCCATAAGACGGGCGAGCACACGTTTGAGGTGGACTACAACGGAACCAAAGAGGCCACCATCACCTTTAACGTCACCTAATCTCTGACAACCAAAGCGCCTGGGGCTGTTACTCTCGCCCCAGGCGCGCCATGCACCAGCCACTGACCAGAACGCTCTTGTGTGGGAGGTGGTGGTCATAGTAAGATGGGTAGACAGAGCATCTCCCCACACAAAGGAGCAATCATCCATGCAACAAACCTGTCCCAACTGCCGGTACCCCCTCCAGCCTGGCAATGCCGTCTGCACCAACTGCGGCACGCCCGTCAGCGCTTCCGGGGGCGGCTCATACGACCCCACCATGCGGGCGGGCGCTCCGCCCAATTCCGGCTACGGCCAGCCCGCCTACGGCGCGCCTACCGCGTCCGATCCCTACAGCGCCCAATACAGCGGGCCACCAGGCGGCGGCTTTGGCGCCCCGCCTTCCGGCCCCTATGGTGCCCCGCCAGGCGGCGGCTTTGGCGCGCCACCTCCCCAACCAGGATACGGCGCCCAGCCCCCCTACGGCACGCCAGTCGGCTACCCCAACCAGTTCCCGCAGCAACCAAAAAAGAGCCACAAAGGGTTGTTCATCGGGTTGGGTGTCGTTGGCGGCATTGTCGTGATAGCCATCATTGGCTGTATCGTCGTGTCAAATTTATTGCTCAACGCCGGCAAGAAAGTCGTCAATGCGGCGCAAACCGCAATAGCCACGATCACGGTGGTGACCGGGACAGACGGCGGTGTCACCACTGGCACGCATATCACCACGCTGCAAGTTGGCACCGGCTTTGACCAAAACACAGGGGATGTTATTGGCGAGAAAAGCAGCTTTGCATCCGGTGAAAACGCCTGGGTCGTCTACACAGTGAACACCCAGGACGCCAACGCCACCGTCCAACTAAAGCTGTATAACGATGGCACCCTCTCAGGCTCTACCGATCCCGAAAGCGTAGACACCGGGCAGAACAAGTATGGAAACGAGATAACCAACCTCCAGAGCGGAGCACACAGAGTCGAACTTTATTACAACGGAACACTGGAAGCCCAGATCACCTTTAATGTCACCTAGTCGCTAACAGCCAACAATCACCACCCGCCAGCCAGGGCGTGCTGTCCGTACATCACATGACAGCCCCCGGCGGGAGCACCTGAAGCGGCAGTGCTTCTTCGAAAGTGCTGCCGCTTCAGCCCTTGTTCTGGCGGGAGCAGGCGGCGGAAGGAAGAAACAGACGTGCCTGCATCGCGCTTCTCACTCGTGCATCTCCTCATCGCCCTCAGCATCTTGCTGGCCCTCGTGCTGGGCGGCCTCCTCCTCTACCTGCGCCTGACCGCCCCATCAGGCGGCCCCGCCAGCGTCGTCAGCAGCAAACACATCGCCACCGCGCAAACCGCCTCTGGCGTGGATCAACAGGGCGCCCCCACCAACGCCGACGACTCCTTTGCCGTTGGGCAAACCGTCTATATCGCCTATCTCGTCAACGACGCCGGACCAGGCAGCGTGCGCATCAAGCTCTATAACAATGGCAGCCTGATAGACACCCAAGCCCAACACTTTGCCCGCCGCAGCACCTATAACGCCTACTTTGTCTTTCATGCCACGCAAGCTGGCAACTGGGAAGCCGACCTCTACTGGCAGGAGCCTGGCGCCACTGGCGACGGCACACTTGAGCAAAAAGTCACCTTTCTCGTCGGCAACACCGCCCTCCACCTCTCGCGCCCCCTTTTACGCAAAACGCTGATGGACACCCCTTCGTCCTAGTCCGCACAGGCGGACTTTGTGGCCGTAGGCCCTTAGCCGCGATCTTTAGTCGCCAGGCGGCGTGGCAAAACGGAGGTTTTGTTAGGCGCTCTTGGGCGCGGCTTTTAACCGCCAGCTTTCGTCGCCTGGAGCCATCCTGTCCTCTGGCACAACGCACGCTGCCCATGCTATCATTGCTCAGGAGCATTCTTCCGGCACCTTGCCCGCTTGATCATCAGCTCAGAAGCGGACCCTTCGCCGGGTCAGTAAGGAAACAGCAGATGCAACAAACCTGCCGAGTCTGTAATAATTTCATCCCAGTCGGCGCAACGACGTGTAGTTACTGCGGAACACCTGTCAACAGCACCCCGTATGGTCGGCAGAACTTTCCTGCGCCGCCAGGAACATCCTACGGCCCCTACACCCAAACCTCCTCAACCTCCAGCGACCCCTACGCCGCGCAATACAGCCAGCCCGCGCTCCCAACGCCGCCCCCCGCGCCTGCTTTTGGTCCCTCCAACTTTGCCACGCCGCAGCAGCCCTTCATGCCGCAGAAGCCCCTCCCGCCACGCAAGCCAGTCGGGGCCATCATCGGCATCATCCTGGCCGTCGTCATCGTCCTTGGCGGGCTGGGGGCTGGCGCCTTCTTCCTGCTCCGAAAGGGCGGCTCAGCCAACACCCCCACCTCCACCGCCGCCGTCTCGCCCACCGCCATCCCCAGCCTGTACCAGTCCAGCCTGACCACCCAAACCAGCGGCTGGGATTGCGGCACAGCCACCTGCTCGTTTAATCCCGATGGCTACCACATCAGCACGCCCGACGATTTCGTCTACACCTCCTTCCTGACCAAACAGCAATTTACCGATATGGTCATTCAGGTCAACGGCATCATCAGCCAGGGTGACCCCACCAACGCCGGGCTTGCCATCGCGTTCCGCACCCCACCGTCAAACACACAGGCGGGCTATGCGTTTCTCCTCTATGGTGATGGAACCTATGCCCTGGTGCGCTGGGACAGCCAGGGGAAAGCATCAGACATCATCCAGGAGCAGACCTCTCCCAACATCCATCAGGGCTTACAACAGCAAAATACCTTTAAAATCGTCATCAAAGGATCAGAATTCACCATCTTTGCCAACGACCAGAAGATCGCCCAGGCCGCCGACAGCACCTATGCCAAGGGCTATATCGGCCTCGGAGCCACCGGCAAAGGCACTCTCGCCATCTTTTCTGATCTGCTCGTCACCAACCCAGACTCATAAGCATCCCTGGCAAACCCCCGCTTGTAGCCCCGGCCTCCGTGCCGGGGTCACAAGCAAAAGCGCCCCACGAGCAGCAAAGCAGCAGAGCCATCACAGCAAAAAAAGCGTTCATCTGTTCGCGATGGCATAAAGATTGCAGCACCATATTGGCGAGAATTGCAGTTCTCAGCGATTCTCGGACGAGATGGGATAAGTCCGAAAGGCGGTGCCCATGCGCGTCTCAATTCGCGTCTTTTACGGAGTTTGGCAGGTGGATAGGTAACGCTGCCGTTCACGCGGCAGCATCCAGGCAAAGCGGATGCCCTGGTTCAACCAGGGCATTCACTGAAGGGGCAGGGTGAGCGACCGATGATAGATCGCGCTCGCCTTTCTCCAACGAGTGAGCATCCCCCAAAAGAGGCTGTTTCTCTCAAGAGGCCAGCGGGTACCTCTGCTAGTTGGATACTCGCTGGTGTCTCTTTCTTTACCACAAAACCCAAAATCTCAACCTTCCCTCTCGACTTTGCTCGCAAAGTGTGCTATGCTGGCACTATAAGATGCGTGGCTCTTTCTCTCTGCTCATACTATGGTTTTCTGGTATTTCTATCTTCTTATTTACTCGTGGGAGACTCCCAGAGGAGAGGTCGCTTGTGTCAGAAGAAATTGCTCTCTTTATTGACTTCGAGAATATTCGTTATAGCCTGTTGAATATTCAACGCCGCGAACCTGATCCCCAGGAACTCATAAGCGTTGCTCGCCACTATGGGACGGTGATGGTCGCGCGCGCCTATGCCGATTGGACCCGCCAGCCCGATCAATTCAAGGGCAGCCTCATGGCCGCCATGATTGATCGCGTGGACTGTCCCGCCAAAATGCGAGATCGCTTCCGTCCGTATTGGGGGACCACCGGCACGACGTCTGGGGCAACTGATCCGCGCGTCCAGTCCTGGGCAGCCGCAGGCTGGCCCAGCGACCCCTCAGCGTCAGGGTATAGTCAGGGTGGCACCGGTGAATCAGAAGAAAGCCTTTCCTCTGAAACACTCGGCTACCAGGGCAACGGCCCCATCAGCAATGGCGTCTATAGCCCCAATGGGCAAGCCCCCAGTGCGTCATCCAGCGGCATGAGTGGACCGCTTCCCACGCTGCGCGAAGCATCTGGCAATGGCGGAGCGCGCAGCGACCAATCTGCCGAAGGGCCACGCAGCGGCGGGCTAAGCGCTTCAACTGGCTCCAGCGGAAATACCGGCCCGATGTCGGTCGTCCAGAGCACCGTCTCTCAGAGCACCGTTGACCTCAATATGCTCATGGACATCATCGAAACCGTCTTTGACCGGCCCACCATTGGTACTTTTGTCCTGATGACAGGCGACCGCGATTTTACCCGTATTTCCGCCCGCCTGAAACTGCGTCTGAATAAATCGGTCATCGTCGTTGGCGTCCCTGGCACCGTCAGCCGCGACCTCATCAGCGCCGCCAGCCAGTTTGTCGCCCTCACGCCCAACAGCACACCCATGATTCCTTCCGGCGCCAACCCCTCCCAGAGCTACCCACCAGGGTTGCTCGGCGGCATCACCGGCCCACTCCCCGCCCTCGGTTCGGGAGGCTTACCCGGCGCGGGCACCCCGCTGGTAGACCCCCTGGAGCCAGGCTTCATCCAATTCCTCGACTACATTGACCGCAACTGGTCCTGGCGCACCATCATCGGCATCTCCAACTTCGTTGGCGACTCCATCAACCCTAAAAACCGCTTCCGGGGCCGCCTCACCCGCGACAGCGCCCGCGACCTGCTCAACGTCTGCATCCAAGAGAAAATCCTCCTCGTGCAGCAGGATGGCAGCGGCGGCGAAGACCTGCGCCTCAACCGCACCCACACCCAGGTCGAAGAAGTATTGCGCCAACTTTCCAGAAGCTAGAGTATAAACACCGGCACGGTGGCCGGTGCTACAAGCAATAGCCGCTTGTAGCACCGGCCACCGTGCCGGTGAACGCTCTAAGCCAGAAACTCCCAAATCAAGCCATTCACCACCTGCGGCTGCTCGTGCACCAGCCAATGCGAGCCATCAGCCACGCGCCTGACCGTCAGGTCCGGCACAAACGCCTCCAGCCCCGCCAGATTGCCCGTCAGCAGCGCCGTATCCTGCTCACCCCAGATCACCAGCGTTGGCACCTTCACCCGATACGCCGCAAGATCGCGGCTCACCCCACCCGGCGCACCGCCCGCCTCCTCAGAGGGCGCCAGCCGCCCGGCGCGATAATAATTCAACGCGCCCGTCAGCGCGCCAGGCTGCGCCCACGCTTGCAAATACGCCCGGCGGTCCTCCTCCGTAAAAAGCTCCTGCCACAGCCGCGCCCCCAAAAACTGCTCGCGCAGCGCGGCATAGTCATTGGCCGAAACAAACCCCTCAGCCTTCTCACTGCGCAGCAGCACCATATACCTGCTTGCCGCCTGCTGCGCCCGATTCTCGCGCAGTTCGCGCTGAAACACCGCCGGGTGCGGCGAATTGACGATCACCAGCTTCTCCAGCAGATCAGGATGCGCCACCGCCACGCCCCACGCCACCGCGCCGCCCCAATCGTGCGCCACCAGAATACACTTCTCCGCCGTATAGTGCGCGATCAACGCCCGCACATCCTCCACCAGATGCTTCATTTGGTACGCCTCAACCTCTGGCGGCCTGGAAGACAGATTATAGCCGCGCAGGTCTGGCGCGACCACATGATAGTCCTTGCTAAACTCCGCAAGCTGCTCCTTCCAGGCATAGCCAAACTCTGGGAAGCCATGCAAAAACAGCAGCAGCTTCCCCTCGCCCGCCGTCAGGCAGTGCAGCCGAACGCCATTCACATCCACAAACTCATGGGTCAGCACAAACGCCTTCTTTCTTCTTTCTTCGTAAATCTCTCCTTGCCGCCCCCATTGTACCGTGTATATTGCTTGCAGCGCTGCTTGTAGCTCCGAGGCACCTGTTGGCGAATCGTCGCACGTCTTCAACGTTCATGTCTGCCGCGATACGCCGTCTGCCGTGCCCCTGCTTTGAGGGGGGAGGCGGCGCTACGAATTACGCGCTGAACTCCTCGGCCTCTCGAAATCTGGTATAAGATATGAAGTGTCTTTTAGGAGAACCCGATGGATACGATTGAAGAACTCTGGCAGCGAATCGAGGCTTGGATGCACCAGCAGGCCCCTCAACGCTGGCATCAACTCGCACCAGGGGCATCCGAGGAAGCAATCAAGAACCTGGAGAGCATCCTCAGTATCACGTTGCCCCGGGACGTTCGGCCTCCTATCTGCGGCACAATGGGGGCTACAAATTCGCGCCGGTTGTGCCTATGCGGGCGTTGCCGGTGGCAGAAATCCTTGATACCTGGCAGATGCTAAGGGAGCTTCTGGACGATGAGGAGTGGGCGGCACAGCCCCCGTATTATTTCACTGAGGAGGTTCTCCGCTTGGGTGAGCAGCCTGGACCAATCCAGCCTGTGTGGTGGCACCCGCGCTGGATTCCCCTTGCAATGGATAATGCGGGGAATCTTACTTGCCTGGATATGGCCCCGGCACCAGGAGGAGTTGTCGGCCAGATTATTGACTGGGATCATGAGTGCGGCCCCTCGCGGGTGCTTTTCCCCAATTTTCATCATCTCTTGCGCGCCTTTTCCGAGCAACTGGAGGGCGCTTCTGATAAGCAATCTACCTGAGCCATCAAATCGGCGGAAGCCCCGCCTTATAGAGCACCATTACCAGGGCTGGACATGGAGAAAACCAAGTGAGCCACCAGAACATGAATGATACCCCTAGACATACCAACCGGCTGATTCATGAAACCAGCCCCTACCTTCTTGAGCATGCCCATAATCCTGTGGATTGGTATGCCTGGGGAGAGGAAGCACTCCAACGCGCAAAAACAGAAGATAAGCCAATACTACTAAGCGTGGGGTATAATGCGTGCCATTGGTGTCACCGCCTGGCTGCTGAGAGCTTTGAGGATGAAGCCACAGCCCAGCTAATGAACGATAACTTCATTAATATCAAAGTGGACCGCGAGGAGCGCCCGGACATAGATAGCTTGTATATGGAGGCAGTGCAGGCCATGACCGGCGGCGGTGGCTGGCCCATGACTGTCTTCCTTACCCCGGAAGGGCTGCCTTTCTACGCCGGCACCTACTTCCCGCCCAAAGACCGCTACGGCATGCCCGGCTTCCCCAAAGTCCTTCAGCGCATCAGCGACTTCTACCGCAACGAGCGCGACAAAGTGAACGAAACCGCCGAGCAGTTCCGCGACTTCTACAGCAGGCGCGTGCGGCTGGGCCAGATGGTCCCCGTCCGGCGCGTCGTGGAGGCAGGCGAACTTGACCCGGCCATCCTGGACCAGGCGACAGAAAAGCTGGCGGGCATTTTTGATCGCGTGGATGGCGGCTTTGGGCGCGCACCCAAGTTTCCGCACCCCATGACGCTGGATGTCTTGCTGCAACATCACTTGCGTGCTATAAAACTCGTCAGTCAAAATATGACTCCTGAGTCAGAAATTAGACTGGTGAGTCAGAAAATGACTGACGAGTCAGAAATTAGACGCGCCGGTCAAAATATGACTGGCGAGTTTTCTGATCTGGAGATGGTCGAATTCACCCTGCAAAAGATGGCGCAAGGCGGCATCTACGACCACCTGGGCGGCGGCTTCCATCGCTACTCAGTGGATACGCGCTGGCTGGTGCCCCACTTCGAGAAGATGCTCTACGACAACGCCCTGCTCAGCCGCGTCTATCTGCACGCCTGGCAGGTCACGGGCAACACCTTCTATCGGCGCGTCACCGAAGAAACACTGGATTACGTCTTGCGCGAGATGACCAGCCCGGAGGGTGGCTTCTATTCCACGCAGGACGCCGACAGCGAAGGCGAAGAGGGCAAGTTCTACATCTGGACGCCCGACGAGATCACCGCCGTGCTGGGCGAGAGAGATAGCAAGCTCTTTTGCGCCTATTACGACGTGACGCCGCAGGGCAACTTCGAGCACAAAAACATCCTGCACGTAGACCATACCGTGAAAGAGATTGCCAAGCAGCTTAAAGTCAGCGATGCAACGCTCAGAAACGCGCTGGCGCGGGGGCGCCGCGAACTCTACGAAGTGCGCGCCAGGCGCGTCTGGCCCGCCCGCGACGACAAAATCCTCACCGCCTGGAACGGGCTGATGCTGCGCAGCTTTGCTGAGGCCGCCCGCGCGTTGGACCGCGCCGACTATCGCGCCGCCGCCGAGCGCAACGCCGACTTTCTGCTCAGCCACATGCAGGACGCAAACGGGCGCCTGCTGCGCACCTACCGCGACGGGCAGGCCAAACTCAACGCCTATCTGGAGGATTACGCCAGCCTGGGCATGGCGCTGCTGGCCGTCTATGAGGCCACGTTTGACACGCGCTGGTTTACTGAGGCGCGGCGGCTGGCTGATGCGATGATTCGGCTGTTCTGGGATGACGAAGACGGTGGCTTCTTCAGCACCGGCCACGATCACGAAGCGCTGATCGGGCGGCCCAAGGAACTGACCGACAACGCCACGCCTTCCGGCAACAGCATGGCCGTTGAGTTGCTGCTGCATCTGGCCGCCTTCACCGGCGAAGATGCGTACCGCGAACGCGCCGTCACCATCCTGCGCCCGTTGGCTCCGGCAATGGCCGAGCATCCCAGCGCGCTGAGCCAGGGTTTGCTTGATCTAGACTTCTTGATCGGCCCCGCGCGGGAAGTGGCGATCATTGGCGACCCTGCCGCGCCAGAGACGCAAGCCTTGCTGGGTGTCGTCAACCGCGCCTTCCGGCCCAATCTGGTGCTGGCCTCGGCCACGCCAGAGGATACCACCGCGCAGGCAGCCATCCCGCTCTTGCAGGAGCGCCCCCAGCGCGCGGGCAAAGCCACCGCGTATGTTTGCCAGAATTTCACCTGCCAGGCGCCCGTCACCGAGCCAGAGACGCTGGCGGCGCAATTAGACTAGCAGATGCCTGTAGCCCCGCCGTCCCTGGCGGGGAACGTTCCCCGCCAGGGACGGCGGGGCTACAAGCGTCCCACTCATCGGCGAGGACACGGATAGAGCAGCAAAGGAAGAGAGCATATGAACGTTGGCATTTTGCTGTTTGAGGATGTTGAGGTGCTGGATTTTGCCGGGCCGTTTGAGGTGTTTTCGGTGGCCGCCAAAACCGCCAGCGAAACGGACAGCAACTCACCCTTCACCGTTTTTACGCTGGCGGAGCATGCGGGGCTGGTGCGCTGCGCGGGCGGCCTCAAGGTGCAGCCCGACTACACCGTGTATGACCATCCATTGATTCACCTGTTGATTGTGCCTGGCGGCTGGGGCACGCGCCGCGAGGTCGAAAACAAGCAACTCATTGATTGGATTCGCAGCCAGGCCGCCCACGCGCAGTTGATCACCTCCGTGTGCACCGGCGCGTTCCTGCTTGGGCGGGCGGGGTTGCTGGAGGGCCACCGTGTGACCACGCATTGGGCCAGCATCGAGCGCCTGCGCCACTCGCTCCCCAACGCGACGGTGCTGGAGGATGTGCGCTTTCTGGATGAAGGGGCCATCGTCACCTCGGCGGGCATCAGCGCGGGCATTGATATGGCCCTGCATCTGGTGGCGCGGCTGCACAGCGCGGAGCTAGCCAAAGAGACGGCGAGGCGCATGGAATATATCGCGGGCCAGTCAGCCTGACACCCAATCCCTCTCCCTTGCCAACAAGCATTCTACCTGCTCACAGGGGGCTAAGACGCTAACCATTCACCAGCCCTCTGTGAGATGCCTCACAGAAACGCCCAGCGCAGTGATCATGCCCCCTCTTGTTCGTCTGGTATTTTGGGTAGGTTGCAGATATGCTGCGCCAGACAGCAAGCTATCATCATATGAGATTCCCTGAGTACCGCGAACAGGCCCAGGGGCGGAGGTGGTTCCCTCTGCCGCAGGCAGGAGGAGCAAACAGGCATGGCAGGTTTAGAAGGCACCAAACTGGGTGCGTATGAACTCCTGGAACGCATTGGTGGCGGGGGCATGGCGGAGGTCTATCGCGCCAGGCAAACCACCGCTTTTGGCCGCGAAGTGGCAATCAAGGTCATTCGCGCGGGCTACAGCGAAAATGAGTCGTTCAGAACGCGCTTTTTGCGTGAAGCGCAGGCCATTTCCCGGCTTTCGCACCCCAATATCTTGCCGCTGATTGAGTTTGGCGAGCAGGATGAAGTGCTGTATCTGGTGATGCCGCTGGCGCGCGAGGGCACGCTGCGCGATATGATGAAACAGCGCAACGGCCCGCTGCCCCCGGCAGAGGTTATCCCGATCTTTACGCAACTCTGCGACGCCGTGCAATATGCCCACGAGCAGGGCATTGTCCACCGCGACCTGAAGCCGCAAAACGTGCTGATGCAGCGCAAGACACATGTGCTGCTGGCCGACTTTGGCATTGCCCGCGACAGCGCCGAAAGCGAGCATCTCACTGCAACGGGCGCGGGCATTGGCACTGTTGAATATATGGCGCCAGAGCAAGCCTTGGGCAAGGCTGATGCCCGCAGCGACATCTACAGCCTGGGCATCATGCTCTATCAGCTTATCACGGGCCTCGTCCCGTATTCCGGCAGCACGCCGTTTCAGGTCATCATGCGGCATACCAACGAGCCGCTGCCTGACCCGCGCCTCAGTAACCCCGCCATCCCCGCAGAACTGGTGGAAATCCTCAAGACGGCGCTGGCAAAAGACCCGGATCGCCGCTTCCAGAGCGCCCAGGCGCTGGGCCGCGCTGTGCAACAATTTCGCCCGGATGCTGCCGCGCCCGCGCAGCCCGGCCCGCAA
>DATBGS010000051.1:0-6816 GCA_036557885.1 Ktedonobacterales bacterium
ATCGGCCAGATCAGCGAGGCGCTCAAGGAACTGGTCAGCAAGGGCTTTGTCGCCGTTTTCAAGCACACCGGCCCCTATGGAGCGCAAGCGACCTCCTCGTATTTCCTGCTGGATGCCGCGCCGAAAGAGGCTCGCGCTGCCCGCCCACCCTGGCCCGCGAAGCCAAAGCTGGCATGGCAACCTCCCCGGCTGGAGCGCAGAACTCCCCTGCCCGCGCGGGTCAGCCCTCCGTATGACCCTGCGAACTTTCCTCCGCTGGGGCCTGTGATGTCCTCGGCCCCGCCTCCGCCTGACCCATTCGAGGCGAGCGAAAAGAGGAGCGCCAGAGACATCCACGCGCAGCTAGACCAGATCGAACTGTCGTGTTCTCAGGAACAGAGGGAAGCGGAGGAAGAAGAGGCAGAGGAAGAGAGTGAGGAGGCGACGGGCAGAGAAGCGGACAACCGAGAGCAGGAGTTACGGGCGGCGCTGGAGACGCTGACGAAGGAATGCAATCAGGCATATTGCCGAATGGCAAGCAGCGCGTGGGGGACAAGAGAGCGCGATGAGAGCAAGCAGCGATTGATGCGTCTGCGGGAGGAGCAGCAGGAGGTGCGGATGCAGCTACACCGCCTGCAAACGGAGTAGGCGGGCGCTGCCGCGTGTCCTCTGGGAGTGCTGGCGCTCCTGCCAGAGGGCGCGCGGCAAAGCAACCGTGCCGTGTGGTTTCACGTGAAACAGTGTTTCACAGTGCTGGAACGACTCCTACCGAAAGGCGCACGTAAGCATCGCTGTAGCCAAAGCCAGAGCCAGGCACCCCGGCAATGCCGGTCTTCTCAAAGAACGAGAAGACATCTTCCCCAGGCCGCAGCTCGCTCCAGTTATAGACCGTCGTGTGGTCGTCCAGGTTGATACGCGCAAACAGATGGTGCGTCTCATCCAGGTGGCGCAGTTGCTCCTGCAACTGCGCGCGCCGCAGCGCGTAGAGCGCGTGCAGCTTTTGCTCCAGCCAGGGGCGCTCGCGGAACAGGTCCAGATACGCCATAAAGCGCAGTTGCCACTCGCCAGGCAGCGAGGCCGTGCTGTTAGTCCAGGCAGGCGTCACCTGCTGCGCCAGCGCCGCATCTCCAACCGTCACCCAGCCCATGCGCTCGCCCGTCAGCGAATGCGTCTTGGAAAGGCTGCTGACAAAGACCGTTTGTTTCAGCACCTCCGGGCGCGCAAAGGCGCGCATGCGCTCGTGATCTTCCGCTGGCTCTCCGGTGCCCACATAGGCCAGGTCCGCCAGCACCCGCAGGTCGCGCCCGCCGCGCACCGCCGCCAGCACCACATCGTAAAGCGCCGCCAACTCCTCGCTGGTAAAGGCAAAGGCCGTTGGATTATTGCTGATGGTCAGATAGAGCAGATGCAGATCAGGCGCCTGCTCCAGCGCCTCGGCAAGCTGCGCCGCCGTCAGCTTATACCCATCTTCGGCGCGTGTCATCACGCGATGCAGCCGGAAGCCATGCTGCCTGGCCTGCCATTCGGGGACATTGAACCCCGGCGCCGGGAAGAGGATGGCCGGAGCCTGATGGCTCAGCGAGCGCAGATGATAGAGCAGGCCGCGCAGCGACTTGTCCACGCCATCCATTGCGCCAATCGAGAGAAACAACTGCTCTGGAGGCAGCGCAATGCCCCAGGTTGCCATCTCGTCCGCCAACCAGCCGCGCAGCATGGGATTGCCCACGCCAAAGATGTCATAAATGCGCAGGTCAATGCCCTGCTCCAGCAGCGCCCGCTCATTTTCCATCATGCGCTGCCGCAGCCAGAGATACGTTTCGCCCGTCGCCGCGCGCCCATGCACCAACTCACCCGGCAAGGCGACGCCAAACTCATCAGCCAGCGTAGAGAAATCGGTTGAGCCGTCGTGCTCTGTCACCTTGCGCAGGTCCACATCACCTATTGTGCGGTCAGCAATCTCGCTGGCGATCATCTCTTCGGGCATCCCCAGCTTGTGGCACGCCTGCTGCAATTCCTTGACCATCCGCGCCATTACCCGGATGGGCGCGGCACCGCTGGCGACCAATGGCCGATAACGCGCCGTCATCTCAGCGCGCATCTGCGCAATCTGTTTCCGCTGCGCAAGCGCGGCAGCGCTGGCGGAGGGTGCCTGGGGAGAAAGCGCAGCGGGCGAAACAGTTTGAGAGGGTTGGAAGGGAACACCGTCCATAGTGGAATGGGTGGATTCTGAAGAAGTGCCGAGTGGTGTTCTGGATAACGGCCCGGTCTTCGGGCCTTTTGTCACAGCCATACACGACTCCCTATTACTACTCACATCGTAGTCTAACCGAGGGCTTGCCTCTTACAGCATGGCTCCATTGCCATGCTCACATCCATAGCTTACCACGCGCCAGGCAAAAAGGCTAGCTGCGGCAAGCCCGCGCGTAGCCCCGGCCACTGTGCCGGGCAGTGCCCCGCCAGGGTCGGCGGGGCTACAAGCACCAGCCGCTCTACATCACAGAGGACGCGCCCCAGCCCGGCGCGTCGGCCTGGTCAGCAGGCAGGCTCAAGATGCCCTGCCCGCCTTGCAGAGACAGCGCCTCAAACGGCACGATTAAATCGCGCTGCATATGGCGTTCAACCAGCACCCCATGCTCATACACCGCTATCACCTGTCCAAGCGGCGTGCCATCCGACCCAACCACCGCCATCCCAATAAACATTTCCGGGTGGCCCACTGCCTGCGCGCTCCCCGCCAGATGCGGCGTGCCCGCCATCTCGCCAACGCCGGGCACCAGTTCGCCCTCTTTCACCGGTTGGAAGCCTGGGGCTTCTGCCTCGCTTCCCATGCCAGAGGGTGTCTCTGCCAGCACGCCCCAGTCAGCCACTTTTGCGCCCTCTGGCCGCTGCGCCTGGGTTGCCTGCGGCTCGCGGCTAAAGGCCGAGCGCAGCCCTGCCGCCACCTCAAGCACCGCTTTGTGGGCATCTTCCACCACTGGAAGCATGGCAAAGAACTGATGCGTCATGTCTTTGTAGCGGCTCAGGACGACTGGCACCCCGGCCTCAGAGAGGCGCTGCGCGTATGCCTCGCCCTCATCGCGCAGGGGGTCGTACTCTGCCGTAATCACCAGCGCTGGCGGCAAACCAGCCAGGCTTTCCGCTCGCAGCGGCGAGGCATAGGGGTGCGTACCCGCCTCCTCATTCGGCAGATAGTGCTTCCAGAACCAGCGCATGCTTTCTCTGGAAAGCGGCCTGGCATCGGCGTTTTCTGTATAACTTGGCGTGTCGAAGGCGTAATTAAGCACCGGGTATACCAATACCTGATAGATGGGCAGCGGCTTCCCCTCGTCGCGCGCCCGCAGTGTGGCAACTGTCGCCAGATTGCCTCCTGCGCTCTCGCCGCCCACTGCCACGCGCTGCGGGTCGCCGCCAATGCTCGGAGCGTTCTCCAGCACCCATTGCAGCGTATCGAAGGCGTCATCCACCGCCGCCGGAAAGGGATGCTCCGGCGCCAGGCGATAGTCCACCGACACGACGATGCACTGCGCCAGATTGGTCAGCGCGCGGCACGCTGCATCGCAGAAAGCCGGGCTGCCCAGCACCCAGCCACCGCCATGAAAGTACACCAGCACCGGGTACGGCCCCTGGCTCCCTGGCTGGTAGATGCGTACTGGAATCTCCTTGCCCGGAAGGGTCATATCTTCAAAGCTCCCCACAGGTTCCGGCGTGACAGGTTCGCCCTCTTTCTGGAGCATCACCTTGATGGCGTCATCCAGCGTGGGTTGTTTGCGCGCTTCTTGCGGCGAAAGCGTGGCGAGCGGTGGAACACCAAACCCCGCGTATTCGTCCAGTAACCTCTGTGCACGGCGATCTATCGGCATGGCTCTTGATCCTCCCAGGATGTTTCACGTGGAACAGTCGAAAGCTGGTTTCTTCTCCGAAGTCAGGCGCAACATCCATGCCCATCCTGTATACCTGCCCTGCTAGCTAGCCTGGGACAGTGGGCGCGTTGGGCGGATAGCCAGAACCCTGCTGCGGGTAATTCGTCCCAGGCGGGGGATAGTCATATGATGGATAGTTTGGTGGCGGGTAGTTGTACGGTGGCGGCGTCCCCGGCGGCGTATATCCGGGTTGGCTGATAGGAGGCGGATACCCCGGCGCGCCAGCCGCAGGTACATAGCCTGCTGGCAGCTTGGGACGATCTCGCGGGGCGAACAGCGCGTACAGAATCAGGCCCAGTTCGCTGATGAGCAGCACCACCACAAACCACGCCCACGAACCCATCCTGGCCGACCTGACCAACGCGCCAATCCAGGCAATCAGATGCAGAAGCGCCGAAATACCCAACAGCACAATGCCAATACCAAGCCTTGTGGTAGCATCTGACGAAAGGGTGGGCTGGCAGGTGCCGTTGTTAATCTGTTCTTGCGTGCATTGTTGCAATGCGCTTGCCCCAACGGGCACAACGAGCACCGCGCCGATAATCGCCAGTACAATACCGATCAAGGTGAGCCACAAAATCGTTTTCTTGCTCATGGAGTGCTCCTTGTAGCAGAGAGCGAGGACAAACATTCTCCAGAGCAAAAGCGTTGCATGTGGCGGGCCACGCGCAGGGCAGGGTGCTAATTATGGGGGGCCAGAGCCGCAGGCGACGGGGCATCATCGGGGAGCAGCACATACATCCCATCGTAAAAGGGGCGCACATAGGGCGGAATCAAACGCATATCGGCCATCATGCCGCTGGCGAGTCCGGCGTACATCTCCCAATCATTGCGATCAACCAGCATCCCCGGCCAGTTTTGTTCCTTGATGCCGTGAATGTAGCCAGAGGCCAGCTTGTGCATGCGCTCATAGCGTGGGTCGCGCTCCTCCGAAAGCCGGATGGTCACGGCAATCATGGCATCTTCCTGCCCTTCCCGGCGGTAGTGCCACCACGCATGCGCCAACTCGTGAATCGCCGCCTCGTATTGGGCGCTGTACAGAAAGACCTTGTTCTGGTCGGGCATCCAGAAGCCCCCGCCGCGCGTGTGGCCCAGGTTCTCCACCTCGAAATCCACCTGGGTACTCAGCCAGACTTTGGCTTCCTGGGTGTAGGGGAACAGCGAAAGCACTTCATCACGATAGGCGGCGACATCAGGATTGTTTTTGGCAGAAATGGGGGAAGACATTGCCATTCGCGCCTGTTCTTGCGCCTGCTTCCAGGCGGCTTTGAGGGCTTGCCACATGAGAAAACATTCCAGCGAAAAATAAGAGGGTAAGCGACAAATCTCAGCGCTTCTTCAGCGGCCATTCATAGAGGTTAAACGTGCAGTATTCCTGAAAACCAACTTGCTGGAAAAACGGCACCGCCGACTCTGGCGCGCGCAGCGCCCCGATCTGAAACTGGTGCATGCGTGCCTCGCGCAGCGTGAAGCGCGTAAGCGCGCTGCCAATCCCTTTGCGCCGCGCCGCTGGCAAGACCGTAATATCGGACAGCACCGCCACTTCCCCAAAGAGGAACACCGCCGCCGTTCCCACCGCCTCTTCATCCAACTCTGCCAGCACCTGAAGCACGCTGTAACGCGGATACTCCAGCTTGCGATAGCGCCCTAAATACCAGGCGTGCTGATAGAGCGAGAGTCCCGACACCTGCCGAAATACCGACATCCAACGATCTATATCACGCAGCGAACTTGCCAGCCGAATCGTCACGCCATCTGGAATCAGCAGCCGCCGCGAGGCTGGCGGAATCGCCATCGCCATCCCAGACCGATCACCAATATGCCGAAAGCCACGCGCCAGCAAGCGCTCGCCCAGATCGAGCGGACGGCTGGAAGGGCCAACATGCCAGCTTCCCGTCACCTTGTACGCGCGGAACCGGCCAATAATCTTCTCGATTGTCTCGTCCGCCTGCTCTGGTGGAATAGCAGCCCGCAACACTCCATTAAAAATACTATCGGGCGCGCCGCTCACCATCAGATGCACCTGGGGAGTACGATACTCCTCTGCCCGCGACCCCCGTCCCATCAGCATATGATAGGCAAGCATGCTCGCTTCCATTTGCTGCACTAGCTCTGGCGACGAGAGCTTTTTAATGGCAACTCCCATACTCTTTCTCAACCTCTCCAGGAACTACGGCTCCATGCTCCCCAGTATACCACAAATCCCTTGACAGGCAAATTGTACCAAGAAATGCGCAAGATGTCCAGTCTGTGCAGCCGCTTCAGCGTTATCCACAAAAAGTTATCCACAATCAGCACATCTTTCGTCAAGAAGCCTTGCATAATTGTGGATAACTTTCTGATGGAAAGGCGTCACAAAACCATATGCCGCCAGCACGGGGGACATTTGGGCTATCTTCGCCTTTTTACTTGACAACGGCAAGCACAGGTCGTGGTATAGTATCCCTATGGATATTACTACCTTGAAACTGAGACGGCAGACATTGAAACGGCTGAAGCTGCTGGCCGCACTCACAGAACAAACGATGATGGACGCGCTCGACGATCTAGTCGAGGAAAAACTGGCGCAGTTGGGGGCGCCTCCGCGCAAAGGGCCGCCCCCGCCTTCCGACCCAGAGAAGCGCTATCTTTCGGAGTTTTGAGGAGAATGCAAAGGGTGCTCCTAATAGGAGCACCCTTTCCCGCAAAGGGTGCTCCTATTAGGAGCACCCTTTGGATCAGTAATTATGTAAGCGAACCAGGAGGACTCAATGGAATCTGAAATGACACCCCTTATCCCAGAGTAGCACTCATTTCATTTGCAGGCCATGATTTTTTGGCGGTATAGGTGCCTGGTGGGAATTGCGGCGGTTTATGACACGAGGTTATCCACAAGAAGAGAATTTTAACAGACCCATTTGTCCAGAGGGCGGGGGGA
>DATBGS010000052.1:0-35589 GCA_036557885.1 Ktedonobacterales bacterium
ACAATAGGGGGCAGAGGTGACCCACAAACGCACCTCTCAACCGTGGAACGAACAGAGCGCAGCCCTCTCCAAAAGCACCACTCTCTGCTGGTCTGAGCAGCAGAGAACAAGGAGCGTCAACATGCCCAAGAACCTGGATGCCGCCCACCCGATGCCGCTCCCGCCTGGCGTGCCCGCCTTTTCGACGGGACTGTCGGCTCTGGATGGTGATCCGCTCACACAGAGTGCCGGGCGCTTTCATGCCCTGGCTCAGGCAGCTGGGCAGGTGTACTGGATCATGGATGCGGCGGGGCAGTTGACGGAGGCCAGTGCGTGGTGCGCCTTCACCGGGCAACCCCCTGATGAGGCAAAGGGCGAGGGCTGGACAGCCGCCCTCCACCCCGACGACCGGGAGGCGACCCTGGCGGACTGGAAAGCCGCACTGACCTGTGGACAGCCCTACCGCCACGAGCATCGGGCGCGACGCGCAGATGGGCAGTATCGGGTGATGCGGGTGCAGGCGTATCCGGTGCTGGATGCTGAGGGGAGGGTGCGCGAGTGGGTGGGAGTCGAGACGGACATCACCCTGCTCCAGGAGCTGCGGGCAGAGGCGCAAGCCAGCCGGGAGGAGTTTCAAGCCACATTTGAGCAGGCGGCAGTAGGCATCGCCCACGTAAGCCTGCGTGATGGGCGGTTGCTGCGTGTCAACCAGAAGTTCGCGGAGATTCTGGGCTACGCCCCCGAGGAGTTGCGCTGTCACACCTTCCAGGAATTGACCTTTTCCCCGGACCTGGATACCAATCTGGCGTTGCTTGAGCGGTTGTTGGCTGGAGAAATCTCCACTTACACCCTGGAGAAACGCTATCTCCGCAAGGATGGCAGCCTGATCTGGGCCAATCTGACGACCTCTCTCAAGCGGGATCGGGCTGGCACCCCAGAGTATGGCATCGCCGTGATCGAGGACATCAGCGCGCGCAAAGCTGCCGAAGAGGCGCTACGACAGTCCGAGCAACAGTATCGTCAGCTTTTTGAGCGAATGGCGCAGGGAGTGATCTATCACTCGGAAAGCGGCGAGATTCTCTCTGCGAATCCGGCGGCGCTCCACATAACAGGGTTGACACAGGAAGAGATCCAGCGGCACACCGTATTTGATCCACTCTGGCAGGTGATCTATGAAGATGGCTCCCCCTATCCGCCGGAAGCTCGCCCGGTAGCGCGTGCCTTGCGTACAGGGCAGCCCATCAGCGACGTGCTGGGAGTCTTTAATTTCAAGGAGCAAGCATATCGCTGGCTCCAGATGACAGCTTTCCCCGAATTTCGGCCAGGGGAAAACACGCCCTATCGAGTCTTTACCACATTGGAGGACATCACCAAACGGAGGCGGCTGGAAGAGACGCTGCGCGCGCAGGTGCAGGAATTAGAGACGATCTTTGTCTCGATGAGTGAGGGGCTAATCGTCGTTGGCGGTGATGGGCAGATTCTGCGCGCCAATCCAGCCTATGAAACCCTGGTGGGTTGGCCGAGCAATTCAGCCTATTATACCATGCCCCCGGAGGAACGCTACCAGGTCTTGCAGATCCAGGATGGGCAAGGCCAGCTTATTCCCCCTGACCAGATGCCCATTGCTCAAGTGTTCCAGGGAGAACCAGTGACGATGGACCAAATCTTCCAGAGCAGGGATGGTCGAGAGGTGCACGTCAGTATGCGAGGAGCGCCGCTGACGGATACAGCAGGCCACGTCAGCGGGGCTGTCCTGGTCTTCCATGACATCACCAAGCAGCAGAAGCTAGAACAGGAGCTGCGGACACGCGCCCAGGAGTTAGAGACGATTTTTGCCTCGATCAACGAAGGGCTGGTCGTCCTTGGGACTGAGGGGCAGATGGTGCGTGCCAATCCGGCCTATGAGGCTCTGTCAGGCTGGCCTGCCGGGTCGGCCTTATATACGATGGCCCCACAGGAGCGACTCCGCGCCCTGTCCCTTCGTGATGAGCAGGGTCAACAGATCCCTTCAGATCAGTTTTCTACCTTCCGGCTGCTGCGGGGAGAGCGCGTAGCGGAGGAGCAGATCTTTCGGAGACAGGATGGCCGTGATGTGTATGTGAGTCTGAGAGGCGCGCCGCTCACCGATGCGGCAGGCCGCGTGATGGGGGCAGTGGTGGTCCTCCATGATGACACCGAGCGGCGCCAGCTGGAGCAGCAGACGCAAGCAGCGCTCCTGGCATTGCTGCACATGGCGGAAGTGCTGGTGCAGCAACCTGAGGAGCATGAGGAACACCGCTCGCCGCTGGTTGGGCAACGGTTGGCTGAGCTGACATGTTCGCTGCTGGGCTGCCCGGTAGCAACCATCATTACCCTGGACCCCAAGACCCTGGGGATGCAGGTATTGGCAACGGTTGGCTATACGCCCACGCAGGAAGAGCAGTTGCATTCCATCATCTCGTCCTGGTCGCACACGGCCATGAATCTGGCCCATCTCGCGCGCTTGATGGCCGGGGAGACGCTGGTGATGGATGTCACCCAACCGCCCTATCAAGAACAATCCGCCCCCTTTGAAGTGCGCCAGGCTATTGTCGCGCCCATGCTCCTGAGAGGCCAACTGATTGGGATCGTGGTCTTCAATCCCGACAAGACCGAGCGGGCATTTACAGAACAACAGATTGCCCTCGCGGGGGCTACTGCCCAGTTAGTGGGGCTGGTAGTGGAACGCAAGCGGTTACTAAGCGAGCGGGGAGAGGCCCGCGCCCGTGCTCTGGCCGAGCACGAAACCGCCCGCCAGATGAGCGACTTTTTGAGCCTGATTGGGCACGAACTACGCAACCCCTTGACCAGCCTGAAGGGGCAGGTCCAACTGACCCAGCGCAAAGTAGCGCGTTTGCTGGTGTCTGAAGACGCCTTGCCTGACACAAGAGCAGACATACCCCCTCCCAGGCTCGGCCCTCTAGAGGACATGCTTCAGCGCCTCCGCTCGCCCATCTGGCAGCTTGAGCGACTCATCAGCGATCTGGTGGAAGCCGCCCAACTCCAGCGGGGGCAATTTACCTTGCAGATGCGCCCCTGTGATCTGGCTGCGGTGGTCAGGGACGCAGTAGAAGCACAACGCGCTGCCTGGCCGGAACGGGAGGTGGGCCTGTGGTTGCCCAGGGGGGAGGCGGTTGTAGTGCATGCTGACGCCGAGCGCGTGGGCCAGGTCGTGACCAATTACCTGACCAACGCCCTGAAATATTCGCCGCCGGAAAGCCCGGTCGCCGTCACCCTCGGCGTCGAGGAGGGCATGGCATACCTCGAAGTGCGCGATTATGGGCCAGGCATTCCCCTGGAAGAACAACCCCAGATCTGGGAACAGTTTCGCCGAGGCCAGGGAGCCGATGCCCAGAGCAGCACCGCAGGAGGGCTGGGCTTGGGCCTCTACCTGTGCAAGCAACTCATCGAGCGCCAGGGCGGGCAAGTGGGCCTGGAGAGTCAACCGGGAGCCGGGTCCACCTTCTGGCTGCGTCTGCCGAGGGCCTCAGCGTCCAGCTAGGCCAATAAGCACGCGAGATGCTCGTCACTTTTTCGCGGCTCGAGTGTTCATCGCCTGGTAGCAGCCACTCCTTGACGTGTTGCCTACATGGTACACTATCCATACTCATCTCTCAGCCTGTCTCAACGTCTGTTCGCATGAGGTGCAGCACATGACCACACGAGCGCGTTCTGAATCCCCGTTCGTTTCCACGCTCCCTGGCCGCTACTATTATGACCCCACCCTCTATACACGAGAATTGGAGCGCATCTTTAGCCACATGTGGGTCTGCGTTGGGCGGGCCGATGCGCTCGCCTCCCCAGGCGCCTATCAGGTGGTCACTGTAGGGCAGGAAAGCATCATTGTTATGCGTGCGCGAGATGGGCGCCTCGGCGCCTTTCTCAATGTCTGTCGACATCGCGGTGCGCGTTTATGTGCAGAGCCATCGGGACACCTCAAGGGCGCACTTCAGTGTCGCTACCATGCCTGGACCTATGGGCTGGATGGGCGGCTCATTGGCGCTCCCAACGTGCTAAACGAGCAGCACTTTGACCGCACGGCGTTCGGACTGCTGCCGGTGGCGCTGGAGGTCTGGGAGGGGCTGATCTGGTTGAACCTCGCTGACGAGCCTGCTCCTGCCGCCGCTCAACTCCACGCGCCCATCCTGGAACGCTTTGGGGATTACGCCGCCTTTGCTCGCTATGGGCTAGGCGAGTTGCAGCCTGGCAAAACGATTACCTATGAGGTCAAGGCGAACTGGAAGCTGCTGCTTGAGAATTTTATGGAATGCTACCATTGTGGGCCGCTGCATCCCGAATTCTGCGACCTACTCCCCAGCTTCAAATCGGGCCAGATCTATGTCGAGGGCGATGCGGCACGCCTGGCAGAGGGCGTCGAAGCGTTCTCCCTGACCGGCAAAGCGTCTCACCCTCCCTTGCCGGGCCTCCTCCCCACAGACCTGCGCTGCTACTATGGCATCGTGGTGCTGCCGAATGTGCTGCTGAACTTGCTCGATGACCACCTGGTCCTGCTCACGCTCCATCCAGAAGCCCCCGACCGCACCCGCGTGGTCTGCGATTGGCTCTTCCACCCGACAACGATAGCCGCGCCAGGGTTCGATCCGCAGGACACCGTAGCCATCTTCGATCTCGTGAATCGCCAGGATTGGGAGGTGTGCGAACTGACCCAGCTTGGCATGACCTCCAGGGGCTTTCGCTCTGGTGGAGTGTATGTTCCTGCTGAACAGCACATCCGCGCGCTGTGTGATTTCATCCTGGAGCAATTGGCATAGCACACGAGCCTGGTACCGGGCATCTGATCATCAAGGAGCAGGTCGAATCCGCTCCGTTTTGTATGAGCACAGGGACACTCAGTCCAGTTTGCTGGTGGCAGCCGCTTGACATACGCCTGCTTTTCCCTTAGCATGAGCTTATTCTCTGCCAGCCAGGAGCCGAAATGGAGGAGCCTATGCCAGCACATGAGCGCATTCGAGTTATTATTGTGGGGGCTGGACATCTCGGAGCATGGCTTGCCGTGCTCCTGGATGAGCAGGGCTATCAGGTCACGATCATCGCGCCGAACGACGAGGAATTTGAGCGATTGGGTTCCCACTTCCAGGGAACTACCATTCGAGGCAATGGTTCTGAGACTGAGACGCTTGAGCTAGCTAAAATCCAGCAGGCACACGTCGTAGTCGCAGTAACCAACCACGACACCAAAAACCTGCTCATCAGCCAACTGGCGCAGCACCAGTACCAGGTTCCACTCGTCCTTTGTGGGCTGGAAAATCCCGAATATGCTGAGGTCTTTCAGGCGCGAGGAATCTTGATCATCACCCGGACAGCGATTGAGGTGCCAAGGTACCTGGAGGCATTCTCCTTCAACTGAGCATGGTCAACGTATCCAACAACCTCTGTTTTCTCCGGGCATAAAGCCCTTTTCCTGACGCCGGGAGTTGACGGCGGTAGATGCTTTTTTTAATTGAGCTATGTTGACGCCCATTCTCGCCACAAAACTGTATATCCCTCCGCTTCGGCAGAAAGTGGTCAGCCGCCACCGTCTGATTGAGCAGTTGAACGAGGGCTTGCACGGCAAACTGACGCTCATCTCTGCGCCTGCTGGCTTTGGGAAAACGACGCTCGTCAGCGAATGGCTTGCCATCTGCGGGCGAAGAGCCGCCTGGCTGTCAGTGGACGCAGCAGATAACGACCCCGCGCGCTTTCTGGCGTACTTTGTGGCGGCGTTGCAGACCATTGCGGCGACTGTTGGGGAAAAGGTGTTGAGGATGCTTCAATCCCCTCAGCCCCCGCCCGCCGAAGTAATTTTGACGGCTCTGCTCAATGACATTGCCGCTCTCTCAGACTCCTTCATCCTTGTCCTGGACGATTATCACCTTCTGGATGCGAAATCGGTTGGTCAGGCGCTGGCCTTTCTACTCAGTCATCTGCCGCCCCAGATGCACCTGGTCATCGCTACTCGTGAAGACCCCCCTCTTCCCCTCGCCAGGCTGCGCGCCAGGGGTCACTTAACTGAACTGCGCATTGCAGACTTGCGTTTTACTCCCTCGGAAGCGGCGGTTTTTCTCAACCAGGTGATGGGCCTCCAGCTTTCAGCGGAAGACATCGCCACGCTGGAAAGCCGCACCGAAGGTTGGATTGCAGGTCTGCAATTAGCCGCCATCTCCATGCAGGGCCAACAAGATACCGCCAGCTTCATTACCTCGTTTTCTGGCAGCCACCATTTCGTGATGGACTATCTGGTGGAAGAGGTGCTTCAAAAGCAATCAGAACGTGTCCGGGCATTTTTGTTGCGCACCTCCATCCTCGAACGTCTCTGCGGCCCCCTGTGTGATGCTGTTTTGCTCGACTCCTCGGCTTCTGGGGAAGCCACCCTGGCCTATCTTGAGCACGCTAACCTGTTCCTGGTTCCCCTGGACAACGAGCGGAGGTGGTATCGCTATCACCATCTTTTTGCTGATTTGCTGCGGCAGCGCCTGCGCCAGAGCGCCGCCTCCTCCGCAAAGGACGCGCCGGACGGGGTGGCCGAATTGCACATCCGCGCCAGCCAGTGGTACGAAGAGCATGGTCTGGAAATCGAAGCGTTTCAGCACGCGGCGGCGGCCAATGATGTTGAGCGTGCTGAACGCTTGATAGATGGACGGGGGATTCCCCTCCATTTGCGGGGCGCGGTGATGATACTCCTGAACTGGCTGGGGACGCTCCCCAAAGCAGTGCTGGATGCAAGGCCCTCGCTGTGGTGGAGGTATGCCGCGCTGCTGCTGGTGAGCGGTCAAACCACCGGGGTAGAAGAGAAACTCGACGCTGCTGAAGCCGCCCTGCAAGGTGCCAGGGAGGATGACACAACCCGCAGCCTGATCGGACAAATTGCCACTGCCAGAGCAACGCTGGCGCTCACCCGGTACCAGGCAGAAGCGATGATTGCCGAATCACGCCGTGCCCTGGAGTATCTGCCCCCCCATAATCTTTTTCTCCGTGCTAACGCGAACTGGACACTGGGAACTGCCTACCTCTACCAGGGAGATCGTGCCGCAGCCCGGCGGGCCTATACTGAAGCCATCGCACTTAGCCAGACATCCAGGGATGTCTTCACCTCCATCTTAGCAACCATTGGCCTGGGCAATGTCCAGGAAACCGACAACCATCTCGCTCTGGCTGCCGAAACCTACCGACATGTTCTGCAATTGGCAGGCGATCATCCGGTTCAGATCGTCTACGAGGCGCACCTGGGCCTGGCCCGCATCCTCTATGAATGGAACGACCTGGAGGCCGCCGAACCACACGGACGACAAGCCCTCCTGCTGGCGCAGCAGTATGACCAAGTGATTGACCGATTCATTCTGTGTGAGATATTTCTGGCCCGCCTGAAGCTCGCCCAGGGCGATGTGGCTGGCGCTGCGGCACTGCTGGCTCAGGCCAGCCAGACAGCGCGTCAGCAAAACTTTGTGTATCGTATCCCCGACGTTGCCTCCGCGCAGGTGGTGACACTGCTTCGCCAGGGCCACCTGGCGGAGGCGGCTTATCTGGCAGAGACACACAAACTCCCTACCAGCCAGGCCCGCGTGTACCTGGCACAGGGAAACCCATCGTCGGCGCTAGAGGTGCTGGAGGGATGGCGCCAGCAAGTGGAAACAAAGGGGTGGGAGGACGAACGGCTGCGGGTGATGGTGCTTAGGGCTTTGGCTCTCCAGGCGCACGACAAAAGGGAACAGGCGGTGCATGTGCTCTTGGACGCGCTGGACCTGGCAGAGCCGGGCGGCTTCATCCGGCTTTTTGTTGACGAAGGTACCTCGATGGAGCGCCTGCTGTCTGAGGCAGCCACTCATGGGCGAATGCCGGACTCTATCAGGAAGCTGCTTGCGGTTTTTGCAGCAGAACGCCAGAGAGGTGAAGAAGCCTCTTCCCTGCCCTCAGCGCAGCCCCTTGTGGAACCACTGAGCCAACGCGAGTTAGAAGTCCTTCGCCTCATTGCGCAGGGACTTTCCAACGATGAGATTAGCGGGCGGTTGTTCCTTGCCCTGGACACGGTGAAAGGGCACAATCGGAAACTCTTTGGCAAGCTCCAGGTCCAACGGCGCACCGAAGCGGTGGCGCGCGCCCGCGAACTGGGTCTGTTATAGTCGAAGCGACAGCCTATCCACAAAGACGGCCTCAAGAACTGCTCACCAACCATTCAGCGCACCAGCGGTTTAGACTCCTCAGCCCTGATGCCCCTAAAAACAACACTCCAAATAACACTTTCGTGTCTCGTTGTGAAGACGGCCATAGGGTTATGCTCTCTAACGCGACGCGATGTATGGAGTAGATAAAAAAGGAGGCACCTATGAAAGCGATTGTTTGCTCACATTACGGATCACCGGATATGCTTGAGTTCAAAGAGGTGGAAAAACCGCTCCCTAAGGAGAATCAAGTCCTGGTAAAAGTGCATGCTGCCTCCGCTAATCCCCTGGACTGGCATGAGATGCGCGGCACGCCGTTCCTGGTCCGCCTGGGGGGAGGGCTGCGCCGACCAAAAGACCCTCGGCTTGGTGCTGATCTGGCGGGAAGGGTGGAAGCCATTGGCAGCGCCGTCACACAGTTTCAGCCTGGGGATGAGGTATTTGGGGCAAACGCAGGTGGGTTTGCCGAGTATGCTGCTGTTCCTGAAAAGAGGCTGGTATTGAAACCGGCCAACCTCTCGTTTGAGGAAGCTGCTGCTGTCCCGGTGGCGGCCATCACCGCGTTGCAGGGTCTGCGACACAAAGGCCAAATCCAGGAAGGGCAGCAGGTGCTAGTGAATGGGGCATCCGGTGGAGTGGGTTCGTTTGCGGTGCAGCTTGCCAAAGCCTTCGGTGCGGAAGTCACTGGAGTATGTAGCACACGCAATGTGGAGATGGTACGCTCCATTGGCGCCGACCACGTTATTGATTACACTCAAGCTGATTTTA
This sequence comes from Ktedonobacterales bacterium, assembly GCA_036557885.1. GTDB lineage: Bacteria > Chloroflexota > Ktedonobacteria > Ktedonobacterales > DATBGS01 > DATBGS01. The sequence goes on from DATBGS010000052.1 coordinate 8,922, forward strand.
CCAGGCAAGGGAAACAGTACGATCTGATTGTTGATGCAGCAGGAAATCGTTCGGTGGCTGCTTACAAGCGCGCATTGAAACCTCGGGGAAGAGGCGTCATTGTCTGCTTTACCGCTCTGGCGCGAACGTTTGAACATATGATTATGGGGCCAATACTGTCCAGGTTTGGGGACAAGCAGATCGGCCTCATGGGGATTGCAAAAATCAACCAGGAGGATTTAACGCTGTTAAAAGAGCTGCTGGAAGCGGGGAAAGTCGTGCCAGTGATTAAGAGACGGTACACGTTATGCGAGGCTCCTGAAGCGCTCCGGTATCTGGAGACTGGACACGCTCAGGGAAAAGTGGTCATCACGGTGGCATAGAACAATCACTCCTAACCAGGAGCGGAATTGATGGCGGCACGCGGGGTTTAATACCCCGCGTGCCGCCTTTTGCAGAGCCACGCGCATATCCTCTGCGTTGAAAGCGATGGGCTAATGTGCTATGATTGGGGCAGGTCGGGTGCTGGGTTGGGGAACAACTTGTGCAATACTCGCTCCTCGATTCAAAACAGCCACTCCCCAGCAGCGTCAAAACAGGAGGAACCCGCGATGGATCAGGTCATCAAACGAGAACTGTTAGCCGAGCGTGTGCGCAAGGTGAAGCCCTCCGGTATCCGCAAGTTTTTTGATATTGCGGCTTCTATGCCTGACATCATCTCGCTGGGCGTCGGTGAACCTGATTTCGACACTCCTGAACACATCCGCCGCGCTGGAATTGCCTCGATTGAGGCAAACGAGACGCATTACACTTCCAACTATGGCACGCTGACACTGCGCGAAGCCCTCGCCAATCATCTGCAACGCCTATATGGGATACGCTATGACCCCCTGCACGAGCTTTTTGTCTCGGTTGGGGTGAGCGAAGGCGTGGACGCCGCGCTGCGGGCGCTGGTTGACCCAGGTGATGAGGTCGTCACGCCCGACCCCGGCTACGTCGCGTATGAAGCAGGCATTCATTTTGCCGGAGGCGTTCCCGTTCCGGTGCCCACCTACGCCGAAGATGGCTTTCAGGTCAAGGCAGCAACCATTGAAGCAGCAATCACACCCCGCACCAAAGTGGTGCTCTTTGGCAACCCGAATAACCCAACGGGCGCGATGATTGAGCGCAGCGAGTTAGAAGCCATTGCTGAAGTTATCCGGCGCCACGATCTGCTGGTGATCGTGGATGAAGTGTACAGCCGCCTGACCTATGGCGCGCAGCATACCTGCCTGGCAACGCTGCCAGGCATGCGCGAGCGCACAATTCTGCTCGATGGCTTCAGCAAAGCCTACGCTATGACTGGCTGGCGCATCGGCTATGTGGCCGCGCCACAGGCCATTCTGGAAGCCATGCTCAAGATTCATCAATACGCCATCATGTGCGCCTCGACGATGAGCCAGACGGCAGCGCTGGAAGCCTTGCTGCATGGCGAAGACGATGTGCAACAAATGCGGGCGAGTTATACCAGGCGGCGGCAGATCATGGTAGATGGATTTCAACGCCTGGGGCTAAGCTGTGGGCAGCCCAAAGGCGCGTTCTATGTCTTCCCATCCGTTGCCCGTACCGGCATGTCCTCGGAGGAGTTTGCGGAGAAGCTGCTGTTGGAGGAACACGTTGCAGTGGTGCCAGGCAGCGCTTTTGGTGAGGCAGGCGAAGGCTATGTGCGCTGCGCCTATTGCACCGCCGAGGACAAGTTGGAAGAGAGCCTGGTCCGTATCGAACGATTCTTGCGCCGTCATGCTTGAAAGCAAGACGCCGTATTTTCTCATCTAAGGAACCTATGACCATACACACTGCGACTGATTATGAAGTGGTGATTGGGCTGGAGGTGCACGCGCAGCTCTTAACCAAAAGCAAGATGTTTTGTCGCTGTAGCGCGTTGTATGCTGATGCCGCCCCCAATACCCACAACTGCCCAATCTGCATGGGCATGCCAGGCGTGTTACCCGTTATCAATGAGCAGGCTGTTGAGTATACAGTGATGACGGCCCTGGCACTGAACTGCTCGATTCCATCCTTCTCCAAGTTTGACCGCAAGAATTACTTTTACCCTGATCTGCCCAAGGGCTATCAAATCTCGCAATACGACATCCCGCTCAGCCGCAACGGGTATCTCACCATCAATCTGAAGGACGGCGAGAAGCGCATCGGCATTCACCGCGTCCATCTGGAGGAGGATACCGGGCGGCTGCTGCACCGCACCGCACCAGACGGCACCAGCTTTAGCCTGGTGGACCTGAACCGCGCGGGCGTGCCGCTGATTGAGATTGTCAGCGAGCCAGACATTCGCACAGCAGAAGAAGCGCGGCTCTACCTGCAAAAGCTGCGCACCACGCTGGTCTATCTGGGCGTATCTTCGGGGCGTATGGAAGAGGGAAGTCTGCGCTGCGATGCCAATGTCTCGGTGCGGCCAGTGGGCGAAACGCGGCTGGGCGTCAAGGCTGAAGTCAAAAATATGAACTCGTTCAAGGCAGTGCAGCGGGCGCTGGAATACGAAGCAGCCCGGCAAATTGCGCTCTTGCGCGAAGGCGGTACTATTGTTCAGGAAACACGCGGCTGGGTGGAAGGCAAAGGCATCACCGTCTCGCAGCGCAGCAAAGAGCAGGCGCACGACTACCGCTATTTCCCAGAGCCAGACCTGCCGCCGCTGGTCTTGAGTGAAGAATGGATTGAAGGCGTGAGGGCGAAAATGCCGGAGCTTCCCGAAGCTAAACGGCAGCGATTCATGGAGCAGTATGGCTTGAGCGCCTATGATGCTGAGGTCTTGACTTCTGAGCGGGCATTGGCGGATTATTTTGAGCAGGCTGTTGCTGACGCTCGCCAGGGGGATTTGCGCGCACGCGCCAAGGCCGTTGCCAACTGGTTGACGGGTGATGTTTCGCGGCTGCTGAATGCAGCGGGAAAAGAAATCAGCGGGTGCCCCATCACGCCAACTGGATTGGCGGGGCTGGTTGATCTGGTCGCGCAGGAGCGCATCAGCGGCAGCCAGGCCAAAGAGGTGCTCGAAAAATCCTTTGCCAGCGGCGAACAGCCGACAATAATTGTGGAAAAAGAGGGAATCTCTCAGCTTAGCGACCAGGGCGAGCTTGAGCGGATGGTTGAGGAGGTGATTGCGGCCAATCCAAAAGCAGTGGAAGACTATCGCAAGGGCAAAGAGTCATCTGTGACCTGGCTAATGGGCCAGGTAATGAAACGCAGTGGCGGCAGCGCCAAGCCCCCATTAGTACGCTCGCTGCTTTTGCAGAAATTGCAAAGAGGGGAAGGGTAGCCTGGGAAAGCAACAGCTTCTATGACGGTACGATCCCTGCGAGTATCTGCGCAGTGTTGCGCAAACCAAACGTACAGAAAGGTATGTAACGATGCACAAAGATGTGCCCCAACCAGCGCCTCTGAATCCCTATCACATGGCAGTTGCCCAATTTGATGCCGCAGCAGAGATGCTTGGCCTGAGCCAGGATATGCGCCTGGTGCTGCGCTATCCCAAGCGCGAACTGATTGTAAACTTCCCGGTCAGGATGGACGATGGCTCCATTCAAATGTTTACCGGCTACCGGGTCCAGCACAATGTCAATCGTGGGCCAGCCAAGGGTGGCATTCGCTATAGCCCGGAAGTGACGCACGATGAGGTCAAAGCCCTGGCAATGTGGATGACCTGGAAGTGCGCAGTGGTTGGCATCCCCTATGGCGGCGCCAAAGGCGGCATTATCTGCGACCCCAAAAAAATGAGCCTGGCCGAATTGGAGCGTATGACCCGGCGGTATGCCACCGAAATTGCCATTATTATTGGGCCAACCAGCGATATTCCAGCCCCGGATGTGAATACTAATTCCCAGGTGATGGCCTGGATTATGGATACCTATTCAATGCACCAGGGCTATTCGGTTCCAGCGGTAGTTACGGGGAAACCGCTGGCAATTGGCGGAAGCGAAGGCCGCAACGACGCTACCGCCAGCGGGGTGGTTTCCGTCACTAAGAAAGCTGCCGAACATTTAGGGATAGCGCTTGCTGGGTCGCGGGTCGCGGTTCAGGGCTATGGCAACGCGGGCGCCATTGCAGCGCGGCTGCTGCACGCAGAAGGCTGCAAGGTTGTGGCAGTTAGCGATACCCAGGGCGGCATTTACAATGAAGCCGGACTGGACCCGGCAAAGGTTTCGCTCTTTAAGCAAGAGCAGGGGACAGTGGTTGGCTTCCCAGGAACGCAGACGGTGGGAGTGCGCGAGGTGTTGGAGGTGCCCTGCGATATTCTGATTCCGGCGGCCACCGAGGGCATGCTGACTGAGGAAAATGCCGGGCACGTGCAGGCCAAGATTATCGCTGAGGCAGCCAATGGCCCAACGACGCCTGAAGCTGATAGAATATTCTTTAAGCGTGGAACCTTTGTCATTCCCGATATTCTGGCGAACGCTGGCGGGGTCACGGTCAGCTACTTCGAGTGGGTGCAGGACTTGCAGAGCTTCTTCTGGAGCAATGAAGAGATTGCGGCCAAACTCGAAACAATCATGTCGCGCGCCTTCAAAGCTGTATTGGACAAGTCGCTGCAATACAAGTGCGATATGCGCGTTGCTGCCAATATGGTCGCTATTGCGCGTGTGGCGGAAGCCACCCAGTTGCGCGGCATCTATCCGTAAGGCGCCGCGCTCGTCCAGAATGCTGAGAAGTGCATAGTGCTACCGCCGTTGTGGAGGGGAACGTTGACAAGGAACAGCCCCTCGCAGCGGCGGTCGCATTGCTTGAAAAGACTTTCTTCTTTCTTCGTTGAGGTTGAGGTGAGGGCGAGGAATATCAACGAGTAAAGAGCATCCCTTATGAACCAGGAACCGCCTGATTTGAATCAGCCAGGACCAGATTGGGAGGAGCCAACAACTGCGCCTCCCATGCCGCCTTTCCCTGCTGGTCAACCGCGAATATCTGATCCTTTTTTGCCTCATGTAGCAGTTCCACACCCATCACCCAGGCAGCCAGTGCGCCCTGGCCTGCCAGAGCATCCAGCACAGCGTGCCCGCCACGAGCGATTGCAAAAGCTCCGCGAGCAGCGAGAGCAATCACAACGGCTGCCAGAACTCTCACACTTTCAGCGGCAAGGCGTGCCCCCTCCGCCACCAGCGCAACTCTCTTTCAAAGCCATGCTCAAACACTGGTGGGAACATGGCCCTTTCGCCTCGCCTACGCCACGCGCGCCAGCCGTTCCCAAGCCTCCTCCAAAGCTTCCAGCAAATATGGGCGAGGCGCGTCCGGTGGAAAAACGTGTCCGGGCATGGATTGCGCGCGGCCAGGTAGAGCTTCCGCGCCTCTTTGAGCGGGCACAAAAAACGGTGCAGCAGGCAAAATCGCAGATGGCCGCGCCGCCAGGGATAGGACCGATGCGCGCTCAGGGACCGCAGAAGATACCAGGGCTGATTGTGCTTGGCTTTGCTCTGGAGATTTCACGCGATGAAGCGGCGCAGAGCATCACAGCGCTTGGTTGCAAACCCCTGCGCTATAAACCATCCACCAATCAATTCCAGGTGGCTGTGCCGCCGGGCCAGGAAGAAGCATTCGTGGCACAGTTTCAGCAAGTACCAGGCGTGATTCAAGCTGCTCTTGAACGCCCTCAAGGGCGATAATTTTTGATGTATCAGTGGTGCCTCGCGCAAAGGAGAAACATATGCCAGAAACACAAGGCAATCCAGCCGTCACCGTAGAATTTGATGTGCCAGCCAGGATGCGCGATGGGGTGACGCTGCGCTCAAATATCTATCGTCCTGCCGCAGCAGGAGACTATCCGGTGCTGCTGACGCGCCTGCCCTATGGCAAGGATTTTCCACTGGGCACCTCGATTCTGGACCCGGTGAAGGCGGCGCGCCAAGGTTATATCGTCGTCGTGCAGGATACGCGCGGGCGATTCGCTTCTGAGGGCGACTGGTATCCGCTGCGCGATGAGGGACCAGACAGCTATGATAGCGTGGAATGGGCGGCGTCCTTGCCTGGAAGCACTGGCAAGGTGGGCATGTACGGCGCGTCGTATTTCGGGTTCACCCAATGGGCCGGGGCCATCCAAAACCCGCCCCATCTGGCCGCGATGTTCCCCTACGTGACCTGGGCCACGCCGCATGATGGCGTCTTTAGCCGGGGCGGGGCGCTGGAGTTGGGCATCCAAGCCGGGTGGCTGTTGGAAACAGGGCTGGATACCGTGCTGCGCCGCGAGCGCGGCAATCCTGACCCGCGCGTGGCGTTTGGCAAGATGGCAGCACTGGCCGGGGAAATTGATCGGCTGGTAGATACAGGCTACTGGTCGCTGCCGCTGCAAGAGTTCGAGCCGTTCAAGCGCACAAATCTGGGCGAATCCTTTTTTGATGGCGTCAAGGAACCCTTTGTGCCCTCGTATTCCGCGCCCTCGACCATTCTGGGGCACCATCACAAGGTCCACGCGCCATCATATAACGCCGGGGGCTGGTACGACATTTTCCTGGCAGGAACCCTGCGCAACTTTCAGGAAATGCGTGTGCAGGGAGCCACCGAAGCGGCACGCCAGGCGCGGCTGATTATTGGCCCCTGGTCGCACAGCACCCCAGGGCACACCGTTGGCGATGTGTACTTTGGGTACGGCTCCTCGGCGGCCCTGATCAATCTCCAGATAGACTTTATGAGCCTGCAACTGCGCTGGTTTGATCGCTGGCTGAAGGGGCAGGACAACGGCGTTGATCGTGAAGCGCCAGTGAAGCTGTTTGTAATGGGCGCGAATGTCTGGCGCGACGAGCAGGAGTGGCCGCTGTCGCGGGCGGTGCCCACACCCTTCTATCTGCACAGCAGCGGCCAGGCAAACTCGCTGGATGGAGATGGGTCGCTCAGCCAGAAGGCGCCAGAAGACGAGTCGGCTGACCACTTTACCTACGACCCGGCGAACCCGGTGCCGACGCTTGGCGGGTCGCTGCTGATGCCCGCCACGTATCGTTCAGGCCCACGCGACCAGCGACCCATCGAGCAGCGCGAAGACGTGCTGGTCTTCACCAGTGCGCCGCTGGAGCAAGACCTGGAGGTAACTGGCCCCGTCTCGGTGACGCTGTGGGCGTCGTCCTCTGCCCCCGATACCGATTTTGTGGCGCGGCTGGTGGATGTGCACCCTGATGGCTTTGCACGCAACCTGACCGATGGCATCATCCGCGCCCGCTATCGCAATGGCCTGGACGTGCCCGAATTGTTGACGCCCGGTCAGGCGTATCAGTTTACGATTGATCTCTGGGCGACCAGCAACGTCTTTCTGGCCGGGCATCGCATTCGCCTGGATATTACCAGCAGCAACTTCCCGCGCTGGGACCGCAACCTGAACACCGGCAACGCGATTGGCGTGGATGCGGAAGGGCGGCGGGCCACGCAAACCATTCTGCATACTCGCCAGCATCCCTCGTACGTGCTGCTGCCAGTGGTGCCGCGCTAAGGATGCCTGACAAAACCAGCTTGAATGCAGAGGCGGTATTGTTTGTAGCCCCGGCCACCGTGCCGGGCTACCATTCCCCGGCACGGTGGCCGGGGCTACAAGCGGTAGCCAACTCGCTTATGAGGAAAAACAGCTATGGAAGCCGAGCCGCCAGAAGTTGGAGAGCCTGCCCTGGGCACACCGGAGCGCCCTGGGCGGGACAAGGAGGCCACGCGCCAGCGGATACTGGACGCTGCCGAGGTGGTCTTTGCTGAGAAGGGGTATCATGGCGCGGTGGTGGATGACATCATCCGCGTGTCCAATACCTCCAAGGGCGGCTTTTACTTCCATTTCCCCAGCAAGCAGGGCATCTTCCTGGCGCTGCTGGATGCGCTGGCGCCAAAACTGATGGGCGCGGTGGACCTGGCGATTGCCCGCGAACCCACCGCCGCTGGCAAGGTGGACGCCGCGCTGAGCACCGTGTTGGAGCAGTTTTCGCGGCATCGGCGCCTGAGCAAGATTTTCCTGGTGGAAGCGGTAGGGCTGGGGCATGGATTTGACGAGAAGATTATGGCAGTGCGCGGGCAATTCGCCGGGATGATCCAGCGCTATCTTGATCTGGCAGTGGCGGAAGGCGTCATTGCACCGATGGACACCGAAATTGCCGCGCATGCCTGGTTTGGGGCCATCAACGAGGTTGTGCTGCGCTGGCTGGTGCTCCCCAATCCTGCGCCGCTGGAACACGCCTTCCCCACGCTGCGCGCGCTGCTCCTGCGCAGCGTGGGGATGCCGGTTGGGTAATCATGGTCTGGTGGCCGGACGCTGTTCAACAGTCAACAAGGTTTCGCGGTGCAAGAAGCTCCTGGCAAGCCGAAAGAGCCAGAAATCAATCCCCCCACTGATCAGCGCCAGAATGAGCATGATCAGCGGATTCACCACAGGCACTCCCAGTGCCTGGGCAACGAACAGCAGCACAATGGGCAGCGTGACCAACAAGCTCAGTTGCCCAGAGGCGCGCGGAGCATTGGAGCGCAAGCTCACCAACAGACCCAGACACGCGCTCAACAACGCCAGCAGCGGCCCAACCAGGACCATCGCCAGTATCCAGGTGAGATTGATAATGCTATTAAAGACAGCATCGCTTAACACCAACAAGCCCGCGAGCAGCCAGTAGACTACAAAGCTCAGCCAGATACTCAGAATGCCTGGGAGGGCCGCCGCCAGCACTTTTCCCACCAGCAATTCAGAAAGAGAGATGGGCGTCGTAAGCAATGGCTCAAAGCTGCGACTACGCTTTTCCTCCGCCACGCTTTGCACCGCAATGACCGCTGGCAGCGGCAGGGCCACGATGAGCAGCAGCAGCATAAATTGGTTGGCTAACGCTGCTTGAAAGAGTTCAAAGAGTTGCGGCTGGACCAGCGATGGATTATTCAGAACCAGGCCCAGGCTGCCGTTTCCCGCGCTTGAAGAAATCGTGCCCACATACGCCAGCAAGAGAAGCGGCAGCGCAATCAGCAGCACCGGCATGAGCAGCATGAGCAGCAAAATGGTGCGATTTTTGAAGGCGATTTGCCATTCTTTGACGGTAATAACCAGGACACGATTGAATGACTCCCCACTCATCCGCGTTGCCTCCCGCCTGATTTGCTGCCTGTTGGTGGTGGGGTGGATTGCTCCAGGCGGGCTGGCTCCGGCGGAATTTGCGCGCCAGCATCACCTTCCAGCAGCACCAGATAGGCATCCTCCAGGGAATAGGTAAGCTCGCCAACTTCAAAGAGATCAGCGCCAGCCTCCACCAATCGGCGCACCATTGCGGCTATCGCCTCATGTTTTTCCGCGCCGGACGTGAGCGCGGCCAATAGAGAATCTTCAGAGGAGGCAACATCGCGCACAAAAGGAAGCTCGCTCAAGAGATGCTGATATGGCCCGGCGCGGCCACGCATGCGAAAGGTAATTTGCGGAGGCTCCCACAGTTCCTGGCGCAGATGTTCCGGCGTATCTACGTGGATAAGCTGCCGGTGGAACACCGCGATCACATCGCACAGATAATCAGCTTCTACATGATTATTCGTGCAGAGCAAGATGGTCAGGCCCTCCGAGCGCAATTGCTGAATGGTGTCGCGCACCACTTGCGCGGATTCCCGATCAAGCCCATGCGTCGGCTCATCCAGCAAAAGCACGCGCGGATTGTGCAGCAGCGCGCGGGCCAATGACAGCTTTTGTTTCATGCCCCTGGAAAAGCTCGAAACGGGAGTATTGCGCTGGTCCCACAGACCCACCATTTGCAGAGAGTGTTTTACCCGCGTTGGCCCATTGCGCAGCCCAGAGAGGCCAGCAAAAATGCGTAGGTTTTGTTCAGCGCTCAGGCGCTCATACAGCCCAGGAACTTCTGGAAGCACGCCTATATTCCGTCGAATAAGTGCATTGGTCGCCTCATTGACGCCAACCTGCAAATCACCAATCCAGGCTTCACCCCCAGTTGGCGCCATGAGCGTTGATAGCATGCGTATAGTGGTGGTCTTTCCCGCCCGCTTCGGACCAAGCAAACCAAAGGCTTCGCCCTCGGCAATTTCCAGGTCCAGGCCCTCAACGGCAACGGTCGTTCCAAAATGTTTCGTTAAGCCAACGGCTCGTATCATGCCTCTTCCCTCTATTAGGCGAGATCGTTTGATTGGTCAGCCTGCACAGCCTGTGACTGATGAGTAGTTCGCGGCGCTGTTTATTATAACGGATGGCTTGATCAAGAGGCTAGTGACTTTTCAGCCCGTGCGCTTGCTTCCTCTGTGTCTTATCATACGCTCACAAGAAGAACGTACACAACGCCGCGCTTTTCGTTCGTCCTCAAGCGTAGTATGATTAAGATGTGCTGTAGCAAGAAGCATGCTGGCAAAGCACAGAAGAAGGCGTTTGCGGATGCAAGGGTAAGAGCGGGCAACGAAAGAGCGCAAGGCCGCGCATATATTGTAGTGGTGATCGGAGAACACATGTATGGGATTAGATGGTGGTGTCTCGCAGCGTGCCCCAGAAGAATTGCTTGGAACGACGCTGGGAACCTGCACACTTGAGCGCGTCATCGGGCGTGGAGGGATGGGCGTCGTCTATCTGGCCCAGCAATCACGCCCACATCGCCAGGTGGCGGTCAAGGTACTCATGCTTTCCTGGCTACCCGATTCCCACCGACGCGAGCGCTTCTTGCAGCGTTTTCGCCGCGAGGCAGACGCCGTTGCTGCGCTGGAGCATCCGAATATCCTGCCGGTTTTCGAGTATGGCGAACAGGAAGACCTGGCCTATCTGGTGATGCCCTATGTCTCTGGGGGCACACTGCGTGATCGCGTTGTCCGCAAAGGCCCGCTGGCCTTATTGGAAGCAGCAGGCTTCCTGTCACAAGCCGCAGGGGCGCTTGAATACGCGCACTCGCGTGGGGTCATTCACCGCGATGTGAAGCCGCAAAATATGCTGCTCTATCCCGATAAGCGGCTGGTGCTGGGTGATTTTGGCATCGCCAAGATTGCCCAGGCTGCCGCTGAAGAAGAAGGCATTAAGCCATCGGATCTGACCACGATGGGGCGGGTGGTTGGCACTCCCGATTTTATGCCTCCAGAGCAGGCAATGGGCAAGGTGGTGGATGCGCGCAGCGATGTATACAGCCTGGGCGTGGTGCTCTTTTATATGGTAACAGGGCGGCTGCCCTTTGTGGCCCCGCAATCAATGGCTGTGGTTGCCAAGCATGTGAGTGAGCCGCCGCCGCCGCCTCGCCAGTTTCGCCCAGACCTGCCCGTTGCCGCTGAAAATGTTATTTTGCGAGCGCTGGCAAAAGACCCGGATGAACGCTATCGCAGCGCAGCAGACCTGGCGCGGACGTTCCGCGCTACGCTGCCCTCACCGACGACACCCATAGATTCGCCTGGGTCCAGGGTAACATCCAACCCGCCACCTGTCATATCGCCGTCTGCCGCTGGGGGGAAGGCCAGAAGAACTGATCGGCTGCCAGATCGGACGCCTGTGGTGCTGCCTGCGGATTCAGAAACGACCATACCCGACCAACCACGCCCGCGCTGGATTCCTTTCCTGGTTGCTCTTGTGATCATTGCGCTGTTAGCCGGGGGCGTGTATGCTCTGACTCGTGGAATCACCCAAAACCCGCCGCCAGCAACAGGTACAAGCACGCCTGCCCCTACCACTGTACCAAGTGCTACGTCAACCACCATGCCCAGCCCAACAGCTACTGGCACGAGCGCGCCTAGCCCGACGCCAACCAGCACAAGCACACCCAGCCCGACGCCAACCAATACGGCTGTCCCAACGGACACGGCAACGTCTACACCATAAAAGGAGTGAACCGCTCACTGGCTACTGCGCCAGAAGCGGAGCAGGATAAGGCTTTGTAGGAGAACGAGGGGCAGCAGTTGCCAGATTCCCGGCAGGTGGAAAAGCTGCCCCCAGTTGTTATCCAGCAGGGCGTGAGGGAACAGCGGGGCCTCGCGCCCAAAGGTCGCCAAAAGCTGCGACGCAGAAAGATTGAGATGCTGCGGGTCCGGCTGGATGCCCAGGAGCAGTGGGAGGAGCCGTTGGGTGAGCGGGGAATCAAACAGGGGGTCGTTGAGCGGATACACAGCCACCGAGAGCGCAACGAGCACGACAGACAACAGGATGAGCGCCACAGCCAGAGGTCGTATTGCGCGGCGCTCTTTGACCAAAAAGGCGATGGGCAAGACTAGATAGGGCAGCGCGGGCACGAAATGGCGCGGGCCAAGGCTGGCGCCGCCATCCCAGGCAAAGTAGGAGATGGTGAAGAGGAAATACACGGCGCAGATGCCCAGCCAGAGCCGCGCCTCGCTGCGCCAGGGCCGCTGGCGCATCAGCACAACAAAACCAGGCACAGCCAGCAATAAGAACGGCGACAGCAAAAAGATGCCGCGATAGGGGCCAAACGTCGTCTGCCAGAGCGCCTCAAGATGCGGAAAGGTAATGCCCAGGACGCCCTGAGATTGGCCGACGCGAAAGATTTCTGGCCCGGCAAGATTGGCATAGCCCTGGTTGAATGGGCCTCCAAAACACAGCGTATTGTAGACCGCCGCAATGGTCAGCGAGGGCAGCATGCCAGCCACAAAGAACGCCAGCAAGCGCCAGCGCTGAGAGAATTGTAGGCCAGGCTGAAAGAACACATAGAACGCCAGGCAGCCAGCGATCAGCGCGGTGGGATATTCGGTGATGATGGCGTAGCCCGCCAACAGCCCGGCAATCAGCACGAGCCAGGCAGGGCGTTCGCCCCGGCGCACCTGAAAGAGCAGGTAAAAGGCGGCAAAGAGCAGCAGCGCGGCGATCTGATGTCCAAAGAAGACAGTGGAGAAGGCAAAAGCAATCGTCCCCAGCCCATAGCCAAGCGTGAGCAGCAGACGCCCGCGCGGTCCCAGCCCCACGTATACCAGAAACTTGAAGAACAGCCCACCAAGCAGCGCCGAGGGCAGGCTGACCAGCAGAAGGGTGATGAGATAGCGCGGAAGAAAATCGGTGCGCTGTTGCTCATCGGTGCTCAGCAAATCCTCGTAATTCGTCTGCCCCCGATAGAGCACGACTTTGACAAAGGCATAGACGGGAACAGCCAGCAGCGAACTGCCAGGGGCTTTATCGCTGTAGTAGTGGCCGCCAGAAGAGGCTATATCCCCGGTGTAGGGGGCATAGGGGTCAATGGAGAGGCTGCCATGATCAACTATGCTGGCGGCCAGGAACAGGCGGGTATCGGCGTTCCACATCGCCCCGCGTGGGATGAAATAGCTATACGCCAGAAAGAGCAGGAGGACGATGCTCCCGGCGCCCACGCCGCGCCTGGCGCGTAGGATGGGCGATGACGAGGCTGGCTGAGCTGCTTCTTTCGTTTTTCGCGCGGAGAGTACCCTCATAGCGGCTTCAGTATAGAGGCCGCAGTTGCCAGAGACAATCAAACCGGACTATCTTCCCAACTCTGAGTAAACTTCCAGAATATTCCTTGCCAGGCTCTTGCCAGAACGCTGAAGAGTTTATATAATACCATCTCGACTGGCAAACCCTTGTTTGCTCGTTCATTTTGCCGGTGAATGGTTTGCAGAAGAAGCGCGAACAGGCGAGCATCGGTACTTACGATTGAGGAGGAGTAGTTTTCATGGAATTCAACGGGACCCACGATTTCAAAGCCGACAGGAAGAAAGTCTACGCCGCTTTTCTCAACGCTGATGTCTTAAAAGAGGCCATCCCTGGCTGCACACAAGCAAAGTGGGGCAACCCGGAGACATTGGAAGTGGTCGTTGATGTGAATTTCCTGGTTCTTAAGGGCACCTATGTGGGGTACTTTCAGATCACCGAGCAACAAGAGCCATCTCATTTTAAAATGAGTGTGAATCGGGGTTCCATCCAGGCCAGCGCCAGCATTGACCTTGCCGATGCTGGTGGAAAGACCACTGTAAGCTATAACGCTGAAGCTACCCTCGCTGGGCCGTTAAAAGTCGCTGATAACATTGCCGGAAAGCAAGCGGCAAAATCAATGCTGGAAAGCTTCTTTAAGTCTGTTGAGAAGCAGATCTCCTAGCTGCCTGGCCCGCCTCGCTAACAGAGCCTTGAGGCTTTATTTACTCGTTACGGCCTGTGTGGGGAAGCCGTGAGGTATTTTCATCCGACGCTCAGCACATTGGTGAGCGTCGGATGTTTTTAGCCGACATCAATCCCCAGGCGATAGTACCCCTTCGCTTACTTTGTCGCCTTGCTGGTTTTGGCGGCTTTCGCTTTGGGGGCGCTTTGCGCGGCTGGCGCGGGGTTGGCAAGCAATGCCGTTCCGGTTGGGCAGAGGTCTACCAGCGTGCATTGGGCGCAGAGCGGCTTGGGCGCCTTGCAAACGGCCCGCCCATGATAGATCAGCATGTGCGTGTAATCCAGCCAATCGGCGCGGGGCAGCTTGCGCATCAAGACCTGCTCAATTTGCACCGGGTCGCTGCTGTTCACCAGACCTAGCCGTTGCGAGATGCGCCCGGCGTGCGTGTCCACAATCACGCCCTCCACAATGCCATATGCATTGCCCAGGACGACGTTGGCGGTTTTGCGAGCCACACCAGGCAGGCTGAGCAGATCGCGCATGTTTTTGGGCACTTCGCCGCCATAGCGATTGACCAGGATGGTGCAGGCTTCCTGAATATGCCTGGCTTTGTTGCGATAGAAGGTGATTTGCTTGAGGTCGGTTTCCAGTTCTTGCAAAGGAACAGCCGTGTAGTCCTGGGCGGTGCGATATTTCTTAAAGAGTGTTTTGCCCACCTGATTGACGCGCTCATCGGTGCATTGCCCGGCAAGGATGGTGGCAACCAGCAATTCAAGAGCATTGGTGAAATCCAGCGAGCACTTGGCATCGGGATACAGGCCGCGCAAACGTTTGATCAACTCCGCGATTCGTTCTTGCTCTGTCATTGGCTGGCCTCCACGTTGTATTGTTGATTGTTTCGCAGCAACTTGCGCTGCCCCCAGGAAGATTCTTTTCCTCTCGCCTTGGAGCGGAAAAGCGTCTGCTTGTTTACGGCGCCCCTCAAAGCAGGGGCACGGCAGTCCGCGCTACAAGCGCCTGTAGCCCCGGCCTCCGTGCCGGGAGCACTCATACCTGCCGGATGGTTATGCGCGCTGGTTTCGCGTGCCCGCAAGCGGCTGGCCCTCGCGCATGCGCGCCCGCTCTTGCTGGGTCAGGTAGCGCTTGCGCAGCCGGATGGTCTGGGGTGTGACTTCCACCAGTTCATCGCTGTTAATAAAGTCCAGCGATTGCTCCAGGCTCAGAATGATCGCTGGCGTCAGGCGCACCGCAATATCCGAAGTGGACGAGCGCACGTTGGTTTGCTTCTTCTCTTTGCAGACGTTGACCACCAGATCATCAGGGCGTTTGTTCAACCCAACAATCATGCCCTCGTAGACGGGCGTGCCTGGCTCGATGAAGGTATCGCCACGCTCCTGGGCGTTGTTCAGGCCATAGGTTACGGCCAATCCTTGCTCGGAGGCGACAAGCGCGCCCATACGTATGCTGCCAATCAGCCCAGACCAGGGCTGGTAGCCCACCAGCAGGCTTGCCATCGCGCCGTTGCCCTGCGTCAATGTCAGAAAAGCGTTGCGGAAGCCAATCAAGCCGCGCGTGGGGATGACGTATTCCAGGCGCACGTTGCCGTTGCCATCATGCTGCATGTTCGTCAGCCTGGCCTGGCGCTTGCTCAGATTCTCGCTGATTGGCCCGATGTATTGCTCACGTGAATCCACGATGAGATGCTCAACGGGTTCTGTGACGGTGCCGTTCTCGTCCTTGGTGATGACTTCTGGGCGCGACACCTGGAACTCATACCCCTCGCGGCGCATCGTCTCGATCAGAATTGCCAGGTGCAGTTCGCCGCGCCCGGAAACGATGAACTCATCGGCGGTGGCGCCATCCTCCACGCGCAGGCTGACGTTGGTTTCCAGTTCCCGATAGAGGCGAGCGCGCAGTTGGCGGGACGTGCAATACTTGCCTTCTCGCCCGGCAAAGGGGCTGGTGCTGACGCCAAACGTCATTTTGAGCGTTGGCTCGTTAATGGCGATGGTGGGCAGTGCTTCGGGCTGCTCCATGTCGGCCAGCGTTTCGCCAATGTTGGCGTCGGCAATGCCAGTCAGCGCCACAATGTCCCCAGCCTGCGCCTCTTCCACTTCCAGCCGCCCCAGTCCCTGATAGGTAAAGACCTGGACCACCTTCTGGCGGGTCATCTCCCCTGCGCGGTCAATGCGCGCCAACGTCATGCCAGGCTTGATGCTCCCGCGATGCACGCGCCCAATGGCATACTTGCCCTTGTAATCGTCGTAATCCAGCGTGGTGACGAGCATCTGGAACGGGGCATCCTGCTCAATGACGGGCGCCGGAACATGGTGGATGATGGCCTCAAAGAGCGGGCCAAGGTCTTGATTGGTGTCGTTGGGGTTGAGCCGCGCAATCCCTTCGCGGGCAATCGCGTAGAGCACTGGAAAATCCAACTGCTCGTCTTTGGTTGCCAGTTCCAAAAATAAGTCCTGGGTCCAGGCCAGCACCTGCTCAGGGCGGGCGTCGCGGCGATCAATCTTGTTGATGACCACAATGGGGCGCAGCCCTAGCTCAAATGCCCTCTGAAGCACAAAGCGTGTCTGGGGCATCGGCCCCTCGACGGCATCAATCAACAGCAGACAGCCATCGGCCATGTTGAGGACACGCTCCACCTCGCCGCCAAAGTCCGCGTGACCAGGGGTATCAATGATATTGATTTTGATGCCCTTGTAGGTGACGGCAGTATTTTTTGCCAGGATAGTGATGCCACGCTCGCGCTCAAGCTCGTTGGAGTCCATGATCAGCGTGCCAACGTGCTGATTTTCGCGGAAAATACGGCTTTGCTTGAGGAGTCCATCAACTAATGTGGTTTTGCCATGATCAACGTGCGCAATAATAGCGATATTACGAATATCTTGACGAGTTTGATAGTTGATACCCAATCACCAGACCATTTCTACAACACACCCGCGAGACGCGCAGGGGAAAAGAACACAGGAGTTGCCGCCACTGTCTGGCGGCAATCCATCTTCTATTATAGCACAGAAGCAGCTCTTAGCCGCCTGCAAGCTACCTGGTTTCGGGCAAATGTAGCAGCGCTATGCCCCGCCCTTCGAGCGCCGACCAGCATCTGGCGCTACAAGTGCGGCTTGGTCATCAGGGCGCAACGCAGCGATGGCCTCGGCCAGTTGGTCTATCTCTTCAACCGTGTTGTAGAACCCAAGCGAGACGCGATTCACCGCTGGCGACATCAGCTCTCGGATGATGATATTCTTCTCGCGCAGCTTTGTTGATACGTCTGGCGGAGCCATCCCGTCCACCGTAAAATGCACCAGTCCGGCCAGGTTCTCTTTGGAGGAATGCATCGTCACGCCATCAATGGAGCGCAAGGTGCGATGGCAATAGCGCCCCAGCGTCGCCACGCGATCATAAATCCACTCCAGGCCAACATCCTCAAGCAGCCAGGTCAGACTGGTAATAAAAGCACGAATACCTGGCGGGTACAGGGTTGCTGCTTCAAAACGCTGGGCACCATCCGAAGGCACAAAGTACCCTTCGAGGCTGCCCATGCCGCGTTTGACGCCCGCGTAGCCCAGATAGGTTGGCTTAATATCAGTCAGCCGATCTTTGCGCACAAAGAGCGCGCCGGTGCCATCGGGTCCACACAGCCATTTCTGCCCGGAGCAGGCATAGGCATCTACACCGAGATCGTAGACATTCGAGGGCACCATGCCACAGGATTGCGCTGCATCGCAGATGAACAGGGCGCCAGCGCGATGCGTGATCTCGGCCAATTCCCGAATGGGCAGCGTCATTCCGGTAGCCCAGGACACATGCGAAAGCGACACCACCCTGGTGCGCGACGTAATCGCCTGCTTTAACGCTTCCAGCGGGTCAATGTGCGGCAGGCCAATATCGGTCATGCGCAGGCGGACTCCGTAGCGCGTGCTGAGCAGATAGGCCGGGTGAAGGATGCCAGGGTGCTCGGTGTTGGCCGTGACCAGTTCATCGCCCTTCTGCCAATCCAGACCCATGAGGGCGATATTCATGCCCTCGGTGGTGTTATGGGTCAGGGCAACCTCCAGCGGGTCGCATCCCAGAATGGCTGCTATTTTCGCGCGCGCCACGCCAAACGACTCGAACATACGCATAATGACAGGCAGGCTCGCCCGGCCCTCATTAAGCTCCGCTTCGGCAGCCTGCACCAGCGCCTCGTGGCTGCGCCGGGGAAGCGGCCCGTTCGTGCCTGTGTTCATATAGAGTTGTTTTTGCACAGCGGGCAATTCAGAACGAATCCGGTCTATTTTTTCCTGATCTTCAGCATGCTTTTTCCGCGATGAATGCTCGGCCATTGGTTCGTATCCTCGTTTTCTCGTAGTTTGAAAAACCAGGCGGCTGTTCTCTGGTGCTCCACTTTGAGCATGGGCTGCGATGGGGCACATCCGCCCGGTTCTTTGCGCTAATCATAGGATACTCCCATCACCCCTTTGTATGCCACCCCCAATCTCAAGATCTCTGCGTTGTTCTGGTTACTTCCTCTGATGGCGGAATCATACAGGAGTGGGCGGCATTGGTGGCATAGTTCTCGCCACATTTCCTCTGCATCACGGCGACTATTTTGAGAGGTGCCATCATGCCTGTTCAGTCGTTCAGGCCCTTCCAGAAACGTTGGGCCGCTTTCTTCATTCTGGCGCTTGTTGGGGTTGTGCTTTTGGCTGGATGCACCACAACAACGATCACAACAGGCTCATCAAGCTCATCAAGCGCGGATGACCTTCAGCAGCAGGTGATCAACGCCATTGGGAAAGCGCAGCCTTCGGTGGTTGAAATCCAGGGCAGAAGCCTGCAAGGAAGAGGCATCGGCTCCGGGGTAATCCTGACCGCCGATGGCTACATTATCACCAACGATCATGTGGTGCGTGATTTCGACTCGTTCAAGGTGCAATTAAAGAATGACATCAGCGTGCCCGCCCAATTAGTTGGGGAAGCGCCCGATGATGACCTGGCCGTGCTGAAGATCAACATGAAGAACCTCACACCAATTACTGCTGGTGATTCGGACAAGCTGAAAGTTGGGCAGTTTGTCGTGGCAGTGGGCAATCCACTGGGGCTATCGGAGACAGCGACTATTGGCATTGTGAGCGCCTTAAATCGTACTGCCAGCGAGGGACCGGAGGGTCCAGCCGCGCAGTTGACGGGGCTAATTCAGACCAGCGCTCCCATCAATCCAGGGAACAGCGGGGGCGCGCTTGTTGATCTCCAGGGACATTGGGTCGGGATACCCACCCTGGGCGCCGTTGACCCAACGGTGGGCGCGCCTGCCAACGGGATTGGCTTTGCCATCCCGGTCAATCGCGCAACGAAGGTGGCCCAGCAAATTATTCAAGGTGGCTCATGATGCTCCTGCAATCCACGCCAGTGAACCTGCGCACGATTTTACTGTGGCGCTGCTCACACCCTTTCGCTCAAGACAGGTGTCTCCTGCTATCATAGCAACAGCTCAATGATGTACACTGACCTCTCTTTTCTGGAATGCTGTAGGGAATGGCCGGTTTTTGCCGTCTCTAAGAACAGAAAGGCTTCTCTGAGAGTACCCACTCAGAGAAGCCCGATGATTTCTTGAAAGCAGCAGTAATTCCACGTTCAAGGGAGGCTCCAGCCATGAAACGTTTCTTCGTTCCTCCAATCACTTCAGTTGCTCAGGCGCCCCAGCGATGGTACCGCCGTTTCTTTAGCGCAGCCGGAGTGCTGCCTCTGGCAATGCTGACGCTGGTTCTGGCCGCCTGCGCTGCTCCAGGCGCGTCCAGCACTGCCGCTAGCGCAGCAACGAGCCAGGCGCTTATTGTGCCAGTGACCACCGTCAACGAGCAGTACGAAATTGCTCCGCAGACAGACAGCACCTCCAGCGCGAAAAGTTATCTCATCAAGGTGTTCTTTTCAAAATTTGGGGACTCGGACAACAGCGCTGTGTATGCGGTAGACCGCTTCTCGCCGTCTCTGGCGGTGGCGACCTTTGCGCTGCAATCGCTGATTGCCGGGCCGACGCTTTCAGAGCGCGAGGCGGGCTATTACACAGAGTGGAATAGCACCCTTTCCGGTCCTTCATCCTGCAATGGGTCGCATCCCAACGGCGGGCCAGATTTCAAACTCACGCTGAATACCAAAGGGGCGACGCCAGAGCAGGGGACGGCCACCGTTCAATTCTGCCGGGCGTACAGCAGCGGAGGCATCGGCACAGATGCCCGCGTGACGACGGAGATCACGGCAACGCTGAAACAGTTCACCAACATTAAGAAAGTCGTCATTCTTTCGCAGAGCGGGCAGTGCATCGGGGATGAGAGCGGCCAGAACCTCTGCTTGAAGTAGCCAGCGAGAGGGTTGGGCATGCCCAACATGCCCAACCTTTTTCTTTCCGCTGGGGAGCATGCGTTACAGAATAGAACACGAGAGATTCAGTCATCCTTGCCACATGCGCTATACTCACGAATGATGAACACCTCCACAATTGCGCACCAACGACTCCTCAGCCAGCATATCGCGGGGACGCCATCCAAGACGCCAGGCGAGGTCGTGCAGTGGCTTGGCGCTGTCCAGGCCCAGGACTACGAGGCGGCAAAATGGGCGGTGGGTCTGCGCACCCTGGGTACGACGGATGCCGACGTTGAGCAGGCTATCAGCAATGGCGCTCTCCTCCGCACGCATGTGCTGCGACCCACCTGGCATTTTGTGACGCCTGAAGATATTCGCTGGATGCTTGGGCTTACCGCTCCGCGCGTCAACGCCGCCAGCGCGTACTATTATCGCGCGCTTGAATTAGATGATCAGCTCTTTCAACGCAGCAACGCAGTGCTGGAACAAGCGTTGCAGGGAGGCAAGCACCTTACAAGGACAGAGCTTCTAGCCGCATTACAGCAAGCTGGCGTGAATACGGAAGGATTGCGTTCTGCGTATCTCATGATGCGTGCTGAATTAGATGGCGTAATTTGCAGCGGGGCGCGACGTGGCAAACAAATCACCTACGCGCTGCTGTCCG
Source organism: Ktedonobacterales bacterium (assembly GCA_036557885.1). Lineage (GTDB taxonomy): Bacteria > Chloroflexota > Ktedonobacteria > Ktedonobacterales > DATBGS01 > DATBGS01. The sequence goes on from DATBGS010000052.1 coordinate 29,913, forward strand.
AGCGAGCGCCCCAGGCCAAGGCGCTCGCGCGTGAGGAAGCCCTGGAGAAGCTCACCACGCGCTACTTTACAGGTCATGGGCCAGCCACCGTACAGGATTTTGTCTGGTGGTCTGGGCTGACCACCACCGACGCGAAGGCGGGACTCGAACTGGCGAAAGCGCATCTCGCGCAAGAAGTGATCGAGGGAACCGCCTACTGGTTTGCCGCGTCTTTGTCGCCAGTGCAAGACCTCCCTCCGAGCGCGTATTTACTGCCCAATTATGATGAATATATCGTTGGCTATGCTGATCGCGGCGCCATTTTTGACCCAGCAAACGCGCATAAGCTGGACGCTCGTGGCAGCGTGCTCGCTCAACATACAATGGTAAGCAATGGCCGGATTGTAGGCACCTGGAAACGAACACTCCAAAAAGGGCAGGCTCTTCTTGCGTTCAGCCCTTTCACAGCATTGAGTGAAGACGAGCATCAGGCGTTTCTCCACCCAGCAGCACACTTCAGTCGCTTTACCAGGTTGCCCGTTACCTCCTTATAGCATTCAGATTATCGGTACATTCGGGCCAACCGCTTTGTAAAAGGCAGCCAAACTGTCCCTCATGGAGTAAGATAATCACACACGCCGACGCTGCCAGGCAGTAGGCAGGCCTTATCATATCTTCAGGAGGTGCAATCGCATGTCCGCCCGCCAAAACGTTCATTTGAGCCATCCTTTTGAACCTGGGCAGACTATAAAAGAGTCTCACCCAAAAGGCTTTACCGTGAAGGGCTTCTGGCGTGCCGCTGCTTTCATGGGTGGGCTGACCGTTCTGGTCATAGTTGGTCTGGCGGTTTCCAGCAATGATGCGCGCGCCCCCATCAGTGGTATCGGACAAACGCTCGCCGCGCTGGGCGCGCTGGGGGGAGGTCTTTGGGCGAGCAGGCGCGTCCCAGCAGGACGAGCGCGCTGGGCAGTGCGCTTTCTCTCCAGTTCAATGGCCTTTTACCTTGTTGGCAATGTGGTTGTCATTGTCTTTCCTGTCTCTCAGGTCAACTATCAGCCAGGGATTGTTTCTGCTGGTTTATTTATTTGCTTTTATGTCTGCCTGGCTGTTGGTACGATTTTGCTGCCTTCGGCCCCCACAACGACAGCACGGCAGGTGCGCTTGCTGCTCGACGTGAGTATTGTCATTGGCGCATTGCTTGGCCCTGTGCTGGTCTTCCTGATTATTCCGCGCTTTGTTTCTGGCAACCCTTCAGACGCTGTTTATATCGCCTACCCGCTCGCCGATACCTCGCTGGTGCTGGTGGCAGCCATACAGCTTGTACGCGGCATTCAACGCGCATATCGTCCGTCCTTCTTTTGGCTGGCGCTGGGGATGCTTTTTTTCGTCTATGCGGATACGAGCTTCAACGTGGTCACGCTCCCAGTATACAGCGCGGGGGCCAGCGCAACATTTGGTATCCCCTGGATAGACCCCTTCTGGGTTGCCGGGCTTTTTGGCTTTGCACTTGCCGCGCTCTCGCTGTTGATTCGGGCCAGCGAAGAGGAGCCTTTTGCCTGGCTGAACCGCCTGGCTGAGCAGCTTGGCCGCATCCGAGCCTCGCGCCTTTTGCCACAGTTCCTCCTCCTCGCGCTGCCTGTGGCGATATTGTTTAGCCTGATCCTGTTTACGGTGGTTGACCCCTTCTCCACACTCTCCGATCAGCACGCGGCGCCCACAGTGGCGCTTTTGACGCTGGTGGTGGTGCTGCTGATTCTGATTCGTCAATTGCTCACCATGAGCGATCTGGTGGATGCGCGCATTGCGGTTGAGCGTGCCCAACAGCTTGACGGCCTGAAAGACCAATTCATCACCAGCGTCAACCATGAACTGCGCACGCCGATGATGACGATGCAGGGCTATATTGAAATCCTTTCCGAACTGCAAGACAAGGCTTCGCTGGAAAAACGGACACAGATGCTTGAGCGGGCGCAACGCGCGAACACCGCCCTGGTGCAACTGCTCAAAAATATTTTGGATGTACGCAACATTGACCAGGAAGCCGGTGATTTTACCCCTGAGTCGGTCAATGTTCGGGAGGCAGCACAGGCTGCTTTGTCGCTCATTGACCCACGCGAAGGGAATCTGGCCGAGCGACGGCTCTATTGGAGTGTTTCGCCAAACTTGCAGGTCTGGGGCGACCCCGTGCACCTCCAGCAAGTCTTAACCAATTTGCTCTCTAACGCCATCAAATATTCCACCCCAGGAACTGCTGTCACGCTGATAGCGCGGCCCTTTGTGGAGAAAACGTCCCGATTCATGCTGCTGAGCAGCACTCCTAAAAGGCAAATGGTCGAGATTACAGTGCATGATGAAGGACTGGGGATTCCACCTGAGCAGATTCCTTTTCTCTTCCGGCGTTTTGTGCGTTTGCCGCGCGATATTGCCAGCAAGGTTCGGGGCACCGGCCTGGGCCTGTATCTCTGCCGCCTTTTCGTTGAGGCAATGGGTGGGGTGATCTGGGTAGAAAGCTCTGGTGTTCCAGGGGAGGGTTCTACCTTCTATCTGCGCTTGCCTGTGCAGCCAACTGAACCACTCACTTCAACCCAGCCGCACCCTGCGGTACAGCCCGGCGAGAGGGCAACTGAGGGGGCAAGTAGCAGCGCTAGCGCTCTCTGAGGCTGGTCGGCCAGGTTGCTTGTAGCACCGGCCAGAGGCCGGTGAGCGTGACTGAATGGTTATTCAAGGCGAGGCGCAGCAGGCGAGGCACGCAGGGCTGGGGTCTTGTAACGAATGGGCGATAGGCTGCCCAGCAGCGCGCAGAGGAGCAAGATGCCACCTAATGCCTCAAAAACAGGGGGCGTGCTGCCAATTGAAGCAGCCAGACCAGTAGAGGCAGCAGCGCCCACCGCCCCGCCAACCCAGATGGCCGTTTGCACGGCTGCGGCGACCCGGCCTTGCAGCGCGTCGGGGGTCATTTCCTGAAATATGGCTGAGCCGAGAATCTGCACGAGAATGTCCCCAAACGTGATGCCCAGGCCCAGGGCAACCAGAAAGGCGCGGTTTGTCACCATGCCAATCGCAAACAAGCTCGCCCCTTGAATTGCCACCGCTGCCAGAAAGGTGACGCCAAAGCCAAGGCGCTTGCGCAAGAGCGGGGCAAGGATGCTGCCGCCAATGGCGCCAAGACCTCCCAGCCCCCAGATTAGCCCGATGGAGACGTTGCGATAGCCAAGCTCCTGCCGGAGATGATACACGAGGAGGTCAAACACTCCGCTGAGCACGCCATATCCGACCAGGCGGAAAAATGCCACCCAGAGCAAGGCGGGCTGCTGCAAGAGGTAGCGTGTTCCCGCAGAGAGGGCAGCAAAGCCGTTTTCTGCGCCTTCTTTCTGGGCGGGGGATTCATCGAAGGCGGGACGGAGCCGGATTACCAGCAGGGTTCCCACCGAGAAGAGATAGGACGCCGCGTTGATGATCAGGACGATGAGGGCGCCTGGGATGGCAGCAGCGAGCGAAGCCGCCAGGATTGGACCAAGCACAAAAGCGACAGCGAAACTGCCATTCATCAGACTGTTGGCCTGCACCAGTTGCTCCCGATATACTAAGCGGGGGATGCTGGCGGTGCCAGCAACTGTCGCGGCGATGCTCAAAAAGCCGAAGACTGGCGCCAGCACAAACAGCATGAGCGGTAAGGGGCCAAACATCTGCCAGAAGAACGGAATGGAGGCATAAGAGAGCGCCAAAAGCGCATCCAGCACCAGCATCATGCGGCGGCGGTCAATACGGTCTGCGAGGAGGCCAGAGATGATCCCTGCGATCAGGCTGCCGACGCCATTAAGCGCCGTCACCAGCCCCATTTGCCAGACTGAGTGGGTGGTTGCAAAGACAAGCAGCGGGGCGACAATAAAGGTCATTGTCGAACCGAGCAGCGAAATTGATTGACCCAGCCAGAAAAGGGCGAAGTCGCGGTTGCGCCACAAAGCCGGTGTGGAGGCCAGGCTGTCCTGGGTTTGCATCGTTGTCCTTTGTAGTAATGACCAGGGCCACGACTGGCTAAAACATGTCTATGATGCCCAATTGGGAAAGCATGCCCAGATCATCACCCGCGCCAATGTGCGAGATGATCTTGCCGGTGGCCGCGTCTACCGTAACACAGTGCACCTCTCTCCATCGCGCAAATCGCCCGGTTGGTGGCTTGCCAAACAGCGGGCCGCCTGTCATAGTGCCGCTTGCCATATACCAGCACCAGATTTGATTGCCAGCTATGACCTCATCTTGCTGGCGTTCAAAGCGAAGATCAGGCAGGGCTGCGCGCAGCTCTTCAAGAAAGCTCTTAAAGCTGGCCCGGTTGCCATCTCCTTCGTTTGGAAAAACATCGTGGTCAACGAAATCAGGATGAAACAGTTCGTCAATCAGTTCCAGATGACCAGCGTTAATCACTTCGTCTATGGCTCGCCGCAGCACATTGGGTCCGCTCTGAGCCGGAGTTGGTTGGGACACCCTCTTTCTCTCCTTCTGGGTAGGCGCCATCAAGAACCAGCAAGACCTGACAGCCTGGTCCTATGGCAGCAGCCGTAGATGCCATCGTTATCCCACGCGCCAGTATATACATATGCAGAAGATTGCTGCTATGCTCCTGTCGTGCAGCGTAACCTCAGAACATCGGTAAAAACGATGAGTTGGCCCTCCAGAGGGAGAACCAACTCATCACATGTGGTGGAAAATAACGTGGATACGTTGCTGCGCATTCAGCAAGAGATGGGGCCAACCATCTTGTTTCGCGCTCTATAAATACCTGTTCCACTAGAGAACGGTTCAGGTTCCTTGCGCCTGCGCTTCCGGTGCTGATGAATTAGCCCGGCGGCTTGCCAGCGTGCTCAGATCAAACTCGCTTTCTCCCAGCAAGAAGCCCATAGTCACGCCTAACCGCTTTGCCAGCACTGCCAGAGCAGGAATAGATGGCAGCATCTTACCGCGCTCCACTGCTGAAAGATAGCTTCTGGAAAATATGTCGCCACCGAGTTCTTCTTGCGTCAGGTTAGCAGCTAAGCGTGCCTGGCGCACACGTTCAGCAATGGGCAGAGGGGGGATGGGTTCTTCGTGATCTCGTCCTGGCAGCCTGGTTCGCGGGGATTGGGGGTTCTCAAGATGTTTGGGCATGGGTTCTGGTGCCTGTATCTGGCTGGCGACGCTGCCAGCCTGTACATGGCCCCTCCTTTCGCATTACAGGGTCTGGTGCCACCAGCAGCCCTCCTCCGATACGCTGCCTCACCCAGCGCGGGCATGGCAAAGGGGCTGACGTGCGCCAGGTGAGACGTAGTTTGACTGGGAACGGCTGGCGGCTAGCTCCACTATAGCAGACGTGTCAATGCTTTCAACTGTCAAGATGGGCTTTTTGGATGGCAATTTGATCGTCTTTTGTAGGCATCCTTGTAACACTGCGCGTATGATTGTGTGAATACGCCAAAGGGGAACCGTTACAATTCTTGTGGCGGGGCTGCAATTGCGACCTCTTCAGGGCTGGTCATGAAAAAGTCGGCAGTGGGCAACGTGGACGTGAGGTTGGCTGTCACCGACGCATCAACATTAACTCCGGCAGCTTCCAGCGCGGAAAAGAGGACGCCCACAATGGGTTCATAGCGACAGCGCATCGGGCGAACCCCAGGCGAGCTTTGCCGTACGGTTTCGATCACAGCCTCTGGCAGCACTGCTGACG
>DATBGS010000053.1:0-18946 GCA_036557885.1 Ktedonobacterales bacterium
GCTGGGGGATCATGCACCGACGACCCTACGTTTCCTTCCAACGCCACTGCCCTTGATAAAACTATCAACACGGCCTCCCATGAACAGTTTGAAGCGATAACGAACCCTACCTATACCGTTTTCCAATCAGGAGGGGGAGGATGGTATAACAACAGTGATTGCAATGTCCCATGTGAGATCGGTGATAAGTGCTCGGATGCGCATCCTGGCGTTTTCCTCAATGGGCATTTTTATAACGCAATGCAAGGAGAGTTTAGCAACATAGCAGGCGCCCCAACAGGTGATTGTGAGTATATAGCTCCGCCTCCAGTCGTGAATGTGGTCGGAGGGGGTGCTTTCGACACCGTTTGGGAGGCTACAGGCGGCGCCACCGGGCCGCTAGGCGTATCCACCGATAGCTGGCACTCCATCCCCGGCGGCCAGGCACAGGACTTCCAGCATGGCAGCATCTACTGGTCATCAGCGACAGGCACCTATGAGGTCCAGGGCGCGATTTACAATGAGTATGTCAAGGTCATGGGTGGTCCAACCGGCGCGCTGAATTTCCCCACCAGCAATGAGCAGAACGCCTACAACGGCAACGGCAACGTCATAGGCCGGGAGAATGCCTTCCGGGGAACCGGCTGCACAGCAAACAATCAGGGGAGTATCATCCTCTATTCTAGCAGCACCGGTGCGCATATGGTCATTGGCTGCATCTACCAGAAATATGTGGCGCTGGGTGGCACCACGAGCCTCCTGGGCTTGCCAACCAGCGACGAGCAGGCGATCACCAATAGTTCGGGCACGGTTCTTGGGCACGCCTCCTACTTCCAGGGCACTGTTTGTGGCAGCGGCGGCGGGGGCGGAGGCATCTTCGATGCTGCTGGTGCTGGCATCCATGAGGTGCATGGCTGCATCTACCAGGTGTACCTGGTCAGCCTGGGCGGACCCAACGGCGTCCTCAGTTTCCCGACGAGCGATGAGATGGGGATTGCCAATGGGCGCGTCTCCTACTTCTACGGCAACCTCTGCGGTTCACGCGGCCCCAACAACAGCGGCAGCGCCATCTACCACTACGGCGCTGGCAACTATATGGTAGGAGGCTGCATCTACAATAAATATTGGAATATGAGCGGGCCGAACGGCATCCTGGGCTTCCCCACCAGCAATGTGACGGCCATCTCTGGAGGCTATGTCTCCTACTTTGCGGGCGAATCCTGTAACGGTGGTGGCCCCGCTGGCAGCGGCAGCGCCATCTTGAGCAGTAGCACCGGCACGTTTGAGGTGCAAGGCTGCATCTACCACGTCTACGAGGCAGTCGCGGGTGGCCCTGCGGGGATGGGCTTCCCCACTAGCGACGAGGTGCCCATCCACAATAGTTCGGGTGAGGTCATCGGGCGGGTCTCCTACTTTGCCGGGCACCTCTGCAATAGCCCTGGTAACAATAACAGCGGCAGCGCCATCTACAACGAGGTCAACGGTCCGACAGTGGAGGTGCAAGGCTGTATCTACTACAAGTATTGGCATGATCTTGGTGGACCCTGGGGCACTCTGGGCTTCCCAGTCAGCAACGAACTTAGCATCGTCGGGGGGCGCGTCTCCTACTTTACCAACCACTTGTGTGGGACCGCTGGTCCGAGTGGCAGCGGCAGCGCCATCTACTTCAGCAGCAATGGCACGTTTGAGGTGCAGGGCTGCATCTACAACAAGTATTGGCATGATCTTGGTGGACCGGCTGGCTGCCTTGGCTTCCCCACTACGGACGAATTCAACTCCGACGCTGCTGGGGACCGCGAATCCGACTTCCAACACGGCTACATTCTCTGGCAAAAGTCCAGCGGCACAATTTTCTGGTCCTGCTCGTAATCCAAGGGCATCTCCTACAGCCACGCGCGGCAGAGAAAATCCTCTGCCGCGCGTGGCTGTATATCTGTGTCTTCGCCCGATGCCTCCCCTGGGGAACATCATCAGAGAGAAGGATGAGCCGCAGCGGCATCAGGACAAATTGCTCCGCCCAGAGACACTCTTGCATATTTTGGCGCAACGCTTCGGTGGGCGCGTGACGAAGGCAAACAGCCATTGAGGAAACGTACCTTGTAAACAAACGGCCAAGAACGGCTGCACCCCATTGTAGTGCCAGATGCAACAACCTGCCAGAGATCGGCGGGTTCACTGGACGGACCTGTAAAGGATGCTATGGAGAGGTTTGTGTCCCTGGCAGGGGCGCATTTGGGGAGTGAGGAGGAGGAAGCTCGGCAGTGGTTGGTTGTTGATACCCAACAACATGTGCTGTATCTAGCAAGCGCCGATGAAGCAAGGCGGCACTTGGCTCGTCAGTGGCCGGTCTACGACGGCCCTCCCATCGAATACACCCCAGAGGACCTGAAACGCCTCTTGGCCAATCTAGAGGAGATCAGTACCCCGCCAGACCTGCATGAGCGTGTTACCGAGGCGAGGCGCGAGGCCCGTGCTAATTACAGGCCGATGATGGGGTACAACCACAATACGGCAAAAAATAGGGTCATCGCCACTCTCGATGTGTCTGGTTGCTATGTGACCAGGCGGGTATACTGTCACCAGCAGTTGGAGAGCCACTCCTGCTGCTGAGGAGGAGACCCGCATGGATATCGCGTCTCTGCTTGGCATGCCACAGGGGCTGCTCGTTGAGCGCCTGTGCCAAACATCCACGGCACTCACCGTGTTCCTGTTAGCCGGGAAGGTCACCGCCTGTTGCCCCCTGTGTGGGACGCAGGCCGAGCGGATCCACAGCCGGTATCAGCGCACCGTCGCAGACCTCCCTGCCGGAGGGCACCGGGTGCTGGTGCTACTGACCGTGCGGCGGTTCTTCTGCCCCAACCCGGCGTGTTTGCGTCGTCTCTTCGCCGAACGCTTTCCCCCGCTGGTCGAGCCCTTTGCGCGCAAGACCACCCGGTTGCTCGCTGCCTGGCGCGCCATTGGATGGACCGCCGGGGGAACGCCCGGAGCGCGCCTGACCCGCCACCTTGCTCTGCCCACCTCGCCCACGACCCTCCTGCGCTGTGTGAACACGCTTCCATACCCGCCCATTGAGACGGTGCGGGTGGTGGGCGTCGATGATTGGGCCTGGAAAAAAGGGCAGCGGTATGGCACAATCCTGGTCGATCTTGAACGACATCGGGTGGTAGATCTGCTCGTGGAACGCTCCAGCGAAAGCTTTGCGGCCTGGCTGCGGGCTCATCCAGGTGTGGAGATCATCAGCCGGGATCGGGGGAGCGTGTATAGTGAGGGGGCCACCCTTGGCGCTCCCCATGCTCAACAAATTGCTGACCGCTGGCATTTGTTGAGTAATCTCCGCGATGCGCTGGAACAACTCCTGGATCGCCATCGCTCTGCATTGCAAGTGGTGCGTGAGCCAGGAGCGGCACCCGGCTCTCTCGCACTCGCCTCGGCGAACAAACCAGCACTCCTGCGCCGTCGCCTCATCTCCTACGCTCGTTATGAACAAACCCTGGTTCTGCACGAGCGGGGCCTCTCCAATTCAGAGATCGCACGCCAGGTGGGCGTCACCGTTCGCACGATCACGCGCTATCTCACCACCAACCAGCGCCCACGGAAGCGGCGCAGCCGCCTGGAGCCGTATCTTCCCGCTCTGCGCCAGCGATGGGAAGAAGGATGTCACAATGCCTCTCAACTGTGGCGAGAACTGCGCGCCCAGGGGTTCAACGGTACCTTTGGCCTGGTGAACAACTACGTCTGGTGTTTACGCCATCCTGACCTGCTGGAGCATCCCGAAGCGGTGCAGGTCACGCGCCAGACCTTTGCGCCCCGCAAAGCGGTCTGGTTCTTCTTACGGTGGCCTGAAGATCTGAGGGACGATGACCGTGCGAATCTGGCCGCCATCCTCCAGGCCTGTCCTGAGGCAGCTCTGGTCTATCCCCTGGCTCAGTCGTTTCGTCGCCTCATCGCTTCTGGCAAGCCAACCGGGTTTCTTTCCTGGCTGGAAGAGGCCAGCGCCTCGGTCGTCCCAGAACTGCGTCGCTTTGCTCACGGACTGAACCTTGATCTAGACGCGGTGGTGGCGGACTTCCGATTTCACTGGAGCAACAGGCACGGCAACTGGTGTGGAAGCTCCAGGAGGAAGGAAAAATGATGCGCTTTCTTCTCCGCGACCGTGATGCCAAGTTTCCCGGCAGCTTTGATTCAGTGTTTGCCTCGGAGCACATCGAAGTCATTCTCACGCCCTACCGCGCACCGAATGCCAATGCCTATGCCGAGCGGTGGGTCCGCAGCGTGCGGGAGGAATGTTTGGATCATCTGCTCATCCTCAATGAACGCCACCTGGTTCACGTCCTGCGTAAATATATAGCCTGTATTATAACCAGTCCCGCCCCCATCAAGGCATTGGTCAGCAGATCCCTGAATCAGTACCCCATCAATCAGGACCAGGCCAAGTATTGCAAAGAGATGTCTTGGGAGGCGTCCTCCACGATTACTATCACGAAGCGGCGTAGAGGCTGGTGAAAGCTGGGATTGATTTTTCGCACATTACGGCGCACCGTTGGGGCTGTGGGTATACACACACCGATCCGGGATAGGCTCTTTTTGAGCTTCCCAGTCTAGCCAGTCGAACGGGCGGCCAAACACAGTAACGGGCTCGTATGTCCCAGCGGAAATTCCGGTCGGCCCTGACGCCGCGCACCCCTGTAGGCGTCCCCGCCAGCTTGACGCCGCGAGGATGCCACGCTGGCTCGCTCCAGGCAACCCGCATGCTAACACAGTACGGGGCGATGCGGTCCTCTTGCCTCATGGCCCTATTGTAGCAACTCCAGCAACACTACCTGAGCAGTTACCACTCCGGATACTATTTCCTCATACTACGGGGTACGGATGCTCTGCAAGCGGGGTACCCAGAAGGTCTCGTTAATCTGCACGGCAGTATGCGCAACTGGAACCGGGCAGTTGGCCTTTGGCGCACGCTCGTCAAGCGAGATGGGAGAAGCATCCACAGGCAGTCCTTTCCAGGGGGTAGCGGAGCTGGGAAGCCTCTGAAACGGCTGCGATCAACTCTGCCAAGAACACGGGTCAAAGGTGTTCTTGGTGTCAGCAGCAGCATACACGAGTGCCTGGCAATGGGCAAATGGGGAAAGACGTGGGGTTGGCCCCTCTATCAAAAGTAAGAGACCCAATCCCTCTTTCCGCAGAGGGAAAACACACTTTCTCCAGGTACGCTTTCTTCAGAGAAAAGACACAGCGCTCGCTACCCTCACCTGCCGCCACTGCGCGTCTGTGAACCAGGACGGGCGGATGATTCAGGAGAAAGGCCAGGTATCATTGATGTCGGAAACATCCAACAAGACGACTTCCCAAACCGCGACTGCTTCAGCCGCGTTAGCTGCTCGTGACGTGCGCAAGACGCTCCCGCTGGGGCACGGGGAAGTGGAAATTCTGAAAGGCATTAGTTTTTCGATCCAACGCGGCGAATTTGTTGCCATTATTGGTCCCTCTGGTTCTGGCAAAAGCACCTTGCTGGGCATCATTGCCGGGCTAGATACCCCAACCACCGGGCAGGTGCTGATTGATGGCATTGATATTACCCAGATGAGCGAGGCTCGCCTGGCGGATGTGCGTAATCAAAAGATTGGCATGGTCTTTCAGTCCTTTAACCTTATCCCAACCCTGACGGCACAGGAAAACGTGGAACTGCCGCTCTATGTGGGCAAACACTCTGGCGACGCCACCCAGCGGGCCACCGAACTGCTGCGGCTGGTTGGCCTGGAGGATCGGCTGGGCAATCGTCCAAATCAGCTTTCGGGCGGCCAGCAGCAACGCGTGGCGATTGCGCGCGCCCTAGTAGCCTCGCCCGCGATGGTGATTATGGATGAACCCACTGGCAATCTGGACCAGGCCAACAGCGAGCATGTGTTGCAGTTGATTCGTGACCTGCGTGAAAAGACACAAACGACCTTTGTAATTGCCACGCATGACTCCAAGGTGGCGGCGGCGGCTGATCGGGCTTTGCGCATCGTGGATGGCCTGGTAGTGTCTGACGCGCAGCAGTCCCCTATTTCACAATAAGCAAGCATACTCGCAAGCACAACGGCTCAAAAACAGTCCTCAAGCAAGAAAGAGGTTTTGCGATGAAAGTCGGATTTTATGGAGCCTACGCCACTCGCTCGTTGGTGCGCGGAGGACAGCGCACCTTGCTCGCTATCTTTTGTATCGCGGTGGGAGTGCTAGCAGTGGTGGCGCTGCAACTGGTAGGGAACATGGTCAACAGCGGCTTAACAGGCGATACTCGCGCCCTCAATGGCGGCGATGTGAGCGTCGCCAGCTTCAACAGCCCGCTGCCATCATCGGCCCTGACGACGTTTGACCAACTGACCAGCCAGGGCGTGCTGACGGGCTATACCCCTGTTGCGCAATTGAACGGGCAGGCCACCGACAGTCAGGGCACGATTCACACGCCGCAGGTCTGGGCAGTGGACCCGACGCGCTTCCCGCTGGCAGGGGCGCCGAGCTTTGTTACTCCGACTAATGGCCGCCTTTCGGCACTGCTGACCGGCACCAATGTCGTCGTTACGCAAAGCGTGCAGACCGATCTGGGCGCGCGTATGGGCGACCCTATCGCGCTGCACGCCAGCGGGCGCTCGTTCAGCGTCAAGATTGCGGGCGTCATCAAAAACACGGCGCTCTTTTCCGGCCAGGTGGTGCTGATGGCCTTTGATGGCTTCGCGGCGTTGCCCAGCAGCGACCCAACGCCGCTGGGCTATCGGGTTGTCTACAGCGACGTTCCCAATCACAGCGATGCTAACGCCACCGCTGCAAAACAGCGCCTTCAGCGTGCGCTGCCGCTGGCGACGATTACTACCAGCCAGGATGCTCTTCAGGCCAACAAAGCGACGGTGCAGCAGGTGCGCTATTTCTTGCAAGTGGTGGGGCTGCTGGCGCTGTTGATTGGCGGCATTGGCATCATTAACACGATGCAGGTGCTGCTGCGGCGACGCCAGACTGAGATTGCTGTGCTGAAGACGACAGGTTTTCACAGCCGCGACCTGTATCTGCTTTTTGGATTGGAGGCCGGGCTGCTGGGGCTGCTCGGTGGCATCGTTGGCGCGGCGGCTGGGGTGGGCGTCAGCTTTCTGGTGAAAGGGCTAGTTGAGAACGCCCTGCTGCTGCCGCTCCCTAACAACGTTGACCCCTTCACGGTGCTTTCGGGTATGGTGGTGGGCTTTTGCACGGCGTTGATCTTTGGCTTGCTACCGATTGTCCAGGCCAGCCAGCTTCGCCCGGTGGCAATTCTGCGCGAACTGAGCGAGCGCGCCAAACGGAGCATGGCGCTGGCGCTCTTGCTGGGGCTGCTGGTGGTGGCGCTCTTCTTTGTGCTGGCCCTGAGCATTTTGCAGAATGCGCTGGTTTCGCTGGGCGCGGTTGGCGGCGGTGGCCTCTTTTTGCTGCTCCTCAGCCTGGGCTTTACGCTGGTGGCGTTCCTGATTGGCAAGCTGCCGGTGCCCAATCGTTTTTCCTGGCGGCACGCAGTGCTGGTGGCTGTGGGGTTGATCGTCTCGGTTGGGCTGCTGCTGGCCGTCCCTGCTTTTGGTATCCTTTTCCTGGCGGTAACGCTGCTGGGCGTGATTGTCGCGTTCCTGCCGCGCTCCTGGAAAGCCACGACCCGGCTGGCCCTGCGCAATATTGAGCGCAAGAAGACACGCACCTCGACAACGCTGGTGGCACTATTTGTAGGCGTGTTTGCCATTGGGCTGATTCTGACCCTTAGCCAGAGCCTGCACACGGCGATCAGTGGCTTCCTAGCTTCCAGCACGAACTTCAATGCCTTCATCCAGGCCAGCGGCAGCGATAAAGCCGCCGTTGACCAGGCATTGACGACTGTTTCTGGCGTGAACCAGAAGGAAGTCTATGCAACGGCCATCTGCCTGCCAGCAGCCATCAATGGGATGCCGCTGGAGCAGGCGCTGAACGGCCAGACGCTGCCGCAGCAAACTGCGGCAGCGCTGGAAGGCGTGACGGGCTATGATCTGGCAGCCGGGCAGCTTCCCACGCAGCCGCTGGTCCAGGGCGACCAGGATAGCCAGGTTGGGCAAACACTGACCCAGGCCGACGCTGGCGGGATGCGAGTGCTGGCAGATGTGTCGCTGTCGCAGGCGCCGCTCAATCTGAAGCTGGGCGACCAACTCACCCTGGCCGGGCCGGATGGTAAGATGACCGTGACCGTGACCATTGCGGGGTTCTATACGAAGTCGGACATCGCCTTCACTCCGCCGCTGCTGGGCGACTTGAGCCTGCCAAACGCCCTGACTGGTGGACACCCCAGTTACATCTACGCGCTGGCGCTCAACCCCGGTCAGGTAGATCGGGCACTGCACCAGATTCAGCAGGCCGTGCCGTCAGTCAGCGTCATCAACCTGGCGGAGCAGGTGGGCTTTTTCCTGGGGCTGCTCAATAACCTGATCATCCTGCTGACAGCGGTGGCCTCGCTGGCGCTGCTGGCTGGACTGATTATTATCGCTAACGCGGTTGGGCTGGCAATGCTGGAGCGGCGGCGCGAACTGGGCATTATGAAGGCGATTGGCTACACCAGCAAAACGGTGCTGGGCGAAGTGCTGCTGGAGAACGGCATTGTCGGCTTTGTGGGCGCGCTTTCGGCAATGGGATTGGCGATGCTCCTGGCGCTGCTGCTGGCAAAGCTGGCGTTTCATGTAGATGTGCAGGCCAACCCGATCACAGTGTTGGGTATCGTAGCTGCCACGACTGCGGTGTGCATGCTGATTGCTGGGCTGGTCGCCTGGGGCGCAACGCGCGTGCGCCCGCTGGAAGTGCTGCGCTACGAATAGGGCGGCGAGATGCCGATGGGTGCTGTCGCGTATGCTATGCTGGAGAGCGTGATGAATAGGTGACAGCACTTTCACCAGTCCAGGCAAGGCCAGAACGGGGAAGACGATGAGATGCACCGCTGAACCAACGCAGGCCGATCAGGGGATGAAGGTGAGCCGCCCCTTGAAATGGCGAGGGTTGCAGGCCCGCATGACTATTTCGTATGTCCTGGTGACAGTTATCTCTGTATTCTTGCTGGAGATTTTGATCTTCATTGCGCTGGCGTCTGTGGTCTCTTCGGCCTATACCAACGCTCTGTTTCCGCAGGTGGTTGGGCAGGTAGCCAGACAATACGCACTGGCGGCGGCGCTTCAGGCGAACGGAGCAGCACTTAACCCAAGGTCCACCTTTCTCCCCGGTCAAGCCGATTCATTGCTGCCTTTTCCTGATGAGAGCCATGTGCTGCTGCCGCGCGGGGATACCGGAACCATCCCCTACACTAGCGCGCGTCTCCCCGACAGCAGGCCAGTGATGTTTGGCTTGCTCATCGAGGCCAGCAGCACGGTGCTGACCAGTTCCTACCCAGAGCGATATCCCAACCAGGCGCCTGTCGCTCGCCTGGTCCCCGCTCATTTGAAAGAAATCAGCGCCACCCTGACGAACGGAACCGACGCGGGCGGGATTGAAACCACCCCGGCAGGTTCGGCTTGTTGGGTGGTGGTTCCGGTCTGGGGCAGGGACCGGAACCCGATTGGTGCGGTGTTTCTTCAAAAGCCAGTTGTTGGCCCAGATGGGCAACTGGCAAGCAATCCTCCTGAAATTGGCAAAGCGGCCCTTTGGGGGGTGATCGGTGGGCTGGTCTTGCTGCTCATCCTCGCCCCAGTTGGGGGAATATTTGGTTTTATGACGACGCGCAGGCTGGTCCGGCGCATCCGGGGGTTGGCGACGGCCACCACTGCAATTGCCGCTGGGCACCACGAGCAGCGAGTGACAGTGGCACGCCGCGATGAGATTGGACAGCTTGAAACTCGCTTTAACGCGATGGCCGAGCAGTTGGCGGAAAGCATGAAGATGCGCCAGGACCTTGCTGGGGAAAACGCGCGGCTGGCTGAACGGGCGCGTATCGCCCGTGAACTGCACGACGCCATTTCACAACACCTGTTTTCACTGCGCATGGTTGTGGGTGGCCTTGAGCGGGCGCTACCTGTGGAATCGCCGCTGGCTCCGCAAATTGCTGCCCTGCAAGAAATGGCGGCAACCATGATCCGCGAGATGCGTGCCTTGCTGCTGGAACTGCGCCCGGCGCAGTTGGAACATCTGGACTTGGCTGAAGCGTTGGAAGACCTGGCAACGGCCTATCGCACGCGCCTGGGTATTGCTGTCACCACCTACATGAGTGCGGCAGCACTGCCAGCACCCGTCGAGCAGGTGCTTTTGCGCATCGCGCAGGAGGCGCTTTCCAATGCTGCACGCCATGCCGAGGCCACGACGATTGCGCTCGAACTGGCGAATCAGGATAACAACATTCTATTGACGATCTGCGACAATGGGCGGGGCTTTGACGCTTCAACAAACAAGCAAGGTCATGGTTTGGGCTTGCATTCAATGCATGAGCGCGCCCAGGAACTGGGGGGAACGGTTGTGATAGAGAGTACCCCTGAGCAGGGGACGCGCATTCAGGTTCTGCTGCCGCATCAACCGCCAGAGGGTGCGGCAGCCAAAGGAGGGCACTGATGATTCGCCTGGTGATTGTGGACGATCACGCGGTGGTCCGGCAAGGGCTGCGTTTTCTGCTGGAACATCAGCCAGATATGGAAGTGATTGGCGAAGGCAAAGATGGAGCGCACGGTGTGGCGCTGGTCAGCAGCCTGCTTCCAGATGTGGTGTTGCTTGATCTCCTGATGCCCAAGATGGATGGAATTAGCGCCGCGCGAGAAATGAAGCGTCTGGCACCCAATACGCCCATTATCATTCTCACTTCGTTCTACGAAGATGAGCAAGTGTTTGGCGCCATTAAAGCTGGGGCTATTTCTTATCTGCTCAAAGATGCTAGTGCAGAAGAAATGATTGAAGCGATTCGGGCGGCAGCGCGGGGCGAAGGCATACTCCATCCAAGGGTCGCCGCGCGGGTGCTGCGTGAGATGCAACAACATTCTCCATTGGAGGATTTGACGACGCGAGAGTTGGAGGTATTGACGCTGATTGCGCGTGGGCGCTCCAATGGGGAGATTGCGTCAGAACTGGTGATTGGCGAAGGAACGGTCAAGACGCATGTTTCTAATATTCTGAGTAAGCTGCACCTGGCAGATCGGACTCAGGCAGCGATCTACGCGCTTCAGCAGCGCCTGGTGCCTCTCAAAGAAGCTCTTGAGAAGGAGTAAGCGGCACCGGACGCGCGGCCAGTCCGGGAGTGTCGCCATGATCGAGGATGCGGGCGTTGTGGCAGACAGCCAGAGGCGTCGAATCGCCAAAGCTTATCCCAGTGCAGGTAAGTGTTCAGGCTTGCCTGGTGATGGGAGACTGAACCCATGTCGATGGAAGAAGAACTGATCCATCTGCGTGTGGACCTCCAGCTGTGCTGGCTACTTTCGTCATCGGCCACAAATAACTAGTGCAATTGTGCCCAACACCCCTTTTTACGCCCGGATGAAGAAAGTAGCCAGGACAGCTATGCGGCGGCCGCATGTGTGGAGCACCTGCTGGCGAATCAGTGTTGTGCTTCTGGGGATGAGCCTGGTCCTGGCAGCCTGCCACCCAACTACAACGAACGGCCAGCAGCCTCCACCGAACGGGATGACCCGGTTTGCCGTGCCGACAACCAATGGGTGGCCGACTGGGATCACCAGTGGGCCCGATGGCAACCTCTGGTTTACGGAGTGGTTTGGCAATAAGATCGGACGGCTCACTCCAGCAGGGCAGATCACCGAGTTTCCGCTTCCCACTCCGGAGAGCTATCCGAACCGGATCACGGCTGGACCCGATGGCAACCTCTGGTTTACCGAGAGTGGGGGCAATCGCCTTGGGCGGATCACGCCTCAAGGGAGGATCACCGAATTTGCGTTCCCAGGCAGCTCCCCAGGAGGGATCACCGCTGGGCCCGATGGCAACCTCTGGTTTGTGGTGAAAGGCAACAATGAGATCGGGCGCAGCACTCCCGCAGGGGCTGTCACCGAGTTTGCTGCGCCAATGGCTGGGGGGTTTCCATGGGACATCACCGCTGGTCCCGATGGGAACCTGTGGTTTACCGAGCAAGAGGGCAACTAGATTGGGCGCATAACTCCAGCAGGGACGATCACGTTGTTTGATCTGCCTTCCACCGCCCGCTTTCCCCAGGACATCACCGCTGGACCGGATGGCGCCCTCTGGTTTACACTGAACACGAGCCAAATTGGGCGCATGACGCTCCAAGGGGTCTTCACCATCTTTGCGCTCCCTCCCTTCCAGGATAGCTATGGGCGAACCAACCCAGAGCAACCCTGGGGCATCACGACGGGGCCGGATGGCAATCTCTGGTTTAGTGGGGTCCAGGTCATTGGACGCATCACACCCCAGGGGCACATGAGCGAGTTCTCGATTCCATCGGCAGGTGCGGGGGTCGAACTAACCGCCGGACCTGATCAGGCCCTCTGGTTTACCCACCCTGCGGGCAATTGGATAGGACAACTCAAGTTGCCCAATCACTGAGAGAACGTCGAACTGCTCATCGAGACGATTGGTCATCAGTGTGTCACAACTAAACACAATTTTCTCGGATTGCATTGGAGGAATCAGAGGGATTATGCTTCGTCAACTTCTCTCGCTCGTCTGGTCTAATTGTCTCTTGGTATTGCTCCTGGGAGGCGTGGAACAACCGCTACCACTCCCAGACCAACTGCCACGCCCCCTCCAACAGCTACATTGGCACCAACTGCCACCGCTACCCCAAGTGGACTGCCTGATCTGCTGTCGGTTCCTGTGGCCAACGGCTCGTTTTGCCGCTTCGACACCGACGGCAACCTGACCGGCACCATCAAAAACCAGGGCCCTGCCGCGGCTGGCCCCTCCACCACAGCGGTGAAGATAGCTGGGCGCTTTACCTCCCCGCTCGGATCGGGCTCCTTTGGGGGCACCTTTACGGGCATGACCCCGGCCATCCCAGCAGGTCAAAGCGCAGATGTCTCGGTGAATGTCCTGGAGACTGGAGGTCAGGTGCTTTCGGCTTCGCTCACCATTACGGCTGATTCCACTCAGCAGGTGGCTGAATCCAGCGAGACAAACAACGCCGTGCAGGCGCACTGCTAGAGCCACTACCCTACTCCTGTCTTGGCTACTTTAGTTATCAGGCGACAAAAAGTGCACAGCTATAGCGCTTACGCTCCCCTGTTCCGAACCGATGACGAGGGGTGCCAGTCCAGGGTACCATGCCAGCGGATAAACAAATCAGAGCGGAGGATGCAGTACAACAGAGCGAGCAAATGCTGGGGAGAAGTGGTAGAATGCAGAGCACGCGCACAAGGGGAGAGAGCCCGACAAAATAGTCCGCTTGTCACAACTATTTATCCTGTCGCGGTGTTCATGCCCGTCGGTTCCGTCACGAGACAATCCAGCGTGACAACTGGATTGCGATACTCTTCAAGGCACTAGCGCTATGCTAGTGTTCTCTTTTTTAACGGCAGCAATCTTCACCCCCTTGGCCGTAACGACTCTGCGGCTATTCCCGTGACGTTCCTTGCATCTCATATGCATGCTTGCTATTGCTCATGCAAGTTTTCTGAAGATGCCTAGTACTTCAGCGACACTTAGGTAGAAAAGGTGGTAGACTGCTTCAAAAAGGTGAAGCAGATGGCCATCGCGGAGCCCCATAAAACACCCAGAGCACAGGACCAGCGCCTGCTCAGCCAGGCCGATGCGGCACTTGCCGAGGTACAGGCGCGCATTGGGGCCCGATTTAGCCGTTCCGAGGTGCGCTGCCGGGCGTATCGTTTTCTTGAAGGCTTGCTGGCCCCGCTCGAACGCAAGAATGGATGGCACTTGGCTGAAGCTCTAGGGGAGCGCGGTCCTCGCGGCGTCCAGCGACTGCTCAGCGGAGCGAGCTGGGATGAGCAAGCAGCGCGCGACGATCTGCGCGCCTACGTCCTGGAGCACCTGGGAGCGCAAACGGCATTCTGGTGGTCGATGAGACCGGCTTGCGAGAAATATGGCAAGAAATCGGCGGGGGTGGCGCGGCAGTACAGTGGGACCGCTGGTCGACGGGAGAACTGTCAGATTGGCGTCTTTCTGCTGTATGCTCGTCCGCAGGGTGCTGCATTCATTGATCGGGAGCTGTACCCGCCCGAAGAATGGACCCAAGATCGCATCCGCTGCCGCCAGGCCGGCATTCCTGAGGAGGTGGCGTTTGCCACCAAAGGCGAGCTGGCCAAGCGGATGCTCACGCGTGCCTTTGCGGCAGGAGTCGCCCCACAATGGGTGGTAGGCGATACCGTCTACGGGTACGACGAACTGCGAAGCTGGCTCGAAGCGCAAGCCCAGCCGTATGTGCTGGCAGTGCCTGAAACGCACCCCGTCTGGATTGCAGGGCGAGCGCAGCCGGTCGGATTGGTGGCCGCTCTCTTGCCTGCGGGAGCGTGGGTGCCGCTGTCAGCAGGCGAAGGGAGCCAGGGGCCACGCCTGTACGAGTGGGCCTGGCTGGCGGTGGATGAGGAAGCTGAAGCGCGGGGAGGCTGCTGCTCGTGGATTCTGATCCGCAGGCATCTGACCCGGCCGAGTGAACGCGCCTACTACCGAGCGTGGGGCCCACCGGAGACGACGTTGGCAGAATTGGTGCGGGTGGCGGGCAGGCGGTGGACGATCGAAGAGGGTCTGGAAGAGGCCAAGGGCGAAGTGGGCTTGGATCAGTATGAAGCGCGTACCTGGACAGGCTGGTATCGGCATGTCACCCTCGCCCTGCTCGCGCACGCCGTCCTCGTCGTGCTGCGCGCCCAGGTCCAGGAAGACGCCAAAAAGGGGGCGGCGCCGAAGAGGAGATCGATCTGAGCGTTTCTGAATTGCGTCGTCTGCTGCCTGCCCTGCGGGAGTCAGAGGAAGAATGCGCCAAGCGGCTCTGGTGGTCGCACTTTCGGCGGCGGCATCAGGCCATCGCCAAGCGCTGTCATGTGGCTCGTCGCGCCCGGCAGGCCCCAGGGGAACGACCGCCGGGGCCGGGTCCGCTGCGGGTGCCGGGTCTGCCGGAGTTGACAGCGGAATACTGGGCACAGCTCTTCCCGCTCCTCCCTCCGCAAAAGCCGCCAACAGGCCGTCCAGCCGTGGATCACCGGCGAATCGTAGAAGGCATCCTGTGGGTGATGCGGACGGGCAGTTCCTGGCGGGCCCTGCCCGAGCGGTTCGGCCCCTGGACGACAGTGGCAGATCGCTACCAGCGCTGGTGCAAAGACGGGCTCTGGGAGCGGATCCGCCAGACCTTACTTGCATCAGATGTTCCACTCGCTTCCTCAGGGTGATCCATAAGTGTCACTGAAGTACTAGGTATTCACCCATCAGGTTTCTTCCTGCTGAATATGCTTCCTCAGTAGGAGGCGTCTCATGGCCGTTTCCCCATCAGCCTGCTCAAACCCTCAATCCTCATGGGGTTCTCCGAACGTGGCAAATGCTTGCTCAATTCGATCATACACATCACCCAGCACAAACTCATCAGGGGTCATCGTCAGGCCTTCGAGGGATGCCCTCACTACAACTTCAACCGTTTGCCAGCAGAACGGGTCGCTTAAGATGCGCTCCGCCCAGTCCTTGATTTCTTGCGTCTTTTGTGCCTGCTGTGCTGCATTGAGGTTGTTGAAGATGTCTTGCAGCTCTCGCTTGAGGAGTTGCCCGTCTCTCTTCCCCCAAGTCACCTGCTGATTCCCTACCTGGTTTTTCTGGCACCAAATCTCTTGAGCCGCGTTGCCTGCCGCGTGGACCAGTGCCACGCCTTCCGGGATATCTCGGTCCATCACCAATCCCAGGCGGTCGTAGGGCACATGCCTATTCCACGCGCGAAAATACTGGTCCTCCCCCCAATTAGTGGATCCTTCATAATCCGCGGGGGCAAGGTGTGGCGGTCCTTTGGTATAGGTAATCATGACAAGAAGCCGGCCGATCAAACGAGCCATCACCGCATGTCCAGCTTCATGATATGCAACAGCGCCCAATGGGAGTAGATACGGGAGGTCAGCCACAGGATGGGCATTGCTCACAGAGGTGGCTCCTTTGCTTGTGAAAATATTCCCAATCGCCGTCGTCACAGGTGGAGGTGAGCCCCCTGCATCTGGCGAGAAGAGACATATTGTGAAACAGGGTTAGAGCGCCAGCAGCTTCTATCAGGAGGGGGTTGAAGAAATTCAGCCAGCCGATGGTGGTATTGTCAGGGCCTTTGGCAAGCGCCAACGTTGCCCATCAAGATTGGGATCGCTGACGCTGCCGGCGTCATAAGCAGGTATGTTCCTTACAGTCTCTAAGACAACTGGGACGTTGCCCATGCCCTGACGGCGGCGTGCATCATGGTCGCCTGTAGGGTACTAAACCAGGCGATATCAGCATTGGCGAACTCGGCTGCCGCAAACCCGGACAGCGAGGCCAGGCCGATGCCTGTCAACACGATCCCCTTTGAGACACCAAAGGGATCTGGCTCGTTCCAGAAGCCTGGCCTTGCCAGGCGGGAAGGTCGGCGCGTCTGGTGGGGCCGGTTCAAGTTTCCCTGAGAAAAATGAAGCACAGCCATAGAGAGGGGTCTCCTCGTGGTCGGGCCTCGTACATGATTCCTACGTGGTGGCAATCTCGCCTTCCAGGGCCAGGGTCGGCGCCGCTTCTTGTTCTCCTTTTACGGCGTCTTGAGGCAGATAGCGCTCGGCGTGTCCCAGCGCGGTAAAGGCAAAGCAGATGGGAATAATGACCATCAAGACGCCACAGGCCCCATAGACCAGGGCAACGTTCCCCGTCCATTGGATTGCCAGGCCGCCCAGGAAGGCGCCCACCGGAATCGCTAACCCGGCCAGCACTCTGGCAATGCTGACGACTCGACCGAGCAACTCGTTGGGGACAATCAACTGGCGCAGACTGCCAGTGTTGATACTAAAGAGAGCGCCCGCGCCCTGGAACAGCGCCCAGAGCGGCACCGCAGCCCAATACCAGGGTGTCAGCGACAACAGGATGATCAGTAATCCTGCTGCCATCGCCGCCAAGAGGGCCACTTTGCTAAAGGGCCAACGCT
The DNA here is from genome assembly GCA_036557885.1 of Ktedonobacterales bacterium. Lineage (GTDB taxonomy): Bacteria > Chloroflexota > Ktedonobacteria > Ktedonobacterales > DATBGS01 > DATBGS01. The sequence goes on from DATBGS010000053.1 coordinate 17,012, forward strand.
TGCGCACTGGTCCGGCCAGCAGCGAGAGCACGACAATGCCCGCGCTTCCCGCCGAATAAAGCAGGCCAACCTCTGACCCATTCGCGCCAAGTCGTCGCTCGGCGAACAAGACCAGCTGCGCGGAGATGGTCCCGATAAATAAAAACATGATCGCCACCATAGCGGAAATAGTGCGCAGCACCGGATGATGCAGCACATAGCGCAGCCCTTCAAGCATATCGTGAGAGATGCTCTTTTTCTCCCGCTTTTCTGACTCGTTAAAGCTGTGCTTGATCAGGGTGAGGGTGCAAGCGGAGACCAGGAACGAGAGCGCGTCTACAAGCATCAGCAGGGGCAAGTTGGGCACAACGATGAGCAGCGCCCCTGCCAGCAGGGGTCCGACGACTTGCGCGGCAGAGTAAGTGGCCTGGATGCGGCCATTGGCCGTGACCAGGTCATCTTTGCCTACCAGGCTGGGAATGGCGGCGAATTGACCAGATTGAAAGAAGATGGTGAGGATGGAACTGGCAAAGCCCACGCCGTAAATCCAGGCAACAAAGAAGGCCTTATCCGACATGAAACCGAGCACTGCTAGCAATGGAATGGAGCCGATAACGAGAGCGCTGCCGATGTCGGCCAGGATCATCATTCGTTTGCGGTCAAGCCGATCTGACCAGGCTCCAATAAGCAGCCCGAAAAACAGATAGGGCAGGTAGTTGGCCGCTGTGGAGAGTGCCAGATTGACTGCCGAGCCGGTAAGTTGATAAATGAGCAGCGGCAGAGCAAAGAGGGTAAAGGAACTCCCCAGATTAGAGATGGTTTCCCCAGTCAGGAATTTCCAGAAGTCAATACTCAGCTTGCGGTCGGGCGCGGCGGCGCTGGACGAGATGGACATGAACGACTCCTTGAATGGGCGAATACCACCCACTAAGATTAGGCCTCAAAGGCGCGTCTACTCACTACCTGTTGGTGGCTGCTGATCGTTGTCTATTTTCTGTTCGGGGATTTCGGGGGCACGCTCATGCGTGGGATAGAAGCCTGGCAGATACTCGTAAAGCTGTGTGCCCTCGGCTGGCTCATCGCCATGCAGACCTGATGACCGTAGAGCACGGCGAATGGGTAGTAGAGACCGGATCCCAGGGCATTGATGAGACTGGACACGACATACCAGTGCTGACCGGGCAGCAGATGCGGCAGTCCGCGCTGGAAGGAGCGGAACAGGAGCCTGACGTGTTTGCTGGCGTGGAACCGATGGTTCAACATGCGATGCTTCCTTTCGTTCTGGAGGTCGTCGGGAGCACCCCTGTGCTGCTCCGCAGGGTTCCTGGCGATCATCCCGCTTGGGTGTCGTCCTTACATCCAGTATGCCTGGAGCAGGGCAGGCAGACCACCGCAAATCCGTAGGATCGCCCGGAAGATGACCCGTAAGTTCTTGCCGGGCTGGGGCCGTTCTGCTATGATGATCCTGGGTGGGGTCTGGTGGAGTGGTGAAAGAGCCCCGTGTGTTCTGGTGAAGAAGGATGGTCATGAGTCCGCTACCTACTCCGACCTTTAGCACGCTGCTGCGCCGTGCCCGCCGGGCAGCAGGTCTCACGCAAGAAGCCCTCGCTGAGCGCGCCGGGATCAGCGTGGATGCCATCAGCGCCCTGGAGCGGGGGCTGACCCGCGCCCCGCAGCACGACACCCTGGACCTGCTGGTTGAGGCGTTGCACCTGGAAGACGCGGAGCGAGCCGCGTGGAAGCAGGCCACCCTTGGGCTGCGCCTGCCGAGCGATGACGAGGCACCCGTGCTTGATGATTCCAGCCAGCCATCTGGGCGGCCTGCGCTCCCGAGCGGCACCGTCACCTTCCTCTTCACTGACATCGAAGGCAGCACCCACCTGCTCCAACGGCTCGGCCCAGCCTATGCCCAGGCGCTGGGCCAACATCAGGCGAGGCTCAGGGCGGCCTTCGCCG
>DATBGS010000054.1:0-4289 GCA_036557885.1 Ktedonobacterales bacterium
TCGCCCGGTGAAGTGGATTGAGGACCGGCTGGAGCACTTTCTCTCCACCAATCACGAACGCGAGCAGATGCACGAGATTGAGGGCGCGTTTGATGAGCAGGGGCGCATTCTGGGCGTGCGCGATACGTTCCTGCATGATACAGGCGCCTTTTCGCCCTATGGCATCATCTGCCCACTGATTACGGCGACCCAGGTGCCCAATAACTATAAAGTGCCCAACTATCGCGTCGAGTTTACCGTTGCTTTTACCAACAAGGTGCCGGTCAGCCCCTATCGCGGCGCCGGGCGTCCGCAGGGCGTCTTTGCGATGGAGCGTCTGCTGGATAAAGCGGCACGCGAGTTTGGACTGGACCGCGCGGAGATTCGGCGGCGCAATTTTGTACAGCCCAACGAGTTTCCGCATGATGTGGGGCTGATCTTTCAGGATGGCGGCCCGACGACCTATGACAGCGGCAATTACCCGGAGGTGCAGAAGCGCGCCCTCAAGCTGATTGGCTGGGAGCGCTTTAAGAAGCTGCAAGAGCGCTGGCGGGGTCAAGGACGCTATGTGGGCATTGGGCTGGCAAATTATGTGGAGGGGACGGGGATTGGCCCCTATGAGGGCGCGCATGTGCGCGTGGATGTGCGCGGGCAGGTGTATGTCTCTACTGCTGCCTCCACGCAGGGCCAGGGGCATTACACGACCTTTGCGCAGATTGCCGCCAATGAACTGGGCGTGCCGCTGGAGAAAGTAACCGTGACCACCGGCGATTCCAGCCAGTTTCGCTGGGGATCGGGGACATATGCCAGCCGCGCCATGACAGTGGCGGGCAGCGCGGTGGCGCTGGCGGCGCGGGCTGTGCGCGAAAAAGCGGCGCAGCTTGCCGCCGATCTGCTGGAGGCCAGCCCGGATGATCTGGAGTTTGAGAACGGGATGGTGTCGGTGAAGGGAGCGCCGGGCAGGAAGTATTCGCTGGCGGCGCTGGCGGTGTACTCCAATCCGCTGCGCTATGCTTTTGGCGAGATGCCCAAGCTGCCGGCAGAAGCGCTGCCGCGCCAGGGGCCGGCGCTGCCCTCCGGCAAAGAGCCAGGGCTGGAGGCGATTCGTTACTACAGCCCGCCGCACGCGGCCTTTGCCAGCGGCTGCCATGCTGCGATTGTGGAGGTAGACCCCTCTACCGGCATGGTGAAGATTCTCAAGTACGCGGTGGTGCATGACTGCGGGGTGATGGTCAACCCGATGGTGGTGGAGGGGCAGGTGTTTGGCGGCGTGGCGCAGGGTGTGGGCGGCACGCTTTACGAAAAACTGGTGTATGATGAGCAGGCGCAGTTGCGCAGCGCGACCTATATGGATTTCTTGATCCCCTATGCCACCGAGGTGCCGCACATCAGGACGGACCATGTGGAGACGCCTTCGCCGCTGAATCCATTGGGCGTGAAGGGCGCGGGCGAGGCCGGGGCTATTCCGGCGCCTTCGACGCTGGCCTCGGCGATTGAAAACGCGCTGGAGCCACTGGGCATTCGCATCACGGAAGTGCCTATCCCACCGGATACGCTGCGGGCGATGATTGCCGAGAAGCGCGCTGCTGTCTAAGCGCAAAGGCGCCGGACAATCACAGATACACCACACGTACAAGTACGAAGAAAGAAGAAAGAAGAAAAAAGCCGCTATGCGCTGGAACAGGTCATTGTCTCGCTGGTATCGTGCCCATGCCCTCTGGGCAAAAATCGGCGGGGTGTTGGTCTTTCTGGTGGTGGTGGCTTCGCTCTACTTTGCCGTTTTATCGAGTCCCAGGCCGGTTGGCGTGGCGCTGGGTGTGACGCCAACCCCATCGCTGCTGGCGCAGGCGAGCGCCACGCCAACGGTGACAGCCGCGCCGACTACTCCCTCGGTCCCGGTCAGCACGCCCACGAGCGCGTTTCCGCCTGGACCGTATGGAGTGACTAACCAGAAAGGGCTGTCCTATGGCCCGCTAGGGAGCGCTGAACAGCTTGATCTCTGTACACCGGTTGGCGCCAGCGGTCTGCGCCCAGGGGTGGTGTTGATTCACGGGGGCGGCTTTGAGGAGGGGAGCAAGAGCAGCTATGATCAGTTCTGTAGCTATCTGGCTTCACAGGGCTTTGTGGCTGCGACCCTCAATTATCGTCTGGCACCGCTCAATGTCTGGCCCGCGCAACTGGTGGATGTGCAGTTAGCGGTGCGCTGGCTGCGGGCGCATGCCAGCGATTACGCGCTGGATACGCGGCGCCTATGTTCTTTTGGCGATTCAGCGGGTGGGCTGCTCGCGGTGTTTTTAGGGGTGCTCGCCAGCATCCATCCTGGCGACCAGGCGGGCATGCTGGCCGATCAATCGCCCAAGGTGTCCTGTGTGGTGGACGAGTTTGGGCCGGTGGACATGACCATGCTGACCAAAAACCCCTTCTGGAAAGGGGTCTTTCCTTCGCTTTTTGGTGTTGGTGGGCAAAGTAACCAGGCGACGCTGCGCGATGCTTCGCCGCTTTTCCAGGTTTCGGGGCGGAGCGCGCCGACGCTGATTCTCCAGGGGACGGTGGATACGGTTGTGCCTCCCAGCCAGTCACAGGCGCTGCAACAGGCGCTCCAGCAGGCGGGCGTTCCGGTATCCTACATCAGCTACGATGGCGAACATGCCTTTGGCTCGCTCTCCAATGCACAGATTACCGCGCTTCAAGGCCAGGCGTTTGCCTATCTGGTGCAGCAAGAGCGTCCCTGAAAAGCTCTGCGTGCGGGCTGCTTAATCGTCGCTGGCCTCGTGTACCGGGCGCTTGAAGCAATCACCGAGTTCTTCATTGACCAGGGCGGTGTTTTTCCACAGGTCGCGGCTGAGGATGTGATGCGAGCCGGTGCAGTAGGGTTTGTCGCAGCGTTTGGAATGGCTTTTTTCAAAGAGCAGATTTTCGCCGTCCACGCTGACCCAGATGTGCTTGCGGGAATAGCCATCACCCCACTTGAGCAGCAGCCCGCCCTGATACTCGTCAAAGCGCCCCATCCCGTAGAGAAAATCGCGGTTAAAGCGGTTGAGGATTGGGCGCACTTTGCTTTCATTCATGATCTGCGCGGCAGTTGCCTGCATCTGCGTAGTGGCACTGGAGGCCAGGTCTTCCTGGGGGATGCTGAGGCCGCGCGAGGATTGCTGGGCTTCCTGTATCATTTGCTGCACGTACTGCGCTTCATCATCGCTCATGCTGCGCGATTCGCCAAAAATAGGCGGCTTCCTGGGTGTATTTGGCATCGTCTGCTCCTGCCTCAAGTCATAAGCGCCAGAACCTGAAAACGCTCTCATTGCTTCTTGGGCCGATTTCGTGCGTGTATGCTTTTTGTGTTAACGCTCTTACTGCTGATAGTGTACCATCAACGGCAGATGGGTGCCAACCAAGCAGACGGACCAGTGATTCCACTGCGGCCTTCTAAGGAGAAGCTTTCGATGAATCGCAAGGGCATCAATTACGATGTGGGCATATTTCTCACGCCAGATTCGCCGTCCCGCGAAACATTCGATCCGGCAATCGTGCAGCGCGAGATGGAAATCATCAAGCATGATCTCCATTGCACTGCTGTGAGGATTACGGGACAGGAGAAAGACCGGCTGATGCTGGCGGCGGAATACGCGCTGCGCGAGGGTTTGGAGGTGTGGCTAACGCCGTTTTGGATTAATGCCAATGAACAAGAAACGCTGGCGTACTTTGCTGAATGCGCGCAGGCGGCAGAACAGTTACGTCAGCAATGGCCGCAGGTGGTCTTTATTACTGGCTGCGAACTGACCGGCTTTATGCAGGGTCTGGTGGAGGGGAATAGCCCGTTTGAGCGGATGGGCACGTTTATGAAGCCCTGGCGCCTGCTGAAAAGCACACTGGTGAAGGGGCCGTTTAATAAGCGCCTGAACAGCTTTCTGAGGCAAGCGACGGCTACGGTCAGGGGGCATTTTCATGGGCCGCTGACCTATGCTTCTGGACCCTGGGAGCCGGTTGATTGGAGTTTGTTTGACTTTGTGGGCATTGATTATTACCGCGATGCACGCAATAAAGCCACCTTTCGCCAGAACTTGCGCAAATACTTTAAGTATGGCAAGCCGGTGGTGATTACGGAGTTTGGCTGTTGCACGTACCAGGGCGCCGAAGAGAAAGGCAGTTACGGATGGGTGATCGTGGACCGAAGCACGACTCCCAGGCAGCTTAAAGGCGCGTATGGCCGTGATGAAGCAGGGCAGGCCAGGTATCTGATCGAGTTGCTGGACATATTTCGAGAGGAGCAGGTTGAGGGGGCCTTTGCTTTTACGTTCGTCAGCCCAAGC
>DATBGS010000055.1:0-11849 GCA_036557885.1 Ktedonobacterales bacterium
TGACGATTGCCAGATCGTTGCGGGCGTCGGCAAAGGGGTTTTCTTCGCGGGCATCGGCGCTGGAGAGGATGCGAAAGCGCAGGCGGAAGAGGTTGGTGAGTTCGCGGCGCCAGTTGCCGACGAGTCCGGCGGGCGGCACGACCAGCACGCGGCTCACCAGGCGGCGCAGCAGCATCTCGCGGATATACAGCCCGGCCATGATGGTTTTGCCCGCGCCCGCGTCGTCAGCGAGCAGGAAGCGCAAGCGGCTTTCCTTGAGCAGGTGACGGTAGACGGCCAGGAATTGATGGGGCAGGAGGTCAATTAGGGACGTTTCGGTAGCAAAGATGGGGTTAAAGAGGTAGGCGTGTTGCAGGCGGTAGCCTTCCGCGACCATACGCACCAGTTCTGGCTCGGCGCGAAAGGCGCTGGGTGCGCCTTCGAGCACCTGGAAGCGGGCCTCAGCGTCGGGCAGGGCGTAGATCGCCTGGCTAATGGCGCCGGTCTGGGGGTCTTTAAACCAGAGCTTGAGGGTGGAATCGAGCACGCTGAACTGGTAGACGGTGCGTTCGCGGCCCAGCACTTTGTCAAACAGGCGCAGGCCCTCGCGTAAGGATGCTTTGAGCGTCATTGCGGCCTCCTCCAACCTGGACACCACACGTCCCATTGTCCCTTGTAGGCTGGCGTTTGTGATTCGAGAAACGCCGCCAGCCCGGCAAGAGTGGAACTATTATAAAGCATGTCGTTGTACGATGCAATACCCCCAGGACGGACCGGCAAGATGCCGGTGGTACCCCTCAAACCCCCGCCCCAGGACGGACCGGCACAGAGGCCGGTGGTACAAGGACGGACCGGCAGGATGCCGGTGGTACAAAGGCTACCCCCATTTTCAATACGGCAGGGGCGGGCAAAAGCGGAAAGGGGTGGTGATTGATGAAGTTTTACTCAGACGACGAAGACTGGCGATTAAAATCCCCAAAGGGGCAAGCTGCGCCTAAGGGCCTGCGGCCATATAGTCCGCCTTCGCGGACCAGGTACGTCTTAGCCCGCGTAGGCGGGCTAAGCGGCGCAGCCTCTAGCCGCGACTTTAGTCGCCAGGCTGCTAAGATTCTTCCAGGTCGGAGGGGCAGATGTAGCAAAAGGGGCAGGCGAGGCAGCGGGCTTCGTTGCGTTTAGTGGGGAAGTGGCCCGCTTCGATGCCAGCGGCGGCTTCGTCGAGTTTATCGAGCTTCGAGCGCTGACGACGGTTGGGGTTGAGGTATTTCAGGGCGTCGGCCTGGGCTTCCTCGGTGAAGTCAACGACATCGCTTTGCGGCGACATGCCAGGGTATGGGGCGGCGTCGGCCAGGATGTCGCCCAGGTAGAGTGCCTGGATGCGCACCGGAATCTGGGGGTGCTGCTGCTGGTGAGCGAGGTAAAAGAGGGGCAGGTGCAGGTCTTTGTCGTCGTCATTGCCGGGGCGCCGGGCATAGACGCGCCTGAGCATGATGGGCGCGGCGTGCTCGCCAACGAGCGGGGCGCTGACGATCTGGTCGGCTTTGACGTGGACGATGCAGCGCTCCAGGGCAGCCTGCACGTCCTGGGCGAGCATGGCGTTGGCGGTGTCGGGCGATTGCTGGCTGCTGAGCTTGCCCCATTCGTGCTGCAAGATGCTTTGCGCGTGCTGCCAGTAAAAAGCGTCGTAGGCGTGCCCGGCGGGGCCGTCCTCGGCCCAACAATCGCGCAAGCGGGGTTCCACCTGCTCCCAGGCCGCGCCTGGGCGCGTGGTATGGAGAGTTCGCAGTTCGGCGCGGCCCCGGCGCAGGTAGCGATGGAAGCGATAGGCCGCGTCCTCATTTGGGTCAAGCAGGCCGTAGCGATGAGCGTATTTATACTGGCGCGGGCATTCGATGTACTGCTTCAGTTCGCTGAGGCTGTAGCTGTGTTTGACGCTGGCTGGCCGCGCTGATGCTGGCCGCGTGTGGCTTGAGTCGTCCTCGTCGGCGTCCTCGTCGTCGCTGACTGCGGGCGTGTTTGCGGACAGCGTACGAAGCTCGCTCTCGGAGAACAGCGGCTGCATTTGCCCATCTGGGAGGGCGTCGTCTACCAGATCGAGCAGGACCGAGCGCGTGGAGGGGTGGTCGCCGGAATAGATGGCGGCGCGGGTGAAGACGACGACATCCTGGGCGCGGGTAACGCCGACATAGAAGAGGCAGCGTTCCTCGGCTTCGCGGGCGCCTGGCTCGTCAATTTCGCGCAGGCCCGGCGGCGCGGGTTCTTCGCGGTGGGTGCCCGACTGCGGGAAGAGGCCGTTGACCAGGCCAGGGAGGTAAACGACGGGGTATTCCAGCCCTTTGCTGGTGTGAAGGGTCAAGACATGTACAGCGTCTTCGTCACTGACTGGCACAGTGATATGCGGGTCGGTGGCATGGAGCGCCCGCAGATAATGCAGAAAGCAGGTGACGGAGGGCGCCAATGAACCATCGGGTTCCTCGGCGGGACGCTCCTGGTTGGGAGCGGCTTTTGCCGGTTTGCGCGAGACGGCGCGGCTGAGGCGCAGGCGCAGGTCACCCTCGCGGTTCCAGCGGGCGTCAAAGCGCGTGAGCACGCGGATCAGTTCGCCCAGCGCGGCCAGCGCAGCCTGGGCACGCGCCGGAGTTTCGGCGGCGGGGAGGAGCGTTTGTTCGTCGGGGGATAAGTCTGTGGGCTGCGCCAACCCATCGGCAATCTGGAGGAGCTGCCAGGCATAGCCACCGGGTCGCAGCAGGAAGTTTGCCAGCCTGCTGCCAAGATGCGATTCTTCGGGTGGGGTGTTTTGCCGCAGTTTCAACGCGGTTTCTCCCAGGAACAACAGAGCGGCGCGGGTGGCTGGCGCGAGTTCGCCGCTTTCTGCCAGGATGGTTGGGTTGTTGAGCGCGGCTGGCATGGTCTGGCGGGTGGCAGTCAGGCGATGCGTCAGCGCGGCAATTTCGCGGCGGGTTGGCACAGGATGCCCCAGGCCCGCGATCAATTCTCTGGCGCGCAGCAGGCCGCGCACGTCTGGGCCTGCGGCCAGGGAGAGCAGCGCCAGGGCGTCTTTGATTTCCGGGCGCTCAAAAAAGTGCCCAATCTGGCTGACGGGGATGCCCTGCGCGGCCAGGGCAGCGGCTACGCGGTGGGTCAGCTTGTGGGTGCGGCAGAGGATAGCTTGATCTTTATAGGCAAAGCCCCGCTCATGCTGGCGGCGGATGGCTTCCACCAGCCCCGCCTCTTCGTGGGCGGCGTTGAGAAAGGCTTCACAATGCAGGACGGCGGGTTGGGGCGTTTCTGCGCGATGCGCTTCCAATGCGACGGGTGGGTTGGCTGGCGCAATCGCCAGGGTGGACATGCGGGCAGCCATGACGGACCCAAGCCGGACAATGCTGGGGACTGAGCGATAGCAGCGACGCAAGGGATAGCTGTGCAGGTTGGGGTAGAGTTTAGCGAGCCGGTTGAGATTGGCGGGCGCGGCGCCACGCCAGCGATAGATGGATTGGTTGTGGTCCCCGACGACCCATAGCCCTTGTCCAGTTGGTCCGGCAAGCAACAAGAGCAGTGCTGTCTGGGCAAAATTGGTGTCTTGAAACTCGTCTACCAGGATTTCTGCATATCGCTGCCGCACTTCAGCAAGGACTTCTGGCTGATCGCGGAGCAGTTCAAATGCTCGTTGAATCAATCCGCCAAAGTCCACAAGCCCGCGCTGACGCAGCGCCTGGTCCCAGACGGCATAAGCGCGTGCCCGTTCGCGTGCTCTGGCAACCTGCACCTGGGTAAAAGTGCCTGGGAGTGGCTGGAGTTTCTCTTTTGGGGCACGCTTGCCTTTGCTGGCTGGCACTTCTTCAGGAGACATGGTAGCTGGCAAGGGAGGCATCATGGGCATCTTGTCTACCATCGCCAGATAGTCTCTGGGCGACAGGAGTTTGTCGCGGGCCTGAGAGAAATCGTTGAGTAGTTCCTGAAGATGCCGCCGAGGATTGCTAAGCGAGCGATAGAAGTGTAGCGGTAGCTCGGCAAGCAGTTCTTCCATCAACAAGAAGGCGTCGGTCTGGTCGAGAATGCGGAAATCTGGTTCTAACTTGTGGTTGCCCGGCCCGGTGGGAACCAGAGAGGCGTATTCGCGCAGGAGGGTAGCGGCAAAGGCGTGCAGGGTCATCACTGGCATGCGTTCGCCTGGCAGGTGGTAGCGTTCCAGACGCTCGCGCATCTCGCCAGCGGCGCGGTTGGAGAACGTGAGCGCCAGCACTCGCTCTGGTGGGACGCAGCGTTCGCCAATGAGATAGGCAACCCGGCCAATCAGGGTGGCTGTTTTGCCGGTGCCCGGTCCGGCAACAATGAGCGCCGGGCCTGGTGCGCGAGCCGCTTCCCGCTGGGAGGGATCGAGTTGGCGCAGGAGGTCGGCTGCACTCATGGAGTCAGTAAGCGGGGAGAGCGGCTGTGTGGTGCGCCGGATTTCTTCATGCAAGCTGGTAGAAAAGATAGCATCTGTGAGGCGCTGCTGCGCCAGAAGTGGGGTGATACCAAAATGATTTGCAAACCCGTCGCTGTTGAGATGTGGCCGTATGGCAAAGAGCCTGCGCACAGCGGAGCGTGGAGCAAGCAATTCAGCAGCAAAGGCGTTGGCTTCCAGTTCGCGGCGGGCGCGCGGGGTATATTCCTCAATGCGGTGCTCCTGGTGGCGGAGGCTGCCAGGGTCGGCTTGCTCGTTTACCTGGGCGTTGTTGCAGGGAGGATGGAGGGCCAGACCTTCACCACGATGAAGGATGAAATGTCCAAGCTCGTGCGCGATGGCAAAGGCGCGCTTTTCTGAAGTGAGATCGGGGGAAAGCCAGATGGCGCCGCCTAGTTCGGGCTGATCCCAGAACCAGAGCTGAAGCCGGGAATAAGCGCCGCCGAGCATGACGCTTCCGCTCTGGTGCGCCATCCACTTAAGCTTGAGCATCTGGCAGAGGCGGAATACCAGTTCATCAGCAGTGATGTGTTGGGCTACCCCTGGTGCTGATGGACTCTCTGGCTGCATCACTTGTTGACGCAAGTTCGCTGCTGCGCGAACGATCACCTCAATGCGTTCCATATGATGTTAGCTTTCTGGCAGTTCCTGCCCAACAATGTCAGCCCATGCGCGCTTTTGTTCCTGGGAGAGTTCAGGGGTGGATTGAACGGCTGCCAGGAAAGTTTCTTGCTGTTGCTCAGGTGGCTGGTCGGCATAGAAGAACGCGCCAGATTGCGTGGGGGTGGTTCCTTGTAGATAGGCTGAGATGGCTGTCGGCGCGACCTTCAGTGTGTCAGCCAGCCGCTGCGTGAGCGTGCGCGGGATGCTGGCGGCTGCAATGGCGCGGGCCTCCAGCTTGGCAACGATGTCCCAACTGAGTCCGATAGCTTGGGCCAATTGTGGCGGTGGATATCCGACGGCCAGGGCTTGTCTGAACAGACTAGAGAGCGGCGCGGCAGACCCAGAAGACGTTTGCTCGCGCAAACGGGTGCGCGCAGCGTTGGCCGCTGGGGTGAACTGTTGCGCGGGTAGGGCGTCTGGTTCAGGCAGGCCGGCGGCGATGGCATGGAAGTACAAGACAAATTCCATGAGTTCATCGGCATACTGTGGATGGCGCTGGATGTAGTCGGCTACTCGCGGGGCTTTGCCTGCCTGGAACTCTTCGACATAGCGCGCGGTGATGCGATTAAGATCGTCTTCACGCTGGCGGTCCGCGTGGGATTGGAAGGGCTGATTGGAGTTAGCCATGCTGCTCCTCGCCTTCTAGCTGCTGACGTAGGAATGTGCGGATGGCGTCAAGGCGGTTGCGTACCGTTCGATCAGTGATGCCAAGGCGCCTGGCTGTTTCTTCCTGGGTGAAGCCGCACCAGAGATAATATGGAATCAGGCGCAAATTTGGTTCAAGCTGCGCCAGTTGTGCCTCAAGGTCAAGCAGTTCGTCCAGGTGCTCAAGCAGTGATTGGGCGCCTGGGTCGGGGAGCGTTTCGGCGAGGGAGGATTCGTTGTCATTGCTGATGGTGGCCTCGATGCTTGCAAGATTTTCTCGTTGTACGCGGTTGGGGGTCTCCACTCCTTTGCGTTTCCAGAAGCCTTCCCGCTCCATGATTTCGTGGGCGACGTGATATTCCAGCAGCCTGAGCGTATGGCAAAAGTTTTCCAATAGAAAAGTATGTTCTTTGTTGGCGATTTCTTCCCAGAGCGCCAAATAACATGCTGAAACCAGATCATTTTCAATCTGAAGCCCCCGGCCTCCAGAACTTTGCGAGGCTACTTTCCTGGCCCAAAACGTGATGGATGCTTGCGCGCGCAGCCAGATGACATCGAAGATGCGATCAACTTCTTGCCTGGTGCCGCTCTGTAATCGTTCGCGCAGGCAGCGGGCCAGTACTTCAAGCGGCAACACGCTTTCTGCTGGCGCCTGTTCAATCTGCTGCCAATAGGCTGGCGAACGGGGAGTTGGCAATGCTTGAAATTGCTGCTCAAGGGCTGCGCGTCTTGCCTGAAGACCTTCGTCCTGCTCGTCTCCCAAAGCTCTCTCCTTTGTGGTTGCTGGCACTGGCACACACTTGAGGCGAATGGGGAAAGGCACTACCGCCTTATTCCGCCATGTGTAGCCATGCTTGCGGGTGGCACAAGTGAGTATAGGAGTCAAGCGGGAGAGTGTCAATGGGAGCCTCCTACCGGGTTACTCTAAAAGCGTGGTTGGCTCCGGCGGCCTGGGCATAGCACCTAGCAGGAAACGGGCGCCAGAGGTCTTCTGGCGCCAGGAAATGGGAGTTAGAGGGAGATGTCCCAGGTGGCGGCGTTGTCTCCAAGGTCTGGGGTGAAGGTGAAGGTAAAGGCGTGCTCGCTCTTGGGCACGTCATAGACGACCTGGCCGCGTGCCTGACCTCCGGCTTGCACGTCGCCATCCGGTGGGGTTACGCCCTTGAGGGTTGTAATTTGATCGTTATATTTCTGGCCGGTGCTATCCTGGAACTGGAATTGGATGATGCTTGAGACGGTGTGGGTGCTGCTGTCGGTGTTCTTAAAGGTGATGTCCAGGATGAGGTACTGGCCGTTTTGGGGCTTATCAAAGCTGCTGCCAGGGTTAGTCTTGGTGCTGTTGATGGTGACGACCCAGTAGCTGATCTTGACCTGATCCCCCACTTTGAAGTGTTGGGCCTGGGGAGCGCTCGTGACAGTGCCGTTTACCGTCGTAGGCGGTGTGGAAGCATCGGTGCTTCCGCAGGCAAGGATGAAAAGCAACACGAGGCAAGAGACGATCAAGGTAAGAGCCAGGCGTTTGCGTGTGAATATCATGGAAGTCTCCTCTACTTTCTCCTGAGAAGCAAGCTTGCTGCATGATGCCAGTTGCGTCGCTGCTTCAGAGCACCGAGAAGCTACTGGTCACCTTGCGAAAGGATTTTTGAGGGCAGCTGACCAGGGGGCTTGAGTATGGGTTGACCAGAGCCTCATGTGTTTTTCTGCCCTGTCGTCTCTATACAGCACTGGTCTTTAAAAGCGGAAATGATGATAAGAATCTCTGTAAAAGCGGGGTGGACAGATGAAGAGCTAAAAAGCCTCAAAAGACTCTTACCTGTTAAAATTGCGCATTTTGATGTGATTGATGCCTCTACCTTTTTAGCGGGCCGAGAAGTGGTGAGGGTTGCCAGGAGGCTGTTGCTCGTCTATACTACCAACACTCATACTTGAATGATGAGGAGAGTGCCACTGCGTTTCCCGATTTTGCCCTTCACGATGTATAGGTTATCTCATGAGGGGAGGAGGTCATGGGGAGTTTTGTCTCCGAGTGCATCAGAGAAGGAGCCATTGATGGTTATGAAGCAGACATCTGCGCAGGTTGCCCTGTCAGAAGAGTTTCTTGTGGCGTTAGGGAAGCTGCCTTTAAATGTACAGCCGCGCGTTCGCGACTGTATGCGCCACTTGTATCAGAATCCAACTCATCCCTCGCTGAATTACGAGGCAATCCATTCGGCAAGTGATCCGTGTATGCGTTCCATTCGCATCAATGAGGGGTATCGCGCCATTGTGGCACACCCCGATGGAACGGGCACCTATGTACTGCTCTGGGTTGATAAGCATGATGCTGCCTATGATTGGGCAAGCCGCCATGTTTTAAACGTGGATGATTTGCATGGGCTGACCCTGGCTCCAATCACCAGAAGCCAGTCTCCCCTCCCTGCTGAAATTCCCCCTGCTCCTACACCAACCATCAAGGGAGGTGTTTTAGAACACCTGAATGATGCGCAATTGCTCCAGGTTGGAGTTACCAAAGCCTTCTTGCCAGTGCTGCGGGCCTGTGCCACTGATGACGATTTGCTTGAGGTCTTGCAGGGACTACGCCAGGAGATCGCCGAAGCAGTGATGTGTCTGGCTCTGGGACAGCCTCTTGCTGTAGCTGTAGAGGAGGTCCAGCAAGAACCCGAACCTCCCACCTCTGAGGTCCAGCCCGTCTCGCATCCGCTGGAAGTTGCTTTACAGCGGCCAGAAAATAGAAGGCGTTTTGTGGTGTTGACGAGTCAGCACGAACTGGAGCAGGCGCTAGAATATCCACTGGAACGTTGGCGGCTTTTTCTCCATCCAAGCCAGCAGGATATCGTGCAACGCCATTTTGATGGCCCGGCCCTGGTGAGCGGCGGTGCGGGAACCGGTAAGACGGTGGTTGGTCTTCATCGGGCGTACTATCTGGCTACCCATGTCTTTACGGCTCCCTCTGACCGCATCCTACTTACCACGTTCACCACAAATCTGGCGGAGAATCTCTCCACCTTGATGGACAGTTTGTGTGGCAGCGACCAGGCAACTCGTAAACGAATAGACGTGATCCATGTGCATTCCCTGGCGGCGCGCCTGCGCCGCAGCGTTGGCGAGCAGTTTGGGATTCTAGAGGACCAACTCGCTCGTACCCTGATGACGCAGGCGGTCCAACGTCTGGATACCCTCAAGCTGCCGGTATCGTTTTATTTGTCAGAGTGGACCGAGGTGGTCCAGGAACGTGAGGCGCTTACCCAGGACGAGTATCTTCAAGTTGATCGTGCTGGTCGTGGGAAAGCCCTCAACCCCCAACAACGCCTGGCTATCTGGCCTGTCTTAGAAGCATATGGGCAGGCGGTGAAAGCCGCCAAGCGCGAAGAGTGGCCGGACGTCATGCGCCGAGTTCGTCATTTGCTCTCAACGGGGCAGTTGCAATTGCCTGCTCACTATCGAACAGCCATTATTGATGAGGCGCAGGATATGGGAACCCCCGAGATACGCCTGGTCCTCTCTTTGACGGGGATAGGGCCAGACGGCCTGCTCCTCTTGGGTGATACCCGTCAGCAGATTTATGCACGCGGCGCATTTGTGCGTTTGCTCTCTATTCCCATTGGTCGGCGTCATCATCGGCTACGCCTCAATTACCGCACGACCGAGCAAATCCGCTCCTCAGCTGCTCAATTGGTGACCACCGCGACCGCGCTCAATGGTGATGCCCTCACGGCTGATGATCTGTCGCTGCTCAGTGGCCCTGCTCCGACAGTCAAGCTCTTTCCCAGCCTGATAGCGGAGCAGGAGGGCATGGTTGCAGCGCTCAAGGAGGTGTTGTCAGTCATTGCTTCTGAAGAGGTGGCGGTGGTGGCTCGCACCAATGCGCTGGTGAACCAGTATCAACACATACTGGCAACAGCGGGGATTCCCCATACCCGACTGGAAGCGAAAGTGACACGTGGGCCAGGGGTGCAACTGGCGACGATGCACCGTGTCAAGGGGTTGGAGTTCAGGGCGGTCTTCATTGTTGGCTGCTCATCTGACGTTTTGCCGCAGCCATATATCGGTGATGGCGATGAGATGGGGCGTCTAGAACATCTGGAACGAGAGCAGCGGCTGCTGTATGTGTCCATGACACGTGCTCGAGAGTTACTCTGGATGAGTGGCGCTGGATCGCTTAGCCCTATTATGGCAGCCCAGTAGTATTCTTGAGTATGTTCAAGCCGAACTGACGCTGTGTAAGGGATTGAGTGGTTGTTAGCGTGTCTATGTTGGACTCTCTTGCTGTGAGAGGTTGCCCGCAGTATACTGCGGTGGCTGCTGAGGGACAAGAGAGAAAGTATGCACGTCGCTTATCTGGTGTGTTGCATGGCTCAGTCAACCAGGGGACGGTAGAGCCTGGAGGAGCGCGCAGTGTTCGCTTTCGAGGCACAAAAGAGGAAACTTCGGCCATGAGAATTATTTCGTGGAATTGTAATATGGCATATGCCACCAAGCAAGAAGGCATTCTGGCTCTTCACCCAGATGTGGTTCTGCTGCAAGAATGTTCCGAGAAGCATATCAAAGAGAGCGGAGCACCTTTTGCTCATTGGGTGGGGAAGAATCCCCACAAAGGCTTGGGTGTGCTGGGCTTTGGACAGCATGACTACAGTATCAGTTCTGCCTACACCTCTACTTACCCCTGGTTCCTTCCTTTGCGTGTGGAAGATGTGCACCTCAACGTGCTTGGAGTCTGGGCACATGTCAATGAGAAGCAAGAACGATATGTACGGATCACCCATCAAGCGACAGACTATTATCGAGCCTTCCTGGAAGAAGGTTTGTCTCTCGCTATCGGAGATTTCAATAGCAACACCATCTGGGATACTGCTCACGCCAGATACTCGCATAGCGCTCTGGTGGAGAAGCTGGCGCAGTTGCAGATGAGGAGCGTGTACCATGTCCAAACACGTGAACCGCAAGGCAGGGAAACGGTTTCGACCTTCTATCTGTATCGGCATCCGAACAAAGGGTACCATATTGATTACGCCTTCGTCTCCCAGAGCTTGCTTGAAAAAACAGCGCTGACCATCCCTGATGCAAGGCGATGGTTACAACGAAGCGATCATCTCCCCCTGCTTCTGGATGTCCACCTTGGACCGCGAGACGCATTGACCAAATCCCTTTCGCATCCTGCATGGTATCAAGATACGGCTGGTCAATGCACAGATCGGTCGCGTACCAAAAATTGAGGGGTAGCATGCCACATAAGGAACAGAGACGCATGAATGTAGCAGGTCGTATCGCTCTCGTGACTGGCGCTGGCACAGGTATTGGCAAACAAGCGGCACTGCGGCTCTGGGAAGCCGGGTATTCGGTCGTGCTGGCAGGCCGCCGGGTTGAACCCCTGGAACAGACGGTTCAGGAAGCCGGTGTTCCTAACTCGCGCTCGCTGGTGATGTCCATTGATGTGCGCGACCCAGAAGCGGTGTCTTCGTTATTCGCGGCAACGGAGAACAAATTTGGACGGCTGGATGTTCTCTTCAACAATGCGGGGGTAGGCGCGCCCGCCGTCCAGCTCGAAGACCTGAGTTATGGGCAGTGGCGTAGTGTGCTAGATACCTGCGTTACGGGAACATTTCTTTGCACGCAGCACGCCTTCCAGATCATGAAGCAGCAAAATCCGCGCGGTGGACGCATCATCAACAACGGGTCAATTTCCGCCCATACCCCCCGACCCAATTCCGCGCCTTATACAGCCGCCAAACACGCGATTACCGGCCTCACCAAATCAACAGCGCTGGATGGTCGGCCCTTTGACATTACCTGTGGGCAGATTGACATCGGTAATGCGGCAACGGAGATGACGGCCCGCATGAAAAACGGGGTACTCCAAGCCAATGGCACTGTAGCTGCTGAGCCAACCATTGATGCCGAGCATGTTGCGCGAGCGGTGCTCTTTATGGCGAACCTGCCACTCGATGTCAATGTACCGTTTATGACCGTTATGGCAACCGGGATGCCCTTCATAGGTCGCGGATAATCTGAGCTTCTCAAAATAAGGGAAAGAGCTTGGAACTGAAAAGTCGCCTCCATGATAAACGCGCAAAGTCCACTGTTGATTGGGCCGAAAGCACCTGATTTTTTGTTGCTTAGT
>DATBGS010000056.1:0-13343 GCA_036557885.1 Ktedonobacterales bacterium
CCCCCCCCCCCGCTTCTCGCTCCATAGATTGAATTGGCCCTCTTGTCAGCAGAAAAGCTCCATGCTATGATCGCGCTATTGCAAGAGAGGAGAATACGCATGGCATCCGTGACCCCGCTGCCGGAAGACCTGGAAGAGGCAGGCCCGCCCGCCCCACCGCCACCCAAGGGATTTCATTGGTACTGGTTGATCCCGATAGGGCTGGGAGTGCTGCTGCTCTACGCCGCCCGCGATATTATCACGCCATTTGTAATCGGCGTAGTGCTGGCTTATTTACTTGACCCCTTTGTCGCAACGATCCATCGCTATACCAAATTGCCGCGCACCTTTGTGGTGATCATGATGGCGCTTCTCACCCTGGCCCTCTTTGGCGGAGTGATTACGCTGCTGGTTCGGCTAACGGCTAACGAGGGCCAGCAGTTTGTGAAGGAACTGCCTGGCTATCTGGATAAAACGATAGATAACATCAATCAACTGATTAACCCAACCACCATCAAGATTCCCAAGGACGCTATCCCTGGCCTGGGCGGAAATGGACTCGCCAATATCAACGTTGGCGAGGTGCTCAGCGTGGCCGTTTCCTTTGCCACCTCCACCGGCCAGGGCTTGCTGGATTTCTTGATCACCTTTGTCTCTACAGTCTACTTGCTGTTGGATGGGCACAGCCTGTTTAATGGCTTGCAACGCTTTACCCCACCCAGAGAGCGCCCCCGCCTGAATAAGGTCATGCGCAAGGTGCGCGAAACCTGGAGCAGCTATATTCGCGCCCAGATCATCCTGGCCGCGTTGATGGCCTTTGTCTCGTGGATTGTCTTGCAATTTATTTTTGATCTCCCGTTTGCCTTGCCGGTGGCGCTGGCGATTGGTCTGCTGGAGACAGTGCCCATTGCCGGGCCGCTGGTGGCACTGGCATTGGCGGGCGTGGTGTCGCTGGCGACTGGCGGCCTGCTACAGACGCTCTTTGTTATTCTAGCGTTGTATGTCTTGCGGCTCGTTGAAGACAACGTGGTCATCCCCTACGTGCTCGGCCATGCCATTCACCTCCCCGCGATTGTGACGCTGTTTTCGGTGACGGTGGGCGGCATTATCGGCGGGCTGGTGGGCTTGCTGCTGGCCGTGCCCATCGCGGCGGCGGCCAAAGTCGTGCTCGATGAATATTACCCGCACCCCAACTTGCAGCCTGGCGAGGAGGCGCCACACCTCAGGCCGCGCAAGCCCTTGCCCAAAGTGCGCAGAAGGCGGGCCACCTCAGCCACCGACGCGCTTGCCGCCAGCAATGGCGCGCTGGAGAGCGTGGCTGGCGATTTGCCTAAATCCGCGCCTGCAACGACGCATCTGCCCGAATCAGAGTCGGCCAGCGCGGGCGGCGAACAAACAGAGCACACAGCAGCAAGCGTGGAAGTGGCAGTGCTGGACCAGCCAGCAAAAGAGCCGGGGAAACGCAGCCGGAAAAAGACTGGCCCATCTGGGGATACGACGGGCGAATAAAGCCACCCAACCCCGCCCAAATCGCGTCTAAAGCGCGCCCCTGGAGGCCGTTGGCCGCAAAGCCCGCCTGCGCAGGCTAGAACGTATTCAGGGCGCGCAGGCGCCCTTCGCGGCGCAGCCTCCAGGGGCGCGCTTTAGACGCGATGGGGGCGGGGGCGGGCGAACGTTGCCATTGCATGAAACAATTGCCAGCAGTACCTCTTGACTTTTGAGCGCCGCCCGGTTATACTTTGGACAGTCAGTCGCTGAACCATCCCTGGCGCGGCTACACGTCACCACTTCCGGCGCAGGGATGGGGCAGAAAAGGCGTCGGCCCACGAGCAGACGCGGCAGAGGGCTACGGCCCCCGGCTCCAGTACCTTGCCAAGTGAATATCTGGAAGACTGACGCGGTTGGAAGTTAAACCCGTCCGCGCCATGTTTCCCCACGTCTGCTAGTCATCAGACGCGAGGCCGGAGGCTATTCTACCGTCTCTGGCAGAACTCGCCAAATCGTCCCCGCGCCTGATCAGGCGCGGGGACTGCGCTTTTTGTGGCGTCGGCCTGTCCTTTCGCTGGAGAGGCTGGCGCTGCCTGGGCGCGGCAGCAATGGCGCGGGCACATTCCGCACGTCCCTTTGAGGGACAGAAGAGAGGCAGATGTGTCCGAAGATCGTTTCCCCTCCAACAAGACCGACACGCTCGTAGCCCCGGCCTCCGTGCCGGGGAGCGACGGCCCCGCCAGGGACGGCGGGGATACAAGCAAAGCGCGGGGCAAGCCGCTGCGCCCGTTGATGGCGATGAAGCACTTTTTGCGCACCTATTCGATTCTTGGCGGCCAGGCGTGGCTGCAAGCGCCCAGGTATTACTTCACGCTGGCGAGCTTCTATTTCGGCCTGTTTCTCAGCGAGAGCTATGTTGCCACGCTGCTCTGCCAGGTGCTGCCGGGCTTTTTGCTGGCGGCGCTGCGTCAGCGGAAGCGCGGCAAACGCGCGGCGGGCGGCTGGGAGCATCCCAACCTCTTCACGCCCGCCGATCTGAAGCAGGCGCCATACGACATTGACGCGCTCAAGCGCCTGTCCACGTTTGCGCTCTGCGAGCTGCTGCGCGAAGAGTTACGCCTGCTGCTGCGCGTGCTGCGGGCAGCCATGCGCGCCTACCAGAACCCCAAGCTAAGCCTGCTGTGGGATGACCGGCACCGCGCCGTGACGCTGGTGCTGGTGCGCGTGCTCCAGATCAGCGCGCGGCTGCGTGAGCGGGGCAAGCATTTTCTGGCGGAAGAGTGCGTGCGCTGGGAACTGATGAAGCTCTGGTACGACCAGTTTGGGCAGAACCTGCCGCCGCCCGGCTGGGTGCACGCGCTAATGCGCCCGCAAAACGACATCAAGCTCTGGGGCCAGCGCGCCATGCTGGAGCATCTGCTGGACGAGCGGAGCAAAGGGCGGCCCATTCCGCCCGCGCTGGCCGACTTCCTGGCCGCCTGGGAGCGTGGCGAGATTCCTCTTCGCGTCAGCGCCCGCCACAGCGCCAGCCGCTTGTAACGCCGCCGCTTGTAGCCCCGGCCACCGTGCCGGGGAATCGTGCTAAAGGCGAACGTTCGCGCCTGGCGACGGTGCCTGGCGAATAAATTCGCGGCTAAGGGCCTGCGGCCACCAAGTCGGCCTGCGCCGACTCCCCGCCCCTTCCTGGCGCGACGGTTGGCCTGGGGCGGGCTGGGGGAACCCGCGCAGGCGGGTTTGGCCGTGCCCCTGCTTTGAGGGGTGGCGTCCGCAGACGCCCATAGCCGCGATCTTTAGTCGCCAGGCTCGCCGCGACTGGCGCGTATGGCCTGCGCGCGCTGCTCCAGCGGCGCGGCCTCGTCTGGGCGCCTCATCGCGCGCAAGATGACAGCCAGGTTCTCCAGGGTTTGCTCTACGAGCGGGTGGTTGGATGGCAGGGCTTTCTCCCTGATCGCCAGCGCCCGCTGCATGAGGGGAAGCGCGTTGGTATACTCGTTCATGCTGTAGTAGAGTCCCGCCAGGTTGTTCAGGCTGTATGCCATGTTGGGGTGGGCTGGCCCCAGCGCCTGCTCCCATATCTTCAGCGCCCGCTGGTACAGCGGCAGCGCCTCCCCATACTGCCCTTGCTCGCGGTAAAGAACCGCCAGGTTGTTCAGGCTCGTTGCCACGTCCGGGTGGACTGGCCCCAGCGCCTGCTCTCTGATCTCCAGTGCCCGTTGCTTGAGAGACAACGACTCTTCATATTGCCCCAGGCTTTCGTAAAGTATCGCTAAGTTGTTCAGGGTGTTTGCCACATCAGGGTGGGCTGGCCCCAGCGCCTGCTCCCGTATCTTGAGCGCCCGCTGGTACAGCGGCAACGCCTCTCCATACTGCCCTTGCTCGCGGTAAAGTTCCGCCAGGTTGTTCAGACTCGTTGCCACATCAGGATGGACTGGCCCCAGCGCCTGCTCCCGTATCTTGAGCGCTCGCTGATACAGCGGCAGCGCCTCTTTATACTGCCCTTGGAAATGGCAAAGCGCAGCCAGGTTGTTCAACCTGTGGGCTACGTCGGGATGGTCCGGCCCTAACGCCTGTTCACTAATCTTGAGCGCTCGCTGATACAGCGGCAGCGCCTCTTTATACTGCCCTTGATTCTCGTAAAGCCCTCCCAGGTTATTCAACGCAATAGCTACGTCAGGATGGTTTGGCCCCAACGCCTGCTCATAAATCGCTAACGTGCGCTGGAGAAGTGGAAGCATCTTTTCATGCTTTCCCAAGGAGCGGTAGAGTTCAGCCAGATTGTTCAAGCTGGTTGCCACATCAGGGTGGACTGGTCCCAGCGCCTGCTCCCTGATCAAGAGCGCCCGCTGGTAGAGCGGCAGCGCCTCCGCATAGCGGGCACGCCTGTTGAGATAATATCCCGCCTGATTTAGCAAGCGTGCTGCATCAGGAAAGGCTAGATGCCACTCCTCGATGTGGCTAGCACACATAAGCGCGTGCGGCAGAAGCTGCTGGCAATGGTCCCAGGTCGCATATTCCACAGAGTTAGGAAAGGCGCGGTTGACTAGGCGTACCACACGCTCTGCCCAGGCGCGCTGCTCGTCAGCGGGCAGCGCCTCCTGCACCACTGCCTGCACCAGCCGATGCAGCGAAAGCGTCTCGGTTTCCGCCTGTCGGTCCAGCAGCGAAAAGCGCCGCAAGGCCGCAAGCGTCGCGTTCCACTGCAAGGCATCCCTGGCGGCTTCTTGCAGCGCGGGCGGTAATAAATCACCGCCATCTTTGATGAGCGCTTCGGGGATGCCCTCTGGCGCCAGAAATGCGCACAGCCGCAGCAGGTCCACCGCCGCCGGGCTAAGCTGCTGCACCTGTTCAAAGGACGCCGCCCAGGTGACGCCCACAACGGCGTGATCTCTGATGCCCTCGCCCTCGTAATGGAGCGCCGCCTTGCGGTGCTTGCGAAACACGGTCAGGTACTCCGTCAGGGTGCAGGTTGTCTCCTCGATATACGCTGCCGCCTGGTCCAGCGCCAGCGGCAGCCCGCCCAACTCCCGCGCAATGGCGCGAGCGGCCTGCTGCTGCTCCGGCGGGGCTGCCTCCAGCGGCGCTTCTGGCGCGAGCAGTTGGGC
Organism: Ktedonobacterales bacterium; assembly: GCA_036557885.1. GTDB lineage: Bacteria > Chloroflexota > Ktedonobacteria > Ktedonobacterales > DATBGS01 > DATBGS01. Next base: position 5,070 of record DATBGS010000056.1, read on the forward strand.
GCGGCGCAGCAAGAAATGCGCGGCTTCTTCAACGGTCAGGCTTTTCACCTGGGCGGGCTGCGCCACGCTGCCCATCGCCTGGGCGCGGGCCGTCAGCAGCACATGGCCCCGGCCTTGCGTGGGCAGCACGTCGTGCAGCAGCTTCACGTCTTCCACGTTATCCAGCACCAGCAGCCAGACGGGATGCGCCTCCAGCCAGCGGCGCACCGCAGCCACGATCACCGCCTGCTCTTGGGCGCTGCGTTCGGGCAGGTTGAGCAGCGTGGCAAGCTGCGCCAGGCTGCCCTCAAGCTGTCCGCGCGTCTCCGCCTGCACCCAGAAGACCGCCTGAAATCTATAGCTGAGCAAATAGATGCTCAGAGCGTATATATCGTATAGTACATAGACTTGTTGTTTCGTTGTATACTGGAGAAGCTGATCGTTTTCTTGAACGATAGGAGCGCTTGCAATGAAAGTGCAGCGTGTCCAGCTTCCTCCTGGCAACCAGTACTCTTGGCTGGTTCTTGATAACGAGTTTCTCCCTGTCCAGCCGATTCTGGTCTTTCTTCAGTTCCTCTCCAACTTGGGGCGATCTCCTAACACCATCCGCAACACCGCGCACCATTTGAAACTGTATTGGGAGTTTTTGCACGAGCATCATTTGGAGTGGACCAAAGTCGATGTCGAAGAACTGGCCAAATTTATCGCCTGGTTGAGAAAACCACAGCTTAGTATCGGGGAAGCAGAGGAATGGTCATCTTCTCGCACCAATGCTACGATTGATCAGATGCTCACCGCTGTGCATGGGCTGTACGACTACCATGCCCGGTTGAAAAGCGGGCCAGAACTGGCCCTCTATCGCTTTCTGAGTATCCCACGTCGCACCTACAAACCGTTCCTCCATGGCTTCACCAAGGCGAAGCCGGTTCGAACGCGTGTGGTGAAGGTTCAGCGGGAGGGGCGGTTGGTGAAAACCTTGCGTCAGGAGCAGGTGGATACACTCCTGGCTGCCTGTGCGCACCTGCGCGATCGGTTGTTGCTGACAGTGCTGTTTGATACGGGGATGAGGATTGGGCAAGCGCTTGGATTGCGCCATGAAGATGTCAAGCCAGAGGATAACCTGATTCACATCGTCCCGCGAGCAGACAACAGCAATGGCGCCAGAGCGAAGTCTCGCCGTGCCTACGAGGTGCCTGTGCGTCCGCCCAGCCCGGTGATGAAGCTGTATGTCGAGTATGTTCTCCAGGAGCTCAATGGGCTGGAGGTGAACCACCTGCCTGACTACGTGTTTGTCAACCTTTGGGAAGGGGAGCTTGGTCGTCCCATGACCTACGCTGCTGTGATTGCTTTGTTCCGTCGCCTCCAGCGGCAGACCGGAATTTATGTCCGGCCCCATATGTTCCGGCACACTCGCGCCACTCAATGGATCTACCAGAACCACCTCCCATTGGCCACTGTCTCACGCCTGCTGGGGCATCAAAGCATCCAAACCACCCATGATCTCTACGTCCACCCAACCACAGACGATTTGAGAAAAGCATTGAAGCAGGCAGGAGAGTAGGGCTATGCAGCCAAGTTCGCACGTTGCCCCGGTGCAATGGTCTGCGGAGAGGCAGCAGCGTTTACAAGAACAACTCGTTGGCTTCTGGGCAGAAGATACCTGGTGTTTTCCGTTCAAAGACAAGAAGGGAGGGCGTCGCTACCTTCGTTTCACCCTCCTGCACTCCCACTCACTCAGGACCGAGATCAAGTATGCGCTCTGGCGAAAATTCGAAAGTCGTGAGTGTAAATTTGAATGCAAGCAGCAAATGCTCTGTGTGAGCATCTCCTGGATCATGCGCTGGCTCAATCAAGTTGCGCCCCCAATTTCCTCACTGCTGGAACGAAGCCTGGACTATTGGGAAATGTCACTACGCTCGGCGCTTATTCAAGCAGGCCAGTTGAGACGAAGACGGCGGAAGCACCTGCACGCCACGCAAGAGTATGTGGATGAGGAGTACGAAGACGCGCGTATCAGGTACTTGCGCCAACTCTACCAACTGGTCTTCGATGCCTACGACGACCGACCAGAAACAGAGAAAGACATTTGGGATCTACGCAAGCTAGGTCTCAAACCCAATCCAACCGTCGCCCATCACCACCTCAATTTTACCGAAATAGGGCAACCATGGCTGCGTCAGTTGGCTAAGAAGTTCTTGGAATATGATATCTCTCTTCATTCCTCAGGAGGAGGTTGTGTAAGTAAGCTGTATGCTATCAGGCACTTTTCTGCCTTCCTCACTCAGCACCATCCAACACTCCAGGTTCAAGAGATTGATCGAGAACTGCTCATCAGCTACATGAGCTATGTGAGGAGCCGATCCCTCTCAGACTCCACAAAACACGGCTTGCTCATCGCACTGCGCACATTTCTAGAAACCTGCGCCTATCGGCTGAAGGTGGAAGAACTCCCGAAAGAACGGCTCCTCTTTGAGGAGGAAATCCCGCAATGGGAAGCAGCATCGCCACGAGAGATTCCAGAAGAAGTGCTCTTTCAACTCCGCCAACATCTGAACGAACTTCCAACAACCCTCCTACGGATGGTCACGATTCTCCTGGAGTGTGGAATGCGCATTAGCGAACTCTGCACGCTTTCGATTGACTGCCTCAAACACGATGATCGGCATGAATGGTATCTCACCTCCTATCTGTGGAAACGCCGAAAAGACCATTTGGTTCCGCTGGTGAATCAGACGGTTGTCGGGACGATTCAGGCCCAGCAAGCAGAGATCAGAGACCAGTGGGGCCAATCCTGTCTCTACCTCTTCCCCAGGCCCAGCTCCTATGAGCGACCTTTCAGCCAATCCACATTTTGGCAAGGACTCAATACCTGGGCTCTCAAAGCGGGAATTTGTGATCAGTCGGGCAAGTTGTATCACTTCACCTCCCATCAATTCCGCCACACGGTCGGCATGCGACTCATCAATGATGACGTGCCCATCGAAACGATCAGTCGCCTCTTTGGACATGCCTCTGCACGCATGACCGAGCGCTATGCGCGCAAGCGGATGCAAACCATCCGAGAGGACCTCCTCCGGGCTGGCCTCAAGCACAAGACCATCAATTTTCAGGGCCAAGTCGTCAAAGGCGATCCCGAGGCTAATCGCCTGGAACCGCAGCTCCTCCGCAAGGGCATTCGAGGCCAGACCTTACCCGTGGGCGGCTGCGGGCGCGCGGTGGTGATGGGGCCATGCGACCATGCCAACAAATGCTTGACCTGTGTCTTTTGGTTGACGGCCACTGAAGATCTCCCTGCGCTCAAAGCGTTTCTGAGCAAGGCGATTCGCCTGCGCCAACGAGCTGCCGAAACAGGAAACGAGCTGGTCGTAAAAAGCCAGGATCAGATCATTCCGATGCTCCAACTGCGGATCACCAGCCTTGAGCAAACGGGTGAGGACTATGAGTCCTTCTCCCTCGAAGAAGTCCTCCAGCAGCTCAAGCGTGAACTTGTCGAACTGGAAGTCGGGCTGGAGGAAGCACGAGAAGCACACCTCGTCATTGGCGTGAAACAGTTCGAGCGCCGAGTCGCCGAACTCCAAGCGCAAATTGCCGCACTGGAGGAAGCGTTATGACCAACCAAAGACTGCTGGCATTGATCGAGTCTTATCTGGGGCTGGAATCGTTCGAGGTCACCGAGGAACTGCTCGATCGGTGTGGCGCACGTCTCAATAGCCATGCCTTGCCAATCCTCAGGCGTCGCCTCCAGGAGGAAGAGGGGCGTGCGCTCCGGCTCGAGCGGCAGGGCTATATCCGCATGGCAGAAAAAAGTCAGCAACTGGTCGCCAGTCTCACCCCACTCATTGCAGCATTGGAGGAATACACCCATGCCTGACCAGACTCGCCGGTGGGAGCGGAATATCGCTGGTCTCCAGCAGACAGCCCAGGCAAAAGCGGCCGCCACCCGCCAACGCGCCGAGGAGGCGATCCAGTTGCTGCTCAAGGAAAAGCGGCCTGTCAACTTCAAAACCGTGGCTGAAACGGCTCCTGTCTCGACCGCCTGGCTGTATGGGCAGGAAGACATTAAGCAACGGATTCTCGATCTGCGCTCACAGCAGGAGCCAAAGCCGAAGATTGTCATTCCACCGCATGAGCGTGCCTCCGATGCTTCCAAGGATGCGCTGATTGCCGTGTTGCGCAAACGGGTGAAGGAGCAAGAAGAGCAGATCCGCGACCTCAAAAAGCAAGTGGAGGTAGCTTACGGACAACTGTATCAGAAGCAGGAATGATCCATCGGTCTGGTGGGATCACCACATCGTCGTGAGTATACTTACATCGTTTAAGCCTTGCTCTAGAGCAGATCTCTCAGTTTTGGCTTCAGATTTAGGCTGATACTCCGCCTGATAGCGATAGGCATATTCCAGCGCCGTCTGCGTCTTGCCGCCGCCGCCGAGTCCCGTGAGCGCCTGCGTCACAATGCGCTGTGGGTCTTTGGTGAAGGCGGCATGCACCTGCTCCAGCAGGTCGGCCCGCCCGCTAAAGTACGGGTTGCGGCGATAGGGCACGTTCCAGAGCGCCACCGTTGCCGCCGGATACGCGGGCGAGTCGGACTGTGGGTAGGTCGGGGCGGTGGCCGGGCGGCCATCGGCTTTCAGCGCGTCCAGCAGACGCTCGCGGGCCACGTCCTCCGAGGGGTGCCCAAACACATCGGTATAGACGACTCCAGCCAACCACCCATCCGGCGCACAGGGGCGCACGCGCAGCGGCACCAGCAGGCGCAGCTTTCCGGTGGGGTCGCGGCGCAGCGCGTCAGCAAACTCTGGCGCGGTGTACTCCGACTGGAGAAAATCAGGCGAGAGGACAGCTATCGTGCGCCTGGTGGACTTCATCGCCTCGATCATCTCAAGAATGAAGTTGCTTCCTGTCAGAATGTCCCCTGCCTGGTAGAAGGTGGTATAGCCAGCCGCTTCCAGTTGCCAGGCAATCCACTCCGCCCAGCCGCGATCAGCTTTGTTGTAACTGATGAAGAAGTCGCGCATCACGCGCTCGCCACAGACGCCGCAAAAGCGCGCGGAGGCGGGCAGCAGCGTCGAGCATTTTGCGCAGGGGCGCTCTGGTCTGGCGGCGCCTGCCGGTGAACTCATAGACGACCTCCCCAGAGCGGCAGCAGTGAGCCAGGCTTTCCTGGTGTCTGCTTGTAGCATAACAGAGGAGGCGGTAAAAGACAACCCCGCCCGCAAGGGCGGGGCTGGGTGCCAGAGGCAACGGTCCATCGGCGCGCACCGAAGGACCGCGAACGCGCGTCTAGGGCGAAACCTCGTCCAGACGCTTCTGCCTGGTAGCCGTACCAAACAGCGCGACGATAGCCGCCAGGACGAGTCCGATGCAAATCAGCATCAGGATAACGGTTGGCCCGGAGTCCTTGCCAAGCGAGTCCAGCAAGCTGGGGATGTTGCCAGCCAGCAGGAGAATGCCCACGCCACCGCCCAAATGCCCCAGGCTATCCCCCAGCGCGAAGCCAGTGGCCCGCGCCCGCGTGGGATAGTGTTCAGTGGTCCAGGTGTAGGTCATGGGCACCCACAGATTGAAGCCAAAGAAGGTGACGATAGCCCCTATCGCGGCCAGGGTGAAATTGCTGGACGTGAAGATGCCCATCAAAAGAGCGCCGATGACGGTCAGCACGGCGGAAATCGGCAGCCAGAACTTGCGCTCCAGCTTCTCACCAAAGTAGTAGGCGAAGATCGCGCTGGCAATAAATCCAAATGTGCCTAACGCGGCGAGCATGCCAGCTTCGCCTGCTACGGCTCCTTCTGCTTCTGGTGGCGGCAAGCCCGCTGGCAGAGGCAAAACGGCTGCCAGGAGGGTTGTGAGGCCCTGGGCAATGGCATAGATCGTGATGTATCCCAGGAACCAGACGACGACCAGGAAGAGGGTCCGGCGCAGGTAGAGGGGGTTGGTTAAGATTTCGGAATAAGGGACTTTGGTTGAGCCTGCCTGGACCGGAAGCTCATCGGCAGGGGCGGGCAGATCAGACACCCGCTTGCGGGCGCGTTCCTCCATTCCGGCGACGATCTTGTCAGCATCTTCCACCCGCCCGCGCGAAATCAACCAGCGCGGCGACTCCGGCAACTGGAAGCGCAGCAGGATGCCGACGAGTGCCAGGACCGCGCCGATGCCATACATGATGCGCCAGCCGGAACCACCAAACGGGGTGGCTATCCCGTTGATGGTCTGGGGCACCGCCTGGGCAAAGGACAGGCCATAGGGGAAATCGCCTGGTGGGGTGGTGAGCCAGAGGCCCAGCCAGATGCCAACGAAGGCGCCTAAGGCGGACATGATAAAGATCAGGGACGTGTATTTGGCACGGCTGTTTCTGGGGGCTACCTCGTTGATGTAGGTATTGACGATTGCCAGGTCTGCCCCGATGCCAATGCCGGTGATGACACGCGCAATGATGAAGTTGGTGTAGTCGTTGACAAAGGCTGTATACAGGGAGCCAAGACCTGTCAGGAGCAGGGTGAACAAGAGCATGTCTCGTCTGCCAAAGCGGTCAGCCAGTGGAGACAAGATCAGTGCCCCAATAACATAGCCAGCCAGGTTCAACTCGACTGGCAGACCAAGCTTATCTGCCGCGAGAACGGAACCTGGCGGACCACCAGGCACACATTTATCCACGATTTGTGTGCAGGTCTGGATAAAGGAGACGGTGATGTCGAAGATGTCGTAGAAGGTGAAGAGGAAGCCAATGCCGATGATCCCAATGAAGAGGTAGGAGAGCGACCAGATGGGAATGCGGTCCTGCCGCGCGACAAGCGACGCAGCGCTGGTGCTCGTTGTTCCCGCGCCAGGGGGTGGGGTTGAGGTACTGCCTGTATCGGATGCCATAAGATACTCCTTGTGCTTTGCAGGTTACTCCAGGGTAGAGGCACGTGCCAAACGACCAGGTATCGGATCCGTTGCGAGGTGGGTGCCTTCAGGCCAGGCATGGCTGGAGGCAAGCAATCAGGGATGCCCCTCCACTACAACCATAGGGGAGAATCCTGTGTCCCTCCTTTCTCGCATGGGGTGGCCCCATAGCTCAGGCAGCAGCATCTGAGCAGGCAAATGGCTTGCTCTGTCACGTGTTGAGGCCGGGGAGTTCACCATAGAGAACAAGACGTTCTATATCGAGAACACTATACTTGATAATTCATGAGATGTCAAGCGCCAAAGCTCTCTGCTTCCAGAACGCCAGGAGCGAAGCAAGAAACAGCCGCCCAGATGTCCCTGGGCGGCTGCGAAGAAAGCGTTCGTGCTGGGGGCGCCGCGTTTAGTGGTGGTCGCCAATGTTAAGCAGGCGCTCCCGCCAGTTCGCGCACCAGTTCGCCTAGTTCTTCAGCGTTGCGGGCAAACTCCACGCGGGCAGGCACCTGCGCTTTGAAGTCGGCCACCGTCACATCATCCAGAAAGCGCTCGCCCGCGTTATCCAGCATCACACGCGGCAAGACCACCAGATCGCCCAGTTCGCCACGCGCCGCCAGATCGTTCAGCCTGTCCAGCACATCCTGGCCGCAGAGCAGCCCGGCCACCGTCACCAGCGGCCCCCAGAACTGATTGGCAATGGGGTGTGCGCGCGCCTCCAGGTTGGGCACCTCGCTCAAGTCGCTCGCCACCTCAAAGAGGATGGGCGCGGCCATCGCGCTCGTGATGAGCGTCAGGCGCGTGGGTTGGGGCAGCGCGGCGGGCAGACGCTTCTTCTGACGCCGCCAACCGTCCAGAAAGGCGCGCGTCATGCCGACGCCGTTCTCAATCTGCTCAAACGCGCCGTAATGCCGCGCCGGGGGGAACTTCTTGCCCGTCAGGAAATACCACTCATCGGAGAGATAGATAAATGGCTCGCCCATCTCGGCTTCAAAGCGCTTTTGCCAGCCCTGCACCTGCTGGACCACCGCCTGCGCCTCCTCAAGCGTGTAGGGCCGCATGGCGGGCAGGTCGCCCACTTTCAGCATATTGTTGTGCCTGGTCAGGCCAACGGGCACAGCAGCAATGCTCTGCACAATCGGGCGCAGGGCTGCCAGGTCTTCGATGCTTGTATCCAGCCAGGCGCCATCGTTAATCGTGGGGCACAGCACCAACTGCGTATGCGCCTGGATACCCATTGCTCCTAGCCGCTGGAGATGCGCCAGAATATCTCCGGCGCGCGGACCGTCTACCATCTTGCGCCGCAGTTCAGCATCGGTGACATGCACCGAGACGTAGAGCGGGCTGAGGCGCTGCTCATCCAGGCGCTGCCAGTCTTTTTCCTTCAGGTTGGTCAGCGTGATAAAATTGCCAAAGAGG
>DATBGS010000057.1:0-59416 GCA_036557885.1 Ktedonobacterales bacterium
GGCGCGACAATGGGCGCGATATGCGTGCCGCTGGCGTTCACCCTGGCGCCGGATTGCGCTTTCAGGGCGCGCAGCACTTTATCTGGCGTGATGGGCACTTCGTCAATGCGCACGCCAACGGCGTTGTAGATGGCGTTGGCAATCGCCGGAATGACAGGGTTCAGCGGGCCTTGTCCGGCCTCTTTGCCCCCAAACGGGCCTTCACGATCAGGCACCTGCACCAGAATGGTTTCGATCTCCGGCGTATCCAGCGTGGTTGCCAGTTTGTAATCGAGCAGTGAGGGGATTTTGTGGCGGCCCTTGCGGAACACCTGCTGCTCCATCACCGCTTCGCCGTAGCCCATATACGCGCCGCCTTCCACCTGCCCGGCCACCAACAAAGGATTGATGGCCTGTCCGACATCATGCGCCAGCCAGAGCTTTTCTACGATCACTTCGCCGGTTTCACGATCTACCGCGACCAGCGCGACACAAGCAGAGTAAGAGTAGGCGGGGGATGGCCCAACGCCCGCGCCCTTGAAATCGCCATGAATGCCTGCTGGCGGCGCATATGAGCCAGCAGCAACGAGCGCACCATAGCGGGCCTCGGCCAGTTGCACCGCATTCACAAATGGCAGCGATTTGCCAGGATCGTCTTCATCAAAGATTACCCCGTCCGCTGCCTGCAAGCGGTCTGGGGTAGTCTTCAGATACTCGGCGGCAACGGTGAACAACTGCTCTTTGAGCGTGCGCGAAGCAGCAATGGCGGCGTTGCCAGCCATAAAGGTGACGCGGCTGGAGTAGGAGCCAAGGTCAACCGGCGTGAGCGCGGTATCTGCCGTCTCCAGGTGAATCTGCTCTGGCTCAATGCCCAGTTCTTCCGCCACGATGTAGGCCAGAATGGACGTGGACCCCTGGCCGATGTCGGTTGAGCCGCAGTAGACGGTGACGCCGCCGCCGCGATCTAGCCGAATCTGGACGGCTGAATGGGGCAGGTCGTTCCAGTAAATCGGCTTGCCCGCGCCGCAGATATACGACGAGCCTGCCAGCCCCAGCCCGCGACTGACCTGGCTTGCCTCCCCACCCTTGACCGGCACGGTGGCCGGTGCTACCCCCAGAGGAGGCACGGCAGGCCACGCCCCAGTGTGAAACTCGTTCCAGCCAGAACGTTCGGTGACGCGGTCAAAGCATTCGCCCAGCGCGCAACTGGTGACGCGCAGGCCGTTGACGGTGCGGGTATCTGGCTCGATCAGGTTGCGGCGGCGCAGTTCCAGCGGGTCCAGCCCCAAATCTTGGGCGAGCTTATCCATGTGGACTTCGACGGCAAAGCGGGGCTGGGTGGTCCCATGCCCGCGCTTGGGGCCGCAGGGAGGCTTGTTCGTGAAGAGGCGCATGCCCTCGAACTTATAGCAGGGCAGCTTGTAGGTGACGGTTTGCAGCGCGCCAGTATAGTACGTGGTTGCCACGCCATAGGAGCCGTAGGCGCCGCCATCCAGCCAGGAGCGAAAGTGCATCGCGGTCAGCGTGCCATCGCGCTTGACGCCGGTCTTAATCCACATCTTGACTGGATGCCGCCCGCGATGAATGAGAAAGACCTCTTCGCGGGTGCAGGTGATCTTAACGGGTCGGCCCAGGCGACGCGAGAGTTCGGCAGCACAAATTTCATGCGAGAAGGGGTCGGATTTGCCGCCAAAGCCGCCGCCCACGTTGGGGGCGATGACCCGCACGTGTGATTGCGGCACTTTGAGCACTTTGCTCAGTTCGCGGTGCACGTAGTGCGGCGTTTGCGTGGAGGACCAGAGCGTGAGCTTGCCGCCAACCGGGTCGGATGGGTTTGGCTCCCAACTGGCGACAGCTGCGTGTTCCTCAATAGGCGCGTGGTTGTTGCCTTCGTAGTAAAACCAATCTTCGCGGATATAGTCAGCAGCGGCAAAGCCCGTTTCCACTTCGCCAAAGTCATAGGCCACAGCTTTGTGGATGTTACCGATGCGCGTCTCGTCGTGAATCCTGGTTTCTGGATGGGCAATGGCGTCCTCAATGCTCATAATTGACGGCAGCACTTCGTATTCCACGTCAATCAGCTTGAGGGCTTCATCGAGCGTATCGGGGTCGAGCGCGGCAACAGCGGCAACGGGGTCGCCAACATAGCGCACCTTGTCTATCGCCAGAGCGGTTTCATCCTGGCTGGAGGGCAGAATGCCAAAGCGCTGCGGCAGGTCTGCGCCAGTGAGGACGGCCAGCACGCCAGGCAGGGCAAGAGCGCGGCTGGTATCAATGGAGAGAATGCGGGCGTGGGGATGCGGCGAGCGCAGTAGCCGCCCGTAGGCCATGCGCGGCAGAACAACATCATCGGCATAGAGCGCGCGCCCGGTCACTTTGCCATAAGCATCCACTTTTGGCCGGTTCGTGCCCACGATGCGGTAAGGGGTACGCTGTTGTTTTTGCGCGGATTTGCTCATACACGCTCCTCGCTCTGCATGCGCTCTGCTGCTGCGTCCACCGCTTCGTAAATCTTGGTGTATCCGGTGCACCGACACAGGTTTCCGGCCAGCGCTTCTTTCATTTGTTCGCGGGTTGGTCTGGGGTGCTGCTTGAGCAGGGCCGCGCCAGAGAGCAGCATGCCGGGCGTGCAGTAGCCGCACTGTGCCGCGCCTAGCTCGGCAAACGTCTCCTGCAACGGGTGCAGCTTGCCATGCTGCTCCAGCCCTTCAATGGTGGTAATCTCGCTCTCCTGCACCTCCAGGGGCAGCGTCAGGCAGGAGAGCACCGGCACGCCATCCAGCAGGACGGTGCAGGCGCCGCATTCGCCAAGCTCGCAGCCGTGCTTGGTGCCGATTAAGCCAAGTTCTTCGCGCAGCACCTCTAGCAAAGTATGGTGCGGCTGTACGGCGACCTCGTGGCGCTCCCCATTGACCCGCAGGGTGATGAGTTCGCGCATGGTTTCTATCCTTTCCCAGGTGAGCAAGCTAAAGCTGCTTTGCCCTGGCCCCAAGCATTTGAGAGATTGTTTCGGTTTCTGTTTTCAGGACTTGTCCGGCCTGGCGCATTTTCTTTTCATCCAGTCGCGCACTGAAGCCGACAACCCAGAGCAGCGCCAGCAGCGTGTTGTCAGCGCCAAGAATTGGCGCTGCTACGGCATTGACGCCTGCCAGATATTCCTCGTTGTCCTCGCCAATGCCGCGCCTCGCTGCCTCTCCTACCGCTTGCAAGAACTGTTCAGGGTCTATGATTGAATGCGGTGTAAAACGCGGCAGCGGACGCGAGCGCAGGTAGGCCGCGCGCGCTGCTAACGGCCAGCTTGCCAGCACGATGCGCCCGGTTGCCCCCGCAAGCAGCGGTAACCGCGTTCCACGCGGGGCAGAGATATGCAGGGATGGCGAATCGTTGGTGGCATCTACGCTTTCCAAAATACGCACATGCTCCTCCTCTACACGCCCTAAAAAGATCGTTTCACCCAGATTCGCTGCCAGGCGTTGCATGGCAGGCAGGGCCAACCGCCGCAGCCCGGCTTGCTGAAGCGAGGTCTGGGCCAGTTCATAGATACGCGGTCCGAGGATATACAAGCGTTCGCTGGTTTGCTCAACAGCACCAGTCATTTCAAGCGTCTTGAGCAGGCCGTGTATGCTGCTCTTGCTCATCTCCAGTGCGCGCGCAAGCTCTGAGAGCGTCATGCCCGCTTCTGCTGTGCTGAGGAGGCCCAGCAGCCGAAAGGCGCGCTCCACCATTGGCGCAGCAACCGTTGTTGAGCCAGCTTCCTGGGCTGGTTCTTGTGGTTCGCTCTGTTGAACAGTATGTTCTGCCATATGAACAGTATGCAAGAAATGAGGCGTTGTGTCAAGTATTTTGGTGGCAGGTTTACCGGCTGCATTGGGCGTTATCTTACGGCTTATAATACTGGTATAGCAACAGCTTGATATGAGGGGATGCAGCCAATGAGCACCAATGAATCTGTGTTGAATGAACTGCTGAGGCATGAAGAGGAGCTTCAGTTTGCCCATTTTACGAACGAAAACGCGCTGGAACTTGGGCTGGCGCTGCTGGGCGAGGCACGCGCGCGCCCCAAACCGGTGACGATAGATATTTCGCGCAACGGGCAGCAGCTTTTTCACTTTGCCATGCAAGGCACCTCGGCTGACAATGATCAGTGGATTCGGCGCAAGAATAATGTGGTTAATCGCTTTGGGCATAGCTCGTTGTACCTGGGCACGTATTTACAACAGGCGGGGCAAACCATTGAAGAGAAGTATTTGATCTCGTCGCATGAGTTTGCTGCGCATGGCGGCGCTTTTCCGCTGATCATCAAAGGCGTGGGCGTGGTTGGGACGATTACGGTTTCTGGCCTGCCGCAAAAAGAAGATCACGAACTGGTGGTAACGACGATTCGACAGTTTCTGGCTCAGAAAGAGCATCAGGGGTAAGCAGCGATGTCCCCGCGCCTGACCGATTGGACGATTGCCCTTGCCGTGAGCATTGCCCTCGCTACGGGTATCATCAGCCTGTTTAGCGGGCATCCAGAAGATGCGTTTATCTTTGTGCTGCATGGCGTCGGGGGGCTGTGGCTGCTGTTGCTCCTGTGGGGCAAGCTGCGGAGAGTCTGGCCGCGTCTGGTGTTCTTGCGGCGCTGGGACCGGCGCACGCTCTTTGGGCTGGCGGCTCTGGTCTTTATGCTGGTGACGCTTGGCTCCGGCATCTGGTGGGCAGCCGGGGGCGATGTGGTGCTGGCATGGTTCAATCTGCTGGGCTGGCATATTGCGCTGGGGTTTACGCTGGCTGGAGTAGTGTTGTTTCATCTGCTGGCCCGCGCCAAATGGTTACGCAAGCGCGATGTGGTTGGCAGACGGCGCGTGCTGCATTTTGGGGCGCTGCTTTTGGGCGGCGCGGCGCTCTGGCCCGCGCAGCAGCTTGTGGAGCATGTGCTGCATCTGCCGGGCGCAGAGAGGCGCTTTACTGGCTCGCACGAAAGCCAGAGCTTTGCTGGCAACGCTTTCCCCACGACAAGCTGGGTGGCTGATCAGCCGCGCCTGATAGACGCGCAAACCTGGCGCTTGACGCTGACGGGCGCCGTCAAGAAGCCGATGAGTTTTACCTATGATGATCTGGCTAGCGCAGGTGATGAACTGGAAGCGACGCTGGATTGCACCAGCGGCTTTTATAGCACGCAGAGATGGCAAGGTATTCGCATCGGGCGCTTGCTCGATCAGGCGGGGCTGACGCCTGACGCGCGCTATGTGCGTTTTCTTTCGGTGACGAGCTATCGCTGGAGCCTGCCAGTGGCGGAGGCGCGTCTTGCGCTGCTGGCGACGCAGGTGGGAGACGAAACGATTTCGCACGATCATGGTTTTCCGGCGCGATTGGTGGCTCCAGGGCGGCGCGGGATGGAGTGGGTGAAATGGGTGGTGGGCATTGAGGTGCTGACTGGCCCTGACCCTGGGCAGGTGCTCAGTATCTTTACCAGCAGTTTTACTCCGGCGGGCAAAGGAGAATAGCTGTTGACAGACACCCCAAAGATGTGACAAAATCTTGGAAGAAGTGCAAAAAGTTTTGCGGTTTTGTCACACCCTGGAGCGGAGACAATGGGGTACACACGCAGCGAGCAAGTGTTGGAACTGGCACGCGAGGTGGGGATTTTGCGCGCCCGCGACCTGGATCGCCTGGGCATTGCGCGGGAACATCTGAGCCGACTGGAGCAGCGCGGGCTGCTGGAGCGCATAGATCGCGGCCTGTATATGTTGTCTAATGCGGAAGTCACCGAATTTCATAGCCTCGTAGAAGCGACTGGACGGGTACCACACGGCGTTATTTGCCTGACATCAGCCCTGGCATTTCATCATCTGACGACACAGGCGCCCCGTGAGGTTTGGATGGCGATTGATGCGAAAGCGTATCGGCCCAAGTCAGACGTATTGCCCCTGCGTATCGTGCGCTTTTCTGGTAAGGCGCTGACGTATGGGATTGAAACGCATCTCATTGAGGGTGTGCGTGTGCGCGTCTATAGCCCTGCCAAGACAGTTGCCGATTGCTTTAAGTTTCGCTATAAAATTGGCAAAGATGTGGCGTTTGAAGCCCTGCGCGAGACGTGGTACGCGCGGCGCGCAACGGCGCATGAACTTCGATCTGCTGCTGAAGTGTGCCGTGTCTGGCAGGTCATGCGCCCCTATCTGGAGGCGCTTGCCGCATGAAGAACGCGCAGCCATCGGGGGTAGCGGCATCGGTGCGCCAGCGCCTGCTCAATCTGGCGCACCGGCAGCGCCTGGATTTTCAGGATGTGCTGCGCCGCTATGCCATCGAGCGGCTGCTCTATCGGCTGAGCCAATCGGAATACGCCAACCAGTTTATCCTCAAGGGCGCGATGCTCTTTACGCTCTGGAGCGGCACTCCACAGCGGGCTACGCAAGACCTGGATTTGCTGGGCTATGGGGAAAACAGCATTGCCCATTTCGAGGACATCTTTCGGCGGCTTTGTCAGCTTGAATTGGATGAGCAGGACGGCCTGGAGTGGCAGCCCGATTTGCTCAAAATCCAACAGATGCGCGAGGAAGATCAGTATCAGGGCTTGCGCGTGCATCTGGTAGCGCGGCTGGCAATTGCACGCATCGCCGTCCAGATTGATATTGGTTTTGGCGATACGGTGACTCCAGCCCCAGAGATCGTTTCCTTCCCTACCCTGCTATCCTTTCCTGCGCCCCAGGTGCGCTCGTATCCACGCGAGACGGTGGTAGCGGAAAAGTTCCAGGTGATGGTGTCGCTGGAGATGGTGAACAGCCGCATTAAAGATTTCTATGATCTCTGGGTGCTGGCGCGGCATTTTGAGTTTGATGGGCCAACGCTTTGCCAGGCACTGAAAGCAACCTTTGAGCGGCGAAACACCCCTTTGCCAACTGAGCCGCCCGTCGCCTTTACCATCACCTTTGCGGGGGACCGCGAAAAACAGCGGCTCTGGCAGGCGTTTTTGCGTAAGAGCCAGCTTGAAGCCAATGGCACAACATTGGGCGATGTGGTGGCGCAGCTTGAGCAGTTCTTGCTGCCGCCTGCTGCTGCGCAAGCTCTCAACCAGCCATTTGAGCAGCAGTGGCCTGCTGGCGGCCCCTGGCAGGCTAACGAGCCTCATCCTCCGGCAGAACTACCTTTGGCAGAACCAGAGACATCGCCGGAGATGGCCCTTGAGCCGGAGCCGGAAGCACCTAAAGAATAGAGGAACGTCCCATGCTGCAACTGCATCACCAGCCCCCTACACTGACTTCGGAGCAGGCGTTGAGCCTTGCCAGTGACCTCTATGGCATTCAGCCCGCCGCAGCCCGCCTGCTGCCAGGCGAATATGATCAAAACTTTGCGCTGACCACAGAAGGCGGGCGGGAAGCGTTTGTGCTGAAAGTTGCGCATGCAGGCGAGCAAGAGGACATTCTTGATCTCCAGAATCGGGCGCTGACGTATCTGGCAGAGCACACGCCAGAGCTTCGGGTGCAGCGCATCCAGCCGACACTCCAGGGCAAGCCGATGGCAAGCATCACTGGCGCCGACGGGGAAACGCATCTGGTGAGGATGCTGTCTTACCTGCCTGGCAAAGTGCTGGCGCAGACGCGCCCGCATACGCCGGAACTGCTCCACGCGCTGGGCAACGCGCTAGGGACGCTTGACCGCGTGCTGCAAGGTTTCAGCCATCCAGCGGCGCGGCGCGATCTGAAATGGGACTTGTTGCGCGCGGGCTGGATACGCGACTATTTGCAGTACATCAGCCAACCAGAACGGCGGGCGCTGGTGGAGCGGTTCCTGACGGCTTTTGAGCATGAGACATTGCCAGCCCTGTCCACCTTGCGAACCAGTATCATTCATAACGATGCCAACGATTACAACGTGCTGGTGGCACGCGAGGCAGAGGGAAAAGCGGCTATCAGTTTGCTGGATTTTGGCGATACGTTGCAGACAGCGACGATCTGCGAACTGGCGATTGCCTGCGCCTACGCGATGCTGGGCAAGCCAGACCCGGTGAGCGCCGCCGCGCAGGTGGTAGCGGGCTATCACGCCGCCCTGCCGCTGGCTGAAGCTGAACTGGAGGTGCTGTTCCCGCTGATCTGCGCCCGGCTGTGTGTCAGCGTAACAAACTCGGCCTATCGGCAGAGCCTCCGGCCAGATGATGCGTACGTGACGATCAGCGAGCAGCCCGCATGGGCGCTGCTGGAAAAGCTGGCAGCAGTGCCGCCCAGCTTCGCGCATTTTTCCTTCCGGCATGCCTGCGGATTGCCACCCAGCCCAACGAGCCAGGCCGTAGTTGAGTGGCTGCGCTCACATCCTGACCAGATTGGGCGAATCGTTGGGCAAGACCTGAAGACGGCAAAAACGCTGGTGTTTGATTTGAGCATCGGCAGCACAGAAGTAGGAAATCAGGCTGATTTGTCTGACACAGAGGGCTTTACCTTCAAGCTGTTCCGGCAGATGCGCGCGGCAAACGCCGTCGTTGGCGTTGGGCGTTATAACGAGGCCCGCCCGATTTATACGACTGATATGTTTCAGGTGGAAAGCAACGACGGCC
Organism: Ktedonobacterales bacterium; assembly: GCA_036557885.1. Taxonomy (GTDB): domain Bacteria; phylum Chloroflexota; class Ktedonobacteria; order Ktedonobacterales; family DATBGS01; genus DATBGS01. The sequence goes on from DATBGS010000057.1 coordinate 8,507, forward strand.
CGGAATGGCGCACGGTGCATATCGCGCTGGACTTTTTTCAGGAGGCCGGCTCGCCCATCTACGCGCCGCTGGATGGCGTGGTGCACAGCTTCCAGAACAATACGGCGCCGCTTGATTACGGCCCGACGATCATCTTGCAGCACACCGTTGCCGATGGTTCGCTGACGTTTTACACGCTTTATGGACATCTTTCCGAAGATTCGCTGGACGGGTTAGTTGTGGGCAAGCCTATAGAGCGGGGCACGCAAATCGCCAAAATTGGCAATTATCCCATCAATGGGAACTGGCCGCCGCATCTGCACTTCCAGATTATCACTGACCTGCTGGGGCGCGTGGGCGAGTTTCCGGGCGTGGCGCGGCCCTCGCAGCGAGACATCTGGCTGAGCATCAGCCCTGACCCGAATGTGATTGCTGGCCTGCCGGATGCTATCTTTCCCGCGCTGCCAATGAGCGCGGAGGAGATTTTGGAACGCCGCGCCGCGCAGATTGGCCCATCGCTCAGCATCTCCTATCGCAAGCCGCTGCATATTGTGCGTGGCTCCATGCAGTATCTTTATGCCAGCGACGGGCGCAAGTATCTGGACGCGGTGAACAATGTGCCGCATGTGGGGCACAGCCATCCCAGAGTGGTGCGTGCTGCCCAGGCTCAGATGGAGGTGCTCAACACCAATACGCGCTATCTGCATGAACATCTGGTGCGCTATGCTGAGCGGCTGTGCGCGACGCTGCCTGAGCCGCTGCGAGTGTGCTACTTCGTCTGTTCAGGGAGCGAGGCCAACGAGTTAGCGCTGCGCCTGGCGCGGACGCATACGCGCCAGAAAGGGACGCTCGCGTTGGCAGCGGCATATCATGGGAACACAAGCAGCCTGGTAGAGGTCAGCCACTATAAGTTTGGTGGGCCAGGGGGAAGCGGTGCGCCGCCCCATGTGCATGTGGTGCCCATGCCAGATGTGTACCGGGGCGCATACAATCAAGACGACCCGGCGTCGGGCAAGAAGTATGCGCAGCATGTTGCTGAGGCCGCCAAGCAGGTTCAGGCTGAGGGGCGCGGCGTTGGGGCGTTTATCTGCGAATCGCTGCCAGGCTGCGGCGGGCAGATCGTCTTGCCAGAAGGCTATCTCCAGGCGGTGTATCGGTATGTGCGCGCGGCGGGCGGGGTATGTATCGCGGATGAGGTGCAGACGGGCTTTGGGCGCGTGGGCAGTCATTTCTGGGGCTTTGAGACGCAGGGCGTGGTGCCGGATATTGTGACGATGGGCAAGCCAATTGGCAACGGGCACCCATTGGGCGCAGTGGTCACGACGCCAGAGATTGCCGCCTCTTTCAACAACGGCATGGAATATTTCAATACGTTTGGGGGCAATCCGGTTTCTTGCGCGATTGGCATGGCGGTGCTGGATGTGATCGAGGAGGAGCGGCTCCAGGCACAGGCGCTTGAGGTGGGGACGCATTTGCTGGCCGGGCTGCGCGGGCTTATGGCTAAGCATCCTGTTGTTGGCGATGTGCGCGGGCTGGGCTTGTTTATTGGCATAGAACTGGTGCGAGATCGTGCCACCCTGGTACCTGCGCCGAAAGAGGCATCGTATGTGGCGAATCGGATGCGTGAGTGCGGCATCTTGCTAAGCACCGATGGCCCATTCCATAATGTGCTCAAGATCAAGCCGCCGCTGGTTTTCAACAAAGACAACGCTGATTTTCTGGTGGCGACGCTTGACCAAATTCTGGCTGAAGATGAGGCGAGGGCGTAACCCCACTGCGGAAAGGTAATAAAGGAGGTTGGTATTTCCAACATGGTTGCAACAAAGTCAAATCCCGCGAAGGGCAAGGTCCGGGTGGGTGATCTTGCTCCAGACTTTACGCTGCCCACACAATCAGGCGAACAAGTCACACTGAGCAGCTTTCAAGGCAAAAAAGCTGTTGTGCTCTATTTTTATCCTAGAGATTACACGCCCGGCTGCACTGCTGAAGCGTGCGCTTTCCGCGATAGCTACGAGGTCTTTAAGGACGCTGGAGCAGAAGTAATCGGCGTGAGTTCGGGTTCGGAAGAGTCGCATCAGCGCTTTGGCGCCAGCTATCACCTGCCCTTTTTGCTGCTCAGTGACAAGAAGAGCGCGCTGCGAAAGCGCTATGGGGTTTCGTCAGTAATGGGGCTACTGCCAGGGCGTGTGACCTATATTATTGATAAAGAGGGCATTGTCCGGCATATTTTCAAAGCCCAGTTTGCTGCTGAGAAGCATGTCACCGTTGCGCTTGAAACGATCAAGTCGCTGAGCGATAATTGATGCGCGGGCGCCCCCAAAGCGGGGGCGCCACAAGCGAGCGATGCCCTGCTAGCCAGGAAACCGAAGGAAAGAGAAGCTGCTCAGGTCTATCTGGCTTGTGCCATCAATGACCACCTGTGCCAGCGCTTCGCCAATCGCGGCGGAGTGCTTAAAGCCATGCCCAGAACAGGGCGAGGCAATGATGATGTGGGGATGCCTGGGATGGGTGTCCAGCACAAAGCTGCCGTCAGGTGTGGTGGTATAGAGACAGGCGATAGCTTTTACGCAGGTTTCGCTCAGGCCAGGCAAAAAGCGGGCAACATGCGCCGCGTACATCTGGCGCGTTTCTTCGCTGGAGACGGCACGATCTACCGATTCTGGTGTGGTTGAGACAGCGTATTGCTCTGTTGCTACTTTAACGCCCCCTGCCGGGCCATCAATCGCGGGAAAGCCGTAAATATTGCTGTCCTCGCGCTCCCAGATATAGATGGGAAAGCGGCCAGGAAGAATTGGGGCGATGTCGCTGGCGGCAAACCAGTAGAGCACCTGGCGATAGATCGTGAAGAATCGAGCAAGCTCTGGCTCCAACAAATGGGTAATCCAGGCGCCCGCGCTGATGACCAACTTTTCGGCGGTGTAGCTTCCCTGAGCGGTGGTCACGATCACGCCGTCGCTGGTAGGCCGATATTCCAATACGCGCTCGTTGGTCTGAAGCGTGGCGCCGTGCTGCTCTGCCAGGGCTAGCTGTGCTTCGATGCAGCGCTCCGGGCGCACGAATCCAGCGTGATATTCGTAGTAGCCTTGCTCATCGCCAACGAGTTGAAACTGCGGAAAGCGCTGGCGAATCTGGCGGGTATCCAGCAATTCATGGGCAATGTGGTATTTTTCGGCAGCGGCAATGGTTGTCTGGAGAAAGGTGCTGGAGCCGTGCATCTTGGAGCGGCTGCGCTGGCTTGCCATGATGAGGCCGCCGGTAATCGTGAGCAGATCGCGGCCAGTGGCTTGCTCAATTTCGCGCCAGAGTTCGTGGGAACGCATCACCAGCGGTACATACTCTTCACCCTCGCCAATGGCAAGCCGGGTGATGCGCGTATCGCCATGCGTGGACCCCATCCTGTGCGGCGGCGCAAACTGATCTATCCCCAGCACGGGCCTGCCGCGCTTTGCCAACTGATAGACCGTTGCGCTGCCCATCGCGCCCAATCCAAGCACAATGGCATCATACGGCTTGCTCATTGTTCCTTCGCCTTTGCAATGTGATCTGTAAAATAGACGTGCCAGGGGCCACAACCAGCGATGAAGGGCTGCATCAGCGCCCGCTCTGCCTGAACGGTGTGCATGAGGTCATGCGCGGCCCAGGTGTGCAACATTTCGCGCAGCGTGACCTGCCCAAGCGAGGGGTGGCGAGCGGTGCGCGAAAACTCGGCTGGCGTAATCTGCTCCAACATGCGCAAGCTTTTAAGGCGCCGACGAGCAAATTCGGCGGCAAGCTGCATTGGAGTGTGGCTGGTTGTGCGCGGGCCTTGAGCGTTGGGGTTGAAAGCGGCGAAATCCTGCCCTGCAAGCAAGGCGCGTATTCGCGTTGGAAAGACCCAGCGCTCGGTATCTATCAGATGGTGCAGGCATTCCAGGGCGGCCCAATCTCCTTCCAGCGGCTTCCTGGTGAGGAGATCAGCAGAGAGGCTGAAGGCCAGGCTTTTCCAGCGTCCCGGTGTGGTGGATAAGATCGTCCGAACCTCATCAAGTAAGATCGCGTCATCCATTGGTGCTACCCCTTCTCTTTGTGAATGTTGGTACCAGCAGGATACCATTGCGCGCAGGCATCACGCCAACTTTTGTGCTAGGCTTAGCAGCAATGATCTCAGGCAGCATAGAGGAGTCCAGCAAACCATGCAGACGCTTTATTTTGAGGATTTCAGCGTTGGGCAGGTGATGGAGATGGGGCAGGTAACGGTTTCTGAAGAAGAAATAATCGCTTTTGCCAAACAATTTGACCCACAGCCATTTCATATAGACCCGGAGCAGGCAAAGGCGTCCGCTTTTGGCGGGATTATTGCCAGCGGGTGGCATACGGTGGGGCTGCTGATGCGGATGCTGGTAGGTGGGATGCTGAATCATACGGTGAGCATGGGGTCGCCAGGGGTCAAAGACATACGCTGGCTGAAGCCGGTGCGCCCTGGCGATACGCTGCGAGCACGCTTGTATGTGCTGGAATGTACGCCGTCGAGGAGCCGCCCGACTATGGGCGTCTTACAATCCAGGAGCGAGGTGCTGAACCAGCATGATGAGGTAGTGATGACGCTGGAAGGGACGCATTTCCTGGGGCGACGACCAGAAGGACAGAAGGATTAAGCGAAAGACTATCGCGTACAATAGCGGCGTAAACCAGTTGAGATGCCAGTACACAAAGCGAGGGAACAGAACATGCGGCTAGGAGTGAACTTAGGCTATTGGGGGTCCAATTCGCAAGATGGCGTCGCGTTGGTGCAGGAGGCAGAGTGCCTGGGGTTTGATTCGGTCTGGACGGCAGAGGCGTATGGGTCCGATGCGATTACGCCGCTTACGTGGGTCGGCGCGTTGACGAGCAAAATCAAGCTGGGCACAGCGATTATGCAGATGCCAGCGCGTACCCCGGCAATGACGGCGATGACTGCGGCGACGCTGGACTGGCTGAGCAAAGGGCGCGTGCTGCTGGGGCTGGGTCTTTCTGGGCCGCAGGTGGTGGAAGGCTGGCATGGGCAGCCCTATGGCAAGCCGCTGACGCGCACGCGCGAATATGTGGAGATTGTACGACGGATTCTGGCGCGTGAGGCGCCGTTGGATTTTCAGGGCGAGGAGTATCATATACCGATTCAGGGTGGCACTGGTCTGGGCAAGCCGCTCAAGCTGATTGTGCATCCTATGCGCCCGCGTATCCCGATTTATCTAGCGTCCATCGGGCCAAAAAACGTGGAACTAGCCGGCGAAATTGCCGATGGCTGGCTGCCGATCTTCTTTGCGCCCCAACGCCAGGAGGCGTATCTGGCGCCGCTTCAGGCGGGGCTGGCAAAACGCCAGGCGCAAGGCGAGTTTGATATTGCCCCGACGGTGACGGTGATTCTTGGTGATGATGTGGCAGCCTGTCGCAACTTTATCAAGCCGATGCTGGCTTTGTATATCGGCGGGATGGGGGCGCGCGGCAAGAACTTCTACAATGATCTGGTGCGGCGCTACGGGTATGAGGAGACGGCTGATATAGTGCAAGATTTGTATCTGGCGGGAAAGAAGAACGAGGCGGCGGCAGCAGTGCCCGATGCGCTGGTGGATGAGGTAGCGCTGTGTGGGCCAAAGGAGCGCATCGCGGAATTACTCGACCCCTGGAAGAAATCGCAGGCTACCACGATGATTTGTGGGACGCAGCAGCTTGACGCGCTGCGCGTGATGGCTGAATTGGTGTTATAAGCTCTATTCAACTTGCAAGGAGTAATGCAATGTCCTCAGTCATGCCGCCGGAAAATACGCCTTTTGGTGAGCGGGTTGCCCGGCGTCTCAAAGAAGAACCGATTATCTGGATGACGACTGTTGGGGCGGATGGCACGCCCCAGCCCAATCCTGTCTGGTTTCTCTGGGATGGGGAGTCGTTCTTGATTTATAGCCTGCCCGATGCGGCGCGGATGGCGAATGTAAAGCGTAACCCCAACGTTTCGCTGAATCTGGATGGGAACGGGAAAGGCGGCGATATTATTGTGGTTGCGGGCGAAGTGCGTGTCAGTACAGAAGACCCGCCTGCCGATAAGCAACCAACGTATGTGGAGAAGTACAAAGAGTTTATCGAGCGCTCGTTCAAGACGCCGGAGAACTTTGCTTCCAAGTATAACGTGGCGCTGCGCGTGACGCCCCGCAAGGTGCGCGGGTTCTGACACCAGCTAGAAGCCGGTGGTACAAGTGAACGGCAGGGATACCAGTGGTATTTTGTGGCGCGGGCAGTTTGCCCGCGCGTGTCCTTGGGGCAAACGCTGGCCTCTGGCGCCGCACCCATCCCCGCCCCGGCGGGCTGGCAGCCCGCGCTACAAGCACCCTGCCCCGGCCAACACTGAGGCTGGCGATACACTTTGCCCATTATAGGGTGTGGGTGAGCACAAAGCCCTGGCCCAGCGTGTCGCGTGGGTCCAGGTAGAACTCGTGGCGCCCGGTGATAAACGCGCTCCCGCTCACCTCTGGAATAACGGCTTCATAGCCTCCAACCGTTGTCCGGCCCACAACGCGCCCGGCAAAGGTGCTGTTTTCACCCAGGATGCTTTCAATGACGATGTGTTGGCCCTCGGCAAGCTCGCCCCTGGCGGCGTGGAGCGCGAGCCTGGCAGAGACGCCAGTGCCAGTGGGCGAGCGATCTACCTCAGCGTTGGCAAAGACGCAGATATTGCGGCTGTGATGCCCAGGATTTTCAGGCGGGCCAATCAGGATCGTGCCATAGAGAAAGCTCAGGTCAGGCTCGGATGGGTGCTGGATGGGCAGAACGGCATTGACCGCTTTCTTAATGGCTTCCCCAGCGGCGACAAGTTGCGCAGTTTCCTCTGGGCGCACGCGCAAGCCGACTTGTCCGGCATCAAGAAACGCATAGAAGGCGCCGCCAAAGGCAATATCAACCCGCAGCTTTCCCCAGGGTGGCACACTGATTTCCACATCGCGGGCATAGACAAATGAAGGGACATTGCGGAACGAAACCGAAGAGACGTGCCCCTGGCTATCGCTGTGGGCAACTGCGCGCACCAATCCAGCAGGCGTATCCAGCGTGACGGGCGTTTCTGGCCCGCGTGCTGGCAGCGTGCCAGTCTCCACCAGTGCCGTGACCAGGGCAATCACACCATGCCCGCACATGGTGCTATAGCCTTCATTGTGCAGAAACAAGACGCCCAGATCGGCCTCTGACGAGACGGGCGGCGTGAGGATGCAGCCGTACATATCGTAGTGGCCGCGTGGCTCCCACATCAGCGCCCGGCGCAGGTGGTCGTAATGCTGCTGCATGTAGCGGCGGCGTTCAAGGATGGTCGCGCCCGGCAGTTCAGGAAAGCCGCCGGTGACGATGCGCAGCGGCTCACCGGCGGCGTGGGCATCCAGCGTGGTGATGGTGTGCGCGTCAGGCGGCAGTTGTGGAGTCTTCCAGTGAAGCATGGGGCGTCCTCTCTATGCCTTCTGTGCTGGCTGCGGTCTGTGTGCGCGAGAGAAGATACTCCTTTGAGCAGGCAGATGTCAAGCGTCAGGATACGGCTTGCGCCCACTCCAGCGTGCAGAGGATGGCCCCAGACAGCCGCCCGGAGGCAAGCGCCAACTGCGCGGCTTCCTCGGCGCTGCGCCTGAACTGCTCACCTGCATGGGTAAGCACGAGCACGGCTGCTGCGCTGGCGGGCACCTTTTTGAGCAGCCCGTGCTCGTGCGTGGCAAGACTGGCAAGCGCTTTGGGGGTAATGAGTTCGCCAGGTTGTAAGCCGGTGATGGCCGCCACGCGCTCTGGGCGATGAGCGATGGCCTCGCTGAGGGGTTGGCCGAGCGCTTCGGCGCTGGCAAGCAGCAGGACAAGATCAGCGCTTTGAGGGATGACAGGCTCGTGATCGGCAGGAGCTTTGATCATCGCGCCCCTGGCTCCATCAGCCTCAACGAATACCGCGCCAATGCGCGGAAGCTGACCCAGATCAGCTACCCATTCTGGCGGAAGGCCGCGCAGCTTGCCTTCAGGGGTTGGGGCAGTTGCCAGGCTGATGCGTTGATGGGTTTGCAGGGCAACGCTGGCCTGTGCCATGAGCAAAGACCGGTCTGGCTCAATAATCAGGGTGCCTGTCTGGTCTGGCGTGGGCGGGAAGATGTGGGTAGTCGTCGTGGTAATGACGCGCTGGCCTTGCGCAGCCAGTTCTGCTGCCAGGCGATACATCGTGGTGGTTTTGCCGCCCGCGCCAACAAGCGCAACGATGCTGCCTGGCTTGAGCGGGAGCAGTTCGCTGAGCATACGCCTTAGTTTTTCTTCTCCTGGCGCCCAAGCTGTGCTTCAATATCAGCGATGTGGTCATGGTAGTGTTCATAGGTGCTGCTTGCCACCATTGCTGCGAGCGTTTCTGTCATCTGGTCTTCAGGAATCGCCATCACTTCGTCGAGCATGCGCCGGAATACCCGCTGGGCATCCAGTCTGATCTCGGCCCAGGAGAGGGGATGAATGGCCTGAAAGATGACGGCGTTGGCCTCGTCATCGTCAATCAAAGGTGAGCTGAAGTCGGGATAGCCATGCGTTGCGAGAAATGTCGCCAGTTCTTCGGGCGTCTGGCTGGGCTGAGACTCGATCCCTTTGCGGCGCTCCTTCAGGCGATCCGCAAGAAAGCGCTCATACGCGGTAACATGGCCTACAATGTCCTTGATGGACCACTCCCCCGCTGCGCCTGGTAGCTCTCTCTGAGATGGACCAACACGGTTGATCAGTTTCTTCCAGGCGAGTTGCTCAGCTTGAAGGCGCTCCAACAAGCGTGTCTTTTGGCTCACTTCAAGACCTTTCTAGCAGCAAAATGCAAGCAACGCTGGTGGACAATTTTACTCTGCCAGCATATCATAATCGCACTAAAACGCCGATAGAGCTTCTATGCGAGGAGGATATATCTCCATGCCTCTTGACTTGATCATTCGCAATGCCCACTTGCCACAGCAAACCCATGTGACCGACATTGGGATTCAAGGTGGGAAGTTCACCCATATTGGCCCGCATCTGAAGGACAGCGCGACACGCGAGATTGACGCGGGCGGGCGGCTGGTGTCGCCTCCGCTGATAGATTGCCATGTCCATCTGGATGCTGTGCTGACGGTGGGGCAGCCGCGCTATAACCAGAGCGGGACGCTCATTGAGGGCATCCAGATTTGGAGCGAGCGCAAGCCCAGCCTGACGCATGAGGATGTGAAGCGCCGGGCAACCGAGGCGATTAAGTGGGAGGTGGCGCAGGGCGCGCTGTTTATTCGCTCGCATGTGGATGTGTGCGATCCAAAGCTGGTGGCGCTGCGCGCAATGGTGGAGGTGCAGCAAGAGGTGAAGGACATCTGCGAGTTGCAGATTGTGGCCTTCCCGCAGGATGGCATTCTGTCCTTCCCCAACGGCAAAGAGTTGATGGACGAGGCGATGCGCCTGGGTGCGAATGTGGTCGGCGGCATTCCGCATTACGAGTGGACGCGCGAGATGGGTGTAGAGGATGTCAATATCGCCTTCGAGCTTGCGCGGCGCTACAACCGCGATATTGATTGCCATTGCGATGAGACAGACGACCCGCATTCCCGCTTTACCGAGGTCATGGCGGCCAATACCTTGCAGCAAGGCTGGAATGGCCGCGTGACGGTGAGCCACTGCACCGCCATGCACTCCTGGGATAATGCGTTTGCGTTTAAGCTGATTCGGCTGCTGGCGCGCGGGCAGATGAATGTGATCTGCAATCCCTATGACAATATCATTCTGCAAGGGCGCTTTGATACGTATCCCAAGCGGCGTGGAATGGCGCGGCTCAAGGAACTGTTGCAAGCAGGAGTCAACGTCTCGCTGGGGCATGATTCGATTATGGACCCCTGGTATCCGATGGGGCGCGGCGATATGCTGGCGGCGGCAAGCCTGGCGCTGCACATCGCGCAAATGAGCGGGCATGATGAGATTGCCACCATGTACGATCTCATCACGACGAATGCCGCGCGCACGCTCAACGTAACTGATCGCTACGGCATTGAAGAAGGGAAGCCCGCGAATTTGATTATTGTGGATGCCGCTGGGCCGCATGATGCGCTGCGATTGGTGCCAGCACGTTTGCATGTGATCAAAGACGGAAATGTAGTGGCAAGCACCACGCCCAGCCAGAGCCACCTGCACCACGCAGGGAAAGACGAGGCGGTTACGTTCGTGCCGCACTCGTAGCGGTTGGTGATGGTTCAGGTTGGTGGCGCGTCATTGGAGATAGACCTTATTGCAGGGCATGATCATGCCTTCCAGAAAGGAATATCCCCCATGCGCGTGTCATTCTCAAGACGCAGACTTTCTCTTTCCTGTAGTCTACTGGTGCTTTTGAGTGTTCTGGTGGGCTGTGGAAGTGGTCAAGTAACCCAGCGGCCAACGCCGACACGGGGAGTTGTTGCGACGTTGGCGCCTTCTCCAACTGTGGCGCCTGTAGGTAGCCCAACGGCTACCCCGGACAAGAGATTGCGTCCCCCAGCGGTGAACGGCCCGCTGGGGCCAGCACCCACCAATTGCCCGACTTCGTCAACGCTCCAGACGTACTCGCCAAACAATTTTGGTGGCGGTTTTAGTTCTCCTATCTCGTTCCTGGGAGCTTCCCCAGTCTGGCAGCTTGGCTTGGGCGATGCAAGCAGCCCCATTGCTCTCTACTGGGATAGTTCGCAGCCCTGGCCGTCCACCAAGGTGATGTGGGTGGTAGGACCAAACTACAATCAGCCGGTGACATTGACGGGGCAAGATGTGCGCTCCGGCACGCCGCTCTGGTTTCAGGTCTATCCCAGCAACGCTATTCCAACCAGTGATCCAAACGCGGATTCGAGCTATACCACGCACGCGGTGCTTGACCCCACTGCGCCAAATCGTGGGGCCACCGAAAACAGCACCGGCCATTGGGGTATCTGGGGGATTGGCCTGATTGCGTTGGCTGCTGGATGTTATGAATTGGATGCGACCTGGGCAGAGGGAAGCTGGAGCGCGATTTATGCGTTTGGAGGCGCCTGATCTGGTGTTTCAGGTTGCTGAAGAGTTGCGCTTCTCTCGCTCTTATGCTATAGTGGCGGCAAGCTCGTGTAGTAGCGCTTGTTGCTACGCTGGCTTCTGTCAATGACGACAACATGTGACCACGCCGGTCCCTGTGGGAAGTTTTGCCCAGGGGGCCTTTTTATGTGCTTGTGCGGCCTTGTCGCTCCCCAGGTTGCCAGGAAAGGAGGAAGGCAGGAGGGGTGTTATGAGACAAAGAGGCACGCGCAGCACTACATTTCAGGCCGGGTGGTAAGAGGAATTTTTTTATGATTTCAACTCCAAGCGCAAGTTATAGTTTTACAGCGCGAATTGACATTCCCAATCAGATTGGGATGTTTAGCAAGGTGACAGAGGCGATTGCCGGGGCAGGCGGCGACCTGGGGGCGATTGACATTGTGCGCTATGGCCGCGAGACGATTACCCGCGATATTACCGTCAACGCGGCAGACGAGCACCATGCTGAAAACATTGTCGCAGCCCTCAAACGCGTGGCTGGCATTAGCGTTGTCAATGTCTCTGACCGCACGTTTTTGCTGCACCTGGGTGGCAAGATTGAAGTGCACAGCAAGACGCCCCTCAAGACACGCGATCAGCTTTCGATGGCCTATACTCCTGGGGTCGCCAGGATTTGTAAGGCGATTGCGGAAGACCCCAGCAAAGCCTTTCAATTGACCATTAAGGGCAACACGGTGGCCGTTGTGACGGATGGCTCGGCGGTGCTGGGGCTTGGGGATATTGGCCCGGAAGCGGCTATGCCGGTGATGGAAGGCAAAGCCATGCTCTTTAAGGAGTTTGGCGGGGTGGATGCCTTCCCGATTTGCCTGAATGCCCGCGACCCGGACGAGATCGTGCGCATGGTGACGGCGCTGGCACCCACCTTTGGCGGCATCAATCTGGAGGATATTGCCGCGCCGCGCTGCTTTGAGATCGAGGAGAAGCTTCAGGCGGCGCTGGATATTCCCGTCTTTCACGATGACCAGCATGGCACCGCTATTGTGGTGCTGGCGGCGCTGCTCAATGCCGCCGAGATTGTTGGCAAGAGGCTAAGCGACCTGCGTGTGGTGATCAATGGGATTGGCGCGGCGGGCGCGGCCTGCACCAAGATATTGATGCAGGCAGGTGTGGGCAATGTAGTTGGGTGTGATCGGCAAGGCGCGATTCATCGCCAGCGGCCAGATATTCTGCGCGGTGAGAATGCCTCTAAAGTCTGGTATGCAGAACACACCAACCCTGACGGGTACACAGGCAATCTCTGTGATGTAATTGTCGGGGCTGATGTGTTTATCGGCGTTTCCGCGCCAGAGGTGCTCACGGTGGACGATGTGCAGCGGATGGCGAAAGACCCGATTGTCTTTGCGCTGGCGAATCCAGTGCCGGAGATTGCGCCAGAGGATGCACTGGCGCATGTGGCAGTCATGGCGACGGGCCGGAGCGATTACCCCAACCAGATCAACAACGTGCTGGCGTTCCCAGGACTGTTCAAGGGAGCGCTTTCCTGCCGGGCACGCAAGGTGAACGAAGAGATGAAGCTGGCGGCAGCCTACGCTATTCGGGATGTGGTGCGACAGGATGAATGGGGGCCAGAGTACATCATGCCGAGCGTGTTTGATGAGCGAGTGGCCGCAGCGGTTGCCAAAGCAGTGGTTGAGGCAGCAGAGCGCACCGGAGTGGCGCGGCGGCGTGTGCCAGCCCCCGCGCTGGTAGCAAGCCGCTAATGGCGAAATCCTTGTGAGAAGGATGCTCAGTAGTTACTCAAAAAAGCGGCGGGCAGAGATTTCTTCTGCCCGCTGCTTTTCTACTTGGGAGGTTTTTTGGTAGGTGGGCGTGGGATGGTTGGTGCCTCTGGAAGGGTTGGCCCATGCCCGCTGGTGAGCCTCGGCGTGGGCGGCGGGGCTGATAAGGTTGGTTGAGACACGCGCGGGCGCTTGAAAAACATTTTAGAATAGTGCTCGTCTGGCGCAATGCCAGTCATCTCCCAGCCGTTTTTACCCAGCCATTCCAGCACCTCATACAGCGAGGGAACAGCGCCTTCTTCATATTCTGCCGCTCGCCCGCTGCTGTGGGCTAATCGCTCTATTGGATGCCCGTTCACGTAGACGGCCTCTCCGCTGCGCCAGAGCCGGACATCCACAATAATATACTCCCATTGCTGAATAGCCACCCCGACCCTCCTCTTTCCTCGATGCTGTTGTGTGTTGCGCGTGCCTGGCTACTGGGTGGGTCTTATCGGGAGGAAACCAACCGCATTTGCGCTGGTATCGCCTTCAGTAAACCAGATATTGTTGGCGTGGTCTATGGTTAGCCCAAATGGGACACTATGGGCTGTGGGGATGGGATAGAACGTGAAAGAGCTGCTGGAGGGCTGGAAGGCGCCCACCGAGTTGTTGCCCGTATCAGTAAACCAGATGGTCCCCGCAGCGTCAACAGCCAGGCCGTAAACGCCGCCACCCGTTGAGCCACTGACAATAGCAGGCACAGCGTATTCTTGAATGGCGCCAGTAGCCGGGTCCAGGCGGCCAAGTTTGCCAGCAGTGTATTCGGCAAACCAGATGGCGCCATCGGGCGCCGCCACTACCTCCATGATGCCAGCATCCGCTGTTGGCGGCGTGTAGCTTTGCATGGCGGCGGTCTGCGGGTCCATGCGCACAATTTTATGCGCGCCTAATTCGCTGAACCAGATGATACCCTGTTCGTCTATCGCCAGGCCATAAGGCGCGGCAATGTGGTTGGAGTCGGTTCCAGGGATGGGGTATTCGTGCATCTGGCCGGTGGCCGGGTTGAGTTGACCAATCCGGTCCGCGCTCAGTTCGGTGAACCAGAGATTGCCCTGCGCGTCAAACGCGAGATCGTTGGGACCGCTGGGGTTATGGTCTGGGCGCGGGGTCGTCGGATAGGTTTTGAAGGTCTGGCTCTCTGGGAAGAACTCGCCAATGTAGCCCGCATTTTGCTCAGCAAACCAGACGTGCTGCTGCGGATCAATGACGATGCCCATGATGCCGTAATCGCCATTTGGTGCGAGCCATTCATCAAGCTGGCCGGTTTTGGGATTGAGGCGGCCAAGGCGATTGCCGTTCATTTCGCCAAACCAGATGTTGCCGCTGCTATCCACTGCCGGGCGCATGAGGCCGCTCTGCGGGTGTGGCACGCTGTATTCTTTGATCGTCGTGGTTGAGATGGTATACGCCAGCGGGGAGGTGTTTCCCTGGCCGGAGGGATTGGTTGGTATAGTCAAGCCACATCCAGCCAGCGCCAGCCCAAGAGCGAGCAGGAAAGCTGACAAGAAGAACGCCAGCGGCTTCTTCTGGCTGCGTATCACCTTTTGAGTTGTAGACACCATAGCAGATGCTCGAAAAATATGCTGGGAATGCGCCAGGCATGCTGGCTCGTGGATTTCGGGAAATCCCGCTTACTATCACACTTGTATTTTATCGCATCGGCCTGGTGTTTGGGAATAGCCCTGGGCAGAGTCCTGGCTGTGAAGGCTAGGGGGCAAGAATGACGCGCTCTTGAAATTGCAGGTCAATCGGAGAAACAACCTGCCCCGTTTGCGTGGAGAAGGCGAGGAGTGATGTTGGCTTTTGGATGTAAGTGCCATCGGTGGGTTGCTTGGAGAGATAGAGCGTCTGCCCGTCCCCGCTTATCTGGACATCATTAAACGTGTCGCCCTTGTACCATCTATTGACCAGCTTCCCATTCTGGGCATTGATTTTCCACAAGCCCAGGTACTCAGTATTTTCTTGCCAGGTGCCATCGGAAAAGATTTGGGCGGTCTGGCTTTCGCCGGTCACATAGAGCCACTGCCCATCAGGAGAGATGACGCCATGCTCTTTGCGCCCGTTGAGCGGCGTTGCGATAGCCCTAAGCAATGTGGTTCCACCTGGGCTAAGATCAGCCGGTGTTTGGGTCGTGTCTGTGATGGGCAGGTCGGAGAACCCAGACCACTTGAGGAGATACAGTGTCAGTAAGCGATCACGCGAAGGGTCATTGTAGGGGGCGTAGACGAGATAGAGCATGGTACGGTCAGGCGAAAAGATGATCGCAGGGTGATACACCCCCGGAATTGGGTCGCCTTGCTTGTAGGGTGTGTTGGCCGGATCAGCGCCGCTGGCAAGCTCAGTAAGCTGCTGGATTTGGATGGACACCAGGCCGGTTTCTCCAATACGTGCCTGCATGACTTGCGTGGGCGCCGTTTTTTCTGTGAAGGCGTACAGCGTGGCGCCATCCTGAGCGAGGGCAAAGCCATCGCTGTTTGGCAAGAAGGGGAGTGTGGCCCGCCAGCTTTCTTGTATTCCTGTGGGCTGGTTGAGATAGGATTGGAGCCAGATGGTTGTGGCGCCATTGCTGTATTCGGGCATAACGGCGTAAATATGCTGCCCATCATCACTGATCGCCAGCGCGTCCACATAATGGCCCGTTTTGATCTTGGGGCCAAGTTTCCACTGGTCCAGCCAGACCACCTGGAGGTAGACCGCGCTGTCGTTTTGGGTTGGCGCGATAGCCAGCACCAGGGTGCGACGATCTGCGGTAATCGCGGACAAGATGACGTTTCCGACAGGGAGCGACTTCAAGCCAGGTAGAGGTTGGCCGGTTCTGGGGTCCAGCGGGATGAGTGTCTGGTGTGTTCTGGTGTCATTAAACACCAGGACGCCGCATTGCCAGGTTGCTGCTTGCCCCGTGTTTGTCCTGGCGAGGCAGCCTGCTGGGTGCATCACTGTGCTTTGTCCTCGTTCAACTATCAGCCAGCGAAAGCCAGCCAGCAGAATGGCAAGCAGCAGCACAGCAGCCAGGCCGCTAAATGCGTTTAGGAGACGTTGCCGACGCCGCAGACGCGAGTCTGGGTGGAGCAGATATGGGTGATTGCGAGAAGGTGGTTCTTGCTCTAGCTCCTTCTCATCTTTAGAAAGCGAGGTTGTTTGCCGCTTGAGAAGCCGGAGAGAACGGTTTGTGGCTGAGGGTTTTTGCGCAATATTCACCGAAGAAGGCGCGGCACTGCTGGGCATGAGACGCGGCATGGCCCTGGAGAGCGCGCGATATTCTTCCAGGCGTTGCTGGCAGGCGGGGCAGCTTTCAAGACGCGCGGCAAGCTGCGCCTCTTCTGCTGCTGAGAGCAGGCGCATGGCTCCAAGAGCAAGCAGTTCGTCGTCGTGTTCGCAGCGTTTCGAGGTCATCTGCGCCTCGCTTTCTCCTTCTTGTGCGGTGCTCATGCTTCGTTTTGCTGGAAATAGGCTGCGCGCAGGGCCGCCAACCCGCGAAAGAGGCGCATGCGCACAGCGCCGCGTGATAGCTCCAGTTGCTCGGCTACTTCTGGTACCGTGAACCCCAGAGCGAGGTGCAAGAGCAGGCAGGCGCGATAGTCGCGTGGCACCTGGACCAGCGCCGCCTTCAGGGTTTCAGACTCGATGAGTTGTTCCTCAAAGCCCGTTTCCGGCGCGTGCAAGCGTTCGCCCAGGTTGGGAGCGCTCGATTTCTCTGCGCTGCCCCCTTCTTTGGCGCCGGTCAGCCAGTCCAGCGACATCCAGCCAATCAGCCGACGGTGACGCATCCACGAGCGGGCGCGGTTGGTCGCAATACGAAAGAGCCAGACACGAAACAGGGCTGGCTCGCGCAGCTTCGACAATCCGCGCCAGGCTTGCCAGATGGTATCCTGCGCCAGATCGCTGGCCCAGTCATCATCGCCAATCAGTTGCGCCAGGTAGAGATACACAGGCCGTTGAAACGGAGTAATCAATTCCTCAAAGGCCGTGTGATTGCCATGTTGTGCCTGCTCCACGAGCGCAATGAGGCGTGTGGCTTCCGGGTGCTCCTCGGAGGCCACTACCCCTGTTGGCTGCTCTGGGTGAATGTCCGGTGCGACCTCGCCCTCTGGCTCATAAACCATCAGCAGACGCTCATTACCTGCCATTGGTGCCGATTCCTCTGGCATGTTGCTCCATGCCACGCGCAAGAGCCATAGGTCAGTGGTTTGCAGCATGGCTTGCTTGGAATGCACCTGTGTGCTTTGTTCGTAGAGACGCGCCACCCTGCGCGAGTATCACGCTTCCTGTTGTTTTGTCAGATTGGCGTAGATTTCTGGGCGGCGCAGGTTGAGCAGCGGCCATTCCATCTGCTGCTCGGTAATGTGGGCCATATCCAGATCAACAACCAGCGCCTCGTTCTCGTGTTGCGCGGCAGCAATGACCAAGCCGTCCGGCGCGTAGGCTGCGCTGTCGCCGCCCCATTGGTAGAGCGAGTCTGAGCCAAATGGCCCGGTGCGGTTGACGGTGAGAACAAAACATCCGTTGGCAGAAGCATTGGCCCCCAGAATCGTCCGCCAGCGCGGAGGCGTGTGGGCGCCAGTGGCGCGCGGCGCAAAGATCACCTGGCACCCCGCGAGGGCGAGCAGGCGCGAGCCTTCGGGAAAGGCGTTATCGTAACAGACCTGCACGCCGACCTTTACTCCAGCAAACTCCCAGACCGGAAACCCCAGGTCGCCATTGCCATAATAGTAGGCTTCATACCAGCCGGGATGGTCAGGGAGATGATTCTTGCGATATTTGCCCGCCAACGCGCCATCCGGCCCAAGAAGATACGCGGCGCTGAACAGCTTTTCCCCCGCGCGCTCGTACAGTGAGGCCACGATACCTACCTGATACTTGAGCGCAAGTGCTTGCACCGCCTGATAGATTGGGCCGCCCTCTGGCTCGGCCCAGGCGCGTTTGGCTTCGTCTTGCTCAGCCGGAAACCAGGGCAGAGTGAACTGCTCTGGTAGGCAAACGATCTGCGCGCCTGCCCTCGTCGCCTGGCCGATTAACTCTGCGGCCTGTGCCAGGTTCTGTTCTTTGGGGTGTTCACAGTTCATTTGTAACAGACCAACGCGCAAGTGTGTACTCATTTTGCTGCTCCATAAGCATTATTCATCTACAAATGTTTTGGCCCATCCTCTGCTGCACCATAGTACATGAGGAAGCAGAAAGAAGTATACAGCACAAAGGAGCGACGGTATGGCGAACAAGGAAATGGCACAGGAGGCACGCGGCGGGCAGCAGGAAGGCTGGGTGGAGGCGATGGTAGAGATTCCGCGCGGCAGCCGCAACAAATATGAATACGACCACGAGCGCGGGGTGATTCGACTGGACCGGGTACTCTATTCGTCGGTGCATTATCCAACGGACTATGGCTTTTTGCTCAATACGCTTTCTGGTGATGGCGACCCGCTGGATGTGCTGGTAGTGGTGAATGAGCCGACGTTTCCGGGGTGCCTGATGCGCGTCAGGCCGATTGGAACGCTGATTATGAGCGATGAGAAAGGCGAGGACGAGAAGATTCTGGCGGTTCCGGTGGATGACCCGCGCTTTCGGACGATCAACGACCTGCCTGACCTGGCTGAGCACTGGCAGCGCGAGATCTCTGCGTTCTTCCGCACCTACAAAGAATTGCAGGGGTTGCAGACGGTGGTGCGCGATTGGTCGCCCGCCGAGGTTGCCTGGCGTGTGATTGTGGAATGCCAGGAGCGCTTCAGGAAGCAATCTCACTAGATTTCTGCGTCATCGTCGTCCGCTTCAAGCGCTTGAGAGGGCGTTTCTGCTGTTTGTGCTGAGGGGCCTGGCTGTTGCTGGGGGAATAGTTTCAGGAATTCAGCCAGCGCCGCCTCAAAATGCGTCTGCACATCCTGTTCGCGGTAGATGATCTTCTCGTCGGTCAGCAGCGCTCGCCCAAAGCGGAACAGCCCTTCTTCGTTTTCCTGGTCGCTGTGGTCCACTTTGGGGAGCTTGTTGGGCCTGGGGAAACCCAGCGCTTTGCCAATGGGATAGGGCGTGTGGAAGGAGAAGCGCAAGCCAGGGAAGGCGTCGGCTTTAATCTCAAGGAAATAGAGCGAGTAATAATCCCGCTCCTCGTGGACGATGCAGTGCGGGCACTGTCTCACATCCTTGCGAAAGAGGTCGAAATATTCCCATTTGCTCATGGGGCCAAGGTCGCGCTTGTCCTCATAATGCTCATCGCACAGGTGCAGCGTCATTTTGTCTGACTCTTCTGGCCGGTAAAACGCGAGATGGGCGTAGGGCGTCTGCATCAAGAGATGGAAGGTGTTGTTTTTGCGCTGATACCAGATTTGCTCCTGGTTGTGATAGCGCTCGCGGTATTTGATGGCCTCTTGCATTTTCTCGTGGTTCTCTTTGGCCCAGCGCGAGGCCCAGACGGTCCAATAGGCAAGCTGGAACGTGGCGGCCAGTTCTGGCGACCCCTGGCTGGCCCAGACCGCAACCATCGTCTCCCAGGTGGCGCGAAAGGCTTTGCGGGAGTGCTGGTGTTCTTTGCGGCTTTCGGTGGCTTTCTGCGCGCCGGTCTTGCGCCTGGTGTTCACGAGCGCCTGATGCTCGTCGCGCCAGGTATCGAGCATTTCAGGGGTGATAGCGGTGATCACGCGCCGATCATAGATGGGGTATTCGATGTCGCGGGCGGCGACATGGAAGGTGCGATAGGCCAGGATGGGTAGCTTGCCATCGGCCACCCAGCGTTTGCGCTCGGTGGGCGTGCAGCCCAAAATCTTTTCGACATCCCAGGGACCAAAGGCCAGTTCATGCTTAAAGGTTTCCAGAAAGCGGGCGTATTCGTCGGCGTCGGCTTCGAGGCGAGTGGCAAGCTGTTCCGTCAGGTGCCCTTTGAGCGTGCGTGCTGAGTTGGGCGCCCCCAGAAATGCTGCCAGTTGGTCTTTGGTGAGCAGCGCGGCCATTTCGTTGCTGGTTTGCGCTACTGCGCCCGCAGGCGCTCTGTACTGCTTGCTAAGCCGTGCCAAAGGTGACGCCCCATTCTTTAAGCTGCTTGCGATAGGCGATTGCCATTGCATCAGAGCGATGATGCAGTTCGGCCTGTAAATCCAATGGGAGGCGTTCCGGCTTTTGCGCCGCAACAATGGGTAAGTCCTGGGCAACAATACCGTCTTGAAAGGCGCGGATGTCCTCTGCCGGGGTGTCGTGGCCGTAGTTCATCGCCAGCCACATCCAGCCAATGCAGCTAATTTCGGTGACGGGGGTAAGGGCGAAGTAAATGACGAAACTTGGCCCGGTAGTTTTGCGCAGATAGGCGGTGAATGGACGAAAGACGGAGTAGGTGTAGCTGACGATGGCCGGAATGCCCAGGCCATCCGGGTTGGGCTGCCAGAAGCGAATATCTTTCGCGGTGATGCCCTCTGGCCCGACACTGATCTCGTATTTCTCGATTTCGGCGTGGTTGGGGTCGCCCAGGATGCCTTCGTGGACATAGGGGAAGTGGGCGACATCCAGAAAGTTTTCGACAAAGCGCGTGGCGCTGGCGTTGGCGGGATATGGGCCACAGAGCACCTTGCGGTACGAGGCGTCGTCCCATTCTGGGAAGGTGGTGATGTCTTGCTCTGGCGCGCCCAGGCACACCCAGATCAGGCCGTAGCGCTCCGTCGCTTTGTAGACGTTGTGAACGCGGGCATGCGCGGGCGGAGTTTGTTTGGGATGCGCCGGGAAGCGCACGCATTGCCCTTCGTGATTATAAGCCCAGCCATGATAGCCACAGATGAGCGTTTCGCCCTCCACGCGGCCCATCGAGAGCGGCGTGCCGCGATGCGGGCAGAGGTCTTCCCAGGCGACGACGCCCTGGCTGGTGCGCCACAAAACGACCTGTTCATCAAGCAGCCGCACGCCCGTTATCTGGCCTTCTGCCAGGCTGTCTGCCAGGGCAACGGGGTGCCAATCATTGAGGAGCACAGGCGGAATCATAGAATGTTTTGCGCGGCGGATACCCCACACCTTCAGGTGGGGAAGGAGCCGCGCCCTCCTTTCTTCTGCCCCTTGCGGGGGCCGGTTTTTGGTGGGAACCGGCCAACCCACTCCGCTTGCGCGGGTAAGGTGGTCCTCGTCAACGTTATCGGGCGGTACTTTCCCCAGACGGCACTGCATAGACCCCGTTTGCCTGTTTAATCCCCAGGTTCGAGAGGTTGAGGCTGGACCGGCCACCCCAACGTCGGAACGTGAACGCTTCCCGATAACGTAGCCCGATAGCATCCTGGCTCTGGCTGAGACTGGTCAAGTTCGGGCTTGCAGCGAAACAGCCGCTCCAAGCCCCTCCCCAAAAGGGGAGAGGGTACCTGACGGAGAGCGTTCCCTTCTCTGCTAGTTTTTGCTACACTGTTGATAGTGTATCATCTCTTCATTCGTTTAGCAGGACATACCTGGGTTGAGCCAGGCAATGCAAAGCTGGCCGGGCGAGGAGTACAGCAAGATCGCCAGGAAGCGTATCGGGAGCGCGCCGCGCAATTGCATCGTCTCATTGCACTACGGACAGGCCAGCCGCTTCGTGAAATCCTTGCCCAGCCACCTGAACAGCTCTGATGTGAACAATTCATACTGCAAAAAACAGAATTGTTTAAATGGAGACATCAGTTCCCAGGCCCTTTGCGCGGGCTAACGTGTAGGCGATCTGGGCTACCGCGACATCCTGCACAGCGTTGCCCACCGATTTGAAGAAGGTGATTTGCTGCGCATCGCTGCGGCCTGGAGCATGCCCCAGGATGACTTCGCCTAGCTCGGCAATCTGCGCGTCATCTTTGAGATAGCCCTGGTCGCGGGCAATGATGAGGTCGCCCGCCTCGCTCCAGGCTGCCTGGCGTTGGTCCACCACGATACGCGCTCGCCCAACGGTTTGTGCTGGCACCTCTTGCATGCTAGGGCGATAGGAGCCAATGCCGTTGATATGGGCGCCTGGGCGCAGGTCTGCGTCGTTGAAGAGTGGTGTGGATGAGGCAGTGGCGCAGCAGATGACATCGGCCTCCGCCAGTGCTTCTTGAGGGGAGGTGGCAATCTGCACATCTTTGGGGAGCGGCGAACCAAAAGCGCGTAGTTCTTCCGCCAGCCGTTCTGCATGAGCCTGGGTGCGGTTGATGAGCCAGATACGCTCAATGGGGCGCGCCTCGCAGACAGCCCAGGCTTGATTAAAGCTCTGCGCGCCCGCGCCAAAGAGCGCCACTACCCGCGCCTCTTTCCGAGCGAGGATCCGCGTGGCAACGCCAGAGGCCGCGCCGGTGCGTAACGCGGTGAGTGTGCTGCCCTCAACGAGGGACACAGGCAGGCCGTTGCTCGTATCAAACGACAAGACCAGCGCGTTGATGGTTGGCAAATTGTGTCGTTCCAGGTTATGGGGAAAGAGCGTGAGCAGTTTGACGGCCAGCGCGTTGCTTTCGGCCAGGTACGCGGGCATGATGAGCGCCAGCCCTTCAGCAGGTGGGATGCTCAGGTGCGGGCGCAGTGGCACCTGGGCTTGCTGCGCGGAAAGCTGAGCGAATGCTGCCGAGACAGCATCCATTGCCGCCGACATGGGCACGGCCTGGCGCAGTTCCTCGCGGGTGATAATGAGCATGCGTATCTCCTCTCACAGAAGTTGACAGGCCAGGGCTTCTCCGGCCTTGCGCCCCAGGACGATGCCAGGCAGCACGCCCTGTGCCCCCAGGCCCTCTATGGCGTAGCCAGGCGCCCTTTTGCCCAGTGTACGCGATGCTGGCAGCATCTCGGCGCTAACTGCTAAATCTACAGCCCAGGTGTAGCGCGGGCGATGCCTGGCTAACTCTGGCAGCCAGCGCCGGGCAGAAGCTGCCATCTTGCGATGATACGCCGGGTCACCATCGGCTGCGCCTGCCGGACCATAGGGGCCGCCGCTCACAATCAGCCAGCCGTTGCCGGGGCGGTAGTCGTAATAGGTATAGTGCGAGGCATCCCAGAAGACGGGGAAATCGTCGGACAGGTCGGCCTTGAACGCCAGGGCATAGAGGCGGGCCGATGGGGTGATGGTCGGGCCGGTTGCCCAGATGAGGCCGCGCGCTGAAAGGGTCAGGCCGGAGCGCAAACGAACCTCCCACCGGCTGATGGCATTTCCATCCTCTTGATAGCTCACTTCCTGACAGGCTGCTACCTCGGCATTGCCAACCAGTATGGCGCCCGCGTTGCGTGCCTGTTCCGCGAGATGCGCCAGCACCGTGAGCGGATAGGCGCGGCCCTCATCGGGCAGCCAGAGCGCGGCCTGGACGTTACGAAGATTCAACCTGCCCCCTGTTTGCTCAGCAGCCTGCGCGGCGGTCCAGACCTCGGCGCGCAGCCCTGCCGCCTGGCGTGCCTCGGCCTCGCGGGTGAGCCAGTCTACCTCTTCTGGCTCTGTTGCCAGGCTCAACGCGCCTGTTTGTCGCGCTTGAAGGATGGCATCTGGCTGCGCAGCATCCCGAAAGAGGCTGCTGGCGGCTTCCGTTGTGTCCGGCCAGAGCGTGACAAGAGGACTATCCGGCGGCAGGTCAGAGAGGCCTAGATTGGCGCCAACGCTGACAATGCCCGCGTTGCGCCCAGAAGCGCCCAGACCCAGGCGACTCCCGGCTTCCAGCAAGAGCACACGCGCCCCACTGCCTGCTGCCGCCTGTGCTGCGCTTAAGCCGGTAACGCCGCCACCAACAATCACCATGTCGAGTTTTTGCGCTGATGCAGGTGGCAGGAGAGCAAGATCGGGCAGGTCCAGCAGCGGGCGGATACGCGGGGAGAGCTTGTCCAGCCAGGGAGCCTCCTGGCGAACGCTTTTGCGTGCTTGAGTGACGAGTGTGCCAGATGATAGAACGCTTCTACGAGGACGCATAAACGGGTGCACCTCATCCTGCTGCTAAAAGTGGATGGCCTGAATAACCACAAGAGCGCTGACGGCGTTGTTGAGCATATGCAGCGCGATGCCCGGCCAGATGGAGCGCGTGCGCCAGCGCAGCATGGCGAGCACCAACCCGATCACGATCAGCAGTGCCAGCGAGCCTGGGTCGCCATGTCCGATGCCAAAAAGGATGGCGCTGAGCACCACCGCCAGCCAGACGTTTATACGCAGCCGCATGCCCTGAAATAAGAAACTGCGGAAAAAGGTTTCTTCACAGAATGGCGCGATAATCACCGCCGAAAGCAGGATAGCAACAGCCGTGTAGGGCGCTGCTTCCGCTCCTTTGAGCACGATGTCTATATTTGTTTGCACCGGAAAGTGCAGGAGATCGGCTACTACGCTGTAAAGAATGCCAGCCAGGTAGATAACAGCCAGACCACCCACTGCTGCGCCCGCTACCACCCAGAAGCGAACAGCGCGAAAACCTAACGCGCGAAAGCCATCGCGGAGTGTTGGCGGCGGCAGCCCAGCAAGGGCTGCCCGGCGGCGTGGCTCGATGACAGCAAACCAGAGCGGGGCGATGAGAAACACTCCCTCAAGCAATCCCTGAAGTAGAAATGTGAGCACAGCGCTCACCAGATCAGCAGAGCGCGAAAGATGCTGAGAAGGCTGTTGCTGGGTTGATGAGCTGAGAATGGAAAGTGCGGCCAGCCCTAACCAGGGAACAAGGGTGAGCGCTGCCCCCTTCACGGTGTCAGCCCAGGTCCAGTTTGGTTGGTCGCCTTCCAGAGAAAATCCGGCTGGCAACCGTTCGTTTTCAGGAGAGGCGTCTATAAGATCACCCATGCGTATGACTCTACTTTCGTATACAGCAGGTGCTTGAAATTGGACCTGAGAGTTATGGCTAGTTGAGTAGGATATGCTATAATGCTGAAACTTGCTTCGTTTATCTGAGGTGTGTTCCCAAACATCCTCCCCAGCATAGCACAAGCTGAGGCGATGTTGCTTCAAAGACATTCCTGTCTCGTTCTCAGCAAGCGCTGTGGGCAGGCGAATCTTGCAGAAGGAAGGAGATTCTTTTGGCAGCCATACTTAATGAAGACCCGCGAACAAGTATCAACTGGCGCCAGCACAAAAATGGCTGCCCATTTTATCGAGAGCGCTGGTTTCCAAATAATAACCTGCTGGCTGGTGAACCGATATATCAGGTGTTTTGTATGAAAGATACCCCACCTGTGACCAGCGATGAGCAGGATAAATGCCTGCACAGTCGGCATCAATGCTGGCGGCTTGCTGAAGCTGCTGCCAAAAAGCGCGAAGCTCGCGCAGCCCGCGAGCCAAAAGAACGCGCTGCTGGAGAATAATCCCCCGTGTAGTTTCCTCTGTTTCCTCGATAGTCTGGCTGATACCCATCCGTCGCATTGATCTGCTTGAGCGTCATGCTCTTCCAGGCAGACCAGGCTGGCGTTTTGTCTGTAGCCCCGGCATCCTAAGACAAGGGCAGGCGGAGGCCGGGGCTACAAGCGGATTCAGCCGGTTTGATGTTATTCGTGGACCCAGTGGTCTATGTTGCGCTGATAGGAAACCAGTTCATGCCCGTTGAAGAAGAGGGCGATCTCGCGCTCGGCGGTATCAGGGGCATCGGAGGCGTGGATCATATTGAAGCCAATCTCCAACGCAAAATCCCCGCGAATGGTGCCTGGGGCGGCTTCAGCGGGATTGGTGGCGCCAACGGTGGAGCGCGTCACAGCAACGGCCTTTGGGCCTTCCAGCACGGCCACCGCGACTGGCCCGGAAATAATATATTCAACCAGGCCGGGGTAGAAAGATTTGCCCTGATGCACGCTGTAGTGGCGCTCGGCCAGTTCGCGGGAGATTTGCATAAACTTCATGCCCACGACCTTCAGCCCACGCCGCTCAAATCGGGCAATGACTTCGCCAATCAGCCCACGCTGCACGCCATCAGGTTTGACAATAATCAACGTACGTTCCATAAAGCTCCCTTGCTAGGCTCCCACACGCTCAGCAACGCGCTGGCTGGCATGCGACATTTCAAGACGAACGCGCCCCAGATGGGCCTGGGGCGTGGTATTGACCACTAAAATCAAGTCGCCAACCTCGATCATAAAGAGGGTGCCATGTTTGGCCTCAATCACGGCGCGGCGGGCTTCTCCTGTGCCGATTTCTTCGGTGTAGCGCGAGACGGCACTGAAACAGGCGGCAGCCATCGCACCCAGGACTTCTGCGTCTTCGCCCTCGACGGTTCCCGCCACGACCAATCCATCTTTGCCAACGAGGATGGCCCCGGCAACGCCTTCGATTTCGGTGATACGTTGCAAGATTACTTCCATTGATTGCCCCTTTGTTGCTGGGTGCGCTCCCTGTTTGCGCCCCGAATCACCTGATTTCCAGGAGATGGCTCGCGTGTTCTATTGTCCTCGGCTGACCGCTAATCCGCGATTGTAGGCTTCCAGGGCTTCCATGTAGTTGCCCCGGCGCGTATACGCATCGCCCAACAAGCGATAGACAGCGGCCTGCTCTTGCGTTTCGTTGGTTGAAGCGAGCAGCCCGGTGATCACCCGATCTACCAGATGGGGTGCGCCGCGAATGACAGCGCGGTAGTGCCCCAGGGCCTCGGAGAGATTGCCGTATACTCGCTGGCGTTCAGCCAGTTCAAGGCGCCCCGCGTAATCATCTTCGGCAATGGTGAGCGGCTGGTCGAAGATGCTCTCTGAGCCGGAATTGTCTGGTGAGGTGCCAGGCATCCCTGGGGTTGGCTTGAGTCCAGAGAGGTTGATGGTATGCTCTAATTCCTCCAGGGTGAGCGGACGCAGCGAGACTGAGGAGATGCTGCCTAGCGCGGAGGGGTCTTCTGGTAATCCCCCGCTTCCGCGCTGGCTGGCCTCTTGCAGATCGCGCTTGCTGACGGCTTTCAGTCGCCCTGATGTGCCTGGGGTCAGGCGCACCGCCGGATGCGGCACGGTATCAGACGGCCAGTAGGTGCGCACAAACTCTGGGTCGGGCGCTTCCCACATGGCGGTGCGGCCAGATTCCGCCTCTGTCTTGGGCTGGAGTAGCGCGGCAAAGGTGGTGGAAACCTCGGTTTCTTCTGGCGCTCCCACCTGCCGGGCGCCTTGCGCCTGAAGCCAGCGCAACCAGCCCGCCTCGGTGTCTTCTTCGTCGCCCCAGACGCTAGGGCGGCGCAGGCTGCCGGTGGTGCGCTTGGGCGGCGTGCCCCCTTCAGATGGGGTGCCAGGGGAGTCAGGGCTGGGGTAGACCTGAATGTCGGAAGGCATAGCCGCGAATCTTCCGCTGTCCTCCCAGAGCGAACCCTCGGTAAAATCAGCATCCTCTGAGCTCGCTTCCTGGACTGCTGCCATCCCTGCGCGTCCTGTATGTGAGGAGGCCAACGGCGCTTCTGCTGCCTGGGTGGTGATGGACTGCTGCGGGGCAGGCGGCTCTTCTGAGGGGTCAAAACTTTTCAGCAGCGCTTGCATGCGGTCAATCGGCTGCTTGGAGGAAGAGACGGGCGCTGGCGCTGTGACCTTCACACGCGGTGCTGGTGTTTCCTGCTGGGCAGGGCGTTCGATGAGGGAAGCCAGCATCTGCTCCAGGCTTTCTCCCTCTTGCAGCGCTGGCCCTTGCTCGGCGCTGTCAAGGCTCAAGAAGGAAAAGGTCAGGTCGCCCGACGCGGAAAACGGGCTGGCTTCGCTGCTGCCTGCTCCCAGCGGCCTGCTGGTATCAAACATGTCTCGCTCAGGATTGGGGACGGCGATGCCATGTATTGGGTGAGAGATGGTGCTGACGGCCTCGTGTAAGGTGGCGCTTTCCATGACGGGGATGCGCGCGGGCGTGGAAAGAAAGAAGGTGTGAAAGGCTTCGTCGGCTATCAGCGCGTCGGCTAAAACCTCGCGGGCCATGCGGCCATCCGGGTCCAGGCGGCGGGCCTGCTCAAGGTAGTGGTGGGCTTCGTCGAGCCGGTTGCCGCGATAGGCCATCTCGCACAGGAGGAGGTGCGCTTTGAGGCAGGAAGGAATGACATCTAGAATGAGCAGGCATTGCTCGCTGGCGCGGGCGATCTGCCCGTCGCGCCAGAACGCTTCAGCCAGACCCAGCCGGGCGTCAATACGCTCTCCGTCATTCTGTAAAATCTGCTCCCATTCGCGGATGGCATGCGCCAGCAAATCACCACGCATATAGAGCCGCGCCAGGCCGACACGCGACAGCACAAAGTTGGGCTGATGCGCTTGCGCAGCCAGCCGACGGAACTCCTGGCGAAGCTGGCGGTTGCCCAGGCTGAGTTCGCAGGCTTGATAGTAACAGTCCAGGGCGGCGTCGAGGTCGTTCTGCTGCTCGTGGATGAGCGCCCGGTTGCAGTATGCCAGCGTGTTTTCCGGGTCGCTGACGAGGATGCGATCAAACGCCTGATACGCTTCTCTGGTCTTTTGCTCGGATAGATACGCTTCGCCCAGGACACGCCGCGCTTCAAGCATGTCCGGGTAGTGGGCTAAAATGTGGCGGCAGCGTATCAGCGCGTCCGCGTGGCGGCCCGCGCCAATATCATCTTCGGCAAGCCGCAGGGCTTCTCGCAGCGTGGTTTCGGCCATACGCACCTCCTCCAGATGGGCCAGGGTTCTGCTTCTGTCGCGTGTGTTGTGCTTCACCTGATCGCGCTGCTACAAATGCAGGAGGCGGTCAAAATGTTTGCCATCTTTGAGCGGACCAACCATTGCCAGGCGCAGGTCTTGCTCCTGAAAGAGCCGCCGCGCCAACTGCTGCGCATCCTCGCTGGTGACGGCATCTACCTGGGCAATGGCCGCGTCAATCTCGGTGATCTGATCGCGCAGAATCTCTTCACTACCCAGGCTGGAGGCGACCTGATGCGTTTCCTCCAGCCGCAGGACCATCCGGCCCTTGGTATATTCCTTGATGCGGCGCAGCTCTCCCTGTGGGACGGGTTCCTCGCGCAGGCGAGAAAGCTCAGCGAGAATGGCGCGGATGGTGGCGTCCGTGCGTTCGGGGTCTACCCCTGCATAAATAACTAATGCGCCTGTCTCGTAGTAACTTTCGACATCGCTGCCCACGTCATAGGCCAGCCCCTGGCGCTCGCGGATTTCCTGAAAGAGGCGCGAACTCATGCCATCGGCCAGCACGCCGTTGAGCAGGGCCAGTGTGTAGCGGGCGGGGTCGCCATGCGAGACGCCCGGCGTTGCCAGGCAGACGTTGGCCTGCTCGGTGCGCTTGTGCTCCAGCCGCACGCGGGGCACACCTCCTGGCGGCAGGCAGGGCACCCAGCGCGGCACTTCGCCGGGCTGCCAGTCGCCCAGGCGCTTTGCCACCTCGTCTACGACCTGCTGATGGCTGACTTTTCCGGCCACGCTGACGACCAGATTGTTAGGGAGATAGTGCGCAGCGAGATAGGCGCGCATCTGGTCGCGGGTGATGCTCTCGACGGTTTCTTTGGTGCCCGCTTCGTCGCGGCCCAGCGGCAGATTGGGCCAGACGGTTTCGTCAATGAGCACCTGCACCCATTCCTGCGGGCTGTCTTTGTACATGTTGAGTTCTTCGATGATGACGCGCCGCTCTTTCTCAAGCTCCTGCGGGTCAAAGAGCGGGTGGCGCACCATATCTATCAGGACATCCAGGGCGTCGGCAAAATGGTCGCTGCTGACCTTGGCGGTGTAGCCGGTGATCTCTTTGCCGGTGCCGCCGTTGAAGACGCCGCCAATGCCTTCGATGGCCTCCGAGATGGCCTGGGCAGTGCGATAGTGTTCGCTGCCCTTAAAGAGCATGTGCTCAATAAAATGCGACATACCCGCTTCTTGCGGGGATTCGTAACGGGAGCCAACACCAAAGAAGAGGGCGGTGCTGACGGAGCGAACATGGGGCATCTGGGCGGTGATGATGCGCGCCCCATTGGGGAGCGTGGTCTTTTCGTGCATGCGGTAGGAGCCTTTGCTGGTTTGAGAAAAATATAGGCGCATTATACCATGTCTTGTCAGGCGCTCAAAAATGATCACCCAATTGGCCTGGAAGCCTGGTCCCCTGCTCGCCATGCTGCCTGAGCCTCTGGCGTCCCTGCCGGTATGGGCTGCAATAGCAAACGCCAGACGGATATGCTATGATGGGACGACCAAAAAGACAAACACCTGTTCTATATACTTCTGGTGGATGGATGCGCGATGAATAAGGCCTGTGTGGTGATCAGCGACCTGCATGTGGGCAATGGTACGCGAGGCGGGGACCACTTCTTTGAACCGCAGCAAGACGCCCTGGAAGGGCTGCTGGCGGCGTTGGGGCCGGATGGTCCGCTGGGCGGCGCCGAACCGCTAGAACTGGTGCTCAACGGCGATAGCTTCGACTTTTTGCTGCTGCTGCGCGAGCCTGATCGTGTCCGCACCGATGCAGCCTATGGCGTCGCCAAAGTTGAGCGCGTGATTGCCGCGCATCCCCGCTTTTTCGCGGCGCTGCGGCGTTTCCTGGCCGCGCCAGAGCGCCAGATTACCTTTACGATTGGCAACCACGATATAGAACTGTGTTATGCCGACGTGCGCGACAGGGTGCGCCAGGCCATCGGTGCGGCAGTGGGGCAGGTGCGCTTTTGTCTCAGCCAGGCGTATGAGCCACGCGCTGGCGTCACCATCGAGCATGGCTGCCAGTATGACCCCTGGAACAGCGTTGGCGAATTGTGGGATGGCGCCTGGCCGGTGCTGGGCTTGCTGGATGATGGGCGCGAGCACATGGCTGCCTCGCCAGGCGCGTTGCCGCTGCCCTGGGGCACGCGCTACTATTACCACGCCTTCTGGACAGCCCGCCAGCGCTATCGCTACGTTGCGGAGTTTATCCCGCTGCCCAGCGGATTGTCCACGTTGGCCCTGCTCTGCCTGATTGCGCCAGAAGTGGTGATCGAGGGCTTGCCGCGCACCGCAGATTTGCTCGCGCAGCCAGCGCCCATTCCCGCTGCTGAGGAGATACCAGGGCAGGGCAACGATGCCGCCGCCCTGTTTGCTGTGTCCGCGCCCACGCTGATTGCGCTGCAACGCGAGGTGGCCGCGCAGTTTGGCACGCCGCTCAGCGCCAGGGCCGAGGCGCGCATTCAACAGGGGCAGAAGGCGCTGTATGAGGCGCTGGATGCCCCGTCGCCGCTGGACGCGCTGGCAGTCATCTTTCCAGCAACCTCGGACCGCAGCACTAATCTAATTGAGCAGGATTCCCGTTCGCGGGGTATGCTCCTGCGCGATGAGAGGTTGCGTTGCGCCCTCACCGGCCACACGCATCTGGAGGGGACGTTGCGCCTGCCCGGTGGCAAGCTGCTGGTGGACACAGGCACCTGGATGCCTCGCCTCTATCTGCCGGGCGAGAGCGAACGCACGCCAGAGGTGATGCGCTGGCTGGCTGAGCCGGACGCGGCGCCTTCGCCCTTGCGCGATGCCACGCGCTTCCCTTTCGCGCTGTTACAGATGCGCGACGATGAGCCAGCGACGGTGCAGCTTTGCGAATGGGTTGGCGGGCGCTCTGGGCGCTCTCAGGTTTTGCCGCTGGCCGGCGGTTGAAACCTGTAGCACCAGCGGGGCGCCGGCCTGCCCCTGCTTTGAGGGGTGAACAGCCCGGCAGGGACGCCGGGGCTACAAGCGGACCCACTCTTGCTCGTAGCCCCGGCGTCCCTGCCGGGGAACGTCGCTTGACCTTACCGGAACCTGGCCCTTGTGACAGAATAAACTATGTGGAGGAGCAGCATGGCTCAGAACCAGGCGCAGCAAGACCCCATCCATATTCTCCAGGCAACCCTGGCTGACCTCGATGCCCTCCTCCCGCTGTTTCTTGGCTATCGGCTGTTTTACAAGCATCAGCCAGAAGAAGCGCGAGCGCGTGAGTACCTGCGTGAGCGCATCGAGCGCCAGGAGTCCGTGATCTTCCTGGCCTGGCAGCCGCGCCCCTGCTTTGAGGGGCAAGCTGGCCCAACGACGCAGGCGGTTGGTTTTACCCAATTGTTTCCCTTGTTCTCCTCCGATGCAATGAAGCGTTTCTGGCTGTTGAATGATCTGTTTGTAGCGCCAGAAGCGCGGCACAAGGGCGTGGGCAAGCTGCTGCTTGAGCGGGCGCGGAGCTTTGCGGAAGGCACCCAGGCGGCGGGGCTGATGCTTCAGACGGCGATAGACAACTTCCCCGCGCAGGCGCTCTATGAGTCGCTTGGATGGAAGCGGGACGAGCACTTTTACGTCTATGAGTTGTGGCTATAAAGAGGTTTCCCCATGAGCGAGCCTACCCAGAACACGGCTTCCACCCGGCCAGATGGCGCGGCCCCTTCAGTGCTGATGCTGATTGACGGCCACGCGATGTTTCATCGCGCCTTTCACGCCTTCCCAGAGGATATGAGTACCAGCAGCGGCGAGCCAACCAACGCGGTCTATGGCTTTGCGCGTATGCTGCTGGATGCGTTTAAGAATATCGCCCCCGATTACGCGGCGGTGGCGTTTGATCGTCCCACGCCGACCTTTCGCCACGAGGAATTCAAGGACTACAAGGCGCATCGCCCGCTGCTACCCGATAGCATGCGGGCACAATACCCTCGCGTGCGCCAACTGGTGGAAGCCTTTGGCATGCCGATCTATGAGTTAGATGGCTTTGAAGCTGATGACGTGCTAGGCACGCTGGCACGCCAGGCCGAAGCGCAAAATGTCGCCACCAGGATTGTGACCGGCGACCTGGACACGCTGCAACTGGTTGACGCGCTGGTCTGGGTGACGTATGCGCGCCAGCCAGTGCGCGGCCAACTGGATTACTTCGATGAGCCAACGGTGCAGGCGCGCTATGGCTTTGCTCCCGAAAAGCTGGTGGATTATAAAGCCCTGGTGGGCGATACCTCGGATAACATTCCGGGCGTGCCAGGTATCGGGGCCAAAACAGCCACCACTTTGATTAACACCTATGGCACACTAGAGGACATCCTGGCGCATCTGGACGAGCTTTCGCCCAAGGTACGGGCCACGTTGCAAGAGCATGAGGTGTTGGCGCGGCAATGCAAACGCCTGGCGACCATTATAACCACCGCGCCCGTCACGCTTGACCTGAATGGCTGCCGGGTGCAGACTGCCGACCGCTCCAAGCTGCTGCCGCTGGTCCGCGAAATGGAATTCTATAGCATGGTAGATCGCGTGGCCCGCTTCACTGGCAATGCTGCTGCCGCGTCTCAACCCGCAGCCGGGGCCGCTGGCGGCTCACCTAAAGGCGCTCCAGCAAGCGCTGCTCCCGCTGCTGCCCGCACGCCCATTGTGCGCCCCGCAGCCAGCGAGGAGG
The DNA here is from genome assembly GCA_036557885.1 of Ktedonobacterales bacterium. GTDB lineage: Bacteria > Chloroflexota > Ktedonobacteria > Ktedonobacterales > DATBGS01 > DATBGS01. The sequence continues at coordinate 41,432 of DATBGS010000057.1, forward strand.
CTGCTGCTCCGACAGGGCCAGCGCAGTTGAGCATGTTTGCACTGGATGAAGTGGCAGCGCAGGCTGAGCAAGGCAGCGAGGTTGCGCCGCCGCCCGCCGAGTTGCCGCGCATCGTGGTCCCCACGCAGGCTACATCTCCGCACACCAACACGATGCTGATTGAGAGCGAAGAGGCGCTCTTGATTCTGGCGCGCAGCCTGCGGGCCAGCGGGCACTTCTCGTTTGATCTGGAAACCACCTCAGAAGACCCGCTCAGCGCCGGTATCGTGGGCATCTCGCTCTCTATGGGCAAGCAGGAGGCATACTATCTGCCCGTTGGTCATGTAGCCACGCCAGACGGTCAGGCGCCGGGGCGTCAACTGCCCCTGGAGATGGTCCTGGCCGCGCTCAAGCCTGTGTTTGAGGATGAGCAGATCAAGAAGGATGCCCACAACGCCAAGTTCGATATGACGATGCTGGCGCGGCATGGCATCTGGGTGCGCGGGCTGGCCTGTGATTCGATGGTGGGCGCCTATCTGCTGAATCCTGGTCGGCGTGGGCTGGGGCTGAAAGACCTCATCTTTGAGCATCTGGGCATCATCATGACGCCGATTACCGACCTGATCGGTACTGGCTCCAAGCAAATCAGCATGGCGCAGGTGCCCATCCACACGGCAGCGGAGTATGCCGGAGCCGACGCAGACATGACCTATCGCCTGGCAGAAATCGTGGTAGCCAGGCTGAAGGAGCGCGCTCTTTACAAGTTGTTTACGGACGTGGAGATGCCGCTCATTCCGGTGCTGGTGCGCATGGAACTGACGGGCATTCTGGTGGACCAGGCGTTCCTCAAGCGTATGGCAACCGAACTCAGCGAGCAACTCCAGGCGCTGGAACAGTCCATTTATCAGGCGGTGGGGCACGAGTTTAACATCAACTCCACCAAGCAGCTTGGCGATGTGCTCTTTAACGAACTGAAGCTTCCGCCCATGAAGAAGACCAAGACCGGCTATTCGGTGGATGCTGAGGTGCTGGATACGCTCAAAGGCACACATGCTGCAATTGATAACCTGCTGGAATATCGGCAACTTGGGAAGCTGAAGTCTACCTATGTAGATGGGCTGCTGGAACTGATCAACCCCAATGACGAGCGGGTGCACACGTCCTTCAACCAGACGATTGCCTCCACCGGCAGGCTTTCCAGTAGTCAGCCCAACTTGCAGAATATCCCGATCCGCACTGAAGTGGGGCGACGCATTCGTCGGGCGTTCCTGGCTGACCCAGGTTGGGTGCTGCTCACCGCCGACTATTCGCAGGTGGAACTGCGCATCCTGGCGCACATCACCCACGAACCGGCGCTGGTAGAAGCCTTTGCCAAAGATGAGGATATTCACGCGGCAACGGCAGCCAGGCTCTACAAAGTGCCGCTGCAAGAGGTGCAGCCGTCCATGCGTCGGCTGGCAAAGACGATCAACTTTGCCGTATTGTATGGGCAGTCGCCGTTTGGCCTGTCGCGTGTGGCCGACATTCCGCTCAGCGAGGCAACGGAGTATATTCGCAACTATGAGGCGACCTTCCCGTTGGTGCATGCCTATGTGGAGGGCACCAAGGAGTTTGCCCGCACGCAGGGCTATGTCGAGACGCTGCTGGGGCGTCGGCGCTACGTGCCTGATCTGCTCTCGCTCCCGATGGTGCAGCGTCAGGCGGCGGAGCGCGAGGCCATCAATATGCCCATCCAGGGCACCAACGCCGATATTATCAAGATTGCGATGATTCGCCTGCAACAGAGCTTCGAGGAACTGCAACTCAAGACCAGGATGATCTTGCAGGTGCATGATGAACTGGTCTTCGAGGTGCCCAACGAGGAGCTTGAGTTGGTCAAAAATCTGGTGCGGGCGACGATGGAAGAAGCCATGAGCCTGAGCGTCCCGCTGAAAGTGGAAATGAAGACTGGGACGAACTGGTACGAGGTTGAGCAGGTGAATTGAGAGGAATTGTATGAGATTAGCCGAACGTATGCGCCATTTGCCACCCTATCATTTCGCGGAGACGGCCCAGCGCATTGCCGCCAAACGCGCCGCCGGGGTGGATGTGATCAGCCTGGGCATAGGCGACCCTGATCTGCCCACGCCCGACCCGGTGATTGATCGCCTATGCGAGACGGCCCGCGACCCGCAAAATCATCGCTACCCGGAATATCTGGGCATGCCCGAACTGCGCCAGGGCATCGCGGCGTGGTTCCAGCGGCGCTTTGGCGTGAGCCTGGATGCCAATAGAGAGGTTGTGCCGCTGATTGGCTCCAAAGAGGGGCTGGTGCATCTGGCGACGGTGCTGCTCGACCCTGGGGACGTGGCGCTCATCCCAGACCCGGCCTATACGGTGTACGCGGCAGGCGCAACGCTGGCGGGCGCGACCAGCTATCTCTTGCCCATGACCGCTGAGCGTGGCTTTCTGCCTGATCTGGACGCCATTCCCGAAAATATCCTCCACAAAGCCAAGGTGCTCTGGCTGAATTATCCCAACAACCCGACGGGAGCCTCGGCTGATCGGGCGTTTTTTGCGCGCGCTGTGCAGTTTGCCCGCGCGCATGATCTGGTGCTGGCACATGATATGGCCTATGCCGACGTGAGCTATGATGGCTATCGGCCTGTCTCGGTGCTGGAAATCCCTGGCGCCTCTGATGTTGCGATTGAGTTTCATTCCTTCTCGAAGTCCTATAACATGGCTGGTTTCCGCATGGGGATGGCACTGGGCAACGCTGAACTGGTGCAGGCGATTGGACAACTCAAAACCAATGTGGATACGGGTATCTTTCGCCCGCTGCAATTTGCCGCAATTGAGGCGCTTGCGCTGGGGCAGGACTGGATTGACCAGCGTAATCTGATTTACCAGCGCAGGCGTAATAAGCTGGTAGAAGCCTGCCAGCGCCTGGACATGCAGACCGCCACGCCGCAAGCCGGGATGTACCTCTGGCCTGCTGTGCCTGCGGGCTGGTCCTCGAAAGAGTTTGCGTTCATGCTGCTGGATGAACTGGGGATTTTAGCAACGCCCGGCTCCAGCTATGGTCCCAGCGGCGAGGGCTATCTCCGCCTTTCGCTGACCGTGCCGGATGCCCGTTTGGATGAGGCCATCAGCCGCCTGGCGACGCTTCAGGAACGCGCTGGCATGACAAAGGCTGGCGGTTAAAACCCCTCAAAGCAGGGGCACAGCCGCGCCTATGGGCCTTCGGCCACCCCTAAGACAGAAGGGCACCCTAAGACAGAAGGGCACGGCGGCAAGTCCGCCTGCGCGGACTCCCTACCCCGTCTGCGAACACTCGTCTTAACCCGCGCAGGCGGGTTTTGTGGCAGCGTAGCTGCCCATAGGCGCGAATTTATTCGCCAGCAGACTTGCCAGAGTCCAGAAAGAAGCATACAATGGGCGCAACACCCCAGGCTGGTCTTTTGGGCGTGTTTTTCAGCAAGCGCCGTTAAAGATGGCTTCCTACCACTCGACAGGAGAGATGTGCATGGGCATGACCAACGATGGCCTGTCCTACTGGCAGGCTGAACCCGGTAAGCAAGTGCTTCTTGACATGAGCATTGGCGACCTTTTGGATAAGCGCGCCGCAGAATTACCCACGCGGGAGGCAGTTGTCTATTCCTGCTACCCTGAGTTTGGCGATGCCCTGAACTTTCGCTGGACCTACCCGGAGTACCGCGCCCGCGCCAACGCGGTTGCCAAAGGGCTGCTGGCGTTGGGCTTGCAGAAGGGCGACCATATCGCGGTCTGGGCGATCAACCTCCCAGAATGGCCGCTGCTCCAGATGGCTGCGGCCAAAGCCGGTCTGGTGCTGGTGACGGTCAACCCGGTGCTGCGGGCGCAGGAGATCGAATACATCCTCAAACAAGGGGATGTTCGCGCGCTCTTCTTCATGGGAGCCATCCGCGACCACAACTGCCTGGAAACCATCAAGTCCATGACGACGCCTGGAGCGCAGCATAGCGAATTGACCAGCGAACGCTTGCCGTTGCTGCGCCATGTGGTGCTGCTTGGTGCGCCGCCAGCGGGCATGTTGGAGCAGCAAGGCTGGCGCCCGGCACTCTTCCGCGAGTTTGCGGCGGGAGGAGCAGCGGTGAGCGATCAGGCGCTTCAGGAGCGGCAGGCGTCCGTCTCGCCCAAAGACCCCGCTATGATGCTGTATACCTCTGGGACAACGGGCTTCCCAAAGGGCGCGGTGCTGACCCATTACAACCTAATCAATCAGGCGATGGGCGTCTTCAGCCGAATTGAGATTGGCGAGGACACGCGAAGCTGCGTGTTGGTGCCCTTCTTCCACGTCTTCGGCTGCGTTGGCTACACACTCGCTGCACTGGCTGCTGGCAGCACCATGCACCCGCTCCTCGCCTTTGACCCGCTCAAGGCCATGCAGATCATCAGCACCGAGCGCTGCACCTTCTCTGGTGGCGTGCCCACGATGCTGCTGGCGATCCTCCAGCATCCCGATTTCGAGAAATATGATCTTTCTTCGTTGAATGGCGTCGTCTGCGCGGGCGCTCCGGTGCCGGTCTTCCTGATGGAGCAGGTGAAACAGCGCATCGGGGCCGATTCAGTGATTGCTTTTGGGCAGACGGAAAACAGCGGCGCGATTACGCTGACCATGCGCGATGACCCGTTTGAGTTGAAGTCGGCAACGGTTGGCCTGGCCCTGCCGCATGTGGATGTGAAGATCATTGACCCGGCAACAGGCGAGGTCGTGCCGGTTGGGGAGCGCGGCGAACTCTGCGGGCGGGGCTATCTGGTGATGCAGGGCTATTACAATATGCCGGAGCGCACGGCTGAGGCGATTGATAAGGATGGCTGGCTGCACACTGGCGACCTGGCGACAATAGATAGCCGGGGTTACATCAACATTGTGGGGCGCATCAAAGATATGGTCATTCGTGGCGGCGAAAATATCTTCCCGCGCGAGATTGAGGAGTTCTTGATTCGCCATCCCAAGGTGGCCGACGCGCAGGTGCTGGGCGTGCCCGACGCCTTCTTTGGCGAGGAACTGCTGGCGGTGGTCATGTCCAAGGCAGGGGAAACCCTGACCGAAGAGGAGATGCGCGAGTTCTGCAAAGATCAGATCAGCAAGCAGAAAATCCCGCGTTACTGGAAGTTTGTAGAGGCGTATCCGATGACGGCCAGTGGCAAGGTGCAGAAGTTTATTCTGCGTGACCAGGCCATCAAAGAGCTTGGGCTGGTGTCGGCTGCACAGGTGAAGACGGCATAAGCGTCAGATAAACGAAGAAAGAAGAAAGTAAGAAAAAGAAGGCGTCGCAATTAAGACGCCTTCTTTTTTTCTTTCTTCTTTCTTCGTAAGTGAGAGTGGCTAGATGCCCTCTTTCTTCTTTCTTCGTAAGTGGGGGTGGTTAGCGCCCGCCCCCCAGGTAAATTGCCAGAAAGATGAGTCCGGCGCAGACAACCAGCACCAGCAGCAACGGCTTGAGTATATAGATCACCGCTTCGCCTGTCTGCCCACGCTTGAGCCGTGTCTGTACCGGCCTCCAGAAGTCGGGCATCAGCAGCAGGCCAAGCAGCAGGCCCATTGAGAGGCCACCAATGTGCCCTGAGACGGAAATGTTGGCAATCTGGAAAGTAAAAACCAGATTCAGAATGAGCCAGAAAAGCCATTGGGTGAGCATTCCGGGGCCGAGCGCGTAGCGCTTCTCCCAGAAAAAGATGCCCAACGCGCCAAAAACGCCAAAAATGGCGCCCGACGCCCCCAATGTCGCCACGTTTGGCGCAGCGAGCAAGAGTACCAGGATACCGCCAAAGACGCCTGTAGCGAGGTAGATGAGCAAAAAGCGCCATCGCCCATAGACGTTCTCTGCAAATGGGCCGATGAAGTAGAGCGAGAGCATATTGACGCCGATGTGGAGCCAGTTTTCATGCAGGAACATCGCCGTAAGCAGGCGCCAATATTCATGATTTTGAGTAATAAAAATCCCGGCTTCAACCCCATAGTAATAGATGGGATTATCAGGGGAGTACGGCTCGGTGAGATTTTGTGAGAGGACCACGCAGGCAAGATACACCAGGACGTTGATGCCAATCAGCGTCAGGGTGACAATAGGTACGCCGCGTGTCGCAAAGCGAGCGCGCACCACTCGCCGCTGCACCTGCGAGGGGGGCTGCCAGACTGGTTCGCTGCGCTCCGGCTCACGCTCCTCGCGCGCGGTGTTTATCGGTGTTGGCTGGGTTGGTGGCGTCACTTTGGGGAAGAGTACCTTGAAATCGGTGGGTCCGGCCAGGCGCTCAGATTTTGCTTCTGCCAGGGCTGCCTCGTATTCTCTGTTCATTTGCCTGAGGAGATAGCTACGCAAGGCAAGTGCATACGCGCGCCCAGGATCTGCGGCAATGGTGCGCTCAACCGCTTCCAACGCGCGATCATAGCGGCGGTCTAGCAGGAAGACGAGCGCTTGAGCCAGGGACGCATTTGGCCCGGAGGGTTCTAGCTCTTGCACGCGCCGACAGGCCATGTGTACCATGCCGTAGGAACCCATCGCCAGGCTGGTTTGCGCTAATCCCAGATGTGCCCCAATGAGATTCGGGTCGCTCTGCGCGGCGTGGGCAAAAGCGGTTGCTGCCTCGCGTAACTGCCCCTGCCAGAGGAGGGTATTGCCCTGCTCAACATATTCCTGTGCGCTCACAGGCACTTCCATTCGCGGCCTCGCTTTTATGTGAGCTGGTGGCACCGCCACCAGTGCTATGTGCTTCTCTCTACAATGTAAAGCCCTGGACCTTTTATCCCTGGCATGCTCAGGGCTAGAGTACGCTTCCCTTATGAGAAAGATTATAAACTATGCGTTGACGCTTCCGCCAATGCTGAGGAAGTTAAGATGCAAGAAAGAGCGAGGGGCAGCCTACGGGCTGTTCCCTCGCTCTGGTTACTGATGGTTCTGTTTAGGCGCTGGCTTTTTCTGGAGCGTTGGCGGCACGCGCGACGCCAGCAGGCGTATAAGCCATTTTCGCTGCTGCGAGCGCGTAGGCGTCAAGATAATGTTCGGCTACCAGGTTCCAACTGACGACGCTTTGGAGGTAATCCACTGCATGGGCATGGAGTTCCGCGCGCAGGTGGGCGTCGGTCATGAGCTTGATCAGCCCTCGTCGCAGCGTGGCCTGGTTGGAAAAAAGCAGCCCAGCCTCACTTTCAACGGTCTGGGAGGTCAGCCCTTCCAATGGGGCCGAGGTGATATATGGCTTGCCCAGAGAGAAGATGCGCGCCAATGTTCCCGATTGTGTCTCATCGAGAGAGGGCAGGGCGACGACATCAAAGCAAGCCATCATCTCATAATACATGTCTCCGCGTGGGTCGAATTCGACATAGCGGGCGATGCCTTTGCGTTCCAGTTCCTGTGCTTTGGCTTTGCACATCTGGAAGAAAGTGGTGTCGTTGGGGTCGCGCATGTTCCCGGCGCACAACAGCATCCACTCTTCACCCGTCTGCTCCAGCACTTCGCGGCGCAGGTCTTCCCACTGGTCCAGAATCAAATCCCAGCGTTTGTTGGTTTGTATCCAGCCAATCAGACCGAGCACCTTTTTGCCCTTGAGTTCGTTCAGCCCCAGTTGTTCTTTGCACGCCTCTGAGTCCAGGTTCACTTTATCTGGGCGGGCGCCATGTGGAATGACCAGCACGTTTTCGGGGCGCTCTTTGAAGTTCCATTCCATGCGCCAGCGCTGGTAGTCGCATTTGAGTATCCAGGTGGTGCAGGTGGCTACTAGTTCACGCAGGAAGCGCTCTTCCGATTCGGTGTAGCGCCCATGCACGGTATGTGTCTCTACCAGGGTTGGGATGCCTGCCTCGCGCAGGTAGGTGAGCAGGCGAATAAATCGCTCATTGTTGTCGTGGTGCCTCGTTACGGGGTCGGTATAGCTGTACAGCCCATATTCGTGCTCAAGATGGACAGCATACGGGCCGAGTTGTTCAATGTAGGCCCCCACTTTTTCCGGCCAATCCGGGTCTTGCTGGTCCAGAATGGGGTGGACATTTGGCCCCTGCCCATCCAGGTGGGAGACGATATGAACGGGGCGCTCTGGCAGGTGCGCGCGCACAAATTCAAGTGCCTCTTCGGTGAAGGTGGCGATGCCACATTTGCGGGGAGGGTAGCTGCTGACGACGACCAGTGGCTTAGGTTGGCTCTCCTCCCCCGCCACGTCTTCATTCCCCCCAGAGGAGAGCGCTTTCATCTGTTTTGCTTTCATGACTTCCCCCTAAGCCAGTGGCGAAATAGATGTAGAACTGTGCCGATCTGTGTGCAATACCATGCGTCTTACTTTGAGATACCTGTTTTCTTGCCGGGTGAATGTGCTTGATTGTAGAGAGTACCCTGCCCTTTCTTGTCTTAAAGATAGAAGGAGTGCGGTGCTTTTGTGAAAGAAAGAGTGTGGAGTTGCCACTCTACGGAGGTAGGTCTAAGCAGGTGTGTGTTACCGAGTGTGCCCTTTACGTAAATGTGTTCGAGTAACCCGCTCCAGAAGCTGCTTGCGCTTCTGGGTGTATCCTCTTTCTCAGTAACGTGTCATGTTCGCAGAAGTAACGACGTTGCGCGTGTTTGCTCCTGGTTGGACTCCGCGCGGGAGTCCTCAAGTGCAAATCGTCTGCGCGTTTTGAGTCGGCTGCATGCGCAGAGCTGGCTGCATGAAGCTGCTCTACTATCAGTATTGTAGCACAAGGTACACAGGGTTGCCCAGAGCATTGCGCATCCTGTGGTCTGGGACTGCACCGGCAATAGGAGCGCTGGGCGAGAGAAGCAGCCCTTATGCTGGCGCGCGATACTCCGGGGAGAGCGAGGCAAGTGTAAAGCTCTTTACCTGCGCGAAGCGACTGACCCAGCTTAGAATACGCTCATATAAGGGATGGGTGCGCACGTTCTCTATATCTTGCTGAGTTGAGCAGCCCAGGAAACAACACCAGACGGGCGCTGGGATACGCCGCGCTTCCTGGGGAAGGCTCACTGCTAAGAAAGCGTGCCCCAATGGTGTTTCCGCGGCGAGTGCGTGCAAGCCAGATCGCCACCCCTGCCGGATTTGTGGACTTTCAGGGCCAACGGAACTGGTGACTAATAATACAAGCGCGTGATGGACTTCCACATCTGCGCGGCTGAAGCCCCAACTGTACTGAAAGAACCATTCCTCAGCCTCTATCGCCTTTAAGCCAGGGATGATGAGACGTGGGAGATCTTCCACTTCAGGGACTTCTGGGGTGTATCCATTTTCAGTTCGCGTCGCTTCTTCCGCTTCGGGGGGCTTTTGCTCGTTTTCCCAGGAGGTGAGAGCCAGATAGGTATGGTCTTCTTCATGGCTGCGGAAAAATCGCGCTACCAACAGTTCAGGAATCGAGGGTAATCGCTCGACAAGGAATCCGAGTTGCCTGAGCACTTCCTCGTTTTGCCTGGGATAGGGGTGCATTAAGAGCACATGGAGCGTTTCCATGAAAGAACCTTGCCTTTCCGTGCCTGTCTTGATGGTGGAGCGAAGCAGGTCAATGTGTTTCCGCCAGTACCTTTAAACAGCTTTTGGGTTTAGCCACTGGACTGAGCCAGCAAACCATGAAAGAATGTTCAATGGTGCCTTGCCCAAACGGGTAAAATACTGATATAGGATGAACATTTCTTCATCTTTTGAGAGCGTGTTATTCAGATTTTCTTCATCTGTAAATGCTATAGTTATGAAACAAGCAGAAATTGGGATGAGCTGATAACGAAGTTGTGATGCCTCCCTACAAACTTCTATATATCACCACACGCGGTGCGAGTGGGAGAGGTGGCTCTCTATGACTCTATTGCCATCGGATCAACATATCACCTATCAACTCCAGTATCGCAAATGTGGCAAGTCCACGTGCAGCACATGCAAACAGGGGCATGGGCATGGCCCCTATTGGTATGCCTACTGGCGCGAGGGCGCCAGGTTGCGCAGCGGCTATATTGGCAAATCTCAACCCGCCTCTGTGACAAGCGCGGAAGCTGCCAGGGCAGTCGCCAGGCTCGCAAGCATCCCTAATCAGGCCAGCGCCTAGTGCCTGAGCAGATTTCCCTTGACCTGAGCGGATACATGTGCGACACTCTCTCAAAATGCTTACAAAGAGAAGAGGCCACTTGCCATGTCTGAAAAAAGTGCACCTTTGCCAATGCAAGGTATCCCTCAGCCCAGTCGTGACGCAGTGGTTCATATTCCAACCCTGCACATTTCCACGCATCCCGTGATCTCTCATAAACTCACCAGGTTACGCGACAAAGATACCAGTCCCCCGGAGTTTTATCGCCTGGTGAAGGAACTTGGTTCACTGCTTGCCTATGAAGCGATGGCAGATCTGGCGCTGGTGGATGCGCCCATAGAAACCCCGATGGGGCCAATGGTGGGCAAACGTCTGGGGGGAGGCGTTGGGGTAGTTCCCATTTTGCGGGCGGGATTGGGGCTGGCGGAAGGGTTTCGAGAGGTGTTTCCAGAGGTGCAGGTGTGGCATCTTGGCTTGCGCCGCGATGAGCGTACCCTGGAGCCGATTGAATATTATAACCAGATGAGCAGGTCGGCCAACCTCCAGGTATGTTTTTCGGTTGATCCTATGCTGGCGACGGGTGGTTCGGCCATTGACGCGCTCAACACGCTCAAACGCATCGGCGTGCCGCACCTGCGCTATGTTTGCATTATCGCTGCTCCCTATGGAGTGAAGAAACTCCACGAGCACCATCCTGATGTCCCCATTTTTGTGGGAGCGGTGGATGATGTGTTGAATGATCGCGGCTTTATTGTGCCCGGCCTGGGCGATGCCGGTGATCGCCAATTCGGAACGGTTTGAGCAGGTGAGCGAGCAACAGGAGCCTCCTACACAACCAGACGAAGCACAGCCTGATGAAGCGCAGCCAGATGAGGAAGCCAGGTGGCCGACGAACGGGGGACCACTTGGATGCTTCCTGGGGGTGTGTTCGGGCGTCTTGATTGGCGCCTTTTTGGGTACCACGCTGCTTATCCCATTTCGAGTTGTGGCAATCATCCTCACGATTTGTCTGACTGTGGGGTTTGCGGTGCTGGGATGGAAACTTGGGCGACGCTTCTTTCGTGAGTACCCGACATCGAAACGATAGCCCTTTCCCCCTATGACGCGCCAAGCAGTTGTGGGAGTGTGAGCGCAGCAAGGTCGCTGATGTGGTCCACGCTGATGTCTGCCGCCGGATAGCTCACCAGAATCTGCGGGTCGTGGGCGTAGTGCCCCTGTCGTGGGAATACAGTTGTCACACGCTTGCCCCACTGCCGCTTGAGGGCATCTAAAATGCGCAGCTTGTCATCCACCATGACGTACTGCCTGGCCGGATAGCGGGCTTCGACATCATCGAGCATGTGCTCTTTGTGGATGTAGATGAGGACGTTGCCGCTCACCGCCTGCCACACTCCTGATCGCTCGATCTTGTAGGGCTGAAAGACGACATCCCCGTCAGATAAGATGACGACTGGTCCCCAGGCGGCCAGCCGCTGGATGACATCAAGCGAGCCAGGATAGAGGCGCTGCGCAAAGGGGTAATTCAGCAGATACAATGATAAAGTTAAGAGATGGGTATCGCGGGGGTTCTCGTCTCGATAGCGCTGGAGGGCGCCCAAATAGTCGGCATAGCCCAATTCTTTGCGGAGTTGTTCAAAGAGTTCCCAGTAGCGCTGCTGGCGTTCAGCCCCTACCGCCTGCTGCAAATGGGCTTTGAGGTCGGCTTCAACCTGGTCGTTATCAAGCAGCGTATTGTCCACATCTAATAAGAAAATTACCTGGTTGAGTTCTTGCATTGTGCTTTCTCCTGGCAGAATCCAGCCCGTTCTCATGGGCAGAGAAATGTCCCACCCTCTAAACTATACCTCACGCTCTTTGACACTATTCCCTTTCATCATCACCAGCCTGTATCTGGCATGCCATATGCTTCTTGTTCTTGCAGAGCCTGTCTACTTGCGGCTCTCGCCAGGAAAGAAGGAAACGCATGCAGCAAAACCTGCCAGAGTTCTTGCCGGAAAGTCGGGTTGGCACGTGGTGTCATTGGGGCGCCTTGATCATCGCGGTCCTGGGTCTTGTGCAGATTATTGTCCTTATCGCCCAGAATCAACCGTTTCTGCCCATCATTGGGGTTATCTCTGGGACGATCTTTTCGGCTCTCATCCTCTACGCGGTAGGTACTATCGTCAAGCGCCTCAGCGGCGGGCGCCCTGTGCCCTGATTACTTGATAAACATGGCATTGGGCGGGGATGCTACGCCCCCAAGGGTATTCAGCGGCGCGGAGGTGAACAAGCCCGCGTACCTGCCATCCGCTGCGCAATCTTCCGCCAACGCCTCCAGATCAAAGAGTTCGCCAATGGGCATGCCCCAGAGCGCCAGCAAGGTTTCGTGCATGAAGCCGTGTTGGGGATGCGCGGGATATGCCTCAAATGCAATCGCGTCGCCTGCCACCGCAGCAAAATGCTGGTCCCACAGGAAACGCAGCGTGGCTTCGCCCTGTGCCAGTCCCACAGCAGTATGGGGCGGAGGTGCCAGCGCTTCGCGTTCCGGCTGGCTCAGGCTGATGTACCAGGCAATCCAGCCGGAGCGAACCAGAAGAATATCGCCGGGGAGAAACTGGATGCCTTGTGCCTGGGCAACCGCCTGGAGCGCTTCCACGCTAATTTCGTGGCGCTCGCCAGGTGAATAGGCGATGCCCTGGGCAGCGGCCCAGCGTTGGTAATCGAGCAGGACGCCACGGCCCGCAATGCCCTTGCGTGCCCAGACCTGGATGCCGTTGCGGGTATCGGGGCCACCCGTGATCTGGGCCTGGGTGACTCCATTGTAGAAGCGCTGGGCGGTCATGTTCCCGTAGTGGGTCAGGCCGTCCCATTGGCTGGAGGATTGTGGGTTGAAGTTGTGATAGACATCATCATTCACCAGGTGGCGTCGCTGCTTGATGGTATGCTGAAGCGCTTCTCGCCCGAACAACGGCGGGGAAGGCAGTTCGAGGCTCCAGTTGAGGGCAAAACGCTTCCCGGTCTGGATGAGGCGAGCCGCCGCCGCAATCCTTTCGGGAGTCAGCAAGTTGAGTGTGCCAAGCTGGTCATCTGGCCCCCAGAGGCCCCAGGCGGAATGTGGTGGGGCGCCTGGAGTTACGGGTAGCTCATCAAAGCGCGGCAGCGCTGGGTGGACGTTTTCTGGCATGTAGACTCTCCTTCTCGTCTAAGCAGTGTCTCTGTCTTCATGCCAAGTATGTCAGAAAGGGCCATTTGATTTCCACAAAACAAGGGCTTAGATCAACTGGTTCCGATAAGTTCTTTCTGAGGGAAAAGAAACCGAGCAGGCGATGTAAAAATTGACAAGCACACTGTTTTTGGCCTAAATTGTCGTATATGACAAAATAAAATGCGGAACCAGCCATTCGCACAGGAGCAGGCAAGATCGAAAATGGCAGCAAGCACTATGCTTGCTGCCATTTTTACAGGGGCGCCTGTAGAAATCAGGCAGATGGTGCCGATTACCTGGCCGTTCCAGAGAACCCTAAGAGGCTCAGCAGCGCCGCGAGGCACCCACGACGGTTTGCTTTTTCCCGCCTCACTAGCTCTGGCACGCGCCCGGTTTCCGTTTCTGCGGTCTGGGAGTCGGCGGGAGATGCAGACAGGAGCGTGACCTGTAAGGGGTGTTTGGGGCGCAGTGTGATGCCTGGCTGAAACCCTGGAATATACTCCGGGGAAGGCTCTGGGGAAAAGCGCTGGAGGAGCATTGCCAGAATCATTTTGGACTCTAGCTGAGCCAACGGCATGCCAATGCAGGTTCGTGGGCCGCCCCCGAAGGGGAAGTAGGCGCCGGGCGGGATGGATTGCTCGTTGGCCGGGTTCCATCGCTCCGGGCGGAACTCCTCAGCCTCTGTCCAGAGGTCAGGCCGACGATGCAGCACCCACTGGCTCAAGATGAGCAGTGTGCCGACTGGCAGAACGACCCCATCCAGCGTTGTTTCCTGGGCAACGGTGCGCATTTGCAGCCAGGCGGGAGGATAGAGCCGCATGGATTCGTTCAAAACCCAATCAAGCATGGGCACTTTCGCTAGCGTCTCTATGGTTGGCGCGTTCCCTGCCAGGGTTGCAGCGAGATCAGCTTGCAATTGGGTTCTGATCTGAGGATGACGCGCAAGCAGGTAGAACGTCCAGACAAGAGCAATGGCGGTTGTCTCGTGTCCGGCGGCCAGGAAGGTGAGCAGGTGATCGTGAATCTGTTTCTCGGTCAGCTTTCCCCCGTCCGCCTCGCCACTTTCGGCAGAAAGCAGCAGACCAAGCACATCCTGACCGGGGCGGTTTTGTTCACGGCGCTGAGCAATCAATGTATAAATGACGCGATCTAGTTCGCGCAAAGCAGCCATTCGCTTGCCATAGGCTGTCAGCGGGTGATCAACGCGAATATTTAAGAGGTCTTCAACAGCGCTGCTTGTGGAATTACTGAGGAGGCCATCAAAGGCCGCGCCAAGTGGAGCAAGCTGGTTGGCAAGATCAATGCTGAAGAGGCACTTGCTGACGATGCGCAGCGTTAGTTCTTGCATGGCCTGCGAGAGGTTGACTTGCTCGCCTGGCTGCCATCTAGCGAGTATCTCCTGGGTAAAATCTGCAATGATGCTGGCATAGCCCTCCACCTGCTTTTTGTGAAAGGCGGGTTGAACTGCGCGCCGCTGCTGACGGTGTGCTTCCCCATCAATGGTGAGCAGGCCCTCACTGGCAAGCGCTGCGTTGCGGTTTCCCTGGAGCAGGCTGCGATTCGAGAAAGCCCCTGGATGCTCCACCAGCACATAGCGCACATGCTCAGGCCGGAAAAGCAGCACCGCAGGTTGTTTTCCAAAATACAGGGTCGCCATATCCCCATAGGTGCGCTGGACTTGTTGCAGAAAGCCCAGTGGATCGAGGCGCAGGGAGAGCAGGTTGCCAACAACAGGAAGTGAGCGGGGACCGGGCGGCAGCGTCGTCTGAGGAGCAGGCGATGCCTGTCTTGACTTGACCATAGGAGTTGTTCCTCTTGCATGTCTCACGCAGGCTACGATTTCTTCCCTCATAGCATAAGGCGGAGCGGCTGCGAAAGGCAATGTCTGAGTTGGCCTGTTAGAACCGCTTCACAAGACTTGCGTCAATGCTGGCAATATCTGGTAGGCCGGCCAGCACCATATCGCGCGCAAGTTCTTCGCGGAGGAGTTCCAACACACGCTGCGCGCCCGCTGCCCCATCAACGGCTAAGCCCCACAGGATGGGCCGACCTACGAGCACCGCCCGCGCACCCAGAGCCAACGCTTTCAGCACGTCTGTCCCCCGGCGGACTCCACCATCCATATAGACTTCGACACGCCCCTGTACCGCCTCTACAATTGATGGCAGCGCTTCGATGCTCGCTGGCACTCCATCCAGTTGGCGCCCCCCATGATTGGAGACGATGATGCCTGCTGCTCCATGCTGTATCGCTAGCTCAGCATCTTCTGGAGTGAGCAGCCCTTTGAGAATCAGCGGGAGATGGGTGCATGAGCGCAGCCAGTCCACGTCGTCCCAGGAGAGGGCCTCATCCTCGCGGTCATCGCTGCTCCGCCCCGCAGGAAAGTTGCCGGTTACTGCGTGCGGAAACCGCCAGCCAGGGTACGGGCGGCGCTCACGATTCCCCAGGCAGGGTAAATCCACCGTTAGCACAATCGCCCGATAGCCAGCGGCCTCGGCACGCTGGATAAGCTGCTCGGCTAGATGGCCTGCGCGGTACACATAAAGTTGAAACCAGAGCGGACCTGTCGCTGCTGCGGCAATCTCCTCAAGAGACTTCGTGGATTCAGTGCTGGCAGTCATCAGCGTTCCAATGGCTCCCGCAGCCCGCGCTGTTGCGCACTCCCCCTCTGGACACGCCAGTCCTTGGAGCGCTGTTGGCGCGGTCAGCACTGGCAGACTCACTGGTATTCCCAGAACAGTGGTCTGGAGATTGGCCTGGCGGACGCCACGCAGCATGCGCGGCAGCAAGCGAAGTCGCTCGAACGCGGCCCGATTTGCTCGCAGCGTTACCTCGTCCTCTGCCCCGCTCGAATAAAATGCCCATGCGCCTGGGTCAAGTCGGGCCTGGGCCAGTGCCTCGTACTCCTGCACATTCATGGGGTCCATTCTCCAATGCCTCCCAGGTAAAAGAATGCCTTGAGTGTAGTGGGTTGGTGCGCCTCTGTCAATCTTTCCGCGCCAGTCCGATGGCCTGTTTGTGACAGCCCAGGCAGGCGAGCAAAGTAAAGCCCCATACCTGTGCTCTCCTGGTTCCTCCTTTGGCAAGTATCGTGCGTCGTTTTGCCAGGGAGGGTAACTCTTCTGCATTGGGGGTTTCCTAAAAGAACGGAGGAGTACCACTCCTTGTATTCAGGCGAGCACAAGCCGGGAGGTGCGTATGAGTGAGTTTGAATCTCTCTTTGACAAAAGAAGGTTTCAGCAGGTTCCTGCAAGGATGAGCGATATGCGCCGGGCCAGCGAGGTTCGAATAAAGCGGGCCAGGCGATGGCAGCGCTGGTTTGTGCGCGGCATGATTGTCGGGGCTGCGTGGGCGGTGCTAACTGCCCCAGAGCCGGGCTGGGAAGCTCGTCAGAAGGTGGGAAGGCTGCTGCGCCAGTTCTATCAGCAAGGAGAAACAGCCCTTACCAGGTTCAGAGAGCAACAGCCGCCCAGCGGCGCTGCGCCTACCACACGGCTCTGGGCTGGTTCGGAAACGCTGACACCAGCCGCAGGGCACTCCAGAGGGAGGAAGGAACCGACAGAACTGGTGGAAAATGGGAACCAATGAGCGCCCATATTCCTATCGGCTAGCTAAGCGAAAGCGTATGCGTCATTGCGAGCCTTCTCCTGCCAGCCTCGTCCTCAGCGTGACAAACACAGGCAAGTGGTCGCTTGCTTGATCGGCTGGTAGCTCACCGCTCGCAGCCAAGACTTCACACGTGCACAGGCGCGATGCAAGTTCAGGACTGGCAAAGACATAATCAATGCGACCCGCAGGTAGAGCAGAGGGCCAGGTCCAGCCAGGCTCCCTGGGGTGCAGCCGTCGAAAGCTATCAACATAGCCTGCCTTGGTCAGCAAGCCGATGCCTCCGCGAGGAGCGTAGAGCGGGTGGAACGTATCGAGGAGAAAGCTGAGGGCGTTGTTGTTGGGGATGGCGCGCAAGAGCGGGTAGACAAATCGTAGTTGGCGTGGCACGACGCTATCCAACCCAGGCAGCCCGCTTGCGTTGGTTTGATTCGCCTTGGCTGGGATAAGCTGATAATAAAGCTGCTTGTCGGTGAGAAAGCGCAACAAAGCACTTCCTTTGATGCGGTCCCCAGGGGCCACGACGTTGAAGTCCCCCATGAGCAAGTGAGGCGTGCCGCGATGCGCCTGCATCCGTTCGAGCAATATCTGCGCCTCCCGGCGGCGTTGTGAGGAGGCTCGCCACCCGTTGTTGAAGGTGGCGGTCAGATGCGTCACCAATACGGTGAGCGGAGTCCCATCAGGCTCCGCTACCTGCACTTCTAAGAGGGGTGGAGGATGTGGAGGTGATGATTGAAGACTCTGGGCTGAAAGAATAGGCAGGCGGCTTAGAATCGCCACTGACTGAGCTTTCTGCGGCTTTGCTGGCTCGCTCAGCTGGTAATCCATGCCTAACCGCCGGGCAAGCTCCTGGACAACCTGGCAATTGCTGGCCTCTATCAAGCCAATAAGATCAGGCTGTTTGGCCTGGAGCACGCGAGCCAGCGGTTCTACCCGGTGGGTTCCGCCCGCCAGGATGTTATAGGTAATGACGCGAATCATGGGTGTAAGTGCCTCTTGCAATAAAACATCAGGTCGTGAGCCTGGATTGGGACGCTTTGTTGGTATTTCCTTCTCAAGGAAGCTCTGATAAGCTGCCTTAGCGATTTTGCTGATGTTCTTATTTGCAATTTACAGACGCAGGACATGTTTCAGGAGTCTCAGCACAAGAGGGGAGAAGCGTGTCACGCTCAGCCACAGTAAAAGCTGAGCGTGACAC
>DATBGS010000058.1:0-28930 GCA_036557885.1 Ktedonobacterales bacterium
CAGCTGCCAAAATTTCTCACCAAAAATCCAGGGTTTGACTTGGAGCCAGAAAGGGACGGAAGCCAGAGCAGATATCCCGCGCTCGTGGATGGTCGGGGCAGAGTCGCACCCGCTGCACGATAAGCGCGCCCAGTTTGACCCGCCCTGGCACGGCCCAGACCTCCTGGACCAACCGCACGATCCCACAGCTCTGGAGCCGGGGTGCTTGGGCGGACAGCCAGCGCCGCGACCAGATCAACACGTTGTGGGCAAGCTGCATCAGGAGGATGACCAACATCTGCGCGGCCAGGCGCTGCTTGCGGATCACGGCCAGCCCTAACCCGCGCTTGTCGCCTTTCAAATCAGCCTCCATGCCCGCCCTGCCGTCGTAGTGGTCGACGATTTCGAACATGCTGAGCGTGGTGCGTGTCGTAAACAGGACCGCCTGATAGTACCCGCCCGCGTGGTCCTTCGAGGGCGTGCGCACCGCGTATTGGGCCAGCGGACGTGCGAAGGGGACTGGTTCGGGGACCAGGGCCACCTCGCGTCCCGGGCGGGAGGTGGGCTGCCACGCGGTGATCCCTTTGACGAGCTTCCGGACCCGGCTCGTCGACTTGAATTTGCCGGTCACCTGATAGCCTCGAGAAAGGAGCCACTCGATGATCGGGGTGCTGCCCCAGCCGCTATCCAGCCGAATCTCCACCTGTGCCCGCCTGGCCTGGACACGCTCGTCTTCGCCCTCCAGCCCCAAGAGGTGTTCGGCTTGGATGAGCGCTTCCTGCAAGACGGACAAGCTCTCGGCGGTGCGGCCAGGCACGACGGTCTCCCAGACCGTTTCCTGATACTGGGCGGCGCGCACGCGCACCAGCTTGCGCCCGGTCTTCGAGCGGCAGCGGCCCATGTAGCCGCGCGTGGAGCCTTCCGCCTGGCGGCTGGCGGGCAAAGGGGACAGATCCACATCCAGGACAAGCAGGTCGTGGGTCAGGTCATGACGATGCGCCTGGCTGAAGGAGCGGAAGGTCTCAGCCAGGGCCGCTTGGAGGGCGTGCACATCGGCGGGGGTGGCCGCATTCAAGGTGGCGGCGATGACGGACTGGTCGGCACAGCCTGGTAAGCCAAAGGCGGTGCAAAGCGCGGGATCCACCCCAACCGTCGTGTTCGTGTGCGAGACGGCTTTGGCTCCGGCCAAGAGCGCCACGAAGAACATCTCCAGCTTCTGGACTGGGGTGTACTTGAGCGTTTTCTGGTTGATCTGCATACGGGTCTCCAGTGGCTGGAAAAAGCCGATGCGGCGCAAATACGTGCCCAACAGACACAAACTGGCATGGGAGCTGTCGTACCAGACACGGGCGGGAGTAGCGATGGTATGCTGTGACATGGGATACCTCCTCGAACAGAGCGGAGCGATCATTCTTTTCTGTTCGATGGTATCTCTTCCTTTCAGAGCTGGTCAGGGTCAAAGTTACTCCCCCGCCTTTTGGTGAGAAATTTTGGCAGCTGATCGACAACTGGACACACCAGATCCCCGGTCGAGATTATTTTGGGAGGGGCAGTACAGAGGTCCAGGCAAGTATCCACCTGGAGGCGGGGCGCGCCTATCTGCTCAGCCTCGATTTTGCTAAGAACGCGCAAATTCCGGTGGCAGCCGTGCGGCTCGGATGCCTTCCCCCCGTTCCAGCCGACAGCATCGAGCGGGCGGCACGACTGGCGGCGGCCTCAGATGTGGCGATTGTCTGCGCGGGCTTTGGGGGCGACTGGCAGAGCGAAGGCTTTGACCGGTCAGATATGGAACTGCCAGGACAGCAGAACGCCCTGATCGAGCAAGTGGCGGCGGCCAATCCGCGTACCATTGTCGTTCTTAACACTGGCTCCCCCATCAGTATGCCCTGGCTCAAGCAGGTGGCAGCAGTCCTCGAAGCCTGGTATCCTGGTCAGGAGTGTGGCCATGCGATTGCCGACGTCCTCTTTGGGGATGTGGTGCCCTCCGGCAAACTCCCCCAGACCTTCCCGGCGCGCCTGGAGGATACCCCGGCCTACCTCAACTTTCCCGGCGAAAACGGCAAGGTCTACTATGGCGAAGGGCTATACGTGGGCTATCGCCACTTCGACAAGAAACGCATCGCGCCCCTGTTCCCCTTTGGTTTTGGCCTTTCCTACACGACCTTCAGCTATAGTCCACTGTGGCTAAGCGCCCAACAGATCACTGCAAACGAGACGTTGCAGGTTGCAGTGGATGTCACCAACACGGGGCTGCGCGCGGGCAAAGAAATCGTCCAGTTGTACGTGCGAGACACCCAGTCGCGGCTGGAACGCCCGGAGAAAGAACTGAAAGCCTTTGCGAAAGTGCAGCTTGAACCTGGGGAGCGCAAGACCGTGACGCTCACCATTGGGTGCGAAGCCCTGGCCTACTACGATGATCTGGCGCGTGCCTGGGTGGCTGAAGCGGGAACATTTGAAGTGCTGGTTGGCGCGTCGTCACAGGACATCCGAGCAACAGCAATATTTGTTCTAACCGACGCAAGCCACTGACCAAAAGAGTGGGTGCAGCCTCGCGCAGTGCCCACTTAAAGAGTCGGCTGCTCGGTTTAGTAGGAGATTTCATTGCCACCGATAAACGGATTATCAACCGTGCCGTGCGTAGGGTGGTCAATGAAAGCCTTCTTGCTTCTCGATCTGAGGTTGTTTGCCATAGAAGGGCTTGGCAAGCTATGAGATACAAACGTCTGCCACAGACTGACCTCTCTCCCTCACTCCTCGCTCTGGGGACTGGCTCGTTTGGAACCGATATAGACTCCTCCACCGCTTTTCACTTCTTGGACACCTTTTTCGAGCACGGGGGCACGTTCATTGATACCGCACATGTCTACGGTGCCTGGGTTCCCGGTGGCCTGGGCTTGAGTGAACGACTCATTGGGCACTGGCTGAAAATTCGAAACATCCGAGAACACATCATCGTGAGTACGAAGGGCGCCCATCCTTTGCTCTCGTCCATGCATATCCCCAGGCTCTCCCCACAGGAGATCAGGTCTGACCTTGAGGAGAGTCTCTGCTGTTTGCAAACAGACATGATTGATCTCTATTGGCTCCATCGGGATGACCAAACGCAACCCGTTG
This sequence comes from Ktedonobacterales bacterium, assembly GCA_036557885.1. Taxonomy (GTDB): domain Bacteria; phylum Chloroflexota; class Ktedonobacteria; order Ktedonobacterales; family DATBGS01; genus DATBGS01. The sequence goes on from DATBGS010000058.1 coordinate 3,094, forward strand.
CAGCGCTTCTGCAAACATTAGAGGAGCAAGTAAGAAAAGGGAAGATCCGCTATTTCGGCTGTTCGAACTGGCAGGTGCAGCGGCTGGAAGAAGCCAGACAATATGCAACCGCTCATCGTATTACGGGGTTCGTCGGAAATCAGGTGATGTGGAGTTTGGCGGTTCCGAATCTGGAGGCTCTGGAAGATCCCACAATGGTAGTGATGGACACGCAAATGCTCGAGTTTCATCGAAATACGGGCCTGACCATCCTCGCCTACAGTGCACAGGCGCACGGTTTTTTTGCCAAAGCAAGCAGCAATCCTGAAGCTCTTCCTGCACCCCTGCGAAAACTGTATTGGAACGCAGAAAACAGAGCGCGATTGCATCGGCTGCAAGTGGTAGCGCAGGAAGCGTCGTTGCCGCTCTCGGCCATAGCGCTAGCCTACCTGACGAACCAGCCTCTTGCCACATTTCCGATCTTCGGATGTACGACAGGAGATCAACTGCTTAAAAACATGGAAGCTGGCGACGTTGAACTTAACGCTGAGACTCTGCGGTATCTGGAAACGGGCGAAAAGAAATAGGCGCTCATTGGTGGAAGAACGAGGGCATCACTCGCTTATGGCTGATATTCGGCGCGTCGCTGAACTGGCAAGCGTTTCCCTGGGAACGGTTTCCAATGTCCTCAACCGTCCCCATCTGGTATCAGAACAGACGCGCCGCAGGGTGGAGCAAGCGATTGCCGAAACCGGCTTTGTGCGCAATGGCTCCGCGCGGCAGCTCCGCGCCGGGCACAGCCCGCTCATCGGTCTCATGGTGCAAGATGTGGCCAACCCCTTCTTTACCGAGGTGGCGCGGGGTGTCGAGGATGCGGCCAACGCCGCCGGGTCCATTGTGGTGTTGTGCAACTCCGATGACTCTGTCACCAAAGAGCAGCGCTATCTGCAAGCCCTGGAGGAACAACGAGTCCAGGGTATACTCATTACGCCTGTCAGCGGTGAAACATCGGTGCAGCGCATGCGCCGTCATGGGATGACCGTGGTGTTTTTGGATCATCCCAGCCGCTCCCCTGACCTCTGCTCTGTCGCTGTAGACGATGTGCTCGGCGGAGACCTGGCGGCCATGCATCTCTTTGCGCAGGGCCACCATCGTATCGGCTTTATTCACGGCCCCGCGACCATCCGGCAAATTGCCGAGCGCCAGCGTGGAGTGCTGCGTGCGGTCAAGCGCTTTGGCCTGGACCCACAAACGGCGCTCCTCAATATCACCGTGTCTGGACAAAATACCTTAGAGGGTGAGGCGAGCGTCGAAGCGCTCCTGGCCAGCGAGCCCCTCCCTGCCGCCGTCTTTTGCGCCAACGACCTGCTGGCGCTGGGCTTGATGCGCGGGCTGTCGAAGCAAGGTATCCACGTCCCTCAGGACATAGCCGTTGTCGGCTATGACGATGTCGATTTTGCCAATGTGCTTTCGCCTCCCCTGACGACCATTCGCCAGCCCAAATATGAGCTGGGGTACAAAGCGGCGCAATTGCTCTTGGAAGAAACTCAGCATCCTGAGCACCATACACATGATCAGGTGTTATTCCGGCCAGAACTCCTGGTGCGCGAATCCAGCCTATTCCAGCGGAGCTCCTGATGAGAGCGTTTGGTCTCCTGCCATGATCATCTGCTGGAGAGAGCAGTTAACAAAGGCAAGATGCCGAAATTGGCATTTAGGGAGGAGTGGAACAGACTTTCCCCAGAGCCCTGGTGCCCCCGCGAAAACGGTGAAAATGCAGAAAGTGTGAACCGAAATTATCACAGCTCCATTCAAAAAACGCAGCGTTCTGCTGAGCAGGGACGCTTTCTCATGCCTGTGGTGGCTACTGATATCATCCGTTCGCAAAACGGAAGTGTGATTGCGATGTCGCTTGAAATAGGGTAGCCAGATCGCCAAAGTGACAGCCCAAGTTCCCGGTTGAGCGAACAGATGGTGGGAAGCAAAAATGCACGTCAATTTTGCTGCTTTGTTGGTGTACTCACGAGCGGGACCGAAGGGGTCGAATCCTCGATCACGAGCCACACCTGGTGCCACCTAGGTTGAGGCCATCCAAGTGGGACAGCGGAGGACGAGAGCTGAATCCGCGATAATTGGTGATCAACGTGCGGGGCCTGGTGGTATCTGGGCTTAGGCAAGCTAGCGGCGGAACCGACGGGCATGAACACCGCGACCAGATAAAGAGCTGTTACAAGCAGGCTATTGCATTGGCGCCGCTCTCACCTGGTGCTCGTGCTATTCATTCTATCACTTCTGTTCAGCTTTTGCTTGCGCTACTGCTTTGCCCCCTTCTTCTCCTGTGAACAGGACGAACGTGTGCTCCTGTTGCCTGTTCCCCCTCTCTTGAAGGATAGTTGAGGTGGCTACTTTTCTCATCCGTTCGGGAAATGGGAGATTGTGCCATGAATTTGGCAATGTGCGGCCAGATGGTGTAAATAGCCAGCTCGGGTGTCTCGTGCTGAGGTACTGGGAAAGCTGGCGCCGCTGCTGCCAGAGGGGCAACGCCAGTCAGTGCTGGAGGAAGCACTGAAGGCCGCACAAGCCATCAAGCGTGGGTGGTTCCGGGCCGAGGTGCTGGGAGAGCTGGCACCACTGCCGCCAAAGGCACTGTTGTGTATGATTTACCTCACATTATGCCCACTTTGCTTGATTGCTAGTAGGACCTGTGCTGGCTACTTTCGCTGTCTGCCCAGAAAAAGAGTGCTCATCACGCGCTTCTTCGTTTGCTTTGCTTGCAAAAGCGTCTGCAAGCACGGTAGAATCAGACACCATCAGCCAACTCTTCTGGGCACCTTCATCCTCTTCACCAAGGAGTTCTGTCTCTGTGTCAGGTCTCTTCGCCTCACTCATGCGTCCATTCCACCACTGTATGGGTAGATTCCGGCAACGTTTAAGGCACTGGACGCGGCCTTCGAGTCACTCCGTCCTGGCCGGCGCCATGAGCGATCTGACCCGCACCCGTTCGGAACTCATCGCTGAGAACGCCCTGCTCCGTCAACAACTCCCCATTCTCCGCCGTCAGGTGAAGCGCCCAGTTTGTGCCAAGACCGATCGGCTGCTCCTGGTCATCCTTGCACGGGCTGCCCGCAGTTGGAAACAGGCGCTCTTGATTGTCCAGCCTGACACCCTCCTGAGATGGCATCGCCACCTGTTCCGCTGGTTCTGGCGGCAGCGCTCCAGGACAGCTTCCAGGAAGCCTAAACTTGCGGCAGAGACGATCCGGTTGATTGAGACCATGGCCCGCGACAATCACTTGTGGGGTGCGGAACGCATTCGTGGGGAACTGCTCAAGCTGGGCATCCACGTGTCCAAACGCACGGTTCAAAAGTATATGCGAACGCCTCACGCTCGTCCTTCCTCGCAGACCTGGGCCACGTTCCTTCATAACCACGCCCAAGACATCTGGGCATGCGATTTCTTACCGGTGACCGATCTCTTCTTCCGCTCGCTCTTTGCCTTCTTCATCATCGAACTACAGAGCAGGAAAATTCTCCATGTTGGGGTGACACGCCATCCGAGCGATGCGTGGGTGGCGCAACAGCTGCGGGAAGCCACGCCCTTTGGGCAGGGGCCTCGGTTCTTGATTTGTGACCATGATAGCAAGTTTGGTCCCCTTTTCGAGCGCCTGGCGAGTGGGACCGGGATTAAGCTGCTACGAACACCGATCCGCGCTCCGCGGGCTAACGCCTACTGTGAACGCTTCTTGGGGAGCGTGCGCCGCGAGTGCCTGGATCACCTGCTCATCCTGCACGAGCAGCAGCTCTTCCGAGTCCTGCAGGCATACGTCAAGTACTTCAACCAGGCCCGCCCCCATCAAGGGTTGAAGCAGCAGATCCCTGATTCGGCTGACGCCACTTTCCCAGCCAAGGCCAGGGCAGGTCCGATCTTGGCCCTGCCCATTTTGGGCGGATTACATCATGATTATCGTCGCGCCGCCTGAATGATTTCCATCTAAGGCGAGCACCCGAGCAGAAGAACAAGACGAGCACACTCCTGATGCTTGGATACAACCACATATGCTCAGGCGCGAGTGGGTGCTGGCTTGGCCTGTGGTCAGGAGCCAGAAAACGAACAGAGAGGAGGTCTCCTGCGCTTGGAAGGAGGATTCAATCGGTCACAGTGATTGTAGATACCCTGGTAAGCAGCATCTACCAGGCAGAGATAAACACCCTCAACACCATTGAATGCCCTGACAAACCCGTTGTTTCTCCACCGGATCTGATAAGTAGCCACCACAGGCCCAAGGGGAGTCGTTGCGACAGGTGGCCCGCAGCTACCAGGTGTCGTACGAGGTCATCCGGCGCATTCTGGTGACAGCTTGGAGAACCCATGCACCGGATGACGAGGAAACGAGGGGAGAAGGAAGCCAATTCGGGGAAACTGACCGCAACGAAAAAGAGCGCCAAAGGCCCAACTGTTGAGCTTATGACGAAAGTAGCCACCACACGTCCTAGCCGCCGATTGACAGCCCCTATATACTCGTCGCAACAGTTCGATGACCAGGTAATCAAAGCTGGGAGGAGCTATGAAGCACACCGACACCGTCATGAAAACGGAGCAGACGATATCACTCCCTGATGGTCGCACGCTCGGCTTTGCCGAGTACGGCAGCGTAGAGGGTCCTGTCCTCATCTATTGCCATGGCTATCCAGGCTCGCGCCTCGAGGCGGCAATCCTCTCCGCACGGGCAGCACAGGCGCATGTACGCGTCATTAGTCTTGATCGACCGGGCTTTGGGCGTTCCAGCTTCCAGGAGCGTCGCTCTTTTCTCGATTGGCCACAGGATCTTGTCGCGCTGACCGAGCGCTTGGGCATCGAGCGCTTCGCCGTGGTGGGCGTCTCTGGAGGCGCGCCCTATGCGCTTGCCTGTGCGTCTCAGCTTCCCGAGCGGCTGCTCTCCTGCGGCATCGTTTCGGGGCTCGGGCCGCGGCAGTTGGGCACCGCCGGGATGAGTCTGCAAAATCGGCTCGTCCTGTTCCTGGCCCACCGATCTCCCTGGTTGCTCACCCCCCTTCTCAGAGCGACGGCGCGCTCGTTCCGCGACGAAGCGCGAGCCAGCAAGGCTGTGACGAAGACGATGCGACGTATGGTGAAGCCAGACCGCGAGGCCCTTCTGGCCCATGGGATGGTTGACCAACTAGCCGCCTCTGCTCGAGAGACCTATCACCAGGGAGTGCGGGGAGCCAGTTACGAGGGCCGACTGTACGGATACGACTGGGGATTCAGGCTCGAGGGTATCACCGTCCGGCCGCTCTTCCTCTGGCATGGGGCCCGCGATACCAACGTGCCGATCGGGATGGCGCGCGCCATGGCGGGAAAGCTCGCCGGGTGCACAGCAACCTACTACCCGGAGGAGGGCCATTTCTCCACGTTGCTGAACCACCAGTCGGAGTTTTTTGCGGCCATGTTCCCGCCGACGTAAGGCTGGGGGGGTGTGCTGGCTCCTTTCGCGCTCTGCTAGAAGCTTTCAAAGTTTCTCGTGTTCACTCTCCCAATTTCCGAACTGATGAGGAAAGGAGCCAGCACAGCGCTATTTTCTGCGCGGATGGTGTAAGTTGCCACCACAGGGGTGATGGCCGCCAGTTATGACGCCGCAGTCATAAACGGAGCGCGCTGCTCGCGCATCAGCCAGACGTAGCCATCTTCCAGGCTCGGTTCTGCGGACGTGGCTTCCAGGCACGGCGACGGCATGCCTACCACGCGATACTGCACCGCAGCCCCCAGGTGCAGCGTGGAAACCACCGTAAAGTCGCCCTCCGGTTTCGCGCCAGACGTGCTGAGCATCCAGACTTTGCCCCGCGCTGCATCGAGCAGGTCGTTGGTCGTTCCCCGGAAGATCACACGCCCGCCCGTCATGATCGCCAGATTCCGGCACGTTTGGGCGATGTCTTCGACAATATGGGTGGAAAGCAAGATGGTTCGCTCGTCCGCTAGCTCCGAAAGCAGATTGCGAAAGCGGATGCGCTCTTCCGGGTCTAGCCCTACTGTCGGTTCATCCACAATCAAGAGCTGCGGGTCGTTGAGCAACGCCTGGGCGATGCCCACACGACGCTTCATGCCACTGGAAAAGGTTTTCAGCTTGCGATTGGCGACATCTACCAGCGCGACGGTCTCCAGCAGTTCCTCAACGCGCTGCTTGCGGGTCGTGCGGTCATCCATTTCTTTGAGAATGCCGATATAATCCAGAAATTGCCGCGCCGTCAGATCAGGATACATCCCCAATTCCTGGGGCAGATAGCCCAGGCGACGCTTGATCTCGGTGCGCCCGCGCTCAGTGTTGCAATCATAGCCGCCAATCCGCACCGTTCCGCTGGTGGGCCGCAGGATGCCCGCCAGGATGCGCATCAGCGTGGTCTTGCCCGCACCATTTGGCCCCAGCAGGCCAAACATTCCCTGCTCAATCGTCAGGTCAATACCATTTAGCGCGTGGACCTTGCCACCATACGTTTTGGTCAGTTGCTGAATAATGACTTCCATTGATGAAGTGCCTTTCTTTCTCTCAAAACACCAGAAACTGGGCAAACAGCAAAACCATCATTACCACTGTTGCCCACGCGGCGCGCGCAGCCAGAGCCATCCTTTGCTGATGAGCGCACCCAGCGTCCCGAAGCACACCGCTATTAGCGGAGCGATCAACAGGTGCGAAAAGCCCGCATCAAAGGTATTGGCGATGGCATAGGCGCCTACATCATGCCAGCTGAGGCTTTGAAATTCCGGAGTTGCGGCGATGTCCTGCTTTAGCCGGGGCAGGGATGTATACATCAGCAGAAAGCCAAACGTCACCAGCATGACGATGCTGTTCATGGCGCTCCAGACCGCCGCCACAATCGCCAGGGGCAGCGAGCCAGTGAGTGTGGTAGTGCGCAGGCCAGCCACGCCCCATAGCAGAAACACGCCCAGCAGCAGCGGCAGGAATACAAAAACGCTAGCTGGGGTACTCCGGTCCGCGAAGGTCTCGACAGCAAGATTCGCTATCCAAACCACTCCACTGAGCAGCCCAAACAACGCGCCTTCACGCAGCGCTGCCTGACGCTCCAGACTGGCCGCCGAGGTCAGCCACCACCCCAGCCCGGCATACAAACAGAGCAACACGACCGGCTCAAGCAGGTAGATGACTCCACCGGGGAGGATGACAAACACCGGATAGAGGAGCACCCGCACGCCAATCAACGCAAGGTCAACTACAATACCCGCCAGCAGTAGCCCCCAGAGGACGCGAGCGCTAAGCCACACGGCCAGACGATTCATCACAAATACCTCCTATCCTGTCGCACTACGCCCGCGCCTGCTGCCAGGCGAGATAGCGCGATCCGCCAACTACGGCTACTACCACCCCAACCAGCATCAAGAGGGTGCTGAATAGCGCATCCTGGAGGCTGGCGTGAAATGTTGGATCGTTGATGCCAAAGAACCCGCCGGCCCGGTATTCCCCTACCGGGGTGAGGAGAGTGTGGCTCAGTGTGGGGACACCCAGCGTCAGCGGCAGATCATTGCCCCACAAGTAATAGCCAGTAAACAGGAATTGATACAATGGAACCCAGATGAGGATAGGAAGGACCATAGAAAACGCCCCAATGCAGAGCAGGCCAGGCAGATTAATCGCGGCAAAGGCCGGAAGCGCCCACCAGAATACCTGGGAGTCATACGATTGAGAGAAGACATAACCAAGCCCGCAGAGGTAAATGAGGAAGAGAGGCAGAATCGTCGCCAGGGCACACCCCAGGTACTTCCCCCAAAGACGCGCAGCAAAGGAGCCGGGCAAGGTGCTCAACAATTCCTGGAATTTCGTTCGCCTGTCGCGCACCAGGCGATCAGCCAGGATGATTCCAAAGCCAACCGGTAACAAGAAGTTCGCGTGGAGCGCCCAGAGAATGGCAACGTCTCTCCCTGGCCTGATGACCAGATCATGCCACTCATTGGCCCCCGCCAGGAAGGTGATGCTGGAGACAAGCACCAGCGTCAGCCAGACCGACCAGCGCCGCACTTGCATCCGAAACTCGTAGCGCAACGTGCCGCCGACAATATGCCAATGTTTCATAGATCAACCCCTCTGCTACGCCTGCATCCGCTGCCAGGCGAGATAGCCCCAGAGAGCAAACAAGGCTATGGCCGCGCAGGCAAACATCAGGACGGTACTCGCAATGGCTTCCGCAAGGGTGGCATGAATAAAGAGGTCATACTGGACGCCAAAGAACCCACCAGCTCTGAAGACGCCTCCCGACGTGAGGACCGTCCCACAGAGGGTAGGGATGCCAGAGAAGCCGACAGCATAAAATGAAATTCCCCAAAAGTAGTAGCCGATGAATAAAAATTGATAGAGAGGTACCCAGAGGACAGCCGGACAGGCCAGGGAGAACGCGCCGACAAAGATCAGGCTGGGAATCGTGACAGCCAGAAAGGCTGGTAGCGCCAGCCAGAGGTCTTGAACGCTCTGCAATCTGACGATAATGTAGACCAGGCCGACAAGATAACAGAGGAGAATAGGCACAGCGGTTCCCAACATACTCCCCAGGTACTTCCCCAGTAATCGGGCGCCGGGCGAGCCTGAAAACGCGCCAAACAGCTCATTCATTTTCGTGCGCTTGTTACGAGGCAGGCGGTCGGCCAGTAAGAGGCCAAAGCCGAGAGAGAGACTCCAGTTGGTGGAAACGGTCCAATCAATGACAGCTTCCTTTGGAATCAGGCTCAAAATACGATCCCATCCGTGTTGTGCATTGTAGAAGCTGGCAAAGACTGCCACTACACTTAACGCCAACAGCACGACCCAGACAGACCCACGGTGCATCTGCATTGAAAACTCGTAACGTAGTGCGCCACCAACAATAGAGAGTTGTCGCATAGATCAAGCATCCTCCATTTCCAATCTCCATTCACTATTGCGTAAGAAAAACCAGACGGCGACAAAGCAGGCCAGAGCTAAACCAATCAGCGTCAGGCGATTGATGAGCCAGTATGAGGCATCCGGCACGTAGAGCGTGGCGAAGAGAAACCAGGGCTGCATCCATCCCGTCGTGAGAAAGTAGCCGTGCAGCAGAAGCTCGCCAATCCAGAAGCCACCGAGGACCACCCCAGCAGCCGCAGAGCTGCGCAGCAGCAGCGCCAGAATCGCACCTACCCCGGCAAACCAGAACGTGGGCGCCAGCCAGAGTAACTGACCGATGCCCAACGGCTTGGAGAGTGCCCAGGGCGTGAGCAGATGAAGAAGCAGCGTGGTGACAATTGCTACCACGGCTGTCCAGCCGCCGATCACCGCATAGCGGCGCAGGGCGGTAACCCGATAGGGCGTTGGTATAGTGAGTTGGAGTTCAATGGCGGTATCGTGCACTGTCACCCAGGCGATGAGCATGCCAGCAGCCAGCGACAGGCCGGACTCAAGACCAGCGGAGAGGAGTGTTCCAATCACCGACTGCCTGGCATTGCCCACCGACATCAGCGCGCCCAGACCATCGTAGAGGCCAATTACGAACAACGGCGTAAACAGGACCAGGAAACCCATCGCGCGCAGTTCATGGCGCAACACATCCAGACTCAGAAACTTCTTCATCTCGTATCCCTCGAAGTCGAGCGCGTTTTCAATCGCTGGCAATGCGCTCCTGGCGTGGTGCGTAGATGAGCGACAGCGCCAGCAATGCCAGGGCCAGCACAATCACCAGCGGATTGGTTTGCCAGAGACTATTCAAGGGCGCAGCAGCAACACGCCAGGCACTCTCAAGCGAACCTTGAGCAAGCAGATGGGCAAGCGCCAGACTCAGCGCACCTGTCAGGGCGGCCAGTGTCCCCAGCACCAGCGAAAGCAGCATGCTTAGCGCCGTAACCAACAGCATCGGGCCAAACCAGAGCGCTCCCGCTGCCCAGAAGTTTCCCCCAAAGATGAGCGTCAGCAGGGCTGTCGCGGCCAGGGAAACTGCCAGATCATAACCAAGAATAAGTGCCAGGCGACTCAGCAGGACCATTCGGGACGAGGTTGGCGCCGAAAGCGCCAACTCCAGGCGCGGATCGGCCTCCGGCTGATAGATTGTGAGGACACTGTTTCCAGCTACAAGCGGGGCAAAAAAGGCAAAAACAACTTCAGCGACGTTTGTGCCAGGCGTCAGAAACGCAGAGATACAACCAAACAGCAGCACAGCGATAGTGGCCGCAGAGGTCAGCCAGATGCCCTTACGCACCAGCGGTGTTTGGGCACGCAGCACATGCCCACTATGCAGCAGCCAACGCAGGGCGAGCTGGCGCCGCGTGGCAGTCTGCGGAGCTGGCATGTCGAGCCTGGCCCAGACCCCTTCCAGCAGCGCACCAGATGGGCCCGGGAGCGCAGCAACTCCAAGTCTGGTTGCTTCTTGGATCATCTCCCACGCTGCCAACTCCTCCTGACAGTTCTGGCACGCTGCCAGATGCTCGCGCACACGTCTGACCAGTTTCGCCTCAACCGTGCTATTGAGATAGGCAGGCAAGAGATCAAGAATATATTGGCAATCGGAGGTCTCTGTGCTCATCGTTCCACCTCCTCTCTTGCCTCGAGCCTCAGGCGCAGCGCGCGTTTGGCGTTGCTCAGGCGGCTCTTTACCGTGCCGATAGGAATGCCTAGCGTCTGGGAGAGCTCCACATAGGAAAGCTCATGCACAAAGGTCAGCACCAGGATTTCACGGTGCACCGGCGCCAGGTGGTTGATCGCCGCGACCAGTTCGTCGCGGCTCGCTCTGGCAAGCGTGAGGGCCTCTGGCTCTTGGTCTGTTGTCGGCAGGGCCTGCAGTTCAGATGCATCGGCCAGGGGCAGGCCACGCTGGCGCAACGTGTTGTGCGCCTGGCGGCGGGCGATGCCCAGCAGCCAGGTTTGCACCGATGAGCGCCTCTGAAAGCTGCGCGCGCTCTGCCAGACGGCGACCAGCGTATCTTGCAGCAGCTCTTCCGCCAGGCCGTAATCCGGCGTCAGATGCAGCAGAAAGCGAAAGAGCGGCTGGCGATAGCGCAGGTAGAGGTTGTCCAGCGCCTCCCGGTCGCCCGCCGCGATGCGTGTGATCATTTGCTGGTCCTGCTCAGCCAGGGATTCTCTCATGCACCCTTTCCTCTGCATGGCTGCATCCTCCACAGCCTCTCACCTACTCTCTAGATCATAGAGCCTGGTTCCAGAGAAAGAGTAGCACCAAAGAGCGGAAAGGTTCACTCAGGCTCCTCCCAGCTAACAAGAACAGAAACCTCTCGGTATATGCTGCTCCCTGTCCTGGCTACTTTCATCATCGGCCACAACTACTAGCTGGTCCCATCGTGCTCAATAACCTCTTTTTTGCCAGGACGACGAAAGTAGCCAGGACAGGCAAAAAACGAGCCCCAAAACGGCTTCGCTGGGGCTTGGCGAATTATCCCCTCTATCTCATTGGAGCACCATGTTCGGGGAAGGATCGAGGGAGCGTGCTGGACAGTGCCCTTGTTGGAGCCGGATGAGGAAAGGGGCACCACTGTGGAGCGTTGATGCAGCCAGGTTGTCACACATCTTCATGCGGATTGCGGAACAACAAAAGCAGCAGAGCGTGAACCCTGCTGCTATCTGGCTTCAAAGCAAGCGAGCCGGCGGCGGAACCGACGGGCATCAACACCGCTACCAGATAATGTTTTGTTACAAGCGGGCTATTGCGCTTTGGTTGCTCCACCCTGGTACTTGTGCGTTCATTCTCTCACTATTGCCCAGCTTTTGCTCGCTCTCCTGCCCTGCTCGCACCTGCCTCCTCACCGAAGAGGGAGTAACAGGGCAGTGATCAATGGCGCCTGTTCCCAACGCTCCGGACGCAATTTCCGCCCATTACGGGCACAATCAAGTGTACCGTCCCATCGGCCTGCGCCACCAGATAGGTGGGACGGTGAAGAAGCGCAAAACTTCTGTGCCCGTGCTCGTCGATGACCACGTCTGGAATCAGCAAGCCATCTTTGTTGCCATAGCACTGAAAATCGACCGGACAACTGGGAGCAAAGCGCAGCACGCCCAGGCGCTGCCAGGTGAACAGGTCGTAGGAAATGGCAAGGGCGATGCGGGGGCCTAGCAAGGTGTACGCGGTGTAGGTCATCACATAGCGATCGAGCAGCCGTACATACGAGATGCGCGGGTCTTCGCACCCGCCCCCGGATTTGGGGTTGCGCTCATAGGGTTCGGTGGGTTCAAGGGCTATCCCTAAACGTTGAATACCGGAGGGCTTGCCCTGGGCATCGAACAGAACACGCGCCATCCCGATCCGGGAGAAATTCCCTTCAGCCACCAGGCGCGGGAACAGATACAGTTGCCCATCTCGTCCACGAGCGGCGGCAGGGTTCAAGATGCCCCAGGCTTCGCGGGGATCGCCTGGCGTGGGCTGTGCTATGATGCCCAGGCGCTGCAAGCCGAAGCTGGTTTCGGGCATGTGAGAGGTGGTCTGCTGCATGATGGTCCTCGCTTTGCTTCTCACCTTTGCAAGAACAGCACCTGTGGAAGAAGCGGCGCACCGTGTTTGCCAACTTCTGGAGCACACGCACCGTCCGCTGTTCGAGTGCTCCACGAACCTTTGTGTAGGATCGGCTACAGCAAAGTTGATCGTTTTGACCTATACCTCTCTTGAGCAGGCTTTTCTTCCCGCTGCCTGAGGAAACAAGGGAATCTGTGACAAACAAGGTGGCCAGGAGGAAGGAGCAAGGCACTGAGTAACGAGCCGCCCAAGAGAAAGCAGATAAGCGATGAATCAGAGCCAGCGTAACCAGCGCCTGGAGTCCATGGGTCATCTCGATCTGCTCACTGGAGGCATTGTGGTGCTCACCCTGGCAACGGCTTTAATCCACCTCTGGCTTGGTCTCGCGCTTGGGCCACCAGGACTCAAGCCGTTTCCGCTGCTGTTCTCCCTCAATGCGCTGGGCTCTCTCATCCTGATCGTGGCACTCTCCCTTCCATCGCTGCGCTCCATTCAGCCGCACATTCGCTGGCTTCTCATCTGCTATACAGGACTCACCATCCTGATGTGGGTGCTTTTAGCACCTGACCGTGATTTGCCAGGGTATGTCGATAAAGCCCTTGAAGGCGTGCTCATCGTCCTGCTGGTTCTGGACCATCGGCGATCAGCAGTTTACGGATAACCCCATCTGAATTTGCAGCCTTTTTCACTCTTCTTCAGTGCTGACATCCAGGTGCATTCTCTATAGGATGGGGAAGAAGTGGAGCGCCGCCAGTGGCACCTGTGCAAGAGGGAACATCCTGGCAGTGCTGCCTTGCGACGGGCACCATGCTGCTGCTTGTTCCTTGAAGTGGCCCAGGTGGGAATGGCCAACCTCTCTTCTGCCTTCTCTCTTTCATCGCTTTGCTCTGCACTTTGTCTGGCCGTATATTTGGAGTGCCGCGAGTTCCTCAGCGTGCAGCCTCGGCAGCATTGGCTTGATTTCCAACAGGTGCAAAGGGGGATGTTTTCCTGAAAGTCACTCTGGATAACCTTCATCGTGACCCAAATTTGCTATCTTTGGGGAAGAGCCAGGAGATGTGCCTCCCTGATGAAAAAGTTTCTCCCCTGCTGCTCCCGCTCTGCGCTTCTGGCGGGAATAATAGGTGCAGGGCATGACATACCGGTGAGGGTGATACCCATGACTGTTCACGCCCACCAGAGATCAGCTAGAATGGACCTGTTCCTATGCTTCCAACCTCAAGCGATCCACTCCAGAAGCCGCCGCAGATGCCTGCCACCCCTCCTTCGACTGATCCTGCCACTTCCGGCATCCTTCCCCGGTCTACACGAGAAACGTGGGCAAGGCGATTGTGGCATGCGGCAAAACACTATCCACTCCCGTTGGTTGCACTCGCCCTGCTGCTCGTGAGCCTGGGGCTGTGGCTAATGGGACGCAGTGAACTGGCCGAGTGGACGCTGCTCATCATTATTGTAACCGGAGCTGTCCCATTGCTTTGGGAGACAGTGAGGCAGGTTCTCCATCGGGAGTTTGGAGTGGATCTGATCGCCGTTCTCGCCATCACTGGTTCTGTGCTACTCAAGGAGTATCTGGCTGGAGCGCTCATTGTCTTGATGTTGTCGGGAGGCACCGCCTTAGAAGCCTTTGCGCTGCGTCGCGCCCGCAAATCGCTCTCGGCTTTGGCTGAACGCGCCCCCCGGACTGCGCATCTCTGGCGTAGTGATCAGTTGATCACCATTCCCGCAGAAGACGTCCAGATTGGGATGGAGGTGGTGGTGAAGCCAGGAGAGCTGATCCCGGTGGATGGCTTGGTGACCGTAGGGGCTTCCAGTGTCAGCGAAGCTGATTTGACGGGCGAGCCAGTTCCGGTGAACAAAACAGCAGGACAGATCTGCTATGCTGGAAGTGTCAATCTGGATGGTGTGCTAGAGGTGCGTGCCACCCGGCGCAGCGCTGACAGTCAATATGCCCAGATCGTCCGCCTGGTGGAACAAGCCCAACAGCACAAAGCCCGTATTCATCGCCTGGCTGATCGCTATGGGGCCTGGTTTACTCTGCTAGCCCTGGTGATGGCAGGTGCCGCCTGGGTCATCTCAGGAGAGAGCGTCGCTGCGTTGGCAGTCCTGGTGGTGGCGACTCCCTGTCCGTTGATTCTGGCTACCCCGATTGCTATTATGTCGGGCATTGATCGGGCGGCTCACCAGGGCGTGATAGTCAAAAGCGGCGAGACGATTGAACAGCTCGGAGGGGTAGATATTGCGGTCTTTGATAAAACGGGCACCCTCACTCTGGGCACTCCCAAGCTCATCGAGGTACGGCTTTCGGACGAAGCCAAAGCCCAGTATACGCCTGAGATGGTGCTGGGTGTGGTGGCTTCCGTTGAGCAACTCTCCACGCATATTCTCGCCCGCGCGGCAGTCGAGGCAGCCTATGAACGAGGACTTGCGCTTTCTGTTCCAAGGGAATTTGAAGAAACACTGGGGAAGGGGATCCATGGGCATGTGCCCGTTCCAGGCGATGCACCGCACGGTACAGAGGAGGACCAGACGCTTGAAATTACCATCGGGAATCGCACCTTTATGCGCTCGCTCGAGATCTCACTGCCCGAAGCCTTAAGCGCTGAACGGGAGCGCCGCACGAAAGAAGGGCAGATCGTCAGCTTTGTAGCAATCAACCGGGAGGTGATTGGCCTCTTCATCTTTGCCGATGTCCCTCGGCCTGATCTGGCACGCCTGTCCCCGGCGCTCAAAGCAGCGGGCATTCGAGAGACGGTGCTGTTGACTGGTGACAGCGAAACCGTCGCCGAGCAGATTGGAAAGATGGCCCAGGTAGATCGAGTGATTGCGCGGTGTCTGCCTGGGGAAAAAGTGCGGGTCGTGGAGGAGTACCAGGGACAGGGGCGGAAGGTGCTGATGGTGGGCGATGGCATCAACGATGCCCCTGCCCTGGCCACGGCAACTGTAGGTCTGGCGATTGGGGCACAAGGTCTGACGGCGGCTGCCGCAGCAGCAGATGCTGTCCTCCTCTCTTCCGACATCTTCCAGGTGGTGAGCGCCGTGCGCCTGGGGCGTCGGGTCATGCGAGTGGCGCGGCAAGGCATCTGGATTGGCATCGGGCTGAGTATCATCGCAATGTGCTTCGCTTCTTTTGGCTTGATTGCCCCAGCTGCTGGTGCAATCTTACAGGAGGGAATAGACGCCCTCGTCATTCTCAATGCCTTGCGGGCAGGAAGGATGCCAGGCTCTCCCCTTCCAATCAGTTCGCAGCAGTCCTCCTCGCCTGCAAGCTCTCCTGCCCCCTTGTCTGGAAAGCCCCAGGTATGACCACTTCCCTCTCCAACTCAGATGGAGGGAGGCCATGTGTCCACCAGGCGCATGCAGTAGCCGCAAGCATCTTTTGTTGCGCAGTATACATCCTGCATGGGTGGTAATCGTCGGCTCTTCGTTGCTTCCCAGGATTCTTGCTCGCTCACGTAAACCGTTCTGATTCAGCCGCTGGGGGAGATCAACATGGTGTGGGTTCCCATCTCTATCTGAATGGCAGGGAAGAGGCCCACCAGGATTGGCGCTTTGTGTTCGTCCAAAGGATAGTCCAAGTCACCGGCACCTGATAGATAGGCTACCAGAAGTGGCGGGGGACTTCCTGCTTGAAGAGAGAGGGGAAGGACCGGCTGCATACCAGCACGCAGGGTCTGTCTGGTGGGCAGAAGCGGCTATACATCGCGCGGGTGCTGGCGATGGCGCCAGAGGACATCTAAATGGACGAACCGACTTCCGCGCTGGACCCCATTGCCACCCTCAAGATCAGCAGGCGATGGAAGTGTTGAAACGTGACAAGACCATTGTCATCAAGACGCATAACCTGCAGCAGGCGGCACGTGTCTCACAGCGGACCGGATTCTTCCTGGCGGGCGATCTGGTGGAGATTAACCCAACAAGCACCATTTTCTCGAAACCTGCACATAAGCGAACGGAAGACTCTATTACCGAGCGGTTTGGGTAGGAGGACTATGCTGGCTCATTGCGCGATGAGTACTGCAAGGGAACCGATGAAATCTGTTGCTGCTCAGTGCTGGCAAAGAGGTTGATCATCAGCGTAGTATCCAGGCGTGAGAGCATACTCCCCTGCGTCTCTCATCCCACTTTCTATACACAGGGGTTAGGAACAGAGAAAAAGGAGCAGAAGAACTAGCGAGGAGCCGAGCCAGAGCAAGAAGCAACATGTTCAAGGGTCTAGTGAGGAGGGTTTCGCCTGCGAGCGGAACCGAAGGGTCGAATCCGCGATCATAAACCTCCGCTGAAGCCACCTGGGTCGAGATCATCCAAGTGAGACAGCAGTGGGGGAGGGTTGAATCCGCGATGATTGGCGATCATCTTACGGGAGCTGGTGGAGACTGGGGTGAAGCAAGCTTGCTGAGAAACCGACGGGCATCAACTCCGTTACCGGATAAACGGTTGTTACAAGTGAGCTTATTTACGCGCGTCCTCTTTCCTCTTGTGCGGGCGTAAGGTAGTTCTACCACAGCTCTTCAGCTTTTGCTCATTTGCTTCCCCCTCTTCGATGAAGAAGCCGGACTCGTGCTTCCTCTGTCCTGCTTCCTCCGCTCTTGATGTTGAGTATCCGATCGTAGGGGCCTCTCTCTGTGCTGGCACCACTCATTATCGGTTCGGAACAGGGGAGCGTGAAGGAGAGGAGTTGGCGCTTTTTGTAGCCGGATGACAAGAGTAGCCAGCACAGGGGATTGTGAACTTGGACATAGCCCTCCTCTACCAACCGGGCTGAAGAGCAGTTGAGCACGGTCTTGGCATGAAAGTTGTAGGCCTAGAGGCGCGGAATGTCCATGCTGCGCATGGCTCATCGAATCACCCGCTTGCCCACGAGCCAAAGGAGCTGCTTGATGACGACTCGCTCACCGATACCCCGGCGCAAACGAGTGGTGATTGTCGGGGCAGGATTCGGCGGGGTGGCCGCCGCTGAGGGGCTGGCCCACCTCCCCGTTGAAGTGACTCTGGTGGACCAGCATGACTATCACACCTTTCAACCTCTCATTTATCAAGTGGCAACCGCTCTGCTGAATGCGGAAGACGTTGGGCGGCCAGTGCGTGCGATGTTCCAGCACCAGGACAACCTCACCGTCCGCAAGGCAACGGCCACCCGCATCGACTGGGAGGTCCACCACCTGGTGCTTGAGGAGGGCGAGCCCTTGCCCTTCGACTATCTCGTGCTGGCGGCGGGCGCCACCGCCAGCTATTTTGGCATTCCTGGCGCTGCCGAGCATACTTTCCCTCTCTACTCGCTGCCCGATGCCCTCCGGGTACGCACCCAGATTCTCGCTTGCTTCGAGGCAGCTGAGCGTCAGCCAGCGCTGGTGGAGGAGGGCCTGCTCACGTTTGTGATCGTCGGTGGTGGGCCGACCGGCGTCGAGACCGCCGGGGCGTTGGCCGATCTCTTTCTGCATGTCCTGCCGAGAGACTACCCCGACCTCGCGGTGAACCAAGCGCGCGTGGTGCTGGTTGAAAGGGGCCAGGGGCTGCTGCCCTTCATGCAAGCGTCGTTGCGCACCTATGCCCGCCGTGTGCTCGAAGAGCGCACGGTGGAGGTGCGCCTCTTGGATGCCGTGACGGAGGTGAACGCCAACCGGGTGCGGCTCCAATCAGGAGAAGCGCTTCGGACGCACACCCCCATCTGGGCAGGCGGGCTGCAAGCCATCCCCCAGGCGAAGGCGTTCGGCCTGCCGCAAGGAAAAGCGGGGCGGATCGTCGTGTCTTCCGACCTCAGCGTTGCAGCGCATCCTGAGGTCTTTGTGGTTGGCGACCTGGCCCAGATCACCGTAGACCGGCATCCGCTGCCCCAATTGGCACAGCCGGCCATCCAGGCGGGGCATCACGCCGCCCATCAGATTGCGCGCCGCCTGATGGGCGAACCGGGCCAGCCGTTCCACTATGTCAACCTGGGCACGATGGCCACCATAGGGCGTGGGGAAGCGGTCTGCGAGTTCCCGAGTGGGCTGACCCTCCGGGGAGCGCCTGCCTGGATCGCCTGGCTGGGGGTCCACCTGACCGAACTGAGCGGCATACGCAACCGGCTGGATGTGCTGACCGACTGGGGCTGGGGCATCCTCACGCACGAACGCGCGGCCCGTATCAGCATCGACCCCCAGGAACTGGAAGGCCGCCGTCGGGAACAGCCGGTGTGAGCGGCAAGACGCGCGCTCAAGTGCGGCCTTACAGGCTCCTTTCGCCATCCGGCTGCAATAAGAGCCAAGAACGTCGCGCTCTCTCTCCCATGTTCCACACCGAAACAGAGAAAGCTTGGCTTCTGTGCTCACCCGCTTCTTCTGTTTAGTCTCCTCCACTCAGACGGTCTGGAACGTCTGGAGATGCTCGGTCAGGTAGGTGACTACCGTACACGGTTGGTGGGCGGTTACCTCCTCGATCACCCGCGTCACCCTGGCGCCGCCCCCCTGGCGATAAAATTGCAGGAGGGTGAGCACTGCCTGCGCAGTCCAGGTAGGATAGCGTTTCAAGAACGCTTGTTGTGCCTCTTCATCAGAGAGGGCCGTGTAGCGAACGGGCATATCCAACAGCCTGGAGAAGATCTCCGCCAATTGTCCACAGGAGAGGGCTTCTGGACCAGTCACCTCATATTCCTGGTCTTGGTGCCCCTCTTCGGTGAGCAGATGTGCGGCAACAGCACCCACATCGCGTGCATCCACATAGCTAATACGTGCGTTGTCCAGTGGGGCGTATAGCATGCCGCGGGTTTGAATGGACTGGGCATACATGGGGCCAAAGTTTTGCATGAAGTAGAGCGTGCGGAGAATGGTGTAAGGGACCCCTGAGGTGCGAATGGCTTCCTCTGCTCTCCCATGCTGTTGGAGTAACGGGCTGAAGGAGTGAGGATCTGCCCCTATTTCAGATTGTTTGACGACGGAGTGTACCCCCGCTTTGCTGGCTTCCTCGGCCCAGAGGTGCTCGATCGCGAAGAGCTGCTCAGAGCTCGGAGAAATCAGATAGACCCGTTCGATTCCCTGAAGCGCTTGTTGGGCGCTAGCTCGGTCGGTCATATCCCCGACAACTGCTTCTGCGCCCTGCGCTTCCAGCCTTTGGGCCGCCGCTGGTTGATGCAGGAAGGCGCGCACGGGGATCTTCCGTGCCAGCAGTTCTTCAATGACGGCAGTCCCCACAGCACTCGTTGCGCCTGTTACAAGAATCATAGGTCCTCCTCTACTACGCGCAAAATGATTTTTCCGCGCGTGTGCCCTTGGAGAGCCTGCTCAAACGCCTGGGATGCCTCTCTGAGAGGGAAGACCCGCTCAATGATAGGCTGGAGTTGACCTGCATCTATCAGGTTCCCAAGGTCGATGAGCTGTTCTCGATTGGGCTGGACGATAAAAAAGAACGCGCGCACGCCAAAGGCGGCAGTCTGCTCTTGGGATGGGGGGCTAAACACACTCAGGAGCAGTCCGCCCTTCTTGACGACACGCCAGGAGCGAGCGACTGTCTCACCGCCTATGGTATCAAGCACCAGATCAACATCACGCACCACCTCCTCGAAACGCGTGGTGGTATAATCAATGAGCTCATCGGCTCCCAACGTGCGGAGGAAGGCATGATTGCGTGCAGAGGCGGTCGCGATCACCGTGACACCGGCCCCCTTTGCCAGTTGAACCGCCATGCTTCCAACGCCACCAGCGGCACCATGAATGAGCAGCGATTGCCCACTGGTAAGTCCTGCGTGCTCAAAAAGCGCTTGCCAGGCTGTAAGTCCAACCAGGGGGACTCCGGCTGCCTGTATGTGCCCAAGGGTTCGAGGCTTGGGCGCCACATCCGTTGCACGCGCAACGGTGTACTCCGCAGCCGCGCCATCCCGCCAAGGTTCGGTGAGTGCATAGACGGCTTCTCCTACGGCTACACCGGTTACGTCGGGTCCCACTTCAACGACCTCACCAGAAACATCATGACCTGGTATTGGATGCCGGCGTTCAATACCAGCCGGTGTTTTCCAGGTTACCGACCAGGTAGGTTCCTGCCACATCACACTGGTCGCATGGACACGAATCAGGACTTCTCCCACTCCTGGCTGAGGTTGCGGTGCATCTTCGTACCTCCAGGAATCAGGACCACTCTGGCCATACAGACGGAAAGCTTTCATTGCTCACACGCCTCCTTGTTATTCCTCTGCTTCCAGAGCATTCCCAGACTGATCTCTCCAGCAGGACCTACAACATGACCCGCGAAGCTCCGTAGGCGGCTCCGCCTAAGGGTAGCTTCATGGATACGCTACGTGCCAGCATGGGGCTCTGAAATACTTCACCTGGCAAAACGAGAAAATGATGCTCTCGTCTCAGAAGGAGCGCTCTTCTGTCATGTGCTTCTTTTGCTTACGTTGGTGCGTATGGGTCACAACCTTGTGTCCCCTCCTGTTTGTGTGAGGTCACCCCAAGTAGAGGAGAGGCATCAAGATCGGGGCCAGGGGTCTTAAGCTCAACGGGGAGGAGGAACACCAGGGCGCTGCGTCCAATGGGGCGAGGCTTTCCCCTCTGGCCCCAATCTAAGTACATCCGACGGAGGAAGGGGTTACTCTGGCACCGGGTGTCATCGGAAGCGTTTGCAGCTACCAGACGCCCGTCACCGAACGCGCTCGCTGGACCTGCTGGCGCCTCTCCTCACGCTCTGGGGCAAGCGAGGAGATCGAGTCGCATTGAACGAAAGATCCTTGGTTATGAGACCATGCTTTTCGGCCCATCACTGCCAGACCTTCCCTTCGTCTGGAGGTGAAAGCGAACACCGATGCAGTCTCCTCTGCACAACGATCAAGGGTGACCACGCTCCAAAGAGGCCTGTACGAATAGTTCGGAGAAGAGATGGATGGCTGAATGTCACTCGCGGCGTAGTTTGTGCAGCGGGAACGTCAGTACTCGTCATGAAAGAGGAATGGAACCTATGCAACCAAGTGAGACACTGCCTGCAGGTAGGTAGGCACCTAAAGAACGACCAACCCGTGAGCGCCTCGGGCTAGGCATAGTTGAGGCTGAGGCGGCAGCGGCCGTCGAGCTCATCGGAGCGGCAGAGGCAGCTGGGGTATGGCAGGTCTGGGTGGGGCAGACGCCAACGACGCCAGACACCTTGACCGTTTTCGCTGCAGCCGCCGTGTGGACCACGTCCATCCGCCTGGGCACGGCGATTGTGCCGACCTATCCGCGTCATCCCTTGGCCCTGGCCCAGCAAGCTCTAGCCCTCTTTGACCTGGCTCCCGAGCGGTTGCGCTTGGGGGTCGGGCTGAGCCACCTCCCCATTATCGGGGGGGTCTATGGGTTGCCCATGCCCAGCCCGCTCGCGCACCTGCGCGAGTATGTGACCGTCCTACGCGCCGCACTCTGGCAGGGGCAGGTCCATCATCAGGGACGCTTCTATCAGATCCAGGCCAGCATGCCGCGCACTCCGCGGACGCCCATCCTGATTTCGGCCTTGCGCGAGAAGGCGTTCCACCTGGCGGGAGCACTCGCCGATGGCGCGCTCTCCTGGGTATGTCCCGTGCCCTATCTGCTCGAACGAGCGCTGCCAGCCCTGCGAGCAGGGGCCGCGCAGAGCGGACGTACGGAGCCGCCTCTGGTGGCGCATATCCCGGTCGTACTCAGCCAGGATCGTCAGGCCGTGCGGGCCGTGGCGCGCCAGCAGTCAGGTGCGTATGGGCGGCTCCCGTTCGTTGTGCAAATGTTCGCTGAGGCGGGCTTTCCCGTAGCTGCCGATGGGACTTTGTCTGATGCCTTGCTGACAGCCTGGTCGTCTTTGGCGATGAGGCAACCATCGCCGCGCGGCTGGCCAACCTCCTGGCGCAGGGTCTGGATGAAGTGCTCGTGAAGCCGCTCCCGGTGGCGCGCCCTGAAGACGAACAGGCCCGCCTGGCGCAGCTGCTCGGACAGCTCTAGCCCGCGCCCATCTCGGCTGAGACCAATGGAGCGACAGTAAGATCAGCAAGTTGCAGGGCTTTGTGGCTGGCGTGGAACGAGACAAGAAGGCAGGAAAAGCGGGCCTGACCTTGCATGCAAGTCAAGGGGTCGTCGAAGGAAAAGTGAACAAACTCAAATTGATGAAGCGCATGGGCTACGGCAGAGCGGGATTTCCCCTCCTCCGCCAGCGCGTGCTCCATGCCTTGTAGCAAGTCAGGAATACCACCTATGAAAATCATCTGCGTATGGTACGCAAGCGGGCGCATCACCAAAAGTGAGCCAGAACCACGAAGTGAGCAGGTCTGGCCCGCAAACATGAAACATTGCCCAGAGTATTGAGTATTGGTAGGAATATACCTGCGCTGATGCCCGCTCCGCCTGGGCCATACCAGTCACTCATCCAAAAGAGTCGAACGACGAGCTACGTCCTGGATGCCTCGAAGATCCTGGCGATCGATTGGTCGAGGATGGTGTCGAACTCCTCGTCGGTTTGATCAACCGAAAGTCCCTCGGTGAGCGCCCGCGAGAAGCTAGCAATGATTCCATGGTTGCGAGCAAGGCGGGCATTGGCCACTTCCAGGCTGTAGCCGCCGGAGAGCGCGACGACGCGGAGGACGCTTGGATGGGTTACCAGCTCCGTGTAGCAGTCGTCAACGTCAGGAAGCGTCAGCTTCAGCATGACGTAATCGTCGGCACTGAGCGAAGCCAGCCCCTTGAGGATAGCCTCCTTGAGCCTCGCCTCCGCTGCGGCCTTTTCCGGGCAGTGAATGTCGATCTCGGGCTCGATGATCGGCACCAATCCGGCAGCAAGGATTTGGCGAGCCACCTCGAACTGCTGGTCAACCACCGCCTGAATACCGAAAGCGCTGGCACGCTTGATGAACGAGCGCATCTTGGTGCCAAAGACCTCCCGCTCCTTTGCTTTTGCCAGTAGCTCGTCGAGGTCTGGGATCGGCTTCATGATCTGGGCGCCATCTACCTCGGCGGCTAGACCTTTGTCAACTTTCAGGAACGGGATCACATTTTTCACGCCCCAGAGGTACTGGGCCGACTCGCGGCCCTCGATCTTCCGGTTCAAGGTGTCCTCGAACAGGATCGTGCCCAGGATGCGGTTTCCGCCGAAGCTGGGGCTCGTGATGATCCGGCTGCGGAACTCATGCACCAGCGCGAACATCTCGTCATCGTCCGAGTACGCGTCCTCCCCAATGCCGTACAGTTGGAGGGCCTTCGGGGTGCTGCCTCCGCTCTGGTCCAAGGCGGCGATGAAGCCGGACCCGGACTTCACCTTCTGGAACTGTTGGTCGCTCATCGAGGCCTCCCAGATGCAATTGTTCGTGTGCTTTGACGGAGTAATTGTCCTTGAGGGACGCTTATTGATTCACCGGGTCGTTGGACAGCTTATGGTACAAAGTCGGCCCATCAGTCCATCGAGGAAAGAAGGAGACTGATAGTGATGAGCGAGGCATATCAGATGATCGGCCACAATCGCACGAATCATGTCCATCGCTGTCCTCCTCTCTGGTTGCTCTTTATACTATTATGAGGGCGTTTCGCAACGTCGTTTTCCGGCACTGATAGGCATTCTGCGCCGCACGAGGTATGCCAGTATCACCACCGGGTTACTCATGGTGGGCTTCGACCCGTACAGCAGCGGACGGCCTTTGAGTATCATTGGAACAGAAAGTCGGGGTAATGGTTTGAGGCCAGACAGGATCGGGGCTCGCAAAAACGGACTTGGTCCTCTTTTCTCTTCTACATAATTACTGCCGCTTGCGGATCACGCCCAGTAAAATGAGCCTTATGTACTTTTTCTGTTCCCAATGATACTCAAAGGCCGTGTTGACAACGTCGCCTGGAGCGGTAAGCAATGCCTCCATGATTTGGCTGTGATCGATACAGTTTTGTTCGGGAGGTATGGCCGCCAGTATAGCCGATCGTTTGTCTGGCTCCAGTTGGCCTCTTCAGAGGAGGAAGGAGGCGCTACAGGGAGCCGTTCCCGCTTGCCGCGCCGTCGTGTCTTTGGGCGACCGATTCGCCAGCCTCCGTGCTGACGGTACACGCGGCAGCCCCTGCGAGTGGCGCCGCCGCAGCTTTCGGTCAAATGCTGGACGAGTTCGACCGCACCTCCTGTGAGCGAACGGGAGCAGCGCTTCACCGTTGGGCCGTCAGGATGACGCCGGGACGTGGGCATCCGTACGAGCCAGACCCCTGTCGCCTGGAAGGCGGCATTACAAGGCATATTCTCCCCAAGAGGCTGGTGTGAGGCGTTCTTAGCCCACCGGCTGCGGGTTCTGCTGCTGGGAGAGCCGCTGGCCTTGTTGGTCGAGTGCGCGAAATTCGTCGTCGCTGAGGGTGATGCTGGCGGCAGCGACATTCTCCTCCAGGTGTTTGACGCTGCTGGTCCCTGGGATCGGCAGCATGACCGGGCTGCGCTTGAGGAGCCAGGCCAGGGCAATGCTGCCAGGCCTGACGCGCTGTGTTTGGGCGATCTGATCGAGGACTGCGCCGGGCTGAGCGAGGCTGCCTGCCGTCAACGGGAACCAGGGAAGGAAGCCAATCCGCGCGCGCGTGCAGTAATCAAGCGCGTTCTCGCTCTGGCGGGTCACCAGGTTGTAGAGATTCTGGACGGTGACCACCGGAAAGTAGCGCTGCGCCGCCTCGATCTCTTCGATGCTGACCTCACTCAAGCCGACGTGGCGCATCAGTCCTTCCTGCCGCATCTCTTTGATGGCATCGAACTGTTCGTCGCGCGGAACCTTGGGGTCGATGCGATGCAACTGCCAGAGATCGAGGCGTTCCAGACCCAGACGACGTAAGCTCATCAGGACGCATTGGCGTAGATACTCCGGTCGTCCCACCGGTGCCCAGTGATCCGGCCCCTGGCGTGTCAGCCCGCCTTTGGTGGCGATGAGTAGACCGCGATAGGGGTGCAGCGCTTCGTGAATCAGGCTCTCGCTGATTTCGGGACCGTAACTATCGGCGGTGTCGATCAAATTGATGCCCAGTTCTGGCAAGCGTTTGAGGGTGCGCAGCGCTTCCTGCCGGTCGTGCGGTTCGCCCCAGATGCCCTCGCCAGTCAGACGCATAGACCCGAAGCCGAGGCGATTGACGGTGAGGTCGCCGCCAATGGTGAATTGCCCGCTCTCTCGTGCGGTGCTGCTGCTCATGTGGTGTCCTTGTCCCTTCTTGTGCAAGGCGTCCTTGCAATTCTTTGGCTCTCTCCAGGTTCTGGCAGCACGGCGCATGCTGCTGGTTTCGTTCTCCTGCACGATGCGCAAGGTCCTCGGTTCTCTGTATGCAACCCCTCTACCGAGCAGTACACCTGTTTGCTCCTACGCATCGAGCGTCATAAACAGAGTATTGAGCCCTTCCGCCAGGGTGGGATGAGTGAAGATGCCCTCTTTCAACGCGGTATAGGGCAGCTTGCCCATCATCGCCACCTGGATGATGGTCATCAACTCG
>DATBGS010000059.1:0-190013 GCA_036557885.1 Ktedonobacterales bacterium
GGAAGTTGTCTACAATCACCCGGAAGCCCTGCCATCCTGTGACCCAACGTTGTACGCTGCTGTAGACCTGGGAGTAGACGTGCTGGCTGCGTTAACTTCAAACAAGAAAGGGTTCATCCCTCGGCTTGTTAATGGACGCCCCCTCAAATCTACCAACCAGTTCTACAATAAACGGCGTGCTGTGTTGCAAGCAGCATTAGGGCATCCAGGCGGTACCCGCCACATGGAACGCTTAACGACCCGACGCAACCGCCGAGTCCAGCATACTCTCCACACGGCGAGCCGCTTCATCATTGATCTGCTCTTGCAAGAAGGCATCGGGACGCTCATTGTGGGCAAGAATCTCCTGTGGAAGCAAGAAGTGAACATGGGCAAGGTCAACAATCAAAAGTTTGTCCAGATTCCCCATGCGCGCTTCATTGATCTGCTGACCTACAAGGCAGAGCTTGCAGGCATTCGGGTGAGCGTGCAAGAGGAAAGCTACACGTCCAAAGCCTCCTTTCTTGATCTGGATGACCTGCCGGTGTACGACCCGGCCAACCCTCAAGAGTATCAGTTCAGTGGCAAGCGGGTTGAACGTGGGCTGTATCGAGCAGGCAATGGGCGGCGGATACAGGCGGATGTCAACGGAAGTTACAACACGTTGAGAAAAGCAGTCCCCGACTCCTTCGGGCAGGGGATAGAGGTGCCCGTAGTTGCGCCAGTATCGGTGCAGGTGGCTTGGTGAGTCCTGCCTTGGGCGCAGGCGGCCAGTTGTACCAGTACCAACCAATCAATAGTTCGCTATTGCAAGGAAACTATTCTCTAGAAAGACATTCGCTCGCGCCTGGCCCATGAAAGGGGCGTCTATGCGTGTTTATTTGCGGCCTTTTGCTCCCAGTCTCAGCCCCTGGATGAGCCGAGTCCTCTGGCTCATAGCGCTCTTAATCGTGCCGTTGGTGGTTGGTTGTGGCGATGCCTCCCCTGGTAGCTCACCCACCGCGTTTGTTGCTCCCACAGCGCCGCCTCAGCCCGCTCCCTTGAGCCTCTATTTCAGCGGCTTTGTCTCTCCACAAGACACCCCCAATGCGTCGGCACAGCGAGCGCTCCTGGCGCTCAATGCCAGCGATGGGAGCCTGCGCTGGACGTATCAGGCGAAAGGGCAGGTCCAGTTTCATCCAGTCCTGGACCACAACATGGTCTACATTGGCACAGCGGATGGGAACGTGGACGCGCTCGATGCTGCCAGTGGCAAGCTGCGCTGGAAGCAGTTCATCGGCAGTGGCTCGCCAGTCGTGTCCGTCGTTACCGAAGGGAGCGTCTATGGCACACGTTCCCCCACCCCTGAATACGTTCCGTTTGGTGTGCCTGCGGATGGGGCGGTCTTTGCGCTCAATACCAGCGATGGTACCTCCAGGTGGACTACCTCGGTAACGGGCGCCGTTCTAGGGGTGGTGGATGGCGTGGTCTATGTTGGGAATGCGGAGCAACACACCCTCTTTGCGCTGCGTGCCAGTGATGGCGCGCAGCAATGGCAGTTCCATGCCTCCTATCCGCCTGAGCAAATTGCGGTGGCAGAGGGGCAGATCTTCTTGCTGGCCGCAGACCGCACGAATTCCCCCGTTGTTGCCAGTTTCACGGCGCTCAACGAAAGCTCAGGCGCCCCGCAATGGAGCTATTCAACCCAGAAGGCCCCAGGTGATATTCATCTGGTGGGGGAAGAAGCAGGCGTGGTGTATCTGCTTACGAGCGTGGCCCAGAACGAGAGTTCCTTGACATCCCTGGTGGCACTGGATGTCCGCGCAGGTACCTTGCGCTGGCAGACCAGCCCAAGCCCTGCTCTATCCGCCAGGCTCGAAAGCGGAGTGGTCTATCTGGGGGAGACAAATGGGATATTCGAGGCACGCGCTGCCGCTGATGGTTCTCTCCGCTGGCGTATCCAGACAAGTGGGAAGGATGTGGGAGCGCCTTTGCTGGTCGCTGATGGCTTGCTCTATACCTCTAGCGGAGGATTGACGGCCCTCTCCACCACAGATGGCATGGTTGCCTGGAGCTACCCATCAGATGTGTTTGTGCAGGTTCTGGCGGCTATGGAAGGGGTGCTCTATGCTGTCACGAATGCCACGCTCACCGGACAGCCGGGGGAAGATGATGTCCTCGCCTTCCAAAGCCGTGATGGAAGCGCCCTGTGGCGCTATGACGCAGGCTATGCCCAGATCTTCCCGGTGGTAGGGTGAGTCCCATGCCAGGCTGTAAATAGCCAAAACTCGCCACGACCTGCCCAAAGGTGCAGGGGTAGAATCTCGCCTTGAGAACAGGGTGCGCAGCAGGGGAGGGTGTTAGAATGGGTGCAGACGATCTTGTGTTCCAGACATCCACCAGGAGGTACTGCTATGACCATGACATCCCAACCCTCAACACGAACGAACTGGCAGCGCGTGGCGGCTTTCTCGGACCTGGACGCACGTGGGTGCAAGACGGTGCATGTGGCCGGTCGCACGCTGGTCCTCTGGCACTCTGAGGGGCAGGTATATGCGCTGGATAACCGTTGCCCGCACATGGGCTTTCCCCTGGATCGTGGCACCTGCCGCGCTGGCATTCTGACCTGCCACTGGCATGCGGCCCGCTTTGATCTGCGCACGGGTGGCACGTTTGACCAGTTTGCGGATGATGTGCAGGTCTTCCCAGTGGAGGTGCGCGACGATGACATTTGGGTGGATGTTGGTGGGGAGCGCGACCTGCGCACCCACGCTCGCGCACGGCTGCGCGATGGGTTGGAGCAAGATATTCGTCTAGTGCTGGCGAAGAGCGCAATTGCGCTACTCGATCAGGAGGGGGACGCCCGCGAGCCACTTGGCATGGGGCTGGAGTTTGGCGTCCATCAGCGGCGCATGGGCTGGGGCCAGGGCTTGACTATGCTCACCTGTTTTGGCAACCTCTTGCCCTATCTGGACGCCGAAGATCGCCCCCGCGCGGTGTATCAGGGCCTGGATGCCGTCTCGCGGGAAACCGCCGGGGCAGCGCCGCGCTTTGTCCTCAAGCCGCTGCCCGGTCCAACGCCAGAGGCGCCCACACTCAAGCGCTGGTTCCGGCAATTCCTGGCGGTGCGCGATGATGAGGGCGCTGAGCGCGTGCTGGTCAGCGCCGTGCGAGCGGGCCTTAGCCAGGCGGAACTGGCCGAACTGCTCTTTGCTGCCGCTACGGATTACCGCTATCTGCAAATTGGGCACGCGCTGGACTTTGTGAACAAGGCGCTGGAGGCGCTCGATCTGGTGGGGTGGGAGCCAGACCTGGCCGAGGCGGTGTTGAGCAGTGTGGTGCGGGGCATCGCGGTGGGCAGCCGTCAGGAGGAGAGCAACGCCTGGCGCCATCCCGTTGATCTGGTGGCTCTGTTGGAGCAGGCGTTCCCGCAGCTTCCAGAGGCGTTGGCGGAAGGACGCCAGTCGCGCGGAGCGTGGGCCGGGCGGGTGGCGCTGGCCGAGCGCGTGCTCGCAGATGACCCCCAGGCGACAATTGAGGCGCTACTTCGGGCGCTGCGTGAGGGCGCGACGCCAGAGCAGGTAGCAGGTGCGGTGAGCTATGCGGCAGCGCTGCGGATTGCCCGCTTCCATCTGAGCAACGAGTTTGGCGATTGGGATACAACGTTGCATACCTTCACCTTTGCCCATGCCGTCCATCGGGGTATGCGACGCATTGCAGCGGTGCCAGAGCCGGAGACGGCCCAGGCGGAACTGCTGCGCGGAGTGATGGATGCCGCCATGAGCATCTATCTGGACCGCTTCCTCAACATTCCTCCGGCGAAGCTTCCAGAGCCGCAGCCCAAGGGGCGCCAACCTGAGCAGGTGTTGGAACAGTTGATGCCGCTCCTGGATAAGCAACAGCAGGTGAATGAGGCGGGAGAGCTTGTGGCAAGGTATCTGGGTGAAGGAGGAGAAGATTGGCGCCTGCTGGCGCGGCTGGGCAAGGCGCTGCTGCGCGAGGATCGTGATTTCCACAGCATCCAGACGTTGGAGGCAGCTTTCAGCGAATACGAACTGCTGCGTGGCACGCCGGAAGCAGTGCATATGTTGATTGCAGCAGCGCGCTACCTGGCGGCGCATGCGCCCACACCGCGCGCGCAGGGGCAGACCTATCAGATTGCCCTGCGCCTGCATCGGGGTGAGAATCTGTTCGAGGGATAACACGTGGGGACACGACCATGAAGCCCAGCATTGATCAGACGACGTTTGGTTCGATTACGATTGAGGGGCAGCGCTTCGAGCACGATGTCCTGATTCGGCTGAGCGGTCAGATCAAAAAGCGCAAGAAGAAGCTCTCCAAGGCGGTCTATGGCACCTCGCATGTGCTGTCCGAGGCCGAGGCCAGGCAGGTCTATGAGCAAGGGGTGAAGCGCCTGATTCTTGGCACGGGGCAATATGACAGCGTTACTCTGTCGGAGGAAGCAGCAGCCTATTTCCAGCGCAAGCACTGCCAGGTCGAGCGATACCCCACTCCCCAGGCCATTCACGCCTGGAACGAAAGCCAGGGCGCGGTGGTTGGCCTCTTTCACATCACCTGCTGAGCCAGAACACTAGCTTTAAGGGGCGCATCCCATCAGCCATTATCAAGAGGGAAGCGCCTTTTTCAGGAAGAGAACTCAGGAGAGATTCTATGACCACCATCTACATTGCTTTGCCCGATGGGTTGCTGGTGCTGCGGCGAAAGCCAGGGCACTGGCAAGCCCAAAGCCAGCTTGAGGGGCTGCCGACCTACTGCATCGCGGCTGATCCCCTCCAGCCAGAACACCTCTACGCTGGCACGTTTGGGCGCGGCTTGTGGCGAAGCATGGATGCTGGCGCGAGCTGGCAGCCCGCCGGAGATGGTATTCGTTCACCACAGATCATGGCGGTGGTGGTGAGTCGGGCCGAGCGGGTTGGAGCTTTTGGCGTCGTGTATGCGGGGACCGAACCCAGCGCGCTGTACCGCTCCGAGGATGGCGGAAAGACCTGGCAGGAACTTACGAGCCTGCTCACCCTGCCCTCGGCGCCAACCTGGAGCTTTCCGCCCCGCCCCTACACCAGCCACGTCCGCGCTATTGGCCTTGACCCACACCAGGCGGGGCGGTTGTATGTGGCAATTGAGGCGGGCGCGTTGGTGCGGAGCTTCGACGGCGGCCAGACCTGGGAGGACCGCAAGCCGGACGGACCCTTCGATACCCATACACTCGGCTTGCCCCACCAGCCACCAGGCCGCATCTATTCCGCAGCGGGCGATGGTTTTATGCAACCAGGCCAGGGCTTTGTGGAGAGCCGTGATGGCGGCGACACCTGGGAGCGGCCCGGCGCTGGACTACAGCATCACTATCTTTGGGGGCTGGCTGTTGACCCAGGCAGCCCAGAGACGCTGGTCGTCTCGGCAGCCGACGGCCCACAGCAGGCCCACAACCCCCTGAGCGCCGCGTCGGCCATCTATCGCCGTGTCAGCGAGGGAAGCTGGCAGCAGGTGCAGGACGGGCTGCCTGCCTCGCGGGGGATGCTCGCCTCGCAGCTTTCCGCCAACGAAGCCGAACCTGGGGTCTTCTATGCGGCGAACAACCAGGGCGTGTATCGGTCAGCAGATGCCGGACTCACCTGGGAGCGACTCGATATGGCCTGGCCGGAACAGGAGCACAGGTCACGTGCTGAAGGGCTACTGGTCTGCGAGGTCGGCTAGTGCCTCGCTCAAGTGCACCGTGTTTTTTGTTTGAGCCTGTGCGGGAGGAGTGCTTATAGCGCACCTCCTACCCCTCCCCCAGCCCGGCTTCGCGCGCGCGGAGTACCGCCTGCGCCCGATCAGCGACCTGGAGTTTGCTGAAGATGTTGGAGACATGGTTGCGCACGGTCTTGAGTGTCAAGCCCAGGTGGTCTGCAATCTCCTGGTTGTTCTGGCCTTGTGCCATCAGGGCCAGCAGCTCTGTTTCTCTGTCGCTCAGTTCGGGGAAGACGCGCGGGGTGGCGGGCTGGAAGGTAGCGAAGAAGCGCAATAAGCGTTTGGCGATGTTGGGACCAAAAATCACTTCGCCCCTGGCTACTGCCCGAATTGCCAGCAGCATTTCGGCCTGATTCGCCCCTTTGAGGATGTAGCCTTTCGCCCCGGCACGCATGGCGGCAAAAACCGATGCGTCATCTTCGAGCATCGTCACCATCAAGATGGCAACGTGTGGACTGGCCGCCACGATCTCACGAGTCGCGGTGATGCCGTTCGTACCCGGCATTTTGATGTCCATCAGGATCACATCGGGCTGCAAGGTGACTGCCAGGCTGATCACTTCCTCTCCGCTTGCGGCTTCACCGACCACCTCCGTATCGGGCACCGAGTCCAATAACCCGTGCATCCCATCCCGAAAGAGCGGATGATCGTCAGCAATAAGAATGCGTATCGTGTTCATCAAGACGCTTCTCCCAGCGCTGTCAGAGGTAGTTTTGGCTCAAGGGGAGCAGCAAGGGTGGGCAGCAAACAGGGCAGCCGAACACGGACGCCTGTCCCTCCGGTGGGGAGTGACTCAATCTCCCAGCTTCCCCCAAGCTCTTCTGCGCGCTCGCGCATCGAAGCCAGACCCACTCCTGTACCTCGTATCGGCGGAAGCCCGCGCCCGTTGTCTATGATCGAGAGTTCCAACGCTTGCTCACGCTCACGCAGCGCCAGAGAGATCACACAGCGACTGGCCTGGGCGTGCCGGACCACGTTGGTAAGCGCTTCTTGAGCGATGCGGAACAGGGCCACCTCAACTGCGGCTGGCAAGGGTGGCAGATTGGTGGGCGCCTCCAGGCTGATATGGAGCGCCTGATTGCCCAGGTCGCTGTATTGCAGGATTTGCTCGTGCAGTGCTGGGAGCAGGCCCAATTCGTCAAGCGCTGGTGGGCGCAGCGCGTTCACCAGACGGCGCACATCGGCCACTGCCTCCTGGGTGCGCGTGATCAGATCGGAGAGCAGCGGGTCAGCCAGCGGATCATGCGCCAGGCGGTTGCGAGCTGTCTCCAGCTTGAGGGTCAGGCTGGCGAGCCGAGGCCCCAACCCATCGTGCAGGTCGCGGCGCAGACGACGGCGCTCCTCCTCCCGCGCCGACACCAGCCGCTCGCGGGAGCGCTGCAAGTCGCTGGTCAGACGCTGCAAATCAGCGGTGAGGCGCACCGCGTGGACGGCCACGCTCACCTGGCGAGCCAGTTCATGCAGCAGCCGTTGATCAACATCGGTCAAGGACTCACCAGGCGAGCGTGGCGCGAGAACCAGTTCCCCCACGACTTCCTGCTGGTAGACCAGCGGGACACGCAGGCGCGGCTCGTGGTCCTCTGCGCTCCCGTAGGAGGCAACGGTCATGGATTCGGCAGAAGCTGGCCCGTTCCGTTTCCAGGCGATGGCGGCAGCGGGGAGTTTGAGCGCCTGGGCCACCGTCTCCACAATAGTGGGCAGCACTTTCTCAGGGGCAAGCGTGGTTTCCAGGCGCTGCCCCAGGCGCAAGAGGACACGGTAGGGGTCGTCACGCTCCCCAAACATCAGATGGTTGACGGCTCGTTGGAGCCGCTCGCGCAGCGGGTGAAAGAGAACCGCAATGATGCCAGTCGCCAGAAGCGAAAAGAACAGATTTCCCAGCGAGGAAAGCAGCGTCCCAAAGCCCACGACAACCAGCAGATAGAGGCCAATAATGCCTGCTGTGAGCAGCCCATACACCAGCGTGCGATTGATGAGCAGATCAACTTCCCAGAGCCGATAGCGCAGCATGGCAAAGCCGATGGTGAGCGGGATGAGGAGCACAATGCCGGGAAGCGTCACCTCGCTAAACAAGATATAGAGCGTGTGCACCGGCCCCGGTTGGCGCAAAGCTGGAAAGGCGAGCGCGGGCAAGATATTGGCGACATCTATCGGTATGGCAACGAGCATGGCGAACAGCACCCATTTGGTTTGCTGGCGCTGGACAACACTGGATACCCGGTGGTAGCGGTAGAGTTGGGCAAACAGCAGCACGCCCTCCACGATAATCACCGGCGCGGCCAGGAGCAGCGGCGGCCACTGCGCAAAAGAAAAAGGCCAGTTCGACGGCACGTACAGGGGTACCTGGGAGACAAGGAATCCCAGGACCAGCCAGCGCGTCCAACCAGGGACAAAACGGCCATCGGGGAAGAGCGCAAAGAAGAGGGGGATGAAACTCCAGGCCAGCCCTTGCAGGCAGGTGATCAGAATCCCACCGGGTGAGGTAGGACCAAGCACAATCGCCAAAAACGGGTTGACCGGGGAGAAGTTTGTGCCCAGCAGCACGAGCGCCAGGGCGACAAACAACGTCATCCAGTCATCAGAGCGGCGCCAAAAAATCACAAGACCGATCCCAATCCAGAAGAGCGCCAGCACATTCACCAGGGCCGTGTTGAATGTGGCGTACTCATCAGTCAAAGGGGTGTACTGCAAGACAAGCGCCGTATATCCGTTGATTGTCGGGGCAACCTGAAGCGGTTGGGCAGGGAGTGGGCTGGCATGCAAGTGGAGATAATAGACTAGAAGGGCGGCCATGAATACTCCAACCGAGAGGAGCGCCAGCGTCACCCACACGCTTCTGGCAATGAGCAGACGTGTCCCATGCAGGCGCGAGCCTGCCGACGATGGCGTCGAAACGAGTGTTTTTCGTGGTGACATCAGGAAATCTCTCCTCGGCACCCAGGGCATCGGCCCCAGGCGCGGCTGCACCAAGTGCGGCTGCACGTAGTATTATAAACCCATAGCATGGCCCGTTTTTGTGGAGAAAGGAACCTGGCCTGGGCGCCAGGCTCCTCAACTCTCACGAGCAACTAGGTACTTGCCACCTCGATCTGTTCCGCGCTCTCGGCAGGTGCCTCATGCACATCCGCCCCTTCAGCCAGATTGATTCTGGGTACCACGCGGTCCAGGGCACGCGGGAACCACCAGTTCCAGTGGCCCATCAGGCGCATCGCAGCAGGTACCAGGATCACGCGGATGAGCGTTGCATCAATGAAGATCGCGGTAGCCAGGGCGAAGCCGATCTCCTGGGTTTCCAGCACGCGGGTAAAGGCGAACGAAGCAAAGACGGCAACCATGATCGCGGCTGCCGAGGTGATGGCTCGCGCCGTATGTTGTAGCCCACGCGCAACGGCTTGCTCATTGCTCCCGACGCGCTCCCATTCCTCCTTCATTCTGCCAATGAGAAACACTTCGTAATCCATAGACAGCCCAAAGAGCAGTGCGAAGGTGAATAGGGGAAGATAGACCTGCAAATAGCCCGGCGAGGTGAAATGGAAGAGACGCTCGCCCAGGCCATTCTGGAAGACCAGCACCAGCAGACCATAGGCCGCACCTACGCTGAGGAGGTTCATCAAGATGGCTTTGAGCGGCAGGAAGAGACTCCGAAAGATCAGTGTGAGGAAGAGGAACGAGAGGCCGAGCACCAGACCCAACACCAGCGGCAGTTTCCGTAACGACTCATCGGACATATCCACGATTTGCGCCGAGAACCCGCCCACGTACATATTCACCTGGGCCTGTTCCTGTGTCTGGGGAATGATGGTGCTGCGGATGTGCCGCACGAGTTGAACGGCCTCGTTGGAGTCCGAGGCGGCGCGTGGAATCACCGTCACAATGGTAACATCCCCTCCCCGCGACAGGTTGACCAGATAGCCAAGTTCTGCGGCTCCCTGCGGCTGAGACGCTACCGCCGCGAGCGCGGCAGCAGAGTGATTGCCAGCCACTTGATCGAGCAGGTCTGTCACCGATGCGACACTCGCTACCGCTGGGTCAGCCTTGAGCGCGGTTGTCAGTTGTGCCACGATGTTCAGATCAGCATCGTTCAAGGGGCCATGCTTGCTCTCCACACCAATCTGAATAGGCGAAATGGCTCCCTGGCTAAACTGCTGCTGTAAAATGGTCAATCCTTTCCCCACCGGTTCGTTGCTGATAGCGCCTGCGCCCAGGTTAATGCCCAACCGAATTTGAAAGAGCGGGGCCGCCAGCAGCACCAGGAGCGCAAACGAGAACAGCGCCCACAGCAGCGGGCGGCGCATGATGCCCTGTGCCCACCGCGCCCAGAAGCCATGTTCGGGGCCAGTGTGTTCGATGGTCTGGCGCAGGAAGGGAAGTGACAAACGGTTGACCCTGCGACCGAGCAGCGTCAGGATGGCTGGCAAGAGGGTCAGCGCCACCGCCAGCATCACCGCAACAGTCACCATCGCCCCAGAGGCGATGTCGGCAAAAATCTTCATGTTGACCAGATACATGCTGGCAAGGGAGATCAGCACAATAACGCCAGAGCAAAAGATCATCTTGCCCGTCGTTGCCAGCGTCTGCGCCACCGCCTCATCCCGACTGGAGCGACGGCCTAACTCTTCCCGATAGCGGGTGATGAGAAAGAGGGAATAATCAATGCCCACCCCCAACCCAATCATGGGGGCAATGATTTCAATGAACAAGCCAAAGCTGGTGAAGAGGGTTAGAATCCCCAGGACGCCAAACGCGACCACTACGCCAACGAGCGCCAACAGCAGCGGCAGACCTGCTGCCACCAGCGAACCAAAGGCCACCACCAGAACGAGCAAAGCAATGGGCAGCCCCAGACGCTCGGACTGCTCCAGGTCGGCTTCTTCCTGAGTAGCCAGCGCAAGATTTACTCCCGTATTCCCTGTGAGGTAGACCTGGACTTGCGACGTAGCGGCGGATTGGGCCGCCTGAGCAAGCTTGGGAACCAGTGCTTGCAAGGCATTGTCATCTCCGCGCAGGCCAACCAGCGCCAGCGCGGCATGCTGATCAGAGGAGACTTGCCCCTGGGCCTCTTGATCGAGTGGGCTGATCACAGCTACCACGCCCGGTTCTTTAGCGATGGTCTGAACGGCCTGGGCCACGACCTGTTGATAGGCCGCATCCTGGATGGTGAGCGTGTCTGAGTGAAAGACAAGCAAATCCTGTTCGGAAAATGCGTGCGCAAAGCGCTGCTGGAGGAGGGTTTGCACCTGCTGCGAATCGGACCCGTTCACATCCAGCGGAAAACCTGTCAGGCTCTTCTGGAAACGTGGGATCAGCAGAATGCCGCCGCCCAGCAAGATCACCCAGCAAATGATGACGAACCAGCGATGGTGAGCCAGCAGCAAGCCAAAGCGATAGAATACCGATGGCCTGCTGCCAGCTTTGTTTGTTTTTTCGGGTGGCATGAGAGGAACTCCTTTGTTGTTTTTCACCAATTGTGTGTGTGCGCCGTACTCATGGCACGTCGCTTATTTCTAATGTAGTTGGTGAGGTGTTCCCGCCGCATGAGGCACATTCCCAATTGGATGGGAAGTTCTTCCCGCTTCTTTCAGGATTGCCAGTTTGCTAAAGCGGCCTGGCCCTTCAGAGGAGAGATCTGAGCCTGTTAGAGCAGCCAACCGGGATGGCCTTACCTCCACCCTGCCTCGCGGGCGCGGATGATTGCCTGCGCCCGGTCTGCGACCTGGAGCTTGTTGAAGATGTTGGAGACATGGTTGCGCACTGTTTTCTGACTCAGGACGAGGCGGCTAGCAATCTCGCCATTGCTGCATCCCTGGGCAAGCAGCCCCAGAACCTCTCGTTCCCGGTCAGTCAGTTCAGGAAAGGCGAGCGGGAGCGGGGCCTGTCCCAGCGCTACGAAATACTGTGTCAGCCGCTGGGCAATGGCCGGGCTGAAGATTGCCTCGCCGTGACTGACCGCGTGAATGGCGCGTAGAATCTCCGTCTGATCGGCTCCCTTGAGCAGATAGCCCCGCGCGCCCGCTCGCATGGCTGCAAACACCGAATCGTCTTCTTCAAACATCGTCAAAACCAGAATGCCAACATGCGGGCTGGTGTGCAGAATAGTTCGGGTGGCTTCAATGCCGTTCAATCCGGGCATGTGCAGGTCCATGAGAATGACATCGGGCTGGAGCGCCGCTGCTTGAGCAATCGCTTCCTCTCCGGTGGCAACTTCTCCTACCACCTCGGTTTCCGGCACCGAATGGAGCAGGGTCCGCACCCCGTCACGAAAGAGGGGATGGTCGTCAGCGATGAGGACACGAATGCGTTCCAAGGGTCACTCCTTTGCTAATGGAAGCTGCGCCAGAACGCGGGTGCCTCCTGTTGCTCCGGTGCTAATGACACACGTCCCGCCCAACTCGGCTGCCCGTTCCCGCATCGAGGCGAGTCCGATGCCAACCTGGGGCTGGCTCGGCAGCCCCAGTCCATCGTCAATCACTTCGATTGACAGCGCGTCGGCCAGTGCAAGCCGCACGCAGCAAGTCTGTGCCTGCGCGTGTCGTGCCACATTGGTCAGCGCCTCTAGCACAATCCGGTAGGCCGCCACCTCCACCGCTGCCGGTAGCGCTGGAAGCTGGGGCGGGGCTTCGATCGCCACCTGGACCCCGTTCAGGTGGCGATACTGCATGGCCTGCTCCCGCAGCGCCGATACCAGGCCCAGTTCATCTAGCGCGGGGGGGCGCAGGTCATACACTAGCCGCCGAATGTCGGCAATCGTGGCCTGCATCTGTGCCTTCATCTCCGCTAGTAGCAGGTCCACCGCCGCTGGCTGCTGTGTCAGCAGGTTCCGAGCGGCATCCAGCTTAAGGGTCAGGCTCGCCAGGGTGGGTCCCAGGCCGTCATGCAGATCGCGCCGCAAGCGACGGCGCTCCTCTTCGCGGGTCGTGACCAGCCGCTCGCGTGAGCGCTGGAGATCAGCGGTAAGCTGGACGGCATGGGCGGCGATCCCGGCTTGATGCGCCAGATCAGCGAGTAATCTCCGGTCGGCAGCAGTGAAGCCTTCGCCTGGGGCGCGTGGGGCCAGGTGGAACTGGCCGATGGTTTCTGTCTGGTAGACCAGCGGCAAGATGAGCGGCTCCGTCTGGGGCAGCCCATAGGCGGCAGTGGTGATAAATGCCTCACCTTGTTTTAAGGCCAGCGCGACATAGGGGAGCTTGAGGGCTTGCGCGACGGTTTCGACGATGGTTGGCAGAATCGCCTCAGCAGCCAGCGTGGTTTCCAAACGGCTCAAGAGGCGCGAAAGGACAGTATATGGCTCATCGCGTTCGCCATACATGAGATGATTGATCAACCGCTGGAGCCGCGCGCGCAGCGGTTGGAAGAGAACCGCGATGAGGCCCGTCGCCAGCAAGGGAAAGAGGCCATCTGCATCGCTTCGCACCAGGGCGCTGAGCAGGTTGACGACCAGCACATACCCGCTCACTACCAGGATCGTCAGCGTTCCATATACCAGCGTCCGATTGATGATGAGGTCAATCTCCCACAGCCGGTAGCGCAGGATGGCAAACCCAAACAAGAGCGGGATCAAGAGCCCCAGGCAGGAGATGATGGTCCCCACAGCGAGCCGATAGAGCGATCCATAAGGCGAATGGGGGTCGGCGAGCATTGAGAAGATCAAAGGAGGCAATTCTCCCCCAAATCCGAGCGTGACGAGCACGGCAAGACCGAAGACCACCCACTTGGTCTGCTGGCGCTCCAGTGGACTGGACACTCGCCGGTAGCGGTGAAGTTGGACGATCACAAGCGTCGCCAGCTCGCCGAGGAAGATGAGAACGCCAAGCCAGCCAACCGGAGTAGTGAGCGTGAGAGGCGCGAGGAAAGCCGTAGGGACGAGTCCTGCGAGCAACGCCACGCTGCTCCAGCGCATCCAATGCGGAGCAAACTGCCCGCTTGGAAACAAGAGAAAGACCAGCACGAACAAGGTATTAGAAAGGAAAAATAGGCATTCGTTGGGCACCTGCCAAGAGGAGGGACTCGCCAGAATGGTGCTTGTCGCATTGAGAGGGCCTAACGTCACGAGCATAAGTGCGACCAACATCGCCATCCGGTCATGGGATCTGCGCCAGACGATCACAGTGCTAACTACCACACACTCCACCATGATGGCAAGGGTGAGGGCGATCATAGACGCTGTGTAATCACCCGGAGACAAGCCTATCCCTTTGAGCGCTTCTACTTGTTCAGAAGAGAGTTGCTGGGAGGAGACAGCGCAGACCGTCCCAGCACAGGGAGTGTGCAATTGTGCCACGTACACCGGAAGGGAGGCTCCGAAGATCACGAGGGTGAGAATGACCAGCGCGAGCCACGCGCCTCTGGCGAGCAGAAGCCAGCGCCCCCGCAAGTGTATATCGCCGGTGTGGGAACGGCTCTCTGTTTTGGTTGGTGCTGGTGCTACACTCATCTCCCTGATCCTTGTGTGCTGCCCTGGCTGGCTGCTGGGGATGATGTTGTTCACGCCTATTATAGTATCCAATCACTAGCGAACTAGTGATGAGTTGGTACTGCAACCTGGATTGCTTGCGCCCCTGGCAAGTCTGACCGAACCCAAGGTTACCTGTACTGGCGCAACTACGGGCGCCTCTATCCCCCTGCCAAAGGCGTCAGGGACTGCTTTTCGGAGCGTATTGTACGACCCGTTCACATCCGCATGGAGCGTTCGCCCGCCGCTGGCCCGATACAGCCCGCGCTTGACCCGTTTGCCGCTAAACTCGTACTTGCGTGGGTGGCTCCCATCATAGACCGGCAAGGCATCCCGATCAAGAAAGCTGGCCTTGGAAGTGTAGCTTTCTTCCTGCACAATAACCGCGATCCCCACAAGTTGCGCTTTGTAGGTCAACAGTTCGATAAAGCGCGCGTGGGGAATCTGGACAAAGTGTTGATTATTCACCTTGCCCATGTTGACTTCTTGCTTCCACAGCAGATTCTTGCCAACAATGAGCGTGCCGATGCCTTCCTGTAAGAGCACGTCAATGATGTAACGGCTCCCCGTGTGCAGAGCGTGCTGAATTTTCCGATTGCGACGGGTCGTTAATCGTTCCATCCGTCGCGTGCTGCCCGGATGTCCCAAGGCTTCCTGAAGCTCGGCACGCCGTTTGTTGTAGAACTGGTTGGTAGATTTGAGGGGGCGTCCGTTAACAAGCCGGGGCACAAAGCCCTTCTTGTTTGAAGTTAACGCGGCCAGCACATCTACTCCTAAGTCGACAGCGGCGTACAGGGTCGAATCGCAGGAGGGCAGGGCTTCTGTCTGCTGGTAGACCACTTCCACCACATAGAAGCCAGGCTGAGGGACGAGACGGACTTGCGCGATACGGGTCCGTTTGGTCTGAATGGTGATGGGCAACTTCGAGGGGCAAATCTCTCCTCGTCGCAAGGCCGCTGTTCCCAGGGCTTGCGTCGTGTAAATCAGCACCTGCCGCCCATCGGTTTTGTCCTTGTAGTGGGGCATCTTAGGCCGTCCCACAAACTTGGACGGGTCTTCCCGATAGGCTACCAGCGCGGCAAAGTAACTCTGCCAGTTCTTGTCCAGCAGTTTCAAGACCTGCTGGGCAACCTTGGCAGGGAGCGCTTTGTAGGCTTCATGGTGCTTCATCTGGTGATAAACGGCCTGATACTCCAGATAGTGCCCCTCCCAGATGA
Source organism: Ktedonobacterales bacterium (assembly GCA_036557885.1). GTDB lineage: Bacteria > Chloroflexota > Ktedonobacteria > Ktedonobacterales > DATBGS01 > DATBGS01. The sequence goes on from DATBGS010000059.1 coordinate 15,373, forward strand.
AGGACTGGCGAATCAGATACAGCGCGGCATTGTAGAGGTTTTTGGCGGCAAAGGACGCCTCATCTATGGGTGCAAAGCGCGGGTCACGACGGGCGATGACGTGCTGTTCGACCAGTTGCATCCGTCTCCTCCTCTCGAAGCGCGTGTTCAATGAGCCACAGCACATCTTTGTTGAAAGAACGTCGCTCCTTGTCCGCATGCGCTCGCACCCGCTCCAATAAATCGAGTGGGAAATACACCGACATCCGTTGGATTCTGCGTTCTTGTTCCATGATGCTAATATAGCATTTCTACAACGCTTTGTCAAGAAGCAGGAAACGCAAGAAAACGCACCAATTCGCTAGAAATCCTATGAACGTTTATAATACTTCCTGCTCAGCTAGCACAAAATCGCTCGCCTGGTTCAGTTGCCTCCTGCTCCTCCCCAGAGGAGCAGGAGACAGCTTTAGCTACCGTTTCCTCACCCATGCACCAGGAGCAATATCCCAATCAGCAAGGGTGGGATGTAGTGGAAAAGCGGGAGATTATCCCCCGTGATGAGCAACAGGGCCAGCATGGCGACGCTGAAGAGCAGCGTTGCCCACCCTGCCCACGCGGGCAAGAGTTCGATCCGCAGCAATGACCCTCCGTAAGACGCCAGCGCCAGGAACCCGATGGCGGCATAGGTAAAGAAGAGCACGAAGGCAAACTTCGCCAGCGGCTCGTAGTAGGTCGGCACCGTCCCCGTCGCGGCGAACTCCTGTGCAGCCCATCCGCCGACCACACCGCGAAAGGCCGAGAAGATCACCCACAGGCCCGCAGCCAGGAGCAAGCCAACCAGCCCCAGGCGAGAGAATACCTGCTCCTTTGCTTCTTCCAGGATCGTTGTAAACAGGCTCAGTCCGGCCAGGAGCACGACGAAAGCGGTGCCTGTGAAGATATTGCCCCAGCGCCAGGCGTTCGGATTATTGGCAATAGCCTGCAATTGTGCTTGTATAGGCAAGGTGTAGATGTTCCAGTTCCCCTTCTCGCCAAAAATTGGGAGGCTTGCACCGATGCCGAACAAGATACCGGCTACTATCAGCAGCACACCAGTAAGACGGTATGCGTTGAAAAAGTTCAATACCCCCATAGTGCCTCCTTGTAGCGACCTGTGGTGCGGTTGCTCACTCCACCAGGATTGTCAGGGTCATGCCAGGGTGGATTGTGCAATAGAGGTGGTACGTGCCCGGCGTAGCGAACGGACCAATGATGGCTGTGTTGTTGTTGAGTTCGATATTGTTGATCAGGGGCGCTCCTGGCTCCACGCGCGGCACGGGCCGATTATCGCTGCTCCAGACACCATTGGTGATGGTATGGGGGACCGGGGCGTCGTCCACGAGGGTGAGCCTGTCGCCTGTATGCAGCGCTACGATGTCCGGGGCGAAGCGGGTAGCCGTCAGATGCACAGTGACGCTCCCTGTCTGGCCGGTGGTCGCGCCAGCCGCAGCGGGCGCCTGAGCGATGGCCCCAATCAGGAACGCGCCGAGCATGAGGCCAGCCACAGCACCCAACGCGGGCGAGAGCGCACGCGGCGCGTGGAACGGCTCACGCCGCAGCATTTGCGCGAGCTTGAGGGCGCTGACGCCGATCACCAGCGCCAGGAGGGGATACTCCAGAACGAATAAGCCGAATGCGACGACATTGGCGCTCGGATGCGTGAGGGCATATTCTGGAAACCCCGACGCGAAGTCTCCCACGATGCCGAGCGTGCAGCATACCAGTGGCAGGAGCATGGCCCAGCGCCAGCCGGTTGCTACGACGATGCCGCAGATCAGATAGAGCACCTGGAAGACCAGCACCGGCGGAATGATCGCGCCTTCGAGGAATTGGGACACCCCATCGGCCACGACGACGACGAAAAGCCCCACCAGCATCACCACATCCAGGACGGAGCGCCCGCGCGTGGTCGTTCCCGCGCCAGTGGGAAAACTCTTAAGTGCTGACATGTTCATCTCCCCTTTCTTTAGGATGGAGCTTCCACTGCTCGGCTTTCGAGCAGGTCTTTCAGATTACCGAGCGCGGCCTCCACACTCCGCCTGAGGTTACGGGCTACCAGCGGTTCCGCCAGGGAAAACAAGCCGCCCGCCTGCATCTCGAACGCGATGGTGACTTTGGTCCCCTCCGCAGTTGCCTCGAAGCGGTTCGTCCCGGTGGTAGACGGACCAGAGGTGCTGGCGAAGGCGTACCTCGTGGGAGGCTCATAGGCGACGACCTCAGCGTGCTGCTCCAGCCTCCGACCCAGGAAGACACGCACCAGCGTAACCTTGGTACCTACCCCCACTGGGCTTTCGGGAGATTGCTGCACGTCCACCACGCCGTCTTGCCACTGGGGACTATTGCGCTGATCGCTCACGTAGGCAAAGACTTCCTCAATGGGGCGGTTGATAATGGTACTCTGTTCGATGGTGACCATAAGGTGACACTCCTTTCATAGATTGCCACGAAGAACACAGGCAGGAAGGGTTTGTTGAGTCTCTCGCTGGGGAAAGTGTAGCCGACCTGGCGTCCCGTTGGGATGGGAGCAGCGTCCCAATGCCGTCGGGAAGATTGTCCCGGCCTCTGCCAGGACCAGCATCCCGATGGCATCGGGACAAGAGATCGTGCGGCACGCCAGCTTGTTACCCGTCTGGGATGTAGCCGCCATCCGAAGTACCCACCAGGAGCGCTCTTGAACTACCTCGTTGACAGAGGAGCGCTGTGGTTTTTATACTTGATTCATGTCTACGCCCATCTTAGCCACGAAACTGTATAGGCCCCCAACTCGGCCTCACGCGGTCAGCCGCCCCCGCCTGATCGCGCGGCTCAACGAGGGGCTGCAAGGCAAACTGACCCTGCTCTCTGCCCCTGCCGGCTTTGGGAAAACGACGCTGGTTAGCGCCTGGCTGGCTGAGTGCGAGCGACCAACCGCCTGGCTGTCGCTGGACGAGGGAGATCACGACCTCGCACGCTTTCTGATGTACGTCATCGCGGCGTTGCAGACGATTGCACCAACTCTTGGAGAAAAGGTATTGGGAGCGCTTCACTCCTCGCAGCCACCATCCACCGAATCGGTTCTAACTGCCCTGCTCAATGACCTGACTACCCTCTCTGGCCCTCTCGCCCTGGTCCTGGATGACTACCACGTTCTTGATGCTAAAGCGGTGGACCAGGCCCTCACGTATCTCGTCGAGCATTTACCCCCCCAGATACATCTGGTCATCGCCACCCGCGAGGATCCGCAGTTCCCTCTGGCCCGCTTGCGCGCCCAGGGCCATGTGACGGAACTGCGCGCTGCCGACTTGCGGTTTACTCTGGCCGAAGCCGACGAATTTCTCACCCACGTGATGGGCCTCCCCCTCTCAGCCGAGGACATTGGGCTGCTTGCCACCCGCACTGAGGGCTGGATTGCTGGCCTGCAATTGGCCGCACTCTCCTTGCAGCAGCAGCCAGACGCCGCCCGCTTCATTCAGTCGTTCACGGGCAGTCACCAGTTTGTGCTGGACTATCTGGTGGAAGAAGTCCTCGATCAGCAGCCTGAACACATCCAGACGTTTTTGCTGCGTACCTCGATCCTCGAGCGCCTGTGTGGCCCGCTGTGTGAGGCGGTGGTGCTCGACCTCTCAATTTCTGGGCAAGCCACCCTGGAATCTCTCGAACACGCCAACTTGTTCCTCGTCCCCCTGGATCACGAGCGGCGGTGGTATCGCTATCATCATCTCTTCGCGGAGTTGCTGCGGCAGCGCCTGCGCCAGCGCATAGCCCTGTCTCCGGGGGAGACGGAAAGCCAGGTGAACGCATTGCACCTCCGAGCAAGCACCTGGTATGAAGCACAGGGCTTGGAGCTGGAAGCGTTTCAGCATGCAGCGGCGGCCAATGATGTGGAGCGTGCTGCGCGTATTATGATGGGCGGCAAGAGAATTCCTATTTATCTTCGTGGCGCGATGACGACTCTTCTGGACTGGCTGGCGTCGCTGCCACCAACCGTACTGGATGCCAGGCCCGCTATGTTAGTGAGGTATGCTTCGGGGTTACTGGTTCTCGGCCAAACGACCGGCGTCGAAGAGAAGCTGCGAGCGGCTGAAAAAGCCCTACAAGGTAGCGAGCCAGACGAAAAGACCCAAGACCTGATCGGGCAAATTGCCACTACCAGGGCCACATTGGCTACAAATCAGCACCAGGTAGACACCATGCTGGCCCAGGCGCGCCGCGCCCTGGAGCATTTGCACCCCAAGAACCTGGTTTTCCGCGCGACCGCCCACTGTATGTTAGGGCTGGCCTATCTCCTCCAGGGAAACCGTGTCGCGGCCCATCGAACCTATACTGAAGCCATCGCCCTCAGCCAGGCATCTGGGAACCCCTTTTTCACCTTGATAGCTACATCCGGCCTGGGCACTGTCCAGGAAGCAGAGAACCAGCTTCATCAAGCAGCCAAGACCTACCGGCGCGCCTTGCAGTTGGCAGGGGATATGCCGCTGCCGATTGCTTACGAAGCGCATCTGGGCCTGGCCCGCATCTGTTACGAATGGAACGATCTGGAGGCCGCAGAGCAGCACGGACAACAGAGCCTCCACCTGGCGCGGCAGTATGAGGGCGATGTTGACCGATTCGCTGCCTGTGAGGTGTTTCTGGCCCGTCTGAAACTGGCCCAGGGCGACGTGGCTGGTGCAGCCGCTCTGCTGGCCTCAACCAATCAGTCCGTGCGTCGGCAGCACTTCGTGTCTTGCATCTCTGAAGTGGCTGCCGCTCAGGTGTTAACATTCCTGCGCCAGGGGAACGTGGTTGCCGCCGCGCATCTGGCAGAGGCGCATGATCACCCGCTCAGCCAGGCCCGCGTCCTCCTGGCAAAGGACGACCCTACCGCAGCCCTGGCAGTGCTCGCTCCCTGGAGAAGGCAGGCGGAGGCCAGGGGGTGGGCGGATGAACGGCTCAAGGTGCTGGTGCTGGAGGCGCTGGCTTTTCAGGTCCAGGGCGACCAGGACCAGGCGGTGCGTCTCCTCTTGGACGCGCTGGCGCTGGCAGAGCCAGAGGGCTTCATCAGGCTTTTTGTTGACGAAGGGCGCACGATGGCGCACCTCCTGGCTGCCGTCGCAGTTCAGGGGAGGATGCCAGACTATCTGCGGAACCTGCTGGCGGCTTTTGAAGTGGAGGCGCAGCAGCACGCAGGCCCATCGCATCTGCCCCCTGCCCCACCCCTACTTGAGCCACTCAGCCGCCGCGAGCGAGAAGTGCTCCGGCTCATTGCCCAGGGCCTCTCGAATCAGGAAATTAGCGAGCGGCTGGTCATTGCCCTGGAAACGGTGAAAGGGCACAATAAGAAAATCTTCGGCAAGCTCCAGGTCCAACGGCGCACAGAAGCGGTCGCCCGTGCCCGCGCGTTGGGTTTGTTGTAGTCCCCACAGCACCACCCCAAATACCCCTTTCGGGGTTCTCTGCCAACAACGCAAACACCACCCTAAACCCCCCTTTCGTGTCTCTACACGCATACGGTCATGGAGCTATGCTCTTGGTAGATCGAGCAAGTAGTACAGGCGGTGCTGACCGGCCACACCAGGAACAGGATCATGGCAAATACACGTAACCCAAGAACGGATCCAGGTGAACCCCTGGTCTATCAAATCAGAATCAAGGGCCATCTGGGTTCTCACTGGTCAGATTGGTTTGAGGGCTTGACCATGACGCTGGACGCCAACGGCGAGACGCTGCTCACCGGCCCGGTGGTTGATCAGGCCGCCTTGTATGGCGTGCTCAGAAAAGTGCGCGATGTCGGACTACCCTTGCTCTCGGTCGTTTGCATTACACCTGGCCAGGCAGACGGGGCAGATGCCAGGTAAACCGTATCGCTCGAATCCCAGCGAACTTGGAGAAAATACATGCAAGCACAACCTGGGACTGGGGAGTCCCGAAACCCACAGCAACAGACAGAAACTGCTCAGATGACGAAACGGATGGCAGCATGGTCGCCGCGTCTCAAGGCCAGAATCGCTGGAGTGTTTGAAGCGCTCGAAGGGCTGGCCTCGGCGGGTGGGCAGGTGTTCATTCTCGGCAGCCTGGTTGTCGCTGGCAATGCTGCGGCGACAGCATCCAATATCCTGGCGCACCAGCCGTTATTTTGGGTGGGGTTCGCAGCCTCACTCCTGGGGGTGGTGTTCCATGTCACGTGGGCGCTGCTCTTCTATGAGTTGTTTCAGCCAGTGAACCGGACCATCGCTTTCCTCGCTTTGTGCGTTGTACTCATCTGCTGCGCGATGCAGGCGCTCACCGGCCTCTTGTATCTCGCCCCTTTGCTCGTCTTGCAAGGCGGGAGCGGACTCAGCGCCTTTACGTCGGCACAGGTGCAGGCGCTGGCATTTGCATTTCTCAAGGTGAATGGGCAGGCTTTCAACGTTGATCTGGTCTTCTTCGGATGCTGGTGCGTCCTGAGTGGCTACCTCATGTTCCGTTCGACCTTCATGCCGCGCATTCTGGGGGTGCTGTTGATGATTGATGGAGTGGGGTGGATGCTCTATCTCTTACCGCCGCTCGCAAGCTATCTGTTTCCCCTCATCGCTGTTGCCTCCGGCCTTGCGGAAATTCCGTTGCAGCTCTGGCTTATCGTGATGGGCGTGAACTCTGCGCGTTGGAAGGAGCAGGCCAGCGCAGCGGAGGCGTCCCTCCGCACATGAGAACCACCGTCTGCGCCAGAGAGGGGCCACCTGTAGCGCTCCAACGAGGTCCAGCCTGGTCGCTCCCCGGAACCTGGCGTGAACACGGTCTTGTTTCCGGGTCGGGGAACTGTGGGAGGAAAGATCATACAAGGAGACACAAATGAAAGCGATTATGTGCGAAACATACGGACCCCCGGATGTCCTTCAGCTCAAAGAGGTGGAGAAACCAACTCCCAAGGACCATCAAGTGCTGGTACAAGTACATGCGGCTTCGGTCAATACGCTGGACCTGGCTCTGAGAGGGCCTTTCCTGGCCCGCCTCCTCTCAGGCGGGCTGCGCAAACCAAAAGACCCGCGAGTCGGTGTGGACCTGGCGGGACGGGTAGAAGCGGTTGGCAGCCAGGTCACGCAGTTTCAGGTTGGGGATGAGGTATTTGGGAGGGGGCCTGGCGCGTTTGCTGAGTATGCGTGTGCGCGTGAAGAGTCCCTGGTATTGAAACCGACCACGCTGTCCTTCGAGGCCGCCGCCGCAGTTCCAGTGGCGGCCCTTACGGCTCTACAAGGGCTGCGCGATCACGGGCAGCTTCAGCCAGGACAACAGGTGATGATTCATGGGGCCACTGGTGGGGTGGGAACCTTTGCCGTACAGATTGCCAAGGCATTCGGGGCGGAAGTCACGGCGGTATGCAGCACGAGGAATCTTGAGATGGTGCGCTCGCTGGGGGCGCATCATGTCATTGATTACACACAAGCAGATGTCACTAAGAACGGGCAGCGGTATGATCTGATTCTGGCGGTGAACGGCTATCATTCGATTTTCGCGTATAAGCGTGCCTTACGCCCCGCTGGGAGGTATGTCATGGCTGGGGCTTCTCATGCCCATCTCTACCAGGCCCTGTTCCAAGCCTTGCTCCTGGGGCCAATGCTTTCCAGGAAGGGAGGACAGCACCTGGGATTTTTTCTGGCGAAACCCACCCAGCAGGATTTGGTGGTGATCAAAGAACTGCTTGAAGCCGGAAAAGTCGTCCCGGTGATTGATCGGCGGTACCCGTTAGCTGAGACGGCTGAGGCGCTCCGCTATCTCGAAGGGGGGCACGCGCCAGGCAAAGTGGTCATCACGGTGGAGCAGGACAGCCCACCCGAACAACGTTCGGATCAAGGTCATCTGGGAGGGACCGTATGAAAGCCATGATACGCGGAAGACTCCGCATTCCTCGCTGGTATCAACACTGCACCCAGGCAATCGCCTGGGCCAGACGCTCGTAGCGGAGCCGCCGGTCATTCATTCCCTGGCCGATTTCCACGCCCCGCGCCTGCAAGAGCAGAGAGAGCTATCAATCTGGTATGCCTTCGAGAGCAGCCGCGCGCTTGAGTGCGCGAAATTGTAAGACTTTGACATTCTGCTCCGTCAGACCCATCTGCTTCGCGGTGTCTCGAATGGAGAGCGCTAGCAGAAAGCGGCAGGTCAAGACATCGCGTTGTCGCTGAGGAAGGGCCTGCAAGAGACGTGCTACCCGCTCTGCCGTTTCATTCTCTGACCAGTGTGTCTCTTCTTCCGCAGGCCCTTCCCAGCCCTCAGTCAACAAGGCGTCCAGGGACGAAGCAGGCAACCTATACCAGGACCGCCAGTAGTCAGCGACCGTAGTACGAGCTACCTGAAAAAGCCACTGGCGCATGCTGGGGAGGCTTCGCATAGCATCTAACCCACACACCGCTTTGAGAAACACCTGGGAGGTCAGATCTTCGGCCTCTTCACGATTTCCCACCTTGCTGTAGATATAGCGATAGATCGGGCCAAGCTGCTCTTGGTAGAAGTAGTGGATGTCCTGCCTCTCAAGGGGCGCCAGGTCTGTTGTAAGTGCTGTGCTGGTGCATACCATTGTCGTTCTCCTTGTGCCTACCCCAAAGAAAGAGCAGGGGAGAGAGTATCTCATTTGATCTATTCTGACTTTCGATGGTGTCTTGCAGGTGTCTGCATAAGTGTAGCGCTTGAAGCCTTCTGCATCATCGGAAAAACCACTGAATTTGGAGGATTGTTCTGCAAGGTATCGAACGGACTGCTGTGCGAAGAAATACCTACGTCCACCTCGCTTCAGGTGGAAAGAGTGCAGTCGCGTAGGCGCTCTTCAGGGCACTTCATCTTCATTGAAATTCCAGAGGGCCGGATCACATTGGCCGGTGAGTAGATGTTCAAACGGCAAAAACAGCGGCTCCGGCAAGGCATCCCAAGGAAACCAGCCGATCTCTGATGCTTCGCGCGATGATTGGAGAGTTGGCTCACCAGAAACATACGTTCCCTCGATCCAGACGGTCAGGTAGTGTCTTCGTTCTCTCTCAAAGACATCATTTGTAATGGCGCGAAAGACCGGAGCGGTAATGGTGACCCCTGCTTCTTCCTGTGCTTCGCGGATGGCGCACTGCTGGAGGGATTCCCCATACTCCAAATGCCCGCCAGGTGTTGACCAGACACCTTCATCAGGCGCAGCAACGCGCTTGATGAGGAGCACCTGCGTTTCTTTTGAGATGATAACGCCAACGCCGATCTGTGGTCGCGGCATTTTTGGCCGGGCGGTGCGTTTGCGTTTGGGTTGTTGTGGCAATGACCTTCTCCTGGTCTTGTTTGCGGACTACTGACTCAACAGGAGTTCGCATAATCACAAGAGAAAGCCTACTTTCTTGAAGGTATCCGTGCCATCGGCAGAACTTCTGAATATTCGGAAGTGCTCTGACGAACATAGGGCGCTCAGGATGCGAAGAATTTCCCATTCCCATGTTGAAGAGGAAGCGAGGAAAAATGCTCCGGTGCTCAGACGAGGTGATGACGGAAAGCGAAGGCAACAGCGGCAGCACGATTTTCGCTGGTAGTCTTGTGGAAGATATGGGTGAGATGATGAGCAATGGTTTTCTCGCTCAACCCCAATTCCTCGGCCATCTGGTTGTTGGTGAGGCCCCTTGCAACCAGGCGCAGCACCTCAACTTCGCGTGCTGTCAGCCCGGCTGGATAGGAAGCTACAGGAGTAGTGCTTGCCAAAGGCTCTGGGAGGCCGGGCGCCTCCTGTTGAGTGGCAGGAGTCGGCGCTGGAACGAGCGCCCGCCCCAGTTTCCAGGCAGCGACAAAGATCGCATCACTCAGATGCGAGCGCGCCGCAGCTACCGCACGATCATACTCGATCCGCTCGATGGGAGGCAGCGGCACGTCGGAGGACTGGCGGAGGGCTTCGGCTTCCCCCCAAAGCTGTGCGGCTCTGGCAAACACGCCCTGCCTTGTTGCCAGAGATGCCAGACCCTCCAAACAAAAAGCTCTCAGCCCCCTGTTGCTCAACACTTTCGCGGTTGCCAGACTCTCCTCGTAGTGTGCCTGGGCCGCTGTCCACTCGCCCAGAGCGGTGTCCACCTGCGCGAGTTGGGCCAATGCCTCGGCCAGGCCATGCCGCGAGCCAGCCTCCCGGTAGAGGAGCACACTCTCCTCCAGCAGGGAGTAGGCAGTGCTCAGATCACCCTGGCTGAGGGCGATTCGCCCACGCAGCGCGTGGGCATAAGCCAGGCCATCCTTGTCGCCCAACGCTTTGGAGAGCGCCAAGCCTTCCTCCAGCAGTGTATCTACGGTTGCCTGCGTGCTTTGGGAAGCAAACAGGGCCTGGGCCAGATGCGTTACTGAAAAGGCGATGCCCCGCTGATGCTTCATCTTGCGATGCAGCGCCAGGCTTTCCTCGAAGAGCGCGCAGGCTTTGTCGTATTCTCCCCGGCTGCTTTCTATCATCCCTAACTGGGAGAGCGCCCAGGCCGTCTGGTCAAGGTCGCCCAGTTCTCGAAAAAGCGCCAGGCTCTCTTCCACCAGTGGGCGCCCTGCTGCCAGGTTGCCCCTCACCCAGAGTGTGCTTCCCAGAAGGTGGAGGGAGAATGCCACCCCCGCCTGATCTCCCAGGTGCCGACACAAGGTCAGCGCCTCTTGAGACAAGGCTTCGGCGCGCGCATAATCGCTCGCGGCGATAACAAGGTTCGCGGCAGCTAGCAACGCCTGTGCACGGAGAGAGGGCGGAGCATCTGTACTGGCTGCTAGCGCTTGCTCCATAAAGTCGCGCCCTTCTATCACATGGGCGTGCACTAACCAGAAGCGGCGGAGTGCTATGCTCAGCCGCAATGCCAGCGAACTGGAAGCCTCATCTCCTCTCGTCTCCACCTGTTCGAGCGACCACTGCAATGCCGCGCGCAGGTTGTCATGCTCGCGCTCAAGCCGATCTAACCAGAGCGCCTGGCGTGCCCCTCCATATTCCGGTGTCGCCTGTTCTGCCAGCGCCAGATAGTAGTGTGCGTGCGCCTGGTGGGCGATGGCGCGCTCTTGAGTGGCGCTCAGCAACTCCAGGCCATACTCGCGGATAGTTGCCAGCATCCGCAGCCGAGGCTCTTCCCCCTCGTGTTCGAGAGACAAAAGCAGGCTCTTGTCAATGAGCGAGGCCACACCATCCAGGACTGGCCCTTCCTTATTGGTTATCGCGCGATGCACGGCTTCAATGGCTTCCAGCGTGCAACCTCCGACGAAGACAGCCAGTTGCCGAAAAAGTTGTTGTTCCCACTCCTCTAACAGGTTGTAACTCCAGGCAAGAGTATTGCGGAGCGTCTGCTGACGCAAGGGAACATCGCGCGTTCCAGCAGTCAGCACATCAAGGGGGTGGGTCAAGCGTTGGAGCAACACGGGCGGTGGCAACAGTTTGATGCGGGCAGCGGCCAATTCAATCGCCAGCGGCAAGCCATCCAGATGAACACAGATCGTGGCGATGGCCTGAAGATTGGCTTTAGTCCTGGCGAAATCTGGCTTGATCGCCTGGGCGCGTTGGAGAAACAGATTGACCGCAGCGTATTGGGCCAGCACCTCCACTGCCGGAAGATGGGTACGCTTGGGAACAGCGAGAGGAGGAACAGCGAACTCGTGCTCCCCCTGGACATGGAGCACCGCGCGGCTGGTCACCAGGAGTTTGAGTTGTGGACAGGAGGCCAGGAGATCGGTAAGTTGAGGAGAGGCTTCGATCACCTGCTCAAAGTTATCGAGGACGAGCAAAAACTGTTTGTCTCGCAGAAAGGCGCGCAGATGTTCTTGATCTAGCTCATGCTGATGCCCGCTCTGTTGCTGGACCAGATCTAAGAGATGAACTATGGTGGGCAGAACTTGCTCAGAATGGCTTACGGAAGCGAGAGGAACAAAACATACCCCGGCTGGAAAGGTAGTAAGCAACTGGGCGCTCACTTCCAGACCCAGACGAGTTTTCCCAATGCCGCCGGTTCCTGTCAAGGTGACTAAGCGCACCTCCGGCTGCTGGAGCAGCGCACAGACGGCTGCTACCTCCTGTTCACGCCCAACGAGTGATGTCAGTGGCGTCGGGAGGTTGTTAAACTGAGCATTTGGTCCATGCTGAGGCAAGAAATTGACAGACGTGGCTAAAGGAGTGCTCCTCCTGCTAACATCAGGCTGTTGGTTGTTACCCTGCTCATCGGTAAGCACCACGCTACCTCCTCATGGGCGCCCAAAACGTATTCGGCTCCTTACGTCCATTCTCCATTGTACTTGAAATAGAGCATCCTCTCAACTGTTCTGGCGAGCCAACGCACCAAAGGTTGGTTTGCTTCAGATAAATGCTGCGGTATGCCGTGCACTATCGGTCTGTGGCGTAGTAGTATAAGGGCAGGGATGCCACGCTCTTTCCGGCTGGTACGCCGCGTGAGAGTGTGCGTTGCAGAGAGATGTTCCCCCTGAAAAGAGGCAACCAGATGCGCCGACTGAAGCCGTACACGGTGACTATCGAGCCTGGAGATTTGCTCAGCGCAGAGGACTATGCCCACCTACTGCCTGAACCTGGCTGGCATACAGACCTTACCGACGGAAGGCTAATCAGGATGCCCCTCGTCAAATCGGCCCGTCATAATTGGATCGTGACGCGCCTGGCCGTCGCCCTGACCCTCCATATAGAAGCTGAACGCCTGGGCGGACGTATTACGCTGGAGCAGACCGGCTATAACATTACCAGGGAAGGGGCGCCCGGTGAGACGGTCTGGGCGCCTGATCTGGGCTATGTGTCTGCCGAGTGGGTTCCCCTGCTGGATCAGGCAGAAGCGCGGGAAACGTACCCGCCTCTCGCGCCCGACCTCGTAGTAGAAGTCGCCTCGATGAGCCAGTTCCGCCCGGAATTGGAAGAGAAGACCCGCCGTTGGATAGAAGCCGGAACCCGTCTGGTGTGGAACGTGTGGTTGGATGTACAGACGGTAGATGTGTGGACGCCCGTCGGCTTGATGAGTATCCTGGAGGAGGGGGATGCGCTCGACGGGTTGGACGTCGTGCCCGGTTTTAGCATGCGGGTGGCTGGACGGTTCGCTTAGCAGCACGCAAAGATGGCGAAGGGAATCTTGCCTGATTTCAAGTGAAACGGTTTCGCGGGTGGGAAAAGAGAGCCATCGGTATCAAGGCTTTGCTCTCTGCTAGCGGGATTTCCAATGGAGGAAACCCCGCTAGCAGATGGGAGTTCAGACCTTCTTCCGCTGCGGAAGAGCTGCGTAGCAAGGAACTGCCCTCAAACCTATCATACAAACACGGAAGTTCCTCCCCCTTGTGTCCCCTCCAGGGTATTAAAAATGGCGGGAAGCTCAAATTCGGTTTCTTGCTGCGCGCCCTGGCGAGCCGCTACGATCCTGGCCCAGACCTTTTCCGGTTTGAGGGGCATATCGAGGCTGTGAATTCCCAGCGGCGCCAGCGCATCGAGCACGGCGTTGACGATGGTCGGGGGAGCAGCAATCGTGCCGCTTTCCCCAATCCCCTTGGCCCCCAGAGGATTGAGCGGTGAGGTGGTTTCGATCAGGTCTGTCAGGAAGGGTGGGACCGCTCCAGCCGTCGGGATTGCATAGTCCAGGAACGTGCCAGAGAGCACTTGACCAGTGGAGTCGTAGAGCGCCTCTTCGTAGAGCGCCTGCCCGATGCCCTGAGCCAATCCACCATGAATCTGCGCGTCAGCCAGGTAGTGATTCAGCACCCTGCCGCTGTCATCCACCGCAACATAGCGCAGTATCTGGCTTTCGCCTGTCTCCGCATCAACTTCGACCACAGCGAAATGAGCGCCAGAGCAGAACGTCGCATTGGCCTGGCTGAACTCCCGCCAGGCAGCCAATCCCTCAATGGGGGCGCCGTTGGCGGGATTGGGGGGATCATGCTCGATTAGCTCAGGATGTTCTTCCACCAGACTCGCCAACTCGCCAAGTGTCACCGAGCGCGATGGGACACCACGCACGCTGATACGACCATCTGCCAGGTGCAGGTCGGCAGGGGCGGCTTCCAGGTGGTGCGCCGCCACCGCAAATGCCTTCTCGCGCGCCGCTTCGGCTGCCAGGTGAACGGCAGTGCCGGCGGTCTGGAGCGTGCGGCTGCCAAAGGTGCCAATCCCAAAGGCGGGGAGTGCCGCGTCGTTCATCTGCACCTCCACCTGGGTACCAGGGACGGCAAAAACGGAGGCGGCAATCTGGGCAAAGGCGGTAAAGTGGCCCTGGCCGTTGGTAGCGACGCCACTTTGCACCAGAATCGTGCCATCGCGGCGGGCGCGCACCGTCGCTGCCTCCTGCGGCTGCCCTGGCCCTCCCCCTGCGCCGCCTGTGACCTCAATAAAGGTGGACAGGCCAATGCCCAGCAGCCTGGAGTCGTTCTGTTGACGCCGTTCCTGCTGTTGTGCTCGCCATCCTGAGTAATCACCCAGTTCGAGCACGCGCTCCAGGGCTGCCTGGTAGTTGCCGCTGTCGTACTGTCCCCCGGTGAGGGTCTGGTAGGGGAACGCCTCCGGGCCAAGGAGGTTGCGCCGACGCACTGCAACCGGGTCCAGGCCGACTTCCTGAGCAATGCGATCCAGCGTGCGTTCCAGGAGATAGGTGGCTTCGGGGCGGCCAGCCCCCCGGTACGCGCTGGTCGGCACTTTGTTGGTGAAGACACCAATGACCTGACTCTGGACGGCCTGAAGCCGGTACGGGCCATTGAGCATGGTGGCCGTGATAACAGGCACCAGCGAGGTGGCCTGGGCCAGAAACGCGCCCAGGTCAGCGATGGTCTGGACCTTCAGACCGAGCAACAGTCCATCCTTCTGGAACGCCGCCTCAATATAGTGGATCTGTCCGCGTCCCTGCGTCTGGGCTTGCAGGTTCTCGCTGCGGCTTTCAATCCACTTGATGGGGCGCCCCAGCCGTACAGCCAGCGCTGCTGCCGCCAGTTCTTCGCCCACAAAGGCGGTTTTTGCGCCGAAGGCTCCGCCAACTTCGGCATTAAAGACCTGCACCTTGTCTCGGTTGATACCTAGACATCTGGCAAGCGTTTCCCTGGCGCTATAGATGGCTTGTGACGAGAGCCAGGCCGTGAGTTGACCACTGGCGGGATCAAAGTCGAACAGGCACGCGCGTGGCTCTATGGAACTGGGGGCAACGCGCTGGTTGACGACTCGCAGACGGACGCGGTGTTCGGCGTGCGCAAAGACATCCGCGAGATCCCCTCCACCAATCTGGGTCTGGAAGGCGACGTTGGACCCGAAATCCTCATACAGCAATGGAGCGTCGGGGGCCAGCGCGGACTCTGGATTTGTGACAGCTTGTAGGGGTATGTAATCAATGGTGACGAGATCGCGCGCATCCTGGGCGATGGAAGGGTCTTCTGCCACTATGACAGCCAGCGGATCGCCGACGTAGCGGGCGCGCTGGAGAGCGAGAGGCTTGCGCGCAGGCTGTTTCAACCCCTGCGGAAGAGGTATTGTCTCCAAATCAGGCATGTCCTGAACCAGTTCGGCTGCTGTATAGGCCGCCACCACGCCAGGCAGCGCGCGCGCAGCATCCAGGTTGATGTGCCCAATTTCCGCATGAGCGTACAAACTCCGTACCACCATCACATGTAAAGCGGCTGGGCGTCCAGGAGGTGGCCGTAAGTCGTCAACATAGCGAGCGTGACCAGTAATCAAAGGGTAATCTTCACGGCGTCGTTCTAGTCCTTCTGGTAAAGGCGTCTCACTCATGATGTGCTCCCTTCACTCTTCCTCTGTTGGCAGTTGGTCGTTGACCACCGGGTCATCATATCATCTCACCCATCGGCTGTGCGGTCACTTGGACATACTGCGGGCAGAGGCTGTTGTCGCTTCCCTGTAAACCAATCTCACCTCCTGCTTGCAGGACTCGACCAATGCAAATGCGTCTGTTATACTCATAAGCAGCAGGCAACAGCCAATTGCCAGGGAGAAGGGCAGCGGGTAGGAGCGAGCGCCCCAGCTCTTCCTGGTCGCAGAAGCGAACGCCACTTGCGGCGCGGTGCCTGGAGCACTGTAATATCTCACGCGGTAGATCACGCGGTAAACGTGGAGGGTCGTGTGAACAGCACGCCAGCTTCTTCGGGGATTCCGCCCCACCGGGCTATCTGGCTCCCTGGAGTGCACGCTTACTCCAGCGAGAAGTCGGTGCACGCGGGCGACCGCATCGAATTTTTCGTCAGCAGCGAAGTTCCCTACGTCCTCTCCATCTGCAAGCCGACGCAGATTGACGAGGAGAGCGCAGATGAGATTCTGCACACTTTCCCTGAATCGCCTGCCTGGGTGCAGCCTATCACGCCCGGCTCCTACATCCATGTCGAACGCGGGCTGCCAGCAGCTCAAGCCTATGAGGAATTCTCTGTTGAGCTGTGGGTCAAGCCCTGGGCGTTTGGCAGACGGCAGGCATTGATTGGACAATTCAACGCTCCAGAGCAATGCGGTTTCGGCCTCTTTCTCAACGAAGCAGGTCAGGTGGAGTTCTATGTCGGGGATGGTGGAGCCTTTCGCGACACAGGCGTGGTCGAAGGAACGGCTCTGGACAAACAGACCTGGCATCACCTCGTTGGCACCTGGGACGGAAGCGCCGCTTCGCTCTGGATTGATGGGAGCAAGGTCGCGTCGCGTCCCATACAAGGCATATTCCGCGCCGGTCCAGCGCCTCTTCGCCTGGGCGCAGCGGGTAGCAATAGCACTGCCGACCAATTTGCCGATGCTGATCTTCTTATGCCCGTCCTCTACGCGCGCTGCCTTGGCGATGCCGAAATCGGGCAGAGGTTCCGTCAGAACGGCCTGCGGCCCCCTTCCAGCCGCTTCGTTCTTGGATATTGGCCGCTCCACGAACAACAGGGTGATCGGGTGCAGGATGCGAGCGGACACCAGCGAACCGGGCGCATCATCAATCACGCAACCTGGATGATCACCGGTCCGGGCTTCGACAGCAGTACACTCAACATCCATCACGAGGCGGAACCAGCATATGCTCCGCTCAATGATGCGAGACGCGGCAAGGGCATCCGCTTCGCAAGCGATGATCTCTCTGATTGCCGCTGGGAAGTGACGCATGTTTACACCGTTCCAGCCCAGGCGAAGCCCGGCATCTATGTGGCGCGTTTGCGCTTCTTCTATGCAGGCGCCGAGCGGACCTACGATGTGACCTTCATCGTCAAGCGCGCGCGATCCGTTCCACCAGCGCCGCTGCTGGTGCTGTGTTCAACCAACACCTGGCTCGCCTATTCTTCGTCTGCCTTCGCAGATACGGCAAGCCTGGAATCGGTCTGGCCGAGAGGTGGGGTGGGTCTGAAGAATAGCCATCCCGAAGCGCCACGCTTTAGCTGCTATGTGCCGCATCAAGCCGGGCAGCCGACTTATTATGTCTCCTTGCGGAGGCCCTGGCCCAATGCGAGTCCGAAAGCGCTCTACGATCCAGCGGACGCCCAGTATGGGCAGTGGGCGCGGCTGGAACTGCATCTGCATTTCTGGCTGGATCGGCAGGGCTATGAATATGATGTGGTATCCGATCTGGACCTCCATCGCGATCCAGCCATGCTCAATCAGTATCGCGCGGTCGTCATCAATGGGCACAGCGAGTATTGGAGTACGCCCGCCTATGACGGGCTTGACCGCTATCTCCGCAATGGCGGCGCGGCGGTTGTTCTATCCGGTAACACGATGTGCTCCCGTGTGAGCTTCAATGATGCGTTCACCGTGATGGAGCAGCGGCATACCCAGCCGGAAATAGGATTCGATCCTGAAAGTGAGGTTCCCTCTGCTGCCGGAGCGCACGGTGAGCAATTCCACAGCCAGGATTGGGCGAGGGGCGATCTGCTGCGGCGTGCCAGCCGAACCTCTGCGCATATCATCGGCCTGGATACTGCTGGCTGGGGATTTGCCACAGGCGACGACTTTGGTGTCTACGAAGTCCAGGCGCCGGAACATCCCTTGTTCAACACGCCGATACCCCTCGGCGTGCAACGGGGCCAGCGTTTCGGACATGGCCCCGCCGGGCAACTGCCGCGAGCCATCGGCCATGAATGGGATTTGACACTCAAGACCCTGAAAGCGATGGTAAGGAAGGTGCCAGAAGGCGGGGTCATGCCACCCGACCAGGAGAACATCCAGGTGCTGGCGCGTGGTGTGCGGAAGGACGCCGGTCCACTCGACTTCTATTTCGATGTTTTTGTCCAGGCGGCGGAGCCGCTGGATGGCCTTTCTTGCGAAATGATCTATTGGGAGCGACCGGAAGGAGGCCGAATCTTCAATGCTGGTGCCGTTGGTGCAAGCTGGGTTCTGGGCGCGGACCCCGTGTTCGAGCAGTTGCTCTCTAATGTGCTGCACCATTTCGGGATCGCGGTGCAGAGCGAGCAGTCGTCTTCCCAGGCTTGATCGTGTTGTCTGGTTTCGCGCCTTGCGCAAAAAATGGAGTTGCTGGGCACCCCAAAGGTCGTTTCTTTTTTATAGCCAGCAGGCAAAACCCAACCCGCATCCCGTCCCGGCGGAAGTGCGATAGACGGGTATGTACTCGTCCCAGGTCAGTTTCAGGTGTGTGCAGGCGGCTGAGACTGCAATCCAGTTGCGAATCTCAGAACTGCCAGCATTGAGCAGTTTCTCAGGGAGAGCACGCAACTGTTCCTCGGAGCCAGTGCGCAGGGCTGCGAACAACTGGCGATCAAGCCGCTCGTCGGTGACGAAATGGCTCAAACCGCCCGAAGCCGCGATACCCACGCGCAAGCCAGCCGGGCTAGCCTCAATCGCCCGCCGCAATGCAAGTCCAAGGTCATAGCAGCGAGAAGGCGTCGGCTGGTTCGGCGGGAAATAGGTGTTCACCAGCACCGGCACCATAGGAATCGGCTGTTCTCCCATAATTTGTGTGACGACAGCCCCATACGCATGCCCGATGCCTGCCGACTCATCGGTCACAGGGATTTCTCCCAGCCCCGCCACGTCGAAGCCGTACTGGATCATGCGTTCGAGCAGCTCTTTCGCAAAGGCCGGGGCGCTGGCAAACTCATGATGGGTATCCATAGCGTAGCTTTCCACGACAGCGCGCTGAAGCTCTCTGCTGAGCGTTGCGGTAGGCGGCTGGCCTTGCCTTTGGTACGCAGCAAAGCGCGATGTCCAGAGTCCGCTTCTGATCTTGTCCCCATAGAAAATGGCGAGTGCAGGCATATTGGCGAAGGAAAAGATCTCTAACTGGTCATCTCCCACGATAACCAGGATGTCTAGCTTCGCGGCGACAACATCGGCAGCAAGGCGCGCGACCGCGTGCCGCACGGCAGCATATTGCTTCTTCCAGTGCTCTTGAGTGGCTTGTTGGGCATAGCGGTTTCCTGCTCGCCTGGCGAGTTCCGCATACGTCGTTGGTTGCCCTTCCGCATCATAGAGAATCGCTAAGGTCGAATCCTGGGCTGCCCATTCCCCCCACAAGGAATCACTCAGCGTAACCAGCGGGCTATGGGACAAGCCCATCCCGAAAACCAGTTGTGCCATACGCCATTCCTTCTTTGTCCCACGCGGCATGTGTTCGATCTGTACTATCAGCTCTGCTTCTTGCCCTCGACTACCGCCCGGAGGCCAGAGAGGTCGTACGAAAGTGCTCCGCCTTGTAGTTGGGTGCGCATTGCGGCTTCATGGCGCGTCCGGGTACGCGCAGCCTCCAGAATGACGGGCGCTCTTTTGGCTGTTAGAGCGACAGCCCCATCAGCATCCAGAAGCACAAGATCGCCCGGAGCAATGGCGGTCCCTCCTACCATAACCGGCTCGTTGATCGTTCCGACGCTGGTTTTGGTTGCTCCACGCACGCGAATCCAGCGTGTCCAGATGGGCAAGCCAAGGGTTTGCAACTCCTCTATATCGCGGACGGCTGCGTCTACCAGGATACCTGCTACCTGGCGTACCAGCGCCTGTCTCGCCAACAATTCTCCGATCAGCGCGACAGGTTCCGGTTCTGGCATGGTCAAGACAAGAACTTCTCCGGGCTGGACCTGATCCAGCACCGCGTGCACCATTAAGTTATCTCCCTGCCCACAACGAACCGTGCGGGCGACGCCTGCCACCCGGCTTCCGGGTATAAGCTGGACGAGGGGAATATCAAGAAGCCCGGTACGCCCTGCGGCTTCATAGACGGTAGCTACTCCGTACTGGGCAAATTCGTTTCTCTCGCTCTCATTCATTCGTTGGACCCTCTTTGGAAAACCATCATCAGAACTCGCGCCTGTTGAGAACTGGCTAGAGCGTCTCTACGACCTGGGGAGTGACGCGCTGGAAAGCTTCGGCATAGAGAATATCGCTGCGCCCAGAGATGCGGCGAGCATGGTTCGCGCGATACTTTGCGACCTCGGTTTGGTACTGATGGAGGTAGCTCTGCGCGCCGATTGCCTCCATAGCCTGTTGCTTAAGCGAAAATACAGCCGTGATGTCAACAAAGGTCGTCGGAATGAATCCGCAATGTTCCGGTTGGTGCGGTTCAAAGAGGAACAATTCGGCGGGTTTGATTGTGGGAAAGCCGCTTGCCACCCCTGAACCACTGGCAAGAATACTGGCACGCTGGACGACCGCAGAGGCCACAGGGTGATCAGGATTAAACGGATCGCGCTCGGTATGAGTGATGATCACATTGGGGGCCAGTTCACGGATAAGATTGGTGAGGCGCTCCAGAGCCTGCGCATCAACCTGGAGTGGGTAATCTCCAAGATCGAAACATTGGAAGGTCGCTCCAATCACCTCGGCTGCCCGTGTGGCTTCCTCATGACGGATGCGTTTGACAATTTCGAGCGTTTGGCCTGGTTCTTTCCAGAGATCACCCGACTCGCCCCGCTCTCCATAGGAAAGCGCGACGACGCTCGCCCTGCCTCCGCTCGCCGTCACGGTAGCAATAACACCGGCGGCTCGCCATACAAAATCTGCCGAGTGTGCCCCCACCACAAGCAGTGTTCGATTCTGGTTCACAGGCGACGGCTCCTTTCAGCGTGACACTCTCAACCCCCTCAAGGGGGTAAGCTTCTAGGCGCAAGCGTTTCCAGTTGGCCTGTCTCCGAGGAGACCCTTTCGCTTTCGCTGAAAGGTGGGTGCCCTTCACGCGCCCCTAGACAACACTCATGCGAGCGGAACTACGTCCTCCGAGTGGCCCGTATCCGGGCGCCTACAACGTGCTGGCTGTTTTGCACTTGAGACGATTGTTCACTTCGCGCCAAGACCCTCACGGGGCCAGCCCGTTGATACGTGACCTGAGCGGGGAAAGGTATGGTGTTTCCGAAGGCGAGCGGGTACATATTGACGCTGCCCACCACATCCCGGTGGCCGACAAAGCCACACTTGGGATTGCGGCAATGCCACACGCGCCCCTTGACTTTCTGTTTCCACCCGCATGCCGGATACTGGCTCGATGTTCCCCGCTCCGAACCGGTGAAGCTCACGATGCTGGCTAACTTTGCTTTGTAGGAGAGATAGGCGATGTCTTGCCCATACTCCCACTGCGCCATCCGTTGGTTGTGATGGCGTCCCTTGTTCCTGTCCCACACGCCGTGCGGATTGCCAATGAAGAGCGTGCCCACGCCGTGTTCTTGGCAAAAGGTGATGACCTTGCGCGCGCCTTTGTGCCGCAGGTCGCGTACCTGGCGCCGTTTCCGGGCACTCACGTTCCGCCGGGCACGTTGCAGCTTGCGCCAGCGCCGCGACCCCTTGTGGCAGCGTTGGCGCTTCTTGTCGAGTTGCCCAAGCGCCATGTTGTGCCGCCGCTTGAGGGAGCGCATACCACGACCAGAGACGACCAGGGCTACGCCTGTATTGGTCGTCACGGCGGCCTGATGGATTTCTCCCAGGTCTACCGTTGCCTGAACGACTCCAGGGGCTTCTTTCGCTGGTTCAATGGGAACGAAAACATGCAACTCGTAGCCATCCTTCCAGACCAGTTTGCAGCCCCCAATGCGTTCTGGCAGGTCCAGCTTGAAGATCAGCGAACGGCGCCCGCGCCCCATTGGGAGCACGATACGCCCTCGTTCGACACTTACGGCCTGAGCAGGCCAGAGCAGGGGATAGTAGCGCTTCTCCTTCCAGGGATAGCGGATTTTGCGATTGGTTTTTCTGAGTTCTTTGGTGGTTTCGATGTTGGCAAGGAAGGTACGAGCAATCATCTGCACCGTCTGGCTGTGCAGGGCAAAACGCCCCCTGGTCGCATGGTGCAAGTCATTCTGGTCGGGCCAGCGGGTGTGCTGCTGCCGCGCGGCCAGATGCAAATCACGGCAGGCATTCCAGACCCGCCCGGCTTCCATCCGTGCCTCACGCAAGACGGCAGCGTAGCCCTTGCGAAGTCTGGGCAGGGGGTAAATATGCGCTGTCTGCATTCGTCTTGCGCTCCTTCCATGTCGTCTGCTAGAATTCTAGCACAGATTGGAGGAGGTATGAGAGCCGAGAAAAACGAGATGGGCACACTTCAACATCGCGTATCATCTGGTATGGATTCCCAAGTATCGGCGCAAGATTCTCACCACTGAGGTAGAGGAAGCGACCAAAGAACTGATTGGGGAATGCTGCGAGCGACATGGCTTGACGCTTTTGGCACTGGAAACCGACCAGGACCACGTACACGTCTTTGTCTCAGCCCCGCCCCGCTTTTCGCCTGCGGAGATTGCCAAGAGGCTCGAAGGGCTACAGTTCTCGCTACTTGCGCGAGCGGTTTCCGCACCTCAAGCGGGTCTGTGGGAAAGAGCATCTGTGGACCCAAAGTTACTATGTGGGCACGGCAGGGAGCGTCTCAGCCGAAACCATCCGGCGCTACATTATGGAGTGCCAGGAGAAGTGAGAGCGCCCGTCTGATAAAACCCCGTTCATCTGTGTAGCATGGCCTGCGCACATGCTACCACAGAGAGCACCAGGCTGCTCTGATGCACCAGAGAACCAACAGGCAATAGTGCTCCTTCTTGCTCTTAGGTCTTGTCTCCATGCTCCTCCATCTGCCTGGCTGATTGTAATACCCAAGCCACATTCGGGTGTGCCTTCACCTTGCTTTTAGCGCGAGAATTGGGTACCCTTTGAACCAGGGCGACAATCTCCCCATTGGGAGGCGGTGAGGACAGGTCGGAGGAGTAGACTCGGATTCTGTTTACTGCGAACTTACTTTCCCCGGAAAGAGTGTGTCTGAATGAAAGCTTCCTTCTTGCCAACGACCACCTATGGTGTACAAGCTGTGTATCAGACAGGCTGGCCTTCGCCTCCCAGTCTGTTTGAGCCAGAACTTGGGCGCCGCATGATGGAGGAGATGTTTGAGCAAGCCTCCCTTGCCGATGAACTCGGCTTTGACTGGATCAGCTTTTCAGAGCATCACTACGCCCCTTTGCTGGTGCCAACCCCCAACCCCGCTCTCTTCGCCGCAGCGGCGCTGCATCGTATCCAGCGGGCGAAAATCGCTCTGTTCGGGCCAATTCTGCCACTGCGCAATCCCATCCATGTCGCCGAAGAGATTGCTATGCTCGATGTCCTCAGTGGCGGGCGTCTGCTGTTACTCTTCCTGCGCGGCGTTCCGTACGAACTGCGTGCTTTCTCCATCAATCTGGATGAGTCCCGCGCGATGACGCAAGAGGCTACACGTTTGATCATCAGAGCCTTGACCGATCCGCAGCCGTTCTCTTGGGAGGGTACGTACTACCACTATCAGACTGTTTCGGTCTGGCCTGGCCTGATGCAGCGTCCTCATCCTCCGCTGTATTCGACAGGCAATAGCTTTGAGTCAGCCTCCTTTGCTGCCAGCGAGGGTCATGGTCTGGCCTTGTCCTTCGCCCCCCTCTCTTATGTGGCCCAGGTGGTGCTTCACTATAAAGCAGAAGCCGCCAAACACGGGTGGGAGCCGCGAGCGGACCAGATTCTCTTTCGCGGCAATCTCATTGCGACTGACACCGATGAAGAAGCGCAGCAGTTGGCAGATCAGCTTGCCACACTCCCCCACCTCAAACGCCCCTCAAGCGCACCTGCGCCCGCTGCTCCCCCCAAAGAAGGTGAGCAGCACAACGTTGGTCCGGTCGCTCCTGTATTGATTGGAACTGCCCAGTTCTGCGGAGGCCCGCAGACATTGGTAGCACAGATGAGGGCGCTGTATAGCCTGGGTGTTGGCGTGGTGGACCTGGTGGTTCCCACCGGCCTTATGAGTCAAGCAAAGGTGCTGCACTCTCTCGAATTATTCGCCAGAGAGGTGCTTCCTGATATTCACAGTTTCAGTGAGAACTGAGAGGATAGATGAAGATTGTGCTGGCACCCCTATCTTCCCTACAGGCTCACGCTGCTTCCCTCAGCAAGCAATTGGGCGCAAAAGAGCAGGAGCGCGGCCACGCTCCACGCCTGCACGTCGCACGCCTCCAGATAGCGCAGCAGGGACTCGAAGCCGTTGGAGTCTTGAACTTTGGCCCATCCAGCAGGCAGAACACAGTAGAGTTCGACGGGTGAATCAAAGGAGATGAGCGCGTCCAGCACCCGGCGGCCAATCATACACGCCTCTTCACGCTTGCCCATCTTCCAGAGTGCCGCCGCTGTGATAGCGTTGTCAAACGGCCAGACACTGCCGCGATGATACGAGAGCGGCTCAAACACAGCGGACTGTGAGGAGAGCGTGCGGATGCCCCAGGTGGTTAGCATGTCTGCGCTGAGTAAGCGCCGGGCGGTAGCTTCAGCAGCTTTGCCGCTGAGCGCCTGACACCAGAGCGCGTGCCCGGCATTAGACGATACCAGCGCTATCGCCTGTTTTTCGCGGGTGAGGACCATTGCCGGGTAGCCTTCCGCTGGGAGCCAGAAGCGCTCGATGCCTTGTTCAAGCCGCTGGAGGTAATCCGCAAGCCGGGTTTGCAGTGCCGCGCTTGCGCCGCGTTCTTGAAGCAGCGCCTGCATCTGCCTGAACGCAGCAGAGGCGTAGCCCTGCACCTCAATCCAGGCAATCGGCGGTGGAGGAACCTGGCCGTTTTCCAACAGCAGGGAGTCGCCGCTGTCCTTCCAGACCTGATTCACCAGCCCAAGACCGCGCGGCTGGCGCGAAGAGACTTCTATCAGGCCATCGCCATCCACATCGCCCCACGTGAGCGCCCACTCCAGCGCTGCCAGCACATGCTCCCAGAGCCTTTCCACCACTTCGCGCCCGGCTGGCCCTTGCTCCCAGAGCATCCCAGCAGCCAGCAGGAAGAGATACGTGGCGTCTACCGAGCCGTAGTAGCGGCCATTGTGGAGCGGCCAGGCATTCTCCGGGTTGGAGCCTGTGAGGTGGGCGGGCACCACCTCCGGCCAGTATTCATGGACAATCTTGCCGGGCTGCTCCTCATTTTCATCGCGCAACTCGGTGCCCTGTGTGGCCGCCAGCGCTTGAAGCGTACTGGCCGCCAATTCTGTGGTCCACAGCCTGAACGCGCTGTCTGCCGGGCGGAGCCGCGCGGCCTCCAGTACCAGCATCACGCTGAGCAGTGAGTCGCGCCCAAAGAGCGCGTGATAGCGGCCTGCCGCGCTGCTGGCTCGCAACCCACTGGGTGTGCGCAGCTCTTCCAGCCAGGCGTGCCCACGCTCCATCCAGTCATTGATCTGCTGCCGGGTCAGGGATGGATGGCTATGTGTCATGCTCATGACTTCTCCCTTATGCTTCCATGATGAAATGTCCCCACCCTACCGACGAGGACACCTTGCTACGGCTCCGTTTAACTGCTGGTATCTTCTTGTACTGTTATCTTCCTGCCAGGCCGGAGGTAGCAATGCCTTTAATAAAGTAGCGTTGGAAGATGAAGAAGAGCACAACCAGCGGGAGAATGTTGATGGCGGCCCCAGCCAGCAACAGGTTGTATTCAGTATAATGGTTGCCCTTAAAGAATGCCAGCCCAACGGTGAGCGTATAGTTCTGCGGGTGCGATTGCACAATCAACGGCCAGATAAAGTCGTTCCAGGCTCCCTGAAACGAGAAAAGTGCCACCGCCGTCATGGCTGGGCGCGCCAGCGGCAGGATGATCTGCCAGAAGATGCGGAAACGCGAGCAGCCATCAATCATCGCTGACTCTTCCAGTTCTTTGGGCAGGCTTTTGAGGAACTGTGTCATCAGGAAGACGTTGGTGGGCGTGACCATTGCTGGCACCAGCAAAGCCAGAGGGTTGTCGGTGAGGCCAAGCGAGTTTGCCACCAGGAACTTGGGGATCAAGATCAACTGGGTCGGAATCATCAGCACGGCCAGGGTAAGGATAAAAAGGAAGGTCTTCCCCGGAAACTCCATGCGGCCAAAAGCATAGCCCGCCATTGAAGCCAGCAGGACGTTCAGCGCAGCGACTCCGCCAGCGTACAGCAGCGAGTTCCGAAAGTAATCAGCAAAGAAGTTGCTGTATGTGCCGGTAAAGATGGCCTGGTAGTTTTCCAGGGTAAAGGGATGGGGGACAAAGCTGGGTGTTAGGACATCCGCGTAGGTTTTGAAGGATGAGATAAACGCAAACAGGAACGGCCCAAGCGAAAAGAGCGTGTAAAAGATCAGGATGACATACAGGATCGTCTGGCGGGCGCGTTCCCTGGGAGGAACGTCATGGACGACTTCACTGAAGGTTTTAGGGAGCGCTTTGGTTGCAGGTTGGCTGATGGCTGCCATGTGATTCCCCCTTTCCGCTAGTATTGAATGCTGGTATCTATAAAGCGCCGCTGCAAGAGGGTGAAGAGGAAAATCACCACAAAGAGCACCACTGCCTCGGCGCAGGCCCGGCCCATCAGCGAATCTTTGAAGGCCGTGTTGTAAATCTGCAAGACGGGTGTGATTGTCGAGCGAATTGGGCCGCCTTCGGCCCCCTCCATAATGTAGACTTGATCAAACAACTGAAACGAACCAATCGTGCCCAGCGCCGTGACCAGAAAGGTCGTTGGGCGCAGCAGCGGCAGGGTGATATGCCAGAGGACACGCCACGAATTGGCGCCGTCCACACGCGCCGCCTCTACTAGTTGATCGGGAATGTCTTGCAGTGCGGCCAGATACAGCAGCATAAAGGTGGGCGCGGTGGTCCAGATGTTGAGCAGCATAATAGCAGGGAGGGAGGTCGTTGGGTCGAAGAGCCACGCCCGCCCTGGGATGCCCACCAGCGAGAGCAGATAGTTGAGCGCGCCATGCGTATTGTAGAGCCAGATGAAGATCAGCGAGATGGCTACCGACGAGGTGAGCGAGGGCAGGTAAAAAGCTGTGCGGAAGATGCCGCGCCCGCGCACTTTCTGGTTGAGCAGCAGGGCAAGTCCCAGCGCCAGAATCGTCTGCATGGTGACTACGCCCACCGTATAAAAGAGGATATTTTTCAGGCCGACGGCAAAATCGCCGTTGTGCGTCAGGTCGAACCAGATATGCTGGTAGTTCTTGAAGCCGTAAAAAATCGGCTCCCCAAACCCAAAATCAACAAAAAAGAAGCTCAGGTAGAAGGCGTAGCCAGTGGCAATCAGGGTAAAGGTGCCCAGGATCAGCAGGTAGGGCGCCAGAAATCCGTAGGCTGAGAGCGCCTCGCGCAGTTTTTTGCGTCTGGCCCCCATCCGGCCCTGGACTGTGCCCAATCCGGTGTCGCGCGGGGTATCAAGCGTTGCGGCTTGTTGCATGGTGGTGCTCCTTAGCCAGGCGACGAAGGCAGCAGCGGAAGTAGCAACAGTGCACGGAACGCCTTCGTCGCTCTCGTGACTGCCTGCCCACCCTCCAGTTTGTGGAGGGTGGGCATCTGTTTCAACGAGCAAGAGCAGCACTAGGGCGCGGTGTTTTGCTGTATCCAGTTATCTACATTCTGGGCAGCGGTGTTGAGCGCATCTTGTACGCTGGCCTTGCCCAGCATGATGGATTCCAGGGCTGTAGCAAGTTCGGAATGGACTTCCGAGTCCGCCGCGCCGTAGAAGTCGGCCACGCCGTAGGCGGAGCCATCGAACAACGTCTTTACCCCTGGATTTTGCGCGAAGTAGGAGTCGCTCGCCAGGGATTTGATGGTTGGCAGGGCAAAGCCATCATGCAGCACGTCCGCCTGATGCGTTGCGCCTGTCAGGTATTGGATGAGCTTCCAGGCCGCATCCTGATGCGGCGTCCCAGAGTAGGCGGCCCAGGCGTTGGTATAGAGCAAGTTGCCGCGTTTGCTGTTGGGAGCGGTTGGAATGGGCGCTACCCCATACTGCACATCGGGGAAGGACTGTGCCAGGAAGGGGATCATCCAGCCGCCCTCAAAGGTCATAGCTACCTGCTGTTTGCCAAAGGCATCGCCATCCCAGCCAGCGCCCACATCACCAGGGCGAACCCCGGTTTTTGCAGATTGGAAGGAGGTGTAGAATGAAGCCGCGTCCACACCCGCCTGGTTGTTGAACATGGCTTTGGAGCCATCGCTAGAAAGCATCTGGCCGCCATCAGCAAAGAGGAAGGCGCCCCAGCGCGAAGCATCGGCTGGCAGCGCGATGCCGTAAACGTTAGTGGTGGTCAGCTTCTGGGCTGCGTTCTTCAGATCATCCCAGGTCCAGGTCGAGGGATCGCTCAGGCCAGCGGCCTGGATCATCTGCTTGTTGTAGAAGAGGCCCAGCGAGTTCCAGTCCTTGGCAATGCCGTAGACGGTGCCATCGGCGCAGTCAAACGGCTTCATCAACGAGTCGTAGAAGTTCGATGGCGCGACGTTATCGCGCGCCATATAAGGACTGAGGTTCAAGAGCTTGCCGCCCTTGATATACTCTTGCGCCATAGGGGGCTGGAGATAGAAGACATCCGGCACGTTGCCCGATGCGACATTCGCGCGCATCTTTGTGGGGTAGTCGCCGGGAATGGGGGTCCAGGTCGCTGTGATGTTGGGGTTTTGCTGCTCGAAGGTCGTCAGCGCTTGCTGGACCAGGGCGTCTTCCGCCGGGCTGGAGGCCCAGCCAGCCACCGTCAGATTAATCTTTCCACTTTCAGCGGCGGCAGCGGTGGTGTTGGTGCTGGTCGGGCACTGGTTCAACAGGTTGGTTGGGCCTTTTGCGCCGTTGCCGGTGCCAGTGTTGTTCCCGCCTCCACCGCAAGCTGCCAGAACAATAACGAGCGTGAGCGTACTAAGCAGACCCCAGAGGCGCGAGGTCATCTTTGTTCGTGGCCGATTCATTGAGTTGCTCCTTTGCTTGGTGCTCCGGGTGCGTGTCCGGGCGTTCTCGCACAGGTGTGCTGTTCAAATGAGTGCATGCCAGACCATGTTGCCTGATGCAGTGTCTTCCCTCCAATCTTGCCTGCTGTTGCTACAAACGGGGCGCAGGTGCTTCCCCGACTAGACAATAACTCGCTATCTATCAAACAGGAGCAAGCTGAGTAATAGGGGACCAGGAAACAATAAGTTCATAGCTTGCTCGCCCAACTGATGCTGGCGCAAGCCAGGTCTGGCGGCCTTCTGTCTCGTCAAGATCGGCTGCGCGAAAGACGATCAACTTGCCATTGAGAGCAGCGCTGGTCACAGATGCCCCCACAGGCAAGACAACGCCCAGGCTCACTTCCCATTCTGGAGCGGTGGTTTCCAGCCGCACGCAGATGCCTTGCGCGGTGGCAACAAGTTCGATGTCTACCTGGGAGGAGCCAACGGGGATGTTGTGCAGGCGTGCCGAGGGCCAGGCCGGGGGCAGTTGGGGGACACAGACCAGGCGCTTTCTGGACACATCCGGGTGCAGCCCAAAGAAATACTGCACTACCGGCCAGATCACCCCATAGTTTGACCAGAGCTGCATAAAGCAGCCCGCATCTGGGGCATATTCGCTGAGCATGCCGGGCATGGCCGCGCCAAAAGCTGTAGCCATACGCTTCATGGTGGCAAGCGCCTGAGCAACATGTCCATAGCGCGCTTCTCCCACTGCCAGCGCTCCGGTGGGCAGGGTCATTACCTTCCGATTAGTGGCAGCATTCAGCACGATGCCATATGGTTCCATCCACTCTGGCGTCTCCAGGCGCCCAAGCAGCATTTCGGCCTGCTCTGGTGAGGGCAGCCCGGCATCCACTGCCAACGCCTGCACCATATGCGACAGGAGCCAGGGGAGCCGCGTCTGTGGCGCAGCGTTCTGGTGCTGTTCTTCCAGAACCCGACGCAAGAGTTTGATGCTGGTGCGCGCTGAGTCATCGGGCGCAGGCAGCGCAGTCAGACGTCCCAACAGCGTTTCTAGTTCTGCGCGGGAGGCACGCAGATCGCCAAAGAGCCGCTCGTTGGCGAGCCACCACTCCTGGCGCAGATGCTGACGCAGCGCGGAGGCGCGTTCGCGCAGTTGGGCGGCTTTGTCAGCCTGAGCCAGGTCTTCAGCCAGTTTCCCCAGCAACTCCAGCGCTTCAACCAGATAGGCTGCCACGTCCAGCACCTGGAGGCCAGCCGCCATCTCTGGCGTTTCCACCAGGCTGCTTCCCTGCGGAGCCTGCTCGCCTGCCTCCAGGCATCTGCTCAGCATTTCTTGCTCTATTCCTTGCAGGCAGAAGGGGAAGAGTTCTTCCAGCAAGGCCCGATCACCTGTCCAACGATAGGTGTGGTACAGCGCTCGCGCAAAAAGCGGGATTTCTATCAGGTTGCCTGGATGGAAGAGCAGGCCATGCGAGACGATTTCATGCGGAACCCTGCCGCTTCCCTGGCTTTTGCTCGCCAGAGTGCGCAGGCTGGCAGCAGCCTCGGCGCCCTGCCCCGCAGGAAGCATCGGCAGAATGCCATACGCCAGATCGCAGCCGAACCACCAGGGAAACTCCGGCAAGCCAGCCTGGGCTGCGCGGCCCGTGCCAGGCACCTCCAGCATCAAGAGCACGCCATAGAGTTTGGCCCAGGCAAAGACCTCATTGAATGCGGCATCGGGCGTTTCCAGAACGCACTGCGTAAAGGGTTGCAGGAACACCTGCCGGGCACGTTCGTGGGCGGTATCCAGTGCGGCATGAGTAGATGCAGAGGTCGCAGGGCGAAGCACACGAGCAAAGACGGAGCGCGCCGATTCAGTGTCACTGGCTGCGCCAGCGATCAAGAAACGCAGACGCAAAGGCTGCCCTGGGGTGAGGCAACAGCGATACCAGAGCGCCGCGCCCGTGCCGCGCCCGCTGGTGCGCTCTGGCCCCCAGATGTCGTTCCCGCTGGCCCATTCCTGTGGCGGCATGGTTGCGCCAACGCAGACCTCCCAGGAATGGAGAGTATCACGCAGCAGCACAGCCGCCAGATCGGGGTCATAGGTTGCCAGGTCGTCGCCATCGCGCCAGCCCAGGCGTTCTTCGGCCAGCCACGCGCCGTGCAGGTCACTACGCGCCAGCAGGCCCACGTCACAGGTCAGCGAGTGCTGCTGGAGGGCAGGCTCAAGGCGACTAAGCGTCAGGTCAACGACGAGCACTGGCTCATCGGGGATCACCCATTCGAGCCGTTCCACTGCCAGCCCCAATTCAGAGAGCGTGTAGCTGAGCGTGACACCTTCCGGGGCGATTTGCCAGGCGGCGGCAGAAGTCAGCCAATGCACGGCCTGCCCAGGCTGGCGTATTCCCACCCAGTAGCCATCGAGCAGTTTGAGCGGAGGTGTCCAGACGCCGCCCATTTCGCCCGGCTGGTGATCGCCAATAGCCGGGAAGCCTCCACTCATCGCGGCGATACTATACAGGCGTGTTCCACAGACAGCATACAGGCGCTGACGCCTTTCATCCAAGCGGATATGCTGTCTGGGCATCTGATTACCTGATAGTTTCCAAGCCATTGGTTCCCTGGTATCCTTCTCTTTTGAATTGATGCGTGGTTGCTTGTTCGTTCAGGCGCTACATCAAGTTACAAGTAATCAGAGAGGGTGTAACACTGAACGTTCTTAGCCGCGCGTGGAAGCGCGCACCACCAACTCTGGCTGCAACAAGAGATGCTTTTCGGCTGGCGGCTGTCCCCGAATAACAGCGATAAGCAGTTGGACGAGCAGTCGCCCAACATCATTGATTGGCTGGCGTAATGTGGTCAAGGGTGGCGTGAGGTAGGCCCCCAACCCGATGCCATCAAAGCCCATCACCGCGAATCCCAAGCCAATCGTTTTGCCTGCTTCTCTGGCGGCGCGCATGGCGCCAACTGCCAGCACGTCGCTGATGGCAAAAATCGCGGTTGGCGGGTTTGCCTGGCGTAAAAGCTGTTGAGTCAGCTGATACCCATCTTCCTGAGACAATCCGCTGGGGAGGCACAGCGCCGGATCAGCGGGCAGATTCGACCTGGAGAGCGCGTCGAGATAGCCTGCCCGACGGTCGCGCTCGTAGAAAAACGTGTCGCCCCCACCAATAAAGGCGATGCGTTTGTGGCCCAGGCTGATCAGGTGTTCGGTACCTATTCGCGCGCCAGCACGGGTATCTACCTCTACCCAGGGCGAGGGATACCGCCTGGCATCGCGCAGGTCTTCAGCCGAGCGACCAAACAACACATGGGGATAGCGTTTGGCCGAAAGATAGTCCAGGCGCGGGTCATTGGGGCGCAAATCGGTCAGGATAAACCCATCAGCGTGATGCCCGCCGAGGATGCGCTTATAAACGTTGAGTTCGTGCTCGCCCTCTTCCGCCCGCGAGAGGAGCACATCAAAGTGATGGCGCGCAGCTTCATCGGTGATACCTGCCAGCAGTTCCACCAGGAACGGATCTGCGCCCACAGTGCTCTGGTTGAGGGCGCGTGAGGCAATTGCCAGGGTATCGGTTTGTGCATTGTTCAGCCGTCGGGCGCTGGCATTGGGGACATAGTTCAACTGCGCGGCAAGCCGCTGGATGCGCTGTTGGGTTTCTACACCTATGGCTGGGTCGTTACGCAGCGCACGAGAAGCAGTGGATTTGTTGACGCCAGCCGCCTGCGCAACTTCTGCCAGCGTAGTGCGTGCAATCAGTTGCTCTCCGATTTGCACCCTGCTCATCTTGCCTGCCATAGGGACAACTCCTCTAAATAAGAGACATTCTGGCGAGGAACCCCAGGTGTTTACTGTCAAAGAAGTATATGCAACCGGTTGTGTAAATCATAACATGGCTGGCCTATCCTGTCAAGCTTTTTTGAGCAATTTTTGAAAAGCTATTCTTTTTCGCTAACACGTGTTCCGATGTATCAAGGCGAGACTCACCTTCTGAATTCCGCCTTCTTCTCTTCGGTCAGGCGTAGTGCCTTGACGTCGCCTTCCTTGAAAGCCGATAATGAGGTCAGTCCTGCTGAGCCAGGTACGATTCCTCGTCCACTCCCGTTGCTTATTGGGGGCCTTGTGTCCCAGCAGCACTCCTTAGTGCCGACAAGAAATTGACTGGCGAGGGATCGTAATTGGGGAAGAATTGTTCACCGTTGTAGACAGATGCAGAACCAAAAAGCCCAAAGGAGAGCGCTATGCCTGAAGCTGTCATTGTTGCCACTGCCCGGAGTCCCATTGGGCGGGCCATGAAGGGGTCGCTCGTCGAGTGCCGCCCTGATGACCTGGCTGCAACCATCGTCAAAGCGGTACTTGCCAAGGTGCCCCAGCTCGACCCCAACACCGTTCAGGACTTACTGCTTGGCTGTGGGGAGCCTGCCGGAGAGTCTGGATTCAACCTCGCGCGGGTGGTGGCACTCCTGGCTGGTCTTCCCGATGTCCCTGGTGTCACCGTCAATCGCTACTGCTCGTCCTCCCTCCAGACCATTCGGATGGCCTTCCATGCCATCAAGGCTGGGGAAGGAGAAGTGTTTGTGGCAGGTGGGGTCGAGACGGTCAGCCGGTTTATCAATGGGGTTGCCGATAGTGGGCCACACAACCCAGCCTTTGCCCAGGCCGAGGCTCGCACCTCTGAACAAGCCAAAGGGGCTGAGGCGTGGACGCCACCAACCGGCTTACCTGACATCTACATTGCTATGGGCCAGACCGCCGAAAACGTCCGCCTGGCTGAACAGGTCAGCCGACGCGAAATGGATGAGTTCGCCTGCCTGTCACAGCGACGAGCAGTCAACGCGCAGCACAATGGCTTCTTTGACCGCGAGATCACCCCTATCACGACCCCGAATGGCACTGTGGTGACGAAGGATGATGGCCCGCGACCGGGCACCACGCTGGAGAAGCTGGCCGAACTTCAGCCAGTCTTTCGCCCTGATGGTCAGGTGACAGCCGGCAATTCCTGCCCGCTTAATGACGGGGCTGCTGCGGTAGTGGTGATGAGTGACCAGAAGGCGCGGGATCTGGGCATCACACCACTGGCCCGCATTGTAGCAAGTGGTGTTTCTGCCCTCAACCCGGAGATCATGGGCCTGGGGCCAATCGAAGCCTGCCGTCAGGCACTGAAGCGGGCAGGCATGAGTATAGATGACATTGATCTGGTGGAGATTAACGAGGCATTTGCGGCGCAGGTGATCCCATCTGCCAGGCACCTGGGCATTCCCTGGGATAAACTCAACGTCAATGGCGGGGCGATAGCCCTGGGTCATCCCTATGGTATGACAGGGGCACGCATTATGACCACCCTGCTCAACGGCCTCCAAACCGCCGATAAGACCTTGGGCCTTGAAACGATGTGTGTAGGAGGCGGCCAGGGAATGGCAATGATTGTGGAGCGGCTCAACTAAAGCGAATGAGGGCTTCCGGTAACACGCGCTGCTCACCGCAAACGCCTCATCGGTGAGCAGCCAGGGCAGCAGGCACCGCCAGAGGGTACAGAGGGGAGAGCCGCATCCAGACCTGAAACGTGTTCGCGAAGAGGGAGATGGGTTGCCCCCAGCAAAGCCTCAACCAGAGTTGATAGTGAGTTGGCTTGCGGAGCTTGCGACTTCGATGTCGTAGTATGGGGTCGCCGGATCAAAGCCCTGGCTTTGCAACCGCACGTCGTTGCCCACAGCACTAAAGGTTTGATCGTCGAACATAAATCCGGAGGCCCAGCCCTTGAGGTGGACACGCGCGGCGACACCTGCCGGGCGTCGAACGATGACCTCCGATGCTCCTCCGCTGATCTGCATGGGAACCACGCCAGAGGGCGTGGGGAGATTCAGGTGGACCGCGTGGAGTCCCCCTTTGATCTCGATGGCGGTGAGATGGAGTCCACCCAACTCGGCGCTCATCTCCCATGCGCCGCCCTGGATCATAATCTGCCACGGAATGGCGCTGCTGAGTGCGACCTCCGCTGAGCGTTTCTCCCTGCTTGGAACCCACAGACGCCGGGGATAGCGGATCGTGACCACGCCCTCCCTGGTCTTTACCTCTGGCACAGATCCCTCGAAGCGGGCCTGGTAGAGCGCGTCCTTGACATCACCCGCACGCAAGGTCAGCCGAAAGGCTCCGGTGGGGAAGACCAGCCGGGCGCTTTCCAGACCTGCCAATGGAGCAGAGAACAGGCCCTCGGTGCCCTCCGACACCTCTCGCAATCGAGCAATTTCTTGTCTAGCCAGCGCGTTGCTGCGCTGAAGAAACTCCAGCAGCAAAGTTCGCTGCTCGTCGTCGTAGTGAGCCGCCATTTCCTCCCATGCCTTCCCGATGGGAGCGAAAAGCGGGTCAATTTCGTGCCTGCCTCCAGAGCTTGTTGCGAGTCTCACGATCACCCTGCGGCCATCGGCGGGGTCGCGCTCCCGACGCACAAGCCCGGCCTTCTCCAACCGGTTGAGTATTCCGGCGAAGGTTCCGGTGGTGAGTCCCATGAGATCGGCAAGCTGACCAGCGGACGCTTCACCTGTGCTCTCCAGAAGATCCATGACTTGCACGTCGGTGTCGGTCATCTCGATGCGAGTTGCTGCCGCCCGGAAGAAGGATGCGCCCAGTCCATAGGACTGCCGGAGTTCGCGCACCAATTCCCGGAGGGCCTCCATCTGTTGTTCCTGAGAACCCCTTGACAATTTGTATGGCTCCGGTTAAGGTGAAATTACCTTGGTAAACGAGGTAACTTTTCGAAATTTGGCTCGTATATCTAGCAAATATCACTTCAGTTTGCTGGCTATCCAAGTAGTTTGCAGTATAGCATAGAAAGGTGTCCTTTGGTCATGACAATGATGATTGAAACCTGCGGCTTGCGCAAGGCGTTCGGCGACCATGTGGTGCTGGACGGTATCAACCTGAACGTGTCGGCGGGGACGATCTTGGCCTTACTCGGCCCCAACGGCGCAGGCAAGACCACGACGGTTCAAATCCTCTCCACCTTCATCGGCGCCGATGGGGGCGAGGTGCGTGTGGCCGGGCATGACCTGGCCCGCGAGCCTGATGCAATCCGCGCCGCCATCGGCGTCACCGGCCAGTTCTCAGCGGTGGACAACCTGCTCACCGGTGAAGAAAACCTGCTGTTGATGGCCGACCTGCATCACTTGAGCCGTCAAGCAGGTCGGAAGCGCGCCGCCGAACTACTCGAACGCTTCGAGCTAGTCGAGGCGGCGAAGTCACTGCCTGCCACCTACTCCGGCGGCATGCGGCGTCGGCTCGATCTGGCGATGACCCTGATGGGCAGCCCACGCCTCATCTTCCTCGATGAGCCAACCACCGGCCTGGACCCGCGCAGCCGCCACACCATGTGGCAAATCATTCGTGATCTGGTGGCAGAAGGCGTCACCATCTTGCTCACCACGCAGTACCTGGAGGAAGCGGACGAGCTTGCTGATCAGATCGCGGTGCTCAATCAGGGGAAACTGGTGGCCGAGGGCACCCCGGACGAACTTAAACGCCGCATCCCTGGCGGCCATATTCGCCTGCAATTCGCTGACGCACACTCCCTCGATGTGGCCGCGCACAGGCTTCATGAGGGAGCGCGTGATGATGCTGCGCTCACCTTGCAAGTTCCCACGGACGGCAGCGTCCGGTCCCTGAAGGCTGTGTTCGACCGACTTGACCGCGAAGCGAGCGCGGTCGAGGGCGTCGGCGTCACGGTGCATACTCCCGATCTTGACGACGTGTTTTTCGCCCTCACGGGCCATCCTGACAAAGAGAAAGGCACCAGATAATGAGCAACCTCTCTTATGCCCTGCGCGATTCAGTAACTATGCTGCGGCGTGATGCTCGGCACTCGCTGCGCCGCCTCAACATGACACTCAGCGGGGTGCTGACGCCGGTCATCATGCTGGCGCTGTTCAACTACTTTTTCGGCGGTACACTGGGCGCGGGCCTGGGCAGCGTGGCGCACGGCGGCGCCTACATCAACTACCTGGCGCCTGCAATCATCTTGATGACCGTAGGCAGCGGGTGCGCGACCACCGCCGTGAACCTGGTCATGGATCTGAGCGAGGGGATCATTGCCCGCTTCCGCACAATGGCAATCTCCCGCGCCTCGGTGCTCACGGGACAGGTTCTTGGCAGCCTGATTCGGACGCTGATCAGCATCGTCCTCGTCCTTGGGGTTGCCTTGCTCATGGGTTTCCGGCCCACGGCAGGTCTTGTCGCCTGGATCGCGGCGCTCGGCCTCATCGTGCTGTTCACCCTCGCGCTCACCTGGATGGGAGTGCTCTTCGGCCTGGTAGGCCAAACGCCTGCGGGAGCCAATAGCCTCTCCCTCATCTTCCAACTCTTGCTGCCGCTTACCAGCAGTGCCTTCGTCTCCACCGACTCGATACCTGCTGGGGTACGCTGGTTCGCCCAGTACCAGCCCTTCACGCCGGTCATTGACACTGTGCGGGGGCTGCTGCTCTCGACGCCGCCAGGCAATAGCGCGATCCTGGCCGTCGCCTGGTGTGTCGTCCTCACCCTGGTTGGCTACCTGGGGGCGCGAGCGGTCTACAACCGCGATCCCGTCCGGTAGGGAGGTCAAACACGCCACAGCCACTCCGAGGAGGGACACGCCTGCTCGCCATGCGCGAGCAGGCGTGTCCCTCCTCGTCCAGACGCGGGGCCGCTCCGTGTTCCTCTCACCGATGGGTGTGGTGGCTACTTCGACTATCTGTTTGATAATTCTCGGTGAATTGTATCTCATCGGCTTGCACCGGTACCTGAAAAAGGGCTAGTATGGAGAGACATCAGCATGTTGGGGAAAACGGCGGGAAAAGACAGAAGGTTTGTTCTCTTACCCAGGTGCTGGAGCATCGCCTCCTCGGAAAGAGCGAGTTGGCTCAGTATGTGCGTAGTGATGTGCAGTTCAAGGGGTGGGTGGGAATGGCGCGGGTTCTTTTTGCGCCAATTTGCGAGAATGGTTCCTCCAAGAGGAGAATTATGGAAAAAAGTACGCCAGTGAAGGTGCTTGTGGTGGATGACGACTCCGAAATCAGGGAAGCGTTATTGGCTTTCCTGCAAGAGGAGGGCTATCAGGCGCAAGGGGCCAGCAGTGGAAGAGCCGCCCTCCAAATACTTACCCAGGAAGGGGG
This sequence comes from Ktedonobacterales bacterium, assembly GCA_036557885.1. GTDB lineage: Bacteria > Chloroflexota > Ktedonobacteria > Ktedonobacterales > DATBGS01 > DATBGS01. The sequence continues at coordinate 53,506 of DATBGS010000059.1, forward strand.
CTGGATTGTTTTCCTCGATTGGATGATGCCAGGCGTGGATGGTCGGGCTGTGGTCGAGGCGCTCCACAACCAACCTGAACTACGCGCGGCTAATCAGTTTATTTTGATGTCAGCTACAGCACGCTGGCGCATGGAGGATGCGCGGCTAGCTGCCGGGGTCTTTGTCGGCGCGCTGCCTAAACCCTTCGATCTGGATGAGGTAGAAGCCCTGCTTCACCGCCTCCGTCCAGAAGAACCTCCAGAATCTGACCCTCCAGGGTTATGAGTATCTGGAGGAACTGGTCGCTGGAGTAGGGGATGTCGTCGCACAGAGGCTTTTATTCTTTATCTGGAGCAGCGGCATCAGGCGGAGCTTCGTTTTTGCCAGAGAGCAAGACTTTGCGGAGAACGTCGGCTCGTTCCCACTTTTCGCGTGCCATTGTATCGAAATGAGCAGCAGCATAGTGACGGCTGCGCTGGCGCGATTCGGCAGCCATGCGCTCAGACATTTGCGCGCTCTCTTGCAGAATGTTAAGAGCAGTCCACAGCGCATCCTCCACCGCGTCGGTTTGCTCAGCCATCATGGTTTCTCCAGTAAAGGCATGACCCTGCCGACAGCGGAAGCGCAGCAGATCTCCATCTCGCATTTCCCAGAGCGGGCCTTTACACTCCGGGCAAGTGAAAACAGATATTTTTCCTGGTCGCTGCTCGTTGTCCATAGTTGCCTCATCCATTTCCAGGATTTTCGTTTCAACCTCCATTTCCTCTGGCACCGGATAGACCCCATCATCCATTGCAGGCTCAGTTGCCAGCCGACACAAAGTTGGGCCAATTTGAGCGAGCAGTTGGCAAAAATCAGCGGCGACATATTCCAGGGCACTTTCGGGCATGGAAGGGAAGAAGGCATCCGCAGGGTCTTGCACTACGGCGATGCCTCCACGACGTTTGATCGCCAGAAGCCCTGCCGTCCCATCGTTCAGAGCACCGGTCAAGACGACTCCTACCACGCGCGGCCCATAGGCGCGCGCTGCGCTGCGAAAGAGCGGGTCTACGGCGGGCCGGTTGCGATTCTCTTTTGGCCCTCGTATAACCCGCACATGTCCGCGCTCAACAAGCAAATGAAAATCTGGGGGCGCAACATAAATCTGCCCAAGTCGAATCTGCTCCCCATCAACCGCATGCTTTGCCGGGAGTCGCCCAGAGCGTTCAAGGATGGTGGGAAGAACACTGGTTGCCTGAGCAGGGATATGGATAACGACAAACAGTGCGGCTGGCAGATCTTTGGGGAGGCTGCGAACCAATGTTGATACCGCCTCAACGCCGCCTGTCGAGGCACCAATTACGATGATGTCATGCCCAGCCACTGCGTGTTCCTCCTGGTCTTGTGATCGTGCTTGTTCATTTATATGGCTGGATTACACGTCAAATTCCAGCCTTCCACGTGGACCATCTCCCCTCTGCATGTTGTCTGGTAATCTGGCGTGCATTTTTCATACCACGTTTCCGTTTTGGTAAGTGATCTTGCTACAAGATATAATGTGGGAAAAACGTTGTAGTAATCCAGATGCTGCAAACAGGATCACCACATCACCACCTGAGATAAAGCGCTAGCAACCAGAGAATGAGATGAGGGAACGCTATGACAGCAAAAGCGACACCTATGAGCCATCTGGTTGTGATTGGCTCGTCAGCAGGCGGCATTGATGCGCTTTCTACGCTGGTTGCTACCTTACCAGCCGATTTTCCAGCACCGATTGTCATTGCCCAGCATCTTGACCCTAATCGTCCCAGCCATTTGGCAGACATTCTGGGGCGACGTAGCACGCTGCCTGTGCGCACGGCCAGTGAACGCGAACCTTTAACATCGGGCATCATCTACGTGGTGCCGTCCAATCGCCATATTCATATCAGCGACTCAGAGATCTCTTTACAAGAAGATAATGCCGGACGCTTTAAGCCTTCGATTGACTTGTTACTCAGCAGCGCAGCGGAGGTCTATGGGGAGCGCCTCATCGCCATCATTTTGAGCGGAACTGGCTCTGATGGCGCCGCTGGCGCGCGGACGGTCAAGAAAGCCGGGGGCACCGTCATCATTCAAGACCCCGATACCGCTACCTATCCTGGGATGCCTCTTTCGCTGGCTCCTAATACCGTAGACATTGTTGCCAACCTTGATCGTATGGGGTCTATCCTGCGTGACCTGGTTGCCGGGGTTCCTGTGCCCACGCGCCCTGATGAGAAGAAAGCGCTGGAAGCGTTTCTAGAAGAGGTGCGAACGCGCTTTGGGCTGGACTTCAACAGCTATAAGACACCCACAATTCTGCGCCGTTTGCAGCGGAGAATTGTGGCTACCGATACCGAAAACCTGGAGGGCTATGTACGCTATCTCGACTCGCATCCTGAGGAGTATCCGCAACTCATCAACGCCTTTTTGATCAAGGTGACTGAATTTTTCCGCGATCCTGAACTGTTTGCCTATCTACGCAATGAGGTGCTGCCTGATATTATCAACTATGCCCGCGCTCGCAATAATGAGATTCGCATCTGGTCGGCGAGCTGTGCCACTGGCGAGGAAGCCTATTCGCTAGCGATTCTGATGTCAGAGGCGCTGGGCAGCGAACTGGAACAATTCAGCGTGCGCATTTTTGCGACCGATGTGGATACCGAAGCAGTAGCCTTTGCCCGGCGAGGGATCTACCCCGCTTCGGCGCTCACCGGCGTTCCAGATGAATTGGTGAACCGCTACTTCACGAAAGATGAGAACCATTTTCAGATCAAAAAACGGGTGCGCAGCTTGACCGTCTTCGGTCAACACGACCTGGGCCAGCGCGCGCCGTTCCCAAACATTGATATGGCCGTCTGCCGCAATGTGATGATTTACTTCACCCCGGACCTGCAACAGCGCACGCTGCAACTGTTTGCTTATTCTCTGCGCGATGGTGGCTATCTCGTGTTGGGGAAGGCTGAATCCACCAGCCCCCTCTCGGAGTTCTATGTGCTCCAGCACAAACAGCACAAAGTCTATCGCCGCCAGGGTGATCGCATCCTGATGCCCCTGGCCCGCTTCAGCACCCCCACTCCCGCGCCCCCGCAGCGTCTTGCTCTCACCAGACGGACCCCCAGCAGCATAGAGTCAGGGCAGCGCCAAAAAGAGGTCATGCAGCGCGTTCGCAATATCAATGAAAGTGTCTTACTGCGTTTACCAGTGGGTCTGGTCGTGGTTGACCGCCACTACGACATCCAGGGGATCAACAGCGTGGCGCGTGGCTATCTTGCTATTCACGGCGCGGCAGTAGGCGAGGATTTGGTTCACCTGACGATGGCAGCACCATCTCAGCGCTTACGCGCGGCCATTGACCTGGCGTTTCGTACTGGTACAGACGCTACTGTTGAAGAATTTCCAGTCGAAGAAGTCACCACTGGCGAGCCACGCTATCTCCAAGTGATCTGCCACCCGCAACGAAGCGAGGGGGAGCGTGGCCCAATTGATACCTGTATTATCGTGCTGCACGATATTACCGCGCTGGTCCAACGGCGTCAACTGCTCCAGCAGCAGCTTGAAACGGCTACGGCTCGTCTGGATGCCATCCAACGCGAGCGCGCGGAAACCGAGACTCGTCAGGAGCAGCTTACTCAGCGATTGGTAGAGACGAATCGGCAACTGGTGGAAGCCAACCAGGAACTCACCAGCAGCAACGAAGAATTGCGCACGACCAATGAGGAGTTCCTGTTAAGCACCGAAGAAGCGCAGGCGGCCACCGAAGAAGTCGAAACCCTCAATGAGGAATTACAAGCCACCAACGAAGAGTTGGAAACGCTCAACGAGGAACTGCAATCCACGATTGAAGAACTCAACACCACCAATGATGACTTGCACGCCCGCAGCCTGGAATTGCAAGAGATGGCGCACACCAGCGACGAAGAGCGCGCGCGGCTAGGCGCCATACTATCGAGCATGCCAAGCGCTCTGCTCGTAGTCAACCGAGAGGGTGCACTGGTCATGACCAACGCCGCCTATACACAGATGTTTGGGAGTCCCAACGCGAATATTATGGCTCGCGATGAAGACGGACATCTTCTTGAGCCTGCGGCGATGCCGCGTGAGCGGGCAGCACGTGGTGAGTCATTCAAGATGGAATTCACCCTTACCGACGAAGATGGCTCACGTTGGTGGTTTGAAGCAATTGGGCAGCCAATCCGCAACCCAGATGGCACACAACAAGGCGGCGTGGTTGCTATTCGAGACATCTCCGAGCGCAGCCTCCATCGGCTTCAGGATGAATTTATGGCTCTGGCGAGCCACGAGTTGCGCACCCCATTGACCCCGCTTCAGGGAACCCTACAAATGCTCCTGAAGCAGTTTCAAGACCTGCCTGACTCAGCGCCAGAGCGCCGCTATGCCGAACGAGCGCTGCGTCAGACCAGGCACCTGCTTCGGCTCGTGAATGATTTGCTCGATGTGACACGCCTGCAAAGCGGGAAATATAGCCTGGCTCTTGAACGGCTGCGGCTAGATGAACTGGTTGCTCAGACTGTTGAGGTGGCGCAGATGCAAACCACCAGCCAGACCCTCCGTCTCGATGTCTCCAACAATCCTGTATATGTCTCAGGCGATGCCGGGCGGTTGGAACAGGTGCTGCTCAATTTGCTGATGAACGCCATGACCCACGCGCCGCAGTCAAAACAGATTGATGTGCGGCTGCGACGGGTAGACAGCGAGGCTGAAATCCAGATACAAGATTACGGGAAAGGCATCCCAGAGGCTGATCTTCCACATCTCTTCTCACGCTTTTACCAGTCCGCGCAAAACAGCAGGCGGTCGAAGAAAGGCCTGGGACTGGGCCTTTTTATTACACGGGAACTGGTCCTGGCACATAGTGGACAGATTTCAGTGGTATCCGAAGTAGGGAAAGGATCAACCTTCACTATTCGTCTACCGCTGCTCACTACGGAAGAAGCGTCAACCCCAGCGCCACCCGAAAAAGCGTAGCACGCCAGGCAGTAAATTGTAACATCCTGGTGCCCGATTGCTAGAACGATAGGATATTTGGCGCCATTAGAAAAAACCAGAGATGAAGCGTCAGAGTCTCAGAGAGGCTGTTTTTGCCCTGGCAAAGATGGTGTATTTTACCCATGTGGAAGGTGAGCGCTTCAGGTATACTGATGCGCAACGAGTCAGCCATCTGACACGCTGGTCCGTCTGGTTCGCCCTGCAACGCGAAGGGGGGAAGCCGCTTTGTTGCACCAGTCTCACGACGCCCGCACCTCCCGGAGGCGGCGCTTGTCGGAACCACATCTCGCGCTCACCGATCACCCGACACCGAACCGTCCTCCTCCTCCGTTTAGTTCCGGCAGCGGTTTCCTTGCCGCAGCGGGGCAGCATCTGCCTGCCGAACTGACCCCGTTGATCGGTCGTGAGGGCGATGTAGACCAGCTTTTTGCGCTGCTGCGCCTTCCCGCCGTACGGTTGGTAACGCTGGTGGGACCAGGCGGCGTGGGCAAAACCCGCCTGGCTGCGCAGGTAGCCCGCCGCCTCCATTCGGCCTTCCGCGATGGGGTGAGCTTTGTGTCGCTGGCGAGCATCAGCGAGCCATGTCTGGTGGTGCCAATGCTGGCCCACGCCTTGCAGGTCCATGATCGTCACGGAAGCTCCCTCCTGGAGCAGGTGCAGGACGCGCTCCACAATCAGCACACCCTGCTCGTCCTGGACAATTTTGAACATCTCCTCCAGGCCACGCCGCTCCTGGAGGACTTGCTCGTCGCTTGTCCGGCGCTTACCCTCCTGGTGACCAGCCGCGCCGCCTTACGCCTGCGCGCGGAACGCCAGTTCCCGGTGGCGCCGCTGGCCTTGCCTGATCTGAGATCTTTGCCCGCTTGCGATGCCCTCGCGCAGAACCCATCGGTGGCGCTTTTCCTGGAGCGCGCCCAGGCCGTCGTCCCTACCTTCCATCTCACGCCAACCAATGCGCAGGTCGTGGCAGAGATTTGTGTGCAGGTGGATGGTTTACCGCTCGCTCTGGAACTGGCAGCGGCACGGATCAAGGTGCTGCCGCCACAGGCGTTGCTTGCCCGGCTGCATGAGCGGCTGACCTTGCTCACCGATGGTTCATGTACCCTCCCGGAGCGCCAGCAGACGCTGCGCAACACCCTGGCATGGAGCTACGCCTTGCTCTCTCCGCAGGAACAAAGGCTCTTTCGCCTGCTTTCCGTCTTTGTGGGCGGCTGTACACTGGAGGCAGTAGAAGCGGTGGCAGTCAGCATCATGGGCAAACAGGAGGCGCTGCTCGATACGATGACCGCCCTGGTTGATAAGAGTTTGCTTGTGGCGACCGGTCCGGCGGGCGAGGAGCCTCGTTTCGGGATGCTGGAAACCATGCGGGCCTATGGCCTGGAAGCATTGGATGCACACGGCGAACGAGAGGCCAGCCAGCAAGCGCATGCGGCTTATTATCTTGACCTCGCAGAGCAGGCGGCCCACCAGGAGATACGCGGCCAGCAAGCGAAATGGCTCACGCGCCGGGAGCAGGAACAAGCCAATCTGCGGGCGGCCCTGGCCTTTCTGCGCGCCCGCGGAGAAACCCAGGCGCTGCTGCGGCTCGCCGGGGCGCTGTGGCGGCACTGGACGATCCTGGGGGCACGCTTCGAGGCCCTCTCCTGGCTCCAGCAAGCATTGGCGCTTCCTGGCGCGGAAGCGCCAACAGCAGCGCGGGCGCGTGCCCTGTGCGGGCTGGGGTTCTTGACGGCCTATCTGCTGCATCAAGGAGCCGAGGGTCTGGCCTCCCTGGAAGAAAGTTGTGCCCTCTCGGCGCAACTCGGCGATCAGGAGGGGATGGCCGTGACGCTGGGTTGGGCAGCCCAGGTGCAGCTCTATCGCGCCAATTACCCGGCAGCCGAGCGCCTGGCGGAGCAGGGACTGACACTGAGTCGTGCCCTTGGCGAGCGTGGCTTTTCCGCCTTTCACGAGAGCATCCTGGCCCTCCTGGCGGAGAAACAGGGCGACGAGGCGCGCGCGGTCATCCACTGGGAGCAGGTCCGGCATCTGATGCAGACATTTGAGAATCACCCAGGGTTTGGCACGCGCACCCTGCGCCACCTGGCGGCGCTGGCCTTCGCGCGTGGAAACCTGAGCCAGGCGCACGCCTTGCTGGAGGAGAATCTGATGCTGGCCCGCCAGACCGGCTATGCCGGGGCCGTCTACTGGTCGCTGGCGGGCTTAGCTACCCTCGCCTGCCTGGCTGGTGACTACGCGCGCGCCGAGAATCTCTGTGCAGAAGGTCTGACGCTGGCGCACCAGGCGGGAGATCGCTATGCCACGAGTCGTCTGCTCTCCATTCAGGGGCAAGGGGCGCAGGCCCAGGGCCAGGTGGAGCAGGCCAAAGCGATCTACCGCGACGCGCTGCGCCTGGCGGTGAGCATTGCAGCCAGTGAACCGGTCGGCCACTGTTTACTTGGCCTTGCCCAACTCGCCTACGCTGAGGGTACCTTTCAGCACGCTGCGCTGCTCTACGCCGCTGCCCTGCCCCGGCTCAGCCACAGCCTCCAACTCACGCCCACCGAGCGGGCGACATGTGAGCACCACCTGGCAGACCTGCGCGCTCGCCTGGAGGCGCCAACGAGCAGCAGATCGTCCCAGGGTGGAGAAGCCGTGTTTGCCTGTCTATGGGCACAGGGGCAGGCGCTGACGCTGGAACAAACCCTTCAGGTCGCGCTCACCGACCCCGTTCCCTCAGTCAGGGCCGCCGATCCAGCACGGATCAGTGCTCAAGCAACCACGCCGAGTGTTCTGCCTGTCTCACAGAAACGGACAGTTCTGCCCGCCGGACTCAGCACCCGCCAGGCAGAAGTTCTCCGGCTAGTTACCGAGGGGCAGAGCAATCGCGCGATTGCTGATGCGCTGGATCTGAGCGAGAAAACGGTCATTAACCACCTGACCAGCATCTTCCAGAAGATTGGCTGCGACAACCGGGCCGCTGCCGTCGCCTTTGCCATCCGGCAGGGGCTGGCATAGGCAGGGCTTTCTCTAACCTCTCCAGCGCTTAGCATGTTCTTTCAGATCACCCCAGCGCTTCCTCTCTCCTCCTCCGATAGCCTGGCATAGGCCGTCGTGCTGGAAGTGCCCGGCGGCCTCGTGCCAGGTCGCCTCGAATGGAGCAGGCCATCGAGACAGCATAGGGGTTTCCCCCTAATTTCCGCCTGTTCCGCAAATTAGGAGGTTCCCCCGATGCGCGTTTGATGCTGAGCCGCTAAACTGATACTTAGGCAGTACCGATGTGCTGCACATATGATGGTCGTTCTAAAGTATTCAAGAAAAAGGCACAAAGGAGATTTACATGTTTGAAAGTGGAACCGTTCAAGAGCAGGTTTTGGAACGGGCAGTCAAAGATGAGAGCTTCCGGCAGGAGGTGCTCAACAATCCCAGGGCGGTGTTGGCGAGGGAATACAACGTCCATATCCCGGAGACGGTCAGCATCCGGGTGGTCGAGGATGCTGCTAACACCCTCACCATCGCCCTTCCCCCCAAGCAGGAGTCTCTGCAAGAACTCTCCGATGCGGAACTGGGGGCAGCCGCTGGTGGGCAACTCGTTATCGGCAACACCTTCATTTGCACATTTGGGAAAGGCGCGTGTGTGAAGCCGCACTAGGGGTTCACGCAAGGCTGAAGCACCCTGGATGTAGGGAAAGCAAGGTATAGCCAACCGCGAAACCTCCAAGGAGTGGGTGAGTAATCAAGTATCGCTCCTTGGAGGTTTCGCACTTTCTGAAACGCTCTCTTCACGAAGGCAGGCTATAGATGAATGGAAGCTAGAGAAAGGAAAAGAGGTGATATGATCTCGCGTCGGCCAGTCTTTCGCAAAGAGGCCCTGGAGCACTACGCGCGGAGCAGAGAAAAAGACATCTTGCCTCGTTCTGTCGCGCCGCCTGTTTTCCTCTTCTTCTGGATTCTTTTGGGACTTTTGCTGGCTGCGACCCTGCTTGCCTGGCAGGTGCAGGTGCCAACCTACGGCGCCGCTTCAGGCTTCATCATGCGAGACAGGCAGCCCAGCACGCGGCCTGCTGGTAGAATTCAGGCAGTGCTGTTTGTACCGACGAACCCATCTCCGACGCTGCGCGTTGGGCAAGCGCTCACGCTGGAGGTAGCCTTGACCGGCCAGGCCCTTGCTGGAACGATTACCACCGTTAGACCGGGCGTGATTACTCCAGACGAAGCCCGCCAGCAGTACGCGCTGACGGGTGATCTGGCCCTGGTGATTACCCAGCCTTCGGTGGTCGTTACCCTCGATCTGGGGGCTGCGCTCCCTGAGGGTGTCTTTGCTGGGAGCAGCCTCATTGCCCAGGTTCGGGTAGGGACGCGATCAGTGCTCTCGCTGCTGCCTGATCTGCTGAAAGGATTAGTGGGGGACTAGCCGATGGACACGCCAAGACCAGCATCACCAATTGGGCCATACGACCCAACGGTTGTGCTTACAGCGGAAGAGAGACGGGTGAGGTATCAGCGATGGTCTGCATTGCAGAGTGGCCTCATCGTTCCGGGGCAGCCGCAGGAGATCTCGCCAAGTGTGGCCGAACTCGTTAAACACCGCGAGCAGCTACAGGCGCGGCGTACTCTGGAATTGAAAGCGTTTATCCAGGAAGCGGAAGCGACGGAAGCGGCTGAGCGTCCTGCGGTGCAGCCCCCCCAACCAGAGACGCCACCAGAGCCGCCTGGAGTGCCAACCCCGGAGCCATCAAGAACACCAGCACCTCAAGCGGCCAAATCAGCCGACTGGCGAAAGCTCGTGGCGAAAGTGCGGCCCCGGCGCGTCCCTGTGCTGACTCAGATGACGGCGGTGGAGTGCGGAGCCGCATGCCTGGCGATGCTCCTGAGCTATTACGGGCGCAAGACCAGTGTCTCTGAAGTGCGTGATCGCTGCCATGTTGGGCGCGATGGCCTCTCCGCGCTCGACATCGTGAAGGCGGCGCGAAACTATGGCCTGCGTGTGCGGGCGGTTTCGCTCCAGGAAAACGACTTGCGGCGCATCAGCTTGCCCGCGATTATTCACTGGGAATTCGCCCATTTTATGATCGTTGAGCGCTCCTCCCCAACCTGGGTGGAGGTGGTGGACCCGGCGATTGGTCGGCGGCGTCTCAAGAGCGAGGAGTTTTGGAATGGCTTCACCGGCATTGTAATCATGCTGGAGCCAGGGGTCCAGTTTGATCGGACTTCCAGCTATCGGGCCATCAACCTGCGCTCCTACGCCTTGAACTATCTCAAAATAGCACCGCTGTCTCTTGCGCAAATCCTGGGCGCTTCGCTGTTTCTACAACTTTTTGGCCTGGCTGTGCCGCTGCTGACGGCAGTGGTGGTCAATCATATTCTTCCGTCCAGAATGAATGATGCCCTGACGATTTTGGCAGTTGGTTTGTTCATTCTGGTGGCTGCTCAAGTCGTGATGACGCTGCTGCGCGGGTGGCTGCTGCTATACTTGCAAACCCGCGTGGATAGCCAGATGATGCTGGGCTTCTTTGAGCAGTTGATCTCGCTGCCGCTGCGTTTCTTTCAGCAGCGCTCCAGTGGGGATATTCTCTCCCGCCTGACGAGTAATACGGTGATACGCGATACCATCAGCAATCAGTTGATCTCAACAGTTCTGGATGGAAGCTTTGTTGTCACCTATCTGATTATCCTCTTCAAAGGCTCGCCCCTGTTCGGGTGGATTGCGCTGGCGTGTGGGCTGGTGCAGGTGGTCGTGCTCATCTCCGCCAATCGCGTGATCAGACGCCTGTCGAAGCAGGAGTTGGTCAGCCAGGGCAAGTTCCAAGGCTATGCCTCCGAAGCCCTGGTGGGGATTACTACCCTCAAGGCCGCCGGCGCTGAATATCGGGCGCTCGCGCGCTGGACCAATCTCTTCTACGATCAGATGAATGCGTCCATCCGCCGACTGTATCTTTCCTCGCTGGTTGATACCGTTGTGAGCAATGTGCGCCTGGTTGCCCCGCTGATCTTGCTGGTGCTTGGCACCGCGCAGGTGCTCAACGGTGCGCTGCAAGTCGGGACCATGCTCGCGCTGGTCACGCTGGCAAGTTCTTTTCTGGCACCGTTAGGCTCATTGGTGACAAGTGGGCAACATCTGCAAGTGGTGCATTCCCATCTGGAGCGTGTGGCCGATGTGATGGACGCCGAGCCGGAGCAAGATATTCATTCCATTCGGGAACCGCCACGCTTCTCTGGACAGATTCAATTAGAGCAGGTGAGTTTTCGGTATGACCCGCAATCCCCCGTTGTCTTGCGTGACATCAGTGTGGTCATCAAGCCAGGACAAAAGGTGGCTATCGTTGGGCGCACCGGTTCAGGCAAGAGCACGCTTGGCAATCTGTTGTTGGGCCTGTATCTGCCGACGCACGGGGAGATTTTTTACGATGGCATTCCACTGCGCACGTTAAACTATCAGGCAGTTCGTGCTCAGTTTGGAGTGGTGACCCAAGGCTCAACCATCTTCAACGGGACGATCCGCGAAAATATCGCGCTCAACAACCCGGAATTGAAGATGGAAGCGATCATCAAAGCCGCAGCCGCTTCAGCCATCCATCAAGACATCCTCCAGATGCCGATGGAGTATGAAACCTTTGTCTCGGAAGGGGGCAGTGCGCTTTCTGGAGGGCAGCGCCAGCGCCTGGGGCTGGCCCGCGCGCTGGCGACCAATCCCGTCATTCTCTTGCTGGATGAGGCGACCAGCGCCCTGGATGTCGTGACGGAGCAAGTTGTCGAGCAACAATTACGTGAGTTACGCTGTACACAGATTATTATTGCCCACCGCTTGAGCACGATTCGCAATGCCGACCTGATTCTGGTCATTGATCAGGGGACTATTGCGGAGCGGGGAACACATGACGACCTGCTGAGGCAGGGTGGCTATTACGCACATTTGATTCAGAGCCAACTGGCCGCCGGAGAAATCAAGGCACGATAATTTATACTCTCTATCATTTGCACGGATTGAGGAACCACATCCATGAATGCACCTCTTTCGGAATCTACCCAGGCCACATCGGAATGGTGGCAGCACCCCGGATGGTATCGCGCCCTGACCCTCCGCGAGCGCCTGGATTCGCGGCCAGCCGCGCCGCATCAGGGGGTTGGGGCGGGCGTAGGACGGCGTGAAAAGGCTGAAAGCAAGCTTCAACAATGGAAGGCGCAAGCCCCTTTCCACAGCGGCGCTTTCTTTGCCGAGCGCCTGGCGCAAGACGGCATGAGCGAGCATGATCTGCTTTTGCTGCTCGAAGAACCTATCGAGGAAGTTCAGGCACGCCTATCCCCGCCCGATTGGTTACACGCGCTGCGCCAGGCATTTGAAGAGCAGACCTCTTTCGCTGCTGTGCGCTCTGCATTACCAGAACCAGATGAGCAGGCGCCCACTGCCGCTTTCTTACCCTCGATTCATCCCTTCCTGGCGAAAGGTCACACCGACCTGCTTTCAGGAATAGAAGGGCTTGCGCGGTGTTATTCCCGGCTGCCCTTTGCGCGGGAACCTGTTGTCTCTGCCATGCTCGCCAGTCTTTCCAGGCAACTTCTCTCCAAATTGAGCCGAATCTATGTCCTCGAACTCAAAGTTGCAGGGATGTTGGGTCGTTTGCGAGGAGCAACCCCCCAGGACCGTTTCAAGAGCTTTGTACAGCGTTTAAGCCAGCGCGAGGTGATGCTGTCGCTGCTAGAAGAGTACCCGGTGCTGGCACGCGCGCTTCTCCTGACGGTGGAGCAATGGCTGACCTCCAACCTGGAAATGCTGGAACGTTTGTGTGCGGATTGGTCAGAGATTCATGAACGTTTGCTGCTGGAAGATGACCAGTGTTTGCTAGAAGAGATCGAGAGCGACGCGGGGGATCGCCACCGGGGTGGCCGAAGCGTGCTGCTGCTGAAATTTCGCGGCGGCGCCCGGCTGGTCTATAAACCAAAATCATTGGCGATTGACCAACACTTTCAAGAACTGCTTAAGCGGCTGAACGACTATGGCGCTTTCCCAGAGTTCCAGACACTCAAGGTGCTTGATAAGGGAACCTATGGATGGGTGGAGTTTGCTTCCTCTCGTGAGTGCGTGACCACAGAAGAGGTTCGACGTTTTTATGAGCGCCAGGGAGCGTATCTGGCGCTGCTCTACGCGCTTGAAGCAACCGACATCCATGCCGAAAACCTCATTGCGGCGGGCGAATATCCCCTGCTGGTTGACCTGGAAACGCTCTTTCACCCGCGTGTTGATCTGAGTAAGACGCCCTTTGCCCAGGAGCCTGCTTTTGGAGCGATATGGCACTCGGTCATACATGTTGGGCTGCTTCCTGTGCGACTCTGGGGCAACGAGGATGCTCCGGGTGTCAATATCAGTGGGTTGGGGGGTGAGGAGGGACAAATAACCCCCCGGCCTGTCCCGCAGTGGGCAGACGGCGGCACCGATCAGATGCGACTGGTACGGGAGCGCATCGAACTGCCAGCAAGCGGAAATCGTCCCAGGCTTAATGGGCAGCCAGTTGATGCGCTGGACTATGCAGGTAGTATTCTGGCTGGATTCAAGCGGATGTATCGGCTGCTCGTGGAGCATCGCGCTGAACTGCTTGCAGAGGCGCTCCCGCGCTTTGCTCAGGATGAGATTCGCTTCATCGCGCGCCCCACAGACATCTATGGACGTTTCATCTTTGATAGTTTTCGCCCGGAACTGCTGCGGGACGCGCTTGAACGCGAGCGCCATTTTGACCGTTTGTGGGTAGGCATCCAGTGGCAGCCCCATATGACCCGCATTATTCCTGCCGAGCGAGAGGATCTGCTCAACGGGGATGTGCCCTTTTTTACGACGCGCCCAAATTCGCGGACGCTCTTTACCAGTCAGGGGGGAGTTGTTACCGAATTTTTTCAGGAATCGGGTCTTCAGCAGGCTCAAAAACGCCTGAGCCTGCTTGATGAGCAAGACCTCGCCCGCCAGGTGTGGGTGATCAATGCTTCATTGGCGTGTCTGGTAAAGGACACCTCTCATGGGGGCACCCACACTCTGCCTGTGCATCCTGCGCAGATCGAAACGAGTCGCGCGTGCTTGCTGGATGCAGCCTCGGCTCTGGGTGATGCGCTGGAGCGGGCCGCTGTGTGGAAAGCTGGGGCCGCTGGATGGATGAGCCTCGTTCAACCAAGTGAGCATGAATGGGCATTACAGCCAGCAGGGTTGGATCTGTACAATGGTCTGCCTGGAATCGTGTTGTTCCTGGCGCATCTGGCGGCTTTGACCAAAGAGGAGCGCTACCTGCACCTGGCAAAGGCGGGACTGCAAAACATTCTGGCGCTGCTCAAACATCCTCAGCGGCATGAGATGGTTAGCAGCATTGGCGCCTTCAGCGGGTGGGGTGGGCTGCTGTATCTGCTTTCTCACCTTGGGCGGCTGTGGGGCGAACCCGCGCTTTTTCAGCAGGCAGAGGAACTGGTGCAGGCTCTGCCCGAACTGATTGAGCGAGATGAGCAATATGATATTCTGGGAGGCTCGGCGGGGTGCATCGCCGGTTTGCTGAGCCTGTATGCTGTTGCGCCATCTCCAGCCATCCTTGAGGCAGCTTTCCGCTGTGGCGAGCGGTTGCTGGCTTGTGCGCAGCCAATGCAGGTGGGGATTGGTTGGAAGATTCCCCGCGAAAATACCCCTCTGACTGGTTTTGCACATGGCGCTGCCGGGATTGCGCTTAGCTTGTTTGAGCTAGCTGCTGCGAGCGGAGAAGGACGCTTCCATCAGGCAGCACTCGCGGCGCTTGCCTATGAGCGAAGCCTGTTTGTGCCGGATGAACGCAACTGGCTTGATCTGCGGAAGAGCAGGGTTGGGGACGAGCGCGACCAGACCAATGGAGAGAAAGCGCGATACTTTATGACCGCATGGTGCAACGGAGCCGCCGGGATTGGCCTGGCGAGGCTGGCATCACTCCCGTATCTGGATGATGCCATGCTCCGCCAGGAGATTGAAGCTGCCCTCACGAGCACTCTTGCGCAGGGCTTTGGTGGAGATCACACGCTTTGTCATGGCGCTGGCGGCCTTGTGGAGACGCTCCTGGTGGCAAGTCAGATGTTAGGGATGGCATCCTATCGCGCTGCTTTAGAACAGGGCACAAGCATGCTGCTCGAAAAAGCAAGCGCTTTTCGTGAGCAGACGGAGGAAGTGACTGGAATAGAATCTCCTGGGTTTATGGTTGGGCTGGCTGGGGTGGGCTACACATTACTCAGATTGGTAGAACCGGTAGCCCTTCCCTCAGTCCTCCTGCTTGCTCCACCTGTGTCAGAGTAGAGCAGGGTGCCAGCGGGCGAGCACGCCAGCGTATTGGCCGCTTTCAGTTGCCAAAGGAATCAATGCACAGATCACCTGGGATGGAGCGCTTTTTCCGTCTCGCCTATATAGCTTGGTGTGAAACCGCCCGCTCCGCCCTGCGCCTGTTTCAGTTCTTCTTCGGTCAACTCGATGTGCTTTTCAGGCGGTACTGTGGTTCCATCTTTCTTTTGTTTTTTCTCTCGCTGCTGGTTGGTCATCGTTGCTTGCTCCCTTTCTGGTAGTCTAGGTGAGAGAAGCAGAGCCTCTTTATGCTCCCTTAATATCACCACTTGCCAACTGGCTCTGGATGAGCCAGGCATAATAGCCGTTGCGCCTGAGCAGCTCCGCATGGGTGCCGCGTTCCACCAATCGGCCCTGATCCAGTACCAGGATCAGGTCGACATTGCGAATGGTGCTGAGCCGGTGCGCGATGATGATCTGGGTACAGCGCAAAGCGCGCAGGTTCTTTTCAACAATCTGCTCCGTGACTACATCTAACGCGCTGGTCGCTTCATCCAGCAGCAGGATCACCGGGTTGGCCGCCCGCGCCAACGCAAGCCGTTGCCGCTGTCCCCCAGAGAGCGCGCTGCCGCCCTCGGCCACAAAGGTTTCGTATTCCATTGGCATCTGGAGAATCTCGGCATGGAGAGCGGCGGCTGAGGTGGATAAAATTTAACTGTCATCATTTTATATCATTTTTTGCTGCTTTTCGATGATGTTCTTCACTTCTTACCTGTGAGATGGCTCACAGCAGCCCTCCTTTGCTCCGCTCTGGAAACCAACTGGTCAAGTTGAGAAACCAGGCGCTGCAAGAACTCAAGATCAACCTGGATGTGAGACATGGCTGAAGCGCTCCATTTCCAGGGCCAAAAGACGCGCCGAAGCGTGCGTGTCTGTGTCTCCTGCGTTGGCGAGAACGCCCGGCTTGCTCTTCTACGATTGCCAGACGCTCACCTCTTTGGTATCATGATACCTGGAAGTTTGCATAATAGACTTCTGCATTTCAAAGGAGCCACGCCGGTGAACAATCTGGAGGGAAAGGGCTTTGCTGATCTGCTGCAACGCTTTCGGAAACGCGCCCGGCTCACACAACAGGCGCTGGCCGAGCGGTTGGGGGCGCATCGCACCACCGTGAGTTTCTGGGAGCGCGGGGAATACGTCCCAGAAACCCTGACGATGGTGCTGGAACTCGCGCGAGTTTTGCAGCTCTCGGAGGCCGAACAACGGCTGCTGGTAGAGGCGCGCTTCGGCACGGCGTCTATCCTGCCATTCTCGAACCTGCCAGAGCAAACCCCCTATTTCACCGGGCGCGACTCCGTGCTCCAGATGCTGCATGACGCCCTGGCAGCAGGTGAACAGGTGGCGCTGAGTCAGGCGCATGCCCTCAGTGGGTTGGGGGGCATTGGTAAGACGCAGACAGCCCTGGCCTACGCCTCTCGCTACCGGACGCACTATCACGACATTCTCTGGGCGCTCGCTGATACGCGAGAATCACTGATGGCCTCCTATATGAGCTTCGCCGAACATCTGCGCCTGGAGGTGCGGGCCGAGTATGAGCAACAGAAAGTAGTCGAGGCAGTCAAGCGGTGGATGCGCGAGCACAAAGGATGGCTGCTCATCCTGGACAACATCGAGGATTTGGGACTGGCGCGCGAGTTTGTGCCCACACCGCGCCAGGGGGCGGTACTCTTGACCACTCGCCGCACCGAAACCACCCCGTTGGCTCGCCCGCTCCCGCTCGACGCGCTGCCAGAGGAAGAGGGTATACTCTTCTTGCTTCGGCGCAGTGGGCTTTTACCATTGGAAGCCTCTCTGGAGGCTGCCACACCTGCCCAGCAGGAAACAGCCAGAGTGGTCGTACAGGCGCTCGGTGGGTTGCCGTTGGCGCTAGATCAGGCCGGAGCGTATATCGCTGAAACGCGATGCCGTTTGTCCGACTACCTGGACCTCCTCCAGCAGGAACGAGTGGGACTGCTTGCGCGGCGAGGCACCGTGCCCAGCGAACACCCGGAGTCGGTAGCCACGACGTTGGCCCTGGCCTTCGAGCGCGTACAGCAGCAGAGCGAGGTGGCTGGTGAACTACTCAAGCCCTGTGCCTACCTGGCTCCAGACGCCATACCCCTGGACGTGCTGAGGATGGGAGCAGCCGAACTCGGACCAGTGCTGACACCCGTCCTCGCCCAGCCGTTGGCCTGTAACGCTGCCCTGGAAACCTTGCAAGCCTATTCGCTGGTGCGCCGCGATGCAGAGCAGGGCACACTCTCGCTGCACCGACTGGTGCAGGCGGTGCAGCAGGCAGCACTGCCCAAAGAGGAGCAACGCCGCTGGGCCGAGCGGACGGTACGCCTGGTGAGTGCTGCCTTTCCGACTGCGAAAGCCGAAACCTGGGAGCGCTGCCAGCAACTCCTGCCGCATGCGCTGGTCTGCGCAGAACACATCGGGTGCTGGAAGCTCGCCTTCCCCGAAGCTGCGTCCCTGCTCCTCCAGATCGGTCGCTACCTGCATCAGCGCGCTCAATATCGTGGGGCCTTGCCGCTGCTCCAGCAAGCGCTGGAGCTTTACGAGCAAGTATACGGCTCAGAGCATCCCGACGTGGCGAGGAGCCTGAACCATCTGGCGGACCTTTACCTGGCTCAAGGGGAGTATGAGCAGGCGCTGCCGCTTTTCGAGCGCGCGTTGATGATCAGAGAACGGGCATTAGGGCCGCACCATCTTGACGTGGCAACTACTCTGAATGATCTGGCAGACCTCCACCGCGAGCAGGGGCGGTATGCACAAGCGTTGTCCCTTGCCGAGCGAGCGCTGGCAATCCGCGAGCAGGCACTGGGAGCGCATCATCCCGACGTGGCCTCCAGCTTGAACACTTTGGGCGACCTCTACTCCCATCAAGGTCAGTATGCGCGGGCGCTGCCGCACTATCAACGGGCGCTGGCAATCCGCGAGCAGGCGCTGGGGGCTGATCATCTCGACGTGGCGACGACCCTCAATAATCTGGCGAATCTCTACTCCTATCAAGGTCAGTATGCGCTGGAACTGCCGCTGATGCAGCGAGCGCTGGCGATCTATGAGCAGGCGCTGGGACCAAACCATCTCTACGTAGCAGTAAGTCTGAACAACCTGGGCGATCTCTACCGCGAGCAAGGGAAGTATGAGCAGGCGCTGCCGCTGGTGCAGCGGGCGCTGGCGATCTATGAGCAGGCGGTAGGGCTGGACCATCCCTACGTAGCTGCGAGCCTGGACATCCTGGCCTCACTCTATCAAGCCCAAGGGAAGTATACGGAAGCGTTGTTGCACTACCAGCAATCGCTGGCGATCCGTGAGCAGGCGCTGGGGCTAGTCCATCCCCAGGTGGCGATTAGTTTAAATTATCTTGCAGGGTTATTTCGGGTCCAGGGCCAGGACAAAGAGGCGCTGCCGGTCTACCAGCGGGCGCTGGCAATTCGGGAACAGGCGTTAGGACCAGACCACCCCAGGGTGGCAACCACTCTTAATAACATGGCAGACTTTTACCACGCTCGCGGGCAGAATGAACAGGCCCTCCCACTTGCCCAGCGGGCGCTCACCATCAGAGAGCAGGCACTTGGGCCAGACCATCGGGACGTGGCCGAGAGCTTGAACAGCCTGGCGCTCATCTTCCAGGCTCAGGGACAGGAGGCGCAGGCGCTTCCGCTTCTCCAGCGAGCAGTAGCCATCTGGGAGCGCGTCCTACCCGACCATCCAGATACTGCTACGAGCCTGAAGCGTCTAGCCGCTCTCTTGCGGAGGCTCGAATTTGCGCAGGAAGCTAGTGAGTTAGAAGGACGCCTGGAAGCTCTTCACTCCAGCAGGAACTCTTCCTCCTAGAGCAGCACGTCTGGACAGGGTTCGTGGCCTTTAGCCGTAGTGACTACATAGAATATCCGCCTGAAACAGTGCTGACGCGCCTGGCACTCCCGATTCATCGTGCTAGCGGTTGAAATGCCTGGCATTGATTTCAATAAACCGCCTCCACTGCTGCGGTACATCGTCCAGTTCAAAGATCGCCTGCACTGGACAGACAGGGAGGCAGGCCCCGCAGTCAATGCACTCAACGGGGTCAATATAGAGCTGCCTGGCGCCTTCAAAGCCCGGTTCGTCCTTTTTGGGATGAATACAATCTACCGGGCACGCATCTACACAAGCGGTGTCTTTGTAGCCAAGACAGGGGGCAGTGATGACATAGGCCATATCGGTTCCTTTCTGTGGATCACTCGGAATCCGGCTGCTGTTCCTGCTGAACACTGGCAGCCTTACTCTTCACGACTATTTCTTTGGCGTCCACTGCGTCACGCTGCTGCTGAGTGCCTATCGCGCGCAGCAGTGCCCCTGGCTGGAAATGTTCCGGCTTGCCCATAATGACCTGGGTGTCGCTGCTCCAGCGCACGCGCAGCACATGTGCTGTGTGTTGGAAGGTGGTGTACGGATCTGCTTCAGATGGCTCGGCAAAGGTGCCCTCCAGCAGATGTTCTTCAGGGATGGCCGTCACTTCGATGGTCACATCCACTCGCTGCCCCGGTGGCACGCTGCTAAACTGCTCCCATCCCATCGCGTGCGCGGGGGCAGCCGGGGCGGCGGACTTGTTGGCAGCCTCCGATGCTTCTGGCGGTGGGTCATCACGACGCAACGGGCGGTCCTGCTCATAGCGCACGCGCACGCCCAGGCGCAGTGCTGACTCCGCTTTGGCAAGCTCGGCGCCCAGATACCCGGCATGGCTCAGTTGGGAGATCAGCCCCTCCCGAATCAGCCCCAGCAGCATCGTTTCTGCCGTCCGTCCGCGCATCTCATGGGCCGGGGTGTGGTCAGGCAAGTAGTGCCGCAGAAGGATGTGCCCCTGGGAGCGGTCCAGCGTAATCACGAAGTAGCCTTTGGGGTCATAGATGAGCGGTTCGCGTTGCCCGCCTGGATTGAGAGGCGCAAAGCTGGCTTGCAGGGCGGCCCCGCTCAGCGGTGCGCCGTTCTCCTGCCCGCTGACCTCAAACCGCCCAGGGTTGCGCGCGGCCAGGCCGGAGATGCGTTCGCGCAGCGTGTCCAGGTCACGCTCGCCCACCCAGTCCACCAGTTCCACCTGTCGGCGAAAGGCCGCCACCTGTTGGGGTGTCACGCTGCGCAGGACCGGCTCATACCCTTCAGCACCGATGATACGCTGTGACGCATCTACGCCATTCTCCAGCAGCGCCACCAGCGTTTGCCCCTGACGGAAGAGCCGCGAATCCTTGCCGCACAGCAGGAGAAAACGAATGCTGGGATTGGCCGTGATGTTGAGCACGATATGTTCGATCCCCAGGTTTGCCGTCTGCACCTCGCCCACAATGGCAACTCCAGGCAGGAGGGCGAGTGGGGCGAGCAACTCATCGCTCGTCAAGGCGCAGACCGCCACTGGCGCTGTGGGGTCGCCAAGGCGATAGCTACCAGCAATGATCGGCCAGGAAGCCCGCGTCTGTGGTTGCTGATCCACGTTGGTGTCGTTGGGAGGCATGCCTGTTGTTCCTTTCTGGATTCATTATTCAGAACTGACTATAGCGACAATAAAAGCGGCTGGTCTAAGAAAATGCCGAAAAGGATTGGGCGCTAGTTGGTGTCAGAGAGGGATGAATGCGCTGGAAGCGTGTCTGAGTGGCCTGGTTTTCTTTCCCACCCATGCACACGAAGATTAGCGAGGGTACGATCCAGCCAGGCCAGTTCAGCGTCTATGAGACTCAACAGATGATCAAACGCGATCCGTTGCAGCGGGCTGTTCCTGGTCTGCTCGTCCAATTCGCTCGCCACCTGCTGACGGCGCAAAGCTGTGCTCTGGCGGCGTTCTTCAAGCAATGCCAGCGCCTCGGCATGCGGCATCTGCTTCAGAAAGATAATAGCCACATCAACGCCGCTATGTATCGGGTCATACGTGCGCAGCACCTCGCGCAAGAGTTCCTCAAAACGCTCGCACCCGGCAGAGGTAAGGGAGTAGATCAGTCGCTCGCCGCGCGGCCCACGCGCGCCCGATTCGGTGCGCACGTGAAGGTAGCCATCAGCGGCCAGACGGTCAAGCAGATAATAGACGTTGCCCTTTTTGAGATCTGTGGAGAGCGCGCCATGCGTTCGTACCATGTTATGGAGGTCGTAACCGCTCATGGCAAAGGAAAGCGCGCCATGCACTTGCACCATACGGTGCAGGTCTTTTCCACTCATGGGGCCATAGCGGAGCAGGCCGAGCAGCAGCAGAATCTTATGCACGCTTCCTCCCAGAGCCAGGCTGGTCGTCCAGAGCGCTGATGAGCGCCTGAGCGCTTACAGCCGCTGTAAAAAGTCAGCCCTGACTTTTTCTTTTGAAGAGTCTAGCATAAACTTGTTTGCAAATCAAGCCCGTTGCGGAGGGGCAGGGGTGAAGTTGAGAGAGCAATGCTACTGTCCTGGCTACGTTCCCCATCTGAACGAAAATTGCGATATTGAGTACGATGGAGCCAGGGCAGCCTCTGTTGACAAGGACGTCTCCTACGGCTATGCTGAGATGGATTCCGTGCCATCTTGACGAGCAAGCCTTCGGCTGAGCCGGGTTTTCACGACGTTCGGTAGTTAGTCCACCCTGGAAGGCTGCAAGCCTGGCTGGTTCTTCAGCCGAGGAGTATTAGGCCGCCCGTTCCAGTGGTGTTGCACGCAACTCCGTAGGGTGGGCGGTTGGTGGCCTGGCGTAGTCAGAGTTATTCGATCAGCTTGATAACCTATTCAGGAGATCACTCGTGTATCCAGCGACCTCTTCGGTAGCGAAGGGAACGTCCTCCCTTTCCCCGGCGGAGCGCCGGGCGGCGGGCAAAGCCCTGCGGAGCCAGGTGCCTCGTTCCAGCCAGGCCCGCTGGTTGCCTGCGCCCAATCGCCCCGACCCCCTCATCATCTTGGAAACCTCTAACCAGTCCCGCCTGGCCGACCTGGTGCCGATTCGCTATGGACGAATGCTCCTCTCTCCCTTCGCGTATCTCCGAGGAGCCGCCAGCGTCATGGCCCACGATCTTGCCGCAACGCAGGTGACTGGTCTGATGGTCCAACTTTGTGGAGATGCCCACCTGGGCAACTTTGGCACCTACGCGACCCCAGAGCGTCACCAGGTATTTGATCTGAATGATTTCGATGAAACGCTTCCAGGCCCCTGGGAGTGGGACATCAAGCGCTTGGTGGCTAGCGTGGTCGTAGCCGGACGCACGAGAGGGTTCTCAGAAGCCCAAAACGTCGAGGCAGTCCAGTGGTGTGTCCAGTCGTACCGGCACCACCTGTGGGAGTTCAGTGGTATGCGTTACCTGGAGAGGTGGTACGCTCGGGTCGATGCCCAAAGCACGCTCCTTCAGGGAGATCTCGACGAGCGTCGCTATCTCACGCGAGCAGCCGAGAAGGCGCGGCAGCGCACCAGTATTCATAGCTTTCCCAAGCTCACCGAACACGTCCAGGGCCAGTATCGCATCAAAGATGAGCCTCCCTTGATCCGCCATCTCGCAGACGAGGCGGTGGAAAAGCAGGTGCGTAACCTGGTGGAAGGCTATGGGGCCTCCTTGCCGGAGGAACGAGAGGTGCTGCTGAGCCACTATCACCTGGTTGATCTTGCCCAGAAAGTTGCGGGGGTAGGCAGTGTCGGCACGCGTTGCTATGTGGCGCTGCTGTTGGGGGACGACCACACCGATCCGCTCTTTTTACAGATCAAGGAAGCGCAGCCTTCCGTCCTCGAGGCTCACCTGGCTCCGAGTCGCGCTTCAAGCCCTGCCCAGCGGGTGGTGATGGGGCAGCATCTGATCCAGGGCGCCAGTGACATCTTTCTGGGGTGGGCACAGAGCGGCGCCCGCTCTTTTTACGTGCGCCAATTACGAGACATGTCCTTGTCGGCACACCTCGAACACCTGCGAGCGCGCGCGTTCCTGACCTATGTGGAACTCTGTGGGTGGGTGCTGGCGCGGGCGCATGCGCGCTCGGGGGATGCGGTCCAGCTTAGCAGCTATCTGGGCAGGAATGAGGCGTTCGACCAGGCGATGGCGACATTTGCGACGACCTACGCCGATCAGGTCGAACAAGACTACGCTGCCCTGGTGCGTGCGGCGCAGATGGGACGCATTCACGCTGTAGAGGAAGCGTAATCCCATCCGGCAGATTCTGGCCGCAGCGCGGAGATGCCACGTAGAGGGTGATAAATAGCTGCCAGAAATAGGGCCATGAAGCCCCCTTTTTGTGGGCAGATATACCCTCTTGTTTCTCGTTACACATTTATCTAATTACGCAGTATAATTAGATTATGGAAGCCACAAACATGCGGGTCAAGCGGCAGACCTTGAAACGCTTAAAACTCCTGGCCGCTATGCAAGAAGACACGATGATGAACGTGCTCGAACGCCTCGTGGAGGCGGAACTCGCACGCCTGCAAGCCAAGCAGAAAGACGCTCCCGATGCTGGTGAGACGCGCCTATAAAACCGAGTTAGACCTCAACAACGAGCAAATCACGGCTTGCAAGCAACATGCTGGGGCAGCACGGTTTGCTTACAATTGGGGACTGGCACGTCGGCAAGAGGTCTACCAGCAGACAGGTAAAAGCGTGTGGGCGATGGAACTGCATCGGGAACTGAATGCCCGCAAGAAAAGCGACCTGGCTTGGCTCTACCAGGTGTCCAAGTGCGCACCGCAAGAGGGACTGCGCAACCTGGACAACGCCTTTCGCCACTTTTTTCGGCGCTGCCAGTTAAAGAAGGAAGGCAAGCTCAAGGGCAAAGCGGGCTTTCCCCAGTTCAAGAGCAAGAAGAAGGGACTGGGCAGCTTCCGACTCGCTGGCTCGATTGTGATCTTCCCCAAAGCCATCCAACTCCCACGCTTGGGGCGGCTGCGCTTGAAAGAAAAGGACTACTTGCCAACCCAGGGCGTCACGGTGCTTTCGGCCACTGTCTCGGAAGAGGCGGGGCATTGGTACATTTCTGTGCAGGTGGCAGAGGAGCGGGAAGCGCCAATCAACACGGGGCCAGTTGTAGGCGTTGATTTGGGCCTCAAGGCGCTTGCCACGCTCTCGGATGGGACGGTCATCCCCAACCCGCGCCACTTGAAGCAGAAGCTCAAAAAGCTCAAGCGCTTGCATCGGCGCGTCTCTCGCCGCAAGGAGGGCGGCAAGAACCGGAAGAAAGCGGTGCAGCAACTCAGAAAACAGTACCGCAAGATACGCCACCAACGCCAAAACACTCTTCATCAGGTGACAAGCAGGCTGGCGAAAACCAAGTCAGTCATCGTGTTAGAACACCTGAACGTGGCTGGGATGCGGAAAAATCATCACCTGGCACAAGCGATTGGAGACGTGGGCTGGTATGAGTTCCGGCGGCAACTTACCTACAAAGCCGCCTGGTATGGGTGTCGCATCATCCTGGCAGATCGTTGGATGGCCTCTTCCAAGACGTGTTCCTCCTGTGGCTGGGTAGATGAAACCTTGCAGCTTTCAAACCGGACCTTTCATTGCCAGCAGTGCGGATTGGTGCTGGACCGGGACTTGAATGCCGCCCTCAATTTAGCGAAGTTGGCCGAGAGTTCCTCGGACACACAAAACGCCTGTGGAGCCGCTGGCTCTGGCACGACGCGCAAGCCTCGTGTGAAACCAGCGGCGAAAGCCGGGAAACCGAAAGAAGCAGGAACTAAACACGCTTTGTCCCCTCGTGGAACAAAACGGTAAGTTTTGGAGAACGGTTCCTATGTTGTGGGAGGAAGTAAGCCGATAACCGAAGCTACGGTGATGGCTTGCAGGCGCGAATGCACCTGGAGCTTGGCGAGAACTGCCGAAACCTGATGATCAACCGTCTTGGGCGACGTGGAGAGGCGATGGGCAATCTCGGCATTCGAGAGTCCTTCGGCCAGCAAGCGCAGCACCTCCACTTCGCGGCTGGTCAGCCCCGCCTGATTGGCCCGCGTCGTGGGGCGTGGGCCGCGTGGAATCCCCGTCCGGCCCTGCGCTCGCATGCGCTGACGCACGCGCGCCGCAGCGGGCTGCGCCCCCAGCTGCTCGAAGAGAGCCACCGCCTGGCGTTGGGCGTCGGCGCCGCCCTCAGAGAGCGCCAGCGCCTGCTCATACGGGCAGCCAATCTGCGTCCACCGGGCAGCAGCCCCTTGCCAGTCGCCAGCTATCTCCAAGGCAAACGGTTCCGCCATCGGCCCTGGCGGCTGAGCTAATCCCCCCGCGCGCCAGAGCCAGCTCGCCAGTCTGCCCAACGCCCAGGGATCGGTATGCGCCAGCGCCAGGTCGTAGCCCACGCGCGCTTCCGACTGGCAGCGCTCCAGGTCACCAGCGAGCCAGGCCGCTTCGGCGCGGGCGGCTGCTACTGGAGCGATCTGATACGATTCTCTGGTCTGCAACGCCAGCTGGTGGGCTTCCTCCAAGAGCGGAGCGCTTCCAGGGTCGCCCCGCCGCAGCCGCACCCAGCCGAGCACCAGCAAAGCAAAGATTTTCGAAACCGACGGGGAACGATACCGGGCGAGCAACTGCATTGCCTCTTCAGCGGCTTCCTCCCAGGCACCCTGCTCGAATCTGGCATGGACGTGAGCAGAACGCAGAGCCGTGCCCCAGAAATCAAGATCACGCTCGTCACAGTAGGCGATGCCTGCCTCCAGGTAGCCCCTGGCTCGCCGATAGTCGCACTCACTGAGTGCACAATCAGCCAGATTGTTATACGCGCGGGCGGCGTGCTCCTCGAAGCCGTGTTCCAACGCCAACTGCAAACTTTGCTCCAGAAGCTCCCATCCGTGCTGGTGCTGGCCGAGCACATAGGCGGTCCCAAGCGTATTCAGGGCGTGGACGACTGTTGCTACGTCCCCCAACTGCTCGGCCAGCGCGAGCGCCCGTGTTCCCCAACTGATTGCCTCAGCGTTGTCATCAGCGATCTGGGCAAGCTGCGCCTTGTTGCTGTAGGCCATCGCTAACTCGCGCCCCGCTGGCAAGGCTTCAAGCACCTGCACCGCCTCAGTCGCGTAAGCCTGGGCCTCGCCTGGCTTGCCCAGCTGCCGGTCCAGCCGGGAGAGCCAGCGCAGCGTATGCCCCACTTGCTCTGGGCGCTCCTGCTGTCGCCAGATGCGGAGAGCAGCTAGCTGTGCCGCTTCAGCATCTTCCACCTGGCCGGTAAGATAGCACTCATAGGCCCTTCCTTCTAAGAGGGCGGCCCGCTCCTCTGGAGGAAGCGCCAGAGCTGCGGCCAGCGCGGTGGCGTAATGGGCGGCTGCCTCGCGATGAGCGCCCTGGGCCGCCGCGTGCCGGGCCGCCAGGGGAGCGAAGCGGGTGATGAGTGCCTCATCATGAGCGCCCGTCGCGTGATGAACCAGGCGCGCGGCTTTCGATGGAGCGACTGCCTGTGTGAGCAGGCTCTGGAGTACCTGAGCATGAAGCGCCTGCTTGCGCAAGGGAGAAAGCGCGCTTTCGACCGCCAACCGCGCGAGTTCATGCCGGAAGGCGACTGTTGCCCCTTCCAAGGAGAGCATGCCGCTGCTCAAGCATTCCTCCAAAACCAGGGGAGCCGCATCCAGAATCGTTTCCAGCAGCCAGCGTTCGGTGCGGGTAGGGACCACCGACACCAATTCGAGGAGCGCCCGTACGGCTGGGGAGAGGCGGGCAACGCGCGCCAGGACGGCCTCGCGCACTGTCAGAGGGACATCGGAGGCGTCACTCGCCAGAACCTCAGTGAGAAAGAAAGGGTTGCCACCTGTGATGGCGTGGAGTTCCTGGGCGGAACGCTGGGCCTGGTTGGCCTGCCGCGCTAGCTGTATGATCGCCTGCTCCGAGAGAGGGGCGAGATGTAGGCGAGCCACCGCCGTGCTGGGCAGATCGCCCAACACGACGCGCAGTGGGTGGTCGCGGCCCAGTTCGTCATGACGGTACGTCAGAATCAAGAGCGTGGGCAGATGGGAAATCCGCCGTCCCAGGAACTTGATCAGATCAAGGGTTGCTTCATCAGCCCAGTGGACATCTTCAATCACTACAACGATTGGGCTGCCGCTGTTTCGTAGCTCGTCCAGGAAAGTGGAAAACAGCACGGGACGTGGCGTCTCGCGCTGGAGGAGGGAGGACAGAACGTCTGGTGCTTGCAACGCCATATCGTAGAGCGGTCCGAGCGGGCGAGGAGTAAATAAAGCGTCGCAAGCGCCCCACAGGCATCGGGCCGCCTGGCACTGCTGGCGCACAAATTGCTCCACCAGCGTGGTTTTGCCGATCCCCGCCTCCCCATTCACCAGCACGGTGCGCCCCTGCCCCGTCGTGGCCCTCTGCCAGAGCAGCGCCAACTGCTCGAAATCCTGCTCCCGTTCCAGAAGTTCCATAGCACAGTCCCTCGCTCGTTTTTCAGTTCCCTCTGGGCGTATCATAGCCGGGCCGCAAGGGCCAAAGGTGCTTGAGGATGTTCCTCGCCAACGGAACATCCGAGCTTGATAGCTCTAGTATAACACGCTCTGCAACTGCCCTCCAGAAATTAGCAGGACCGCAGGGCCGACATGCCCTGGGTGCCTCCCTGGTTTGCTGGCTCCATCAACATAAGGAAGTGCAGCGTCCAATAGAGCGAAGTTTCCCGATGTGGGCACAGCCGGTGGCTGGTATCATTGAGCTTTGAGGACGGGGATGGTCCTGCAAGGATGGAGGTGCGCAGCAAGAACGTCTGGAGGCGGGCGGGCTGCTGGTGCAAGACTTCTTCCAGCAGGTAGTTCTGCTGTGCATTGTGCCACCATTTTAAAATGGTCCCCTGGTTGCGCCCGTGCGTTAGCTCCCAGGATGATAAACCCAGGCGTTCGCGGTGAGGGTGATATGATTGTCGTAGCCACCCGTGATGAGCACTGTCCCATCAGGCAAGAGCGCGACAGAGGTAAAGAAGCGGGTGGCACCTAGATGCCCTTCGGCGGTCTTGAAGGTGCCCGTCTGTGGGTCGTACACCTCCACCAGATCATTCCCACCGGCCACGAGCACATCGCCGTTTTTGAGCAACGCCACCGCCGCGCCAATCTTATAGCGCCTGACGCTCATGCTGCCGGTCTGGGTGAAGGTGCCCGACCTCGGGTCATAGATTTCCGCGCTGGCATAGGCACCGCCGCTGTCGCGCTGGTTTGCGCCACCAACCACCAGCACCCGACCATCCTGGAGGGCAACTGCGGCGTGCTTCCGGCGTACCACCGACATGGTGCCGGTTGGAGTGAAGGTGCCAGTCGCAGGATTGTAGATTTCGGCGCTGTTCAGGACAGTATGCTCGTCGCTGTCTCCCCCAGTAATCAGAACGCGCCCATCTGGCAAGAGGGCGGCCATATGCGCCGAGCGCGGGGTGCTCATGCTGCCGGTGAGGCTGAAAGTGCCAGTTTGCGGGTCGTAAAGTTCGGCGCTCGCCAGGCGGATGCGGCCATCATAGCCGCCCGTCAGAAGGACTTGGCCGGTAAGCAGCAGCGTCGCCGTCTGGGCTGTGCGTGGGAGGTGCATGGGGCTGGTGGGAGTAAAGGTTTCAGTGGTCGGGTTGTAGAGTTCGGCGCTGGCAAGTGCTTGTGTGCCCCAGCCCCCAGCGATGAGGACCATCCCATTGGGTAAGAGGGTTGCAGACTGGTCGCCAGCCCGGCTGTCTCTCATGGAAGGGCCGCGACGAAACGTACTGGTCTGTGGGTCATAGATTTCTGTCGTGGCGCTCAGGCTGCCCCCCTCGCAGCCGCTCACGTTGGTGCAGCCGCCCGCTATGAGGACGGTGCCATTGGCGAGTAACACAGCGGAATGGTCGGCGCGCGCCACCTGCATTGACGGGATAGCAGCCACCCGTCCGGCGTCTGAGGCCACTAAGGGTGTCGTTGTCGCAACCTCCGTGCTATCTGGGGTGGCAGTTGCCGACGAGTGAGGCACGCTTGTACTGCCAACATCGCAGGCCGCGAGAAGCAAGAGGCACAAGAGAAAGCCCTGCCACGAAAGCAGAAGACGAGAAGACGGACGAGACATTGTGCTGCTCCTCCCTCATCCTGGAACGAATTGAACCAGGCGTATTGCACCCCAGCTTGGGGCATCCGTAATGACGCCTGGGATGTCCAGATCATCACTGGAGGTGTCCTTGGGAGGAACAGAAACACTCATAGTACCTTGAAAAGATGAGTTAATGCGGGGACATCTGAATGAGCCTGTTCGGCTTTGCTTGAGATGAAACAGCCCGATTCTGCCCAGTACGGCGCTGCCGATGCACGGTTGGATCTTAGAGAACCGGTGCTGGTGGCTTTGCACCTGCATGCAAGTCATCTCTGTTTGGGGTTCTGGTTGCACACGTGGCTCGTGTAGCCTGACAGTCCCTCCCCTCCCGTCTGCGTCTCCCCCAACATAGGGAGGAGCAGCGTCCAATATGGGGGAATTTCCCGATGTGAGCACAGCCAGCGGCTGGTACCATTGAGCCGTGAGGACAGAGATGGTCCTGCTCCTTCCCCCAGGGACACGCTGCCCCAGGAAGAACAGGTACCAGACTGGTCTGATCACCAAAGGATGGGAGACTCGGCTTTCGCATGCGGTCAAGCGGTTGCCTAGAGCATGCGCCGAAGGCTCGAACAGCACGGACAAGGAGAAATGTCCATGAACCAGCAAACCACCCTCGTTGTTTTGAAGGAAAAGGAGCCACAGTACACCATGGGAACCCCGACTCTGCTTGATCAACCGCTCTCTCAGCGCGTGCAGGCGCGCGCCATCAAAGATGCGTCGTTCCGTCAGGCGCTCCTCTGCGCCCCCAGGCACGTGTTGACCTGTGAGTTCAACCTTGCTCTGGATGAAGCCATCACCATTCGCGTGGTGGAGGATACCCCCACCACAGCGGTGGAGGACATCCCCAACACGTTCACCCTCGTCCTGCCACCCCAAGAAATCTCGTTCCTAGAGCTTGCGGACGCCGAGTTGGAGAATGCTGGTGATGAAGCATTTATATGCTACACCACCACCTGCATGGATGATGAGACAGATTTGCCCGTCACGACTCCGCCATCCTCCTGGCGGATTGCTTGCGATTGATGCTTATCCGTCGCCAGGGATCATGATGCTCAGGTGACGATCATACAGTCCAACCACAACCTATCCCTTGTGACCTGAACGCACGTGTCAATGACCGCTTCTCACGCTGCTCGATGCGGTGGCAAGTGGTCATGCCATGTGTGCCAGACCGATTGCCCGTTCCGTGGACAACGGACGGCGCAATCGGTCATTTCGAGATGCGGAGAACTCCCAGATGCTTTCGGTCCAAGAAGACCTTCCTCAAGATATGCTTGTCTGGTGGCGCCATCCCGGTTGGTATCGTGCCCTGACCCTCGCGGAGCGGGCTGCCTCACGACCTGGCGGTTCAACGTTTCTAGTTGAAGGTGACGATGAGCGAAGCGAACACGCGCGACAACTCCTTCAGCAGTGGAAAGCGCAACCGCCCTTCCACAAGGGTACCCACTTTGCCGAGCGTCTGGCGCTGGAGGGACTCACCGAGCGTGGGTTGTTCCAGCTCCTGGCTGAGCCGCTCGCAGCCCTCCAGGCGCGGGTGCCTCTCCCAGAGTGGTTGAATTCGCTCGCTCAGGCCATTGGGCAGTCTCCTCCTTCCAAAGACGAGACGCTGCCAATACCAGGCGCCAACACGCCCGGTGCCGCATTTTTATCCATCCTCCAGCCTTTGCTGACCCACGCTCAGCACCGTCTCCTGCGCTTGATCGAGGAGGTGTCCCAGATCCACCGCCACGTGCCAGTAGAGGTACCACTGGTGGTACCCTCCCTCCTCGCTGCACTCTCTCAGCGTCTACTTTCCCAGGCAAGCCGAACGCTCGCGCTGGAACTCAAGGTGGCCGGGACGCTGGGCCAACTGTCAGGTCAAACCCCGGAAGCCCGGTTTCATTCCTTTGTCCGTCGCCTCTGCCAGCGCGAGGCCCTGGTAGCCTTCCTGGAAGAGTACAGCGTGCTGGCGCGCCACCTGGTCCTGACCTGTGACGCCTGGGTGGACTCCAGCCTGGAGCTGCTCCGCCGGTTGTGTGCCGATTGGGACGAGATCCGCGCGACGTTTACTCCCCACAGCGACCCAGGGGTTCTCACCCAGATCGAGAGCGGAGGGGACTTCCATCGCCAGGGGCGCAGCGTTTTCCTCCTCGCCTTCAGCACGGGGTTCCGCCTGGTCTACAAACCCAAATCCCTTGCTATTGATCGCCATTTTCAGGAACTGCTCCAGTGGCTTAATGACCAGGGCGCCGATCCCCCGTTCAAGACTCTCACCGTCCTCGATCACGGGACTTATGGGTGGGCAGAGTTTCTACCGGCCCGCGAGTGTACCTCCGAGGCGGAGGTACAACGATTTTATGCGCGGCAAGGGGCCTATCTGGCACTGCTCTCCGTCCTGGGAGCGACTGATCTGCACTTTGAAAATCTGATTGCAGCAGGCGAGTACCCGATGCTGATTGACCTGGAGACGCTCTTTCATCCCCATCTGATGGAGCAACAGAACCTCTTTGCCGATGCTCCAGCCCATGAGGCGCTGGCGGATTCGGTCTATCGCATCGGCTTGCTGCCGCACCGGCAGTGGGGCACCGAGGAGGCCGAGGGGGTCAACCTCAGCGGGTTAGGCGGGGGAGCGGGACAACTGACGCCACGCCCGGTCCCTCGCTGGGAAGCCGTTGGGACGGATCAGATGCGGCTCGTGCGCACGCGGGTCGAACTCCCAGAAGCCCTGAATCTCCCCAGGCGGAACGGCCAGGCAGTCGATGCGCTGGCCTATCGAGAGGCCCTGCTCTCGGGCTTTCGGCGCCTGTACCACCTGCTGCTGACCCACCGCGAGACGCTCGTAGCCACCCTGCTCCCCCGCTTTGCCCAGGACTCCATCCGGTTTGTGGCCCGGCCCACCGATCTGTATGCACGGTTTCTGGCGGATGCGTTCCGTCCAGAGGTGTTGCGCGACGCCCTGGAGCGGGATCGCCATTTCGACCGCTTATGGGTGGGCATGGACCATCGTGCGCAGCATGCTAAGCTTATTCCGGCAGAACGCGCCGACCTGTTCCAGGGCGATATCCCCTTCTTTACAACCACCCCCGCCAGCCGGGATCTCATCACCAGCCGGGGAGCAATCCTCCCGGATATGTTCCAGGAATCCAGCCTCGCCCGTGTAAGCAAGCGCTTCGAGCGGTTAGGTGAAGAAGATCTGGCCCAACAGATCTGGATCATCAACGCGGCGTTTGACGGGGAATGGCTCAATGCCCAGGGTAAACCGCGCGCGCTGCGGCCACTGCCGCCCGCCCGAACCAACGCGACGCCCGCGCGCCTGCTCACCGCTGCACAGACGATTGGTGATCATCTTGCCAGGCGCGCGGTGCGGAGCGAACACGCGGTCGGCTGGCTGGGACTCGCGCAGAAAAATGAACGGGACTGGGGCGTCCAGCCAGCCTGGCTGGACCTATACAACGGCTTACCTGGCATCGCGCTTTTTCTGGCCTACCTGGGACACCTGACCGGCGAGCAGCGTTTCCGTGATCTGGCGCACGGCACGCTCTACAGCATCCAGACGGTACTCAGGCACTCCCAGGGCACACGTGCCCTCAAGAGCCTGGGAGCCTTTACCGGATGGGGTGGGGTCATCTATCTGTTCTCCCACCTGGGGGCGCTCTGGCAGGAGCCAGCGCTGTTCCAGGAGGCCGAGAGTTTGGTGGAACTGCTTCCCAGCTTGATCGCACACGATCAGGAGTTTGACCTCGTGACTGGCGCAGCGGGCGGCATTGCCGGCTTACTCAGCCTCTATGCCGTAGCCCCCTCCGCACGCACGCTGGAAGTTGCCATCCACTGTGGGGAGCATCTGGTGAGCCATGCTCAACCTCAGCCGGTGGGCATTGGGTGGGTCAACCCACACCTGAAGATGCCCTGCACCGGGTTGGCGCATGGCAACGCGGGGATTGCCCTCAGCTTACTGGGGCTGGCGGCTGTGAGCGGGGAGGATCGCTTTCACCAGGCCGCACGTGCCGCGTTGACCTATGAGCGCAGTTGTTATTCTCCGACTCAACGCAACTGGTATGACCTGCCAGAGGGCCGAGCCGGTTTCAGAGATTCCCAGCTTGATGCGGTTGGTGCGGCCAGCGGCAAAGGCCAGCGCGCTCCAGCCCTCCAGCATTTCCGGGTTTCCTGGTGTCATGGCGCGGGCGGGATTGGACTGTCGCGGCTGGCAGTACGTGGGTATGTGGAGGATGAATTGCTCCAGGAGGAGATTGAGATGGCGCTCCAGACCACACTGGAACAAGGCTTCGGAGGACCGACCGACCTCTGTTGTGGTGATGTGGGCAATCTGGAAACCTTGCTGGTGGCGAGCCAGAGTGGGCAGAGGACGCAGTTTGAGGAACACGTGCAGCACCTGGCCGGACTCCTGCTTGACCGCCTGGAGCCTTCCCAGCAGACCACCGCCCTGGCTGGGAGCGCGCCCCTGGGACTCATGAAAGGGGTCGCTGGAATCGGGTATGAGCTGCTGCGGCTGGCCGAGCCGGAATGTGTTCCCTCCGTCTTATCGCTCGCTCCTCCGGTGGTCACCAGGTGATAGAGGGGATGCTCCTACAGTGCAGCAAAAAGGAGGTTGGTTGGGGTGCGCAGGACGAGTCCCGATGTATTGCCTGTATTATCCATTACCACCAGATCATCGCCCTCGCTGGTCCAGGCATGCAGCGGATGAAGGCTGGTCGCCTCCTTTTGTGGATGGCCGGACGGGAGCACAGGGTACTGGTAAGCGGGGAAGGAGCGCAGTCTGCATGGCTGGAGTGACGCCCATGTCGCACTTCTGAGCGTCCAAAGAGAAAATTGTGTTATGATGGAGCCATCACCCAGGAGCAATGGAGGCCCATCCCGTTCCAGGGGAGGAGAGGAAGTCGCCCTCCCCCTTTCCTATTTTTCCTGGTCAAAAAGAATAGTTCCCCGACTCAGGCGGGACTCGCCCGATGTGAGGGCGGTTCGAGGCCGTGGAAGACCCATCTGGGCTGGACTCGGATGGGCAACCGCGAGCGCAAGCAGGAAGCCCTCCTCGCGTAGGAAGAAATCTCACCCGCGTTTACGCGGGTGAGAGGATGTCAAACGTCTCACACAGTAAAGGAACATCCTCTATGCAAGAAGCCGACAAGAAGGCGACGAAGAAGCCCGCGAAGGCGATCAAGGGATTTACGGACGAGGAACGAGGCGCGATGAGGGAGCGCGCCCAAGAACTGAAAGCGGACAAGGCGGACGGGGAAAGCGCCGTACTCGCGAAGATCAGCGAGATGACGGCACCGGATCGCGCCCTCGGCGAGCGGCTCCATGCGATCATCAAAGCCAGCGCGCCAGCCCTCTCGCCGAAGCTCTGGTACGGGATGCCCGCCTATGCCAAGGACGGCCAAGTTGTCTGCTTCTTCCAACCCGCGCACAAGTTCAAGACGAGGTATGCGACGCTGGGCTTCAGCGACAAGGCGAACCTCGACGAAGGCGCTCTGTGGCCGATCTACTTCGCGCTGAAGGAGTTGACTGCTGCCGACGAGGCAAGGATCGTCGCGCTCGTGAAGAAAGCGGCGAGCTAAAGTCAACGAAGTTAAAGATGACCTATTTGGCCCAGATTCAGGCTTGACACTCCCCCCGTTTAAAGACGGGGGAGTCTTCTTTATGGGCAATCTTGAGGTCTTCGTATGGCCCTTCATTTTGTAATCCAATGCTTACCTGGCAAACTAGCTGAGATGGAGGCGTTGGGGGGAGGATGCGAGCGCCAAGAGAGGAGCAAAACGCAATCAGTTCATAGGGCAATTGAGCGGTCTGATACTGCTCTGGCTCCAGCGCTTTCTGGTTGATTTCGAGAGTGCGCTGGAAGAGGGCTTCTGTTTCTCTCTCTTCTCCTTTGGCACGGCACAGTCGGATCAGGTTATTGAGAATAGGGACTGTTTTGGGATGCTCTGGCCCCAGCGTTTTCAAGCTGATTTCGAGGGCCTGGCGCAGGGCTGGTTCCGCTTGGGTACACTGCTCCTGTTCCAGATACAGCCTTCCTAACTCATTGAGGCTAAAAGCCATGGAAGGATGTCCTGGTTTCAACACTTTCTGGCGGATCTCAAAGGCTTGAAGCAGCAGCCGCTCTGCCTGGTCATAGAGCCTCTGCTCCAGGTAGAGCCTTCCCAACGCATGGAGGATGCCGGCAGTGAGTGGATGCTCCAATCCCAACGCTTTCTGGCTAATATCTAGAGCGCGCACCAGCAGAGATTCAGCCTGACCATGTTTCCCTTGAGCGGAGTAGCACACTCCCAGGTTGCGGAGGTCTACAGCAACATCGAGGTGTTCAGGCTCACGAATGTGCTCGCTGATTTCCAGCGCTTGTTGATAGAGGGGTTCGGCAATATCATATCTGCCCTGTTCGCTATAGATCTCCGCCATGTCTGAGAGGCAACAGGCTATACCGTAGTGATTTGACGGCTGAAATCGCTGGAGGATGGCTAATGTTTGTTGATAGCATGCCTCTGCTTGCCTATATTGACCAAGCGTTGTACAGACCCATCCGAGCATTTCCTGAGCCTTTGCTACGAGAAGCTGTTCTGCCTCCAAAATTGGCGTAAGGATCGCCAGGGCCTTCGTGAGAAGTGGCTCGGCCTGGGCATATTGCATCAGTTCATATTGGAAAAGCTCATACATATAACAGGCTAGCTCGGTCAGTAACCGGCCTGCCTCTCTGCACGTAATGTCCCATTCTTCAATGAGTGCGGCACACACCTGCGCGTGAGAAAAATAGCGCTGACACAGGCTTGATGTGACCCACTGATCCACCGCTGGAAATACGCGATTGACCACTTGAACAGCGCGCTGTGCCCACTGGCGTTTTGTTGTGTCATCCATAGAGTCTCTCAGCACTGCCTGGGCAAGACGATGGATCGAGAATGTTTTTGTTTCAGGATTGCGGTGCAGCAGAGAATACCGGCGAAGCTCGGCGATCATCGCATCGTACTTGAGGGGAGAGCTGGCAACTTCCTGTAAAAGAGGACTCAGATTGGGTATCGCTTCGGTAATCATTTCCTCAGGAATTGCGTCAGGGTGCAGGAAAGCGCAGAGTCGCAGCAAGTCGATAGCAGCAGGGTTGGCTTGTTTGATCTGTTCAAAAGAGAGGGTTAATGTAGCATATACGGAGTGAGGATGATCGTCATCCATCCCTCCAGAGAGATGGCGCAAGTCGAGGAGCATGGCCCGATGGCTTTGAAGGAGTTTGCAATAGTGAGGCAAACTACATGCAGCCTCCTCAATATAGGCTCCGGCCTGGTCGAGCGCAAGCGGGAGGCCATCTAAAAGCAAGGAGATTTCCCTCGCAATGAGGCGATCAGCAGCAAGCGCCTGCTCAATGGCGCCTCCAGGGCCGATGCGTTTCGCGCGACGCAGGAGAAATAACGCTCCCTCGTCTGATTCCATCTTGTACAGGTCCAGGCGCTGAATGAATGATCCTGTAGATTGCGAGCGGGTTGTCAAGATGATGTGACCCTTGCTTTTAAAAGGAATGAATTCACGGAGGAGCGAAAGCTCTTCAATGTTATCCACAATGAGCAGCCAATGGGTATGCTGTTCTAGCCACCGTTTGACCGCTTCAACAGTCTGATGCTGGGTCTGTTGCTCCTGCTCAGGGAGGTTGAGTACCCCCGCAATCGCGGCGAAATCCGTGAGAAGCACATCGCTTATCTCCCCGCGAACCCAGAAAATGCTCCGATATTCGTCACTGTAACGATAGGCATATTCCATGGCAAGCGCAGTTTTGCCGATCCCCCCCAGGCCACTGATCGCTTGCGCCTGTGTCAATGCTCCTGCCTCTCCCGCATTCAGCGCTTGATGCAACAGCAAGAGCGCTTCTTCACGGCCTGTAAAGAGTGGATTGCGTTGATGGGGCAGATTCCAGAACAGCGAAGAGGCTCCGGGAGGAACTGATGGGGGAGCAGCCTCTCCTGCTTGATCGGGTGCCTGCGCGTTACTATCGTTGGCACCTTCTAGCACCCCCAACTCTTCAGCAGTCTTGCCAAAGAGTTCACAGAGTTTTTGACGAAAATAGAGACTGGGGAGCGTGACCCCGCGTTCCCATCTACTCACGTTGGGCGCGGTAGTTCCCACCATCTCAGCCAATTGTTCCTGCGACCATGCGTGCAGCCCTCGCTCTTGCCTCAACTGTTTAGCAAATGCCTTCATGGAACCAGTACCACCCTTCTTAAAAGAGATGCGCTTTCTTGTGGAGAAGATAAAAGCGGACGTCCGGCCTTTGACGCCGTACTCGCCTATACCGGGCCAGATAGGCGCCATTGATCAACTGGAGCCAGGTTTCACCTTGTTTGGATGCAAGTATCGCTCGTCGCTTGGGTGCTTTCTTTCAAGTTAGATATACGAGGCTAGTTACTCACAGTCAACGATTGATTTGGACTGCTCCAGAGCTGATGTAGGCTGCTCTGGGGACGCTTTGGGCCGATCCAAAACTGACTGGGAAGATGCGCGTAGGTTGCGGTCTGACTAGAGATGATCTAGGACTGATCAGAGATGATTTGTAGATGATCAGCGATGATTCGTGACTGGTCAAGAGGTGGGCTGGCTCTGGCATGGCTTTGAGGCCAGTGGGCAGGTATCCTTTCTTTGCGGGCACAACCAGAGCAAGAAACGGAGGAACCTGGCATGGCAACGATGAAGCGCTCGATTTTCCGCGAGCGAGCCATCCAACACTACAGGCGCGGCCACGACAAGGACATACTCCCGCGTTTTCTCGCTCCCCCCGTTTTCTTGGGCTTGTGGATTGTGTTGAGTTTGTGTCTGGTCATAGGATGGCTTGCCTGGACCATACATGTCCCTGTCTTTTCTCCTGCATTAGGAACGGTGGTGGGAAGCGGCCAGGCTGAAGACGCGCGTGCTATTCTCTTTGCTCCACCAGATCAACTGCACGCCATACATCCTGGAGAACCTGTGCAATTGCAATTTGGCTCAACCGGCCCACTCCTCTTCACCATAACCACTGTCGCGCCCACGCTGCTTAGCCCTGAGGAAGCCCGGCAGCGCTATCACCTTGAGGGGGCGCTCTCGCTTCTGGTCACAGCACCTTCGGTTGTAATGGAAGTCGCGCTCAATACAAGCATCTCTGCCTCCAACTATGCGGGCAGTATTGTACACGCGCAGGTAGAGGTGGGGGAAATAAGCATCCTCTCTTTCTTGCCAATTCTAGGTCATTTGATTGGAGCATAAACAGTGCTGGGTTCACTCTCTCAAATGATAAAAATCGCTCGCAAGCGTACTCTGCTTCTTAATAAGCGGCGTGTCCCAGAAATGCAGCAAATGGATGCCACTGAGTGTGGGGCCGCCTGCCTGGCTATGGTTCTGAATTATTACGGGTATAAGACGGGCGTTGCTGATGTTCGTCAGCGCTGCGGAGTGGGTCGTGATGGCCTCTCGGCCCTGACGATTGTTAAGGCGGCGCGTGCCTACGGACTGCGTGTCCGAGCGATTTCTTTGCTCAGCGCCGATTTTCGCTACGTGGCACTGCCGGCCATTATTCACTGGGAGTTTAGCCACTTTCTGGTCGTTGAACGGTGGTCCCCCAAATATGTAGATGTGGTTGACCCAGCCTTTGGCAGGCGGCGGCTCTCTGCTGAAGAGTTTGACGCTGGCTTCACCGGGGTGCTCCTTCAGCTTGAGCCTGGCGCGCAATTTGTTCGGCGCAGCCAGACCGCGCGGCTCTCGCTCTGGACCTATCTCCGATCCGTGTTTCGCTTGCCAGGCTTCATGGCGCAAATTCTAGGAGCTTCGCTCTTTTTGCAAGTGTTAGGGCTGATCATTCCATTCCTGACCCAGCTCACGGTAGATCGGATTATTCCGGCGGGGCTGGAGAATATCATGCCCATCCTGGGGATAGGCATTCTCGTGATCGTCTGCACTCAAACGGTGACCACCATGTTGCGGGCGCTGCTTGTCATCTACCTGCAAGCAAAGGTGGATATGCAGATGATGCTCGGCTTTTTTGAACATCTGCTGACACTGCCCTATCACTTTTTTCAGCAGCGCTCCAGCGGCGATCTCCTCGCCCGCCTCAATAGCAACATTGCTATTCGCGACATGCTGACCAACCAGATGATTTCGACACTCCTCGATGGCAGCACGGTTGTGGTGTATCTCGTTATCTTATGGAGACAATCTCCCATCATTGCGCTCTGTGCTCTGCTCGTTGGTTTGCTTCAGATTGGCTTGCTGCTCCTGACCAGTCGTGTGATCCACTACCTCAACAGGCGTGACCTGGTGGCGCAGGGGAAAGCGCAAGGCTATATGGCCGAGGCGTTGATGGGTATTGCGACCCTTAAGGCAGCAGGCGCAGAGCAGCAGGCGTTTCATCGCTGGTCCAATCTGTTTTTCGAGCACCTCAACGTTTCGGTGCGGCGCGATTCGCTCGCATCGGTCTTGAATACGATGATGGGTAGCTTGCGCCTGCTTGCCCCATTGCTGCTGCTCTGGGTGGGCACGCTCCAGGTGCTGCATGGCGCAATGACGGTGGGGACCATGCTGGCCCTGAATGCTTTAGCCGCAGCATTCCTGACCCCTTTTGGCTCTCTGGCGAATAGCGCGCAACAACTCCAGCTCGTCCGCGCCCACTTCGAGCGCATTCTGGATGTGGTCGAAGCGGAGCCAGAACAAGATATTCTGGCCGTTACCCAGCCACCAGCGCTCACCGGGCGTGTCGAACTGCGACAGGTAGGGTTTCGTTATGACCCCAATGGACCCCTGGTCTTGCGCGACATTACTCTGCACATTGAGCCAGGCCAAAAGGTGGCCCTGGTAGGGCGCACTGGCTCAGGGAAAAGTACGTTGGGCAAGCTCCTGCTGGGGCTCTATCTCCCTACGGAAGGAGATATTCTCTACGATGGCCTCTCGCTTCGGACCCTGAATTATCAGGCGGTGCGGAACCAGTTTGGCGTTGTGCTCCAGGAATCGGCGCTCTTTAGCGGCTCGGTGCGGGAAAATATCGCCCTGAACCATCCGGGTATGGATCTGGATCAGGTGGCGCAAGCAGCCAGAGCTGCTGCAATCCACAATGACATTCTCCAGATGCCAATGGGCTATGAAACGATGATTGCCGAAGGGGGCAGCGCGCTCTCTGGTGGGCAGCGCCAACGCCTGGCTATTGCGCGCGCTCTGGCGAGCAGGCCAACCGTGATGCTCTTTGACGAAGCCACCAGCCATCTGGATGTGCTGACCGAGCAGGTGGTAGATCGGAATTTAAATGCGCTGGCATGTACCCGTATTGTGATTGCTCACCGGCTCAGTACCGTGCGCAACGCTGATCTGATCCTCGTCTTGGAGGGGGGTGCCATCGTTGAACGTGGGACGCACAGTGAGCTGATGGTGCTTGGGGGGCACTACGCGCGGCTGGTTGAGAATCAGGCGTTTGCGGAAGAAGATTATGTTCAAGCGGGCGGAGGACAGGTAGAGGGTGAGCATGATGACGCGAGATCGGTCCTGAGCGAGGAAGATCGAAGGAGATTGAGGCTGCTGAGGATACGAACAATGATGCAAGGTCGAATCTGAGCGAGAAAACGGAAGGCGTTTGAGGTTGTGGAAGCGGGCGCATCCAACCGGGGATGCTACCATCGGGCATTCTGACCTACACGTGCGAAGCAGACAGACAATGATGAGCCACCAGAGATAACGCTTCCTTGTAAGTAAAGAGGAAAGCAAGTCACAAGACGATCATTCATGTACCTGTACTGCGTAGGCAAGTGGGCCAATGCTATAGAGCCGAAGCGGCGCTATCGGACTGGGTTGATGAATATTTGTACATCGAAAGGAGTTCCAAGTTGAGCACTGAAGACATTATCAATGCCTGGCGCGATGAGGAGTATCGCGAGAGCCTGGATGACGAGCAGCGCGCGGTGCTGCCGGAAAGCCCTATCGGGCCTATCGACCTGTCGGAGGCTGAGTTGGAAGATGTCGAAGGCGGGTCGAGTGCGCTGACACCTATCTTGTCAGCCGCCACGATTGCCTTTTCGATAAAATTATGCGTGAGCATCGGCGAAGGAGGCACCTGCACTGTTGATGGCAGGGGATGCTAACCCACGAATGGCTTAGGTAAGCGGGTGAATTCTTGCGCCTGAAGTTGGGCCTCTCGTTGGGCAGAACTCCGGGCGCAGGCAAACAATAAGAAAGGACAGAAGGTAATGAGTTCATTTGACATTGTGCGCGCCTGGAAAGACGCAGAGTATCGGCAGAGCCTGAGCGCCGAAGAGCAGGCGCTCTTGCCCGAACATCCGGCTGGCGCCATCGAGCTGACCGATGAAGACCTGGATCGGCTCGCTGGGGCTCAGACTGAGTGGGTGGCTACCGCGGGGTGCTGCCCAACACCGGCGATATCTCTGTTATATCCAACGGTTTGCGTTAAAAAGATCATTTTTGGTTAGGGCGCGAAAGCCTTTTCGCTCCCCAGAGTCTCGCGCCAGAGACACCAAGGAGCCAGGTGGCGCGAGACTCTGACTCACGCGAGCGCGCTACCCGTTCAAAGCGGAGGGGAACAGATGACTAAAGCAGATATGGTGCGCGCCTGGAAAGATGCCGAGTATCGGCAGAACCTGAGCGCCGAAGAGCAGACGCTTTTGCCGGAGCATCCGGCTGGTTCAATTGAGTTGACCGACGCGGATCTGCCCCAGGTCGCCGGAGGCGCCGGGGCTTTTGGCCTGACCTATGTGTCACGTTGTGACCTTTGTACCTTTGATTATTTTTGCCCACCGCAGACGCTCACACTCACTGAGTAGAGCCAGCCTGGGGCAGGGTGTTCTCACGATGAGGATCGGGGGTGGAGACTGGAGATGCCTCTCCCGCTGCGAGATGCTCCAGTCTCCAGGGATGCTGTTAGGGAAGGTTCTCGCTAGAAAGGAAGCAGAAGATGACTGCATTGGACATTGTACGCGCCTGGAAAGATGCGGAATATCGGCAGAGTCTGAGTGCTGAGGAGCAGACGCTCTTGCCGGAGCATCCGGCGGGCGCCATCGAACTGCCCGATGAAGACCTGGCCCAGGTCGCCGGGGGTGCCAGCACTATAGTTCCGGGCACCATGCTGTGTTGTACCTCACACACGTTGATAGACTTCACGGACTGCATCACATTTACTCCCACGCTGATATAGAAATCGCCTGAGAGATGTGTTCTCCTCATATGATCAGAGCGATTCTTCTCTAAAGAGGGATAGAGCAAATGAGCAACGTAGACATTGTGCGCGCCTGGAAAGACGCGGAATATCGGCAGGGCTTGAGCGCTGAAGAGCAGACGCTCTTGCCGGAGCATCCGGCAGGCGCTATCGAACTGCCTGATGAAGACCTGGCCCAGGTTGCCGGGGCTGTATCAGGAGAAGATTGCTTCACTTTCCCCAACCACTGCCTGACCTTCGTTCGCATTTGTCCGGTAATTCCGGGGTAGGGGCAGAGTGAGCGCGTAGCTAGCTTAAAAGGAGCATACCGTATGAGTGCAGTGGACATTGTACGCGCCTGGAAAGACGCCGAATATCGGGAGAGTCTGGGCGCTGAGGAGCAGGCGCTTTTGCCGGAACATCCGGCGGGCGTCATCGTGTTGGCCGATGAAGACTTGTCTCAGGCCGCCGGGGGCGCTAGCACCCTGCTCCTCACCCTGCTTTGTGATTTTTGCACAGAGTTGCACCTATGCCCCGTGATGACCACTGGTTAGAGCCAGCCTGCGTGAGCATAAGGGCTTTTTCTCAAGAGGAGTTTAGCAGATGAGTGCATTGGACATTGTGCGCGCCTGGAAAGATGTGGAGTATCGGCAGAGTCTGAGCGCTGAAGAGCAAGCCTGGCTGCCGGAGCATCCGTCAGGCTCCATCGAGTTGGCCGATGAGGAACTGGATCAGGCCGTCGGCGGCTTCAGCCAGGGATTCACCGATTGCAACACCAGTTGCACCGGTTTCACCGAAATTTGCTGGTGTACCGTCCATACGATCCTTACAGATTGACCATTACGCGAGCGCCATCACCTCCATGCAAGGGAGGGAAGGCAAGCGCGTTCATCAGCCCGCTGGCTGTCTAACACGTGGGTGTCATTCTGACACCCACGTCAAACCAGGCCGAGAGCAGAGCATTCCTGACGACGCAAGTCCGGGGCGGCCAATTGTGCATCAAGAGGAGAATGCCAGGGGCATTCTTTATTCGAGGATAGAGATGACATCCACACCTGATCTGCTGCGTGTTGACGGGGCGTTGCATCAGCCTTCCTGGTATCGGGCGCTTACACTGCCTGAGCGGATAGCATCTCTCCGCGCTCAGACTGCTGAAAAGGCGCCAGTGGCTGTTGGCAATTCTGAACAGGCTGAACGGCGCTTGCGAAAGTGGAAATCGCAGCCGCCCTTCGAGCAGCCAACTTTCTTTGCTGATCGTCTGGCGCTGGATGGCGCAACGGAGGAAGACCTTTGCACGCTTCTTAGTGAGCCTATTGAGGCTGTCCAGGCTCGTATAGCTCAGCCTCCGGAATGGCTGCTCACGTTGATGCAGGCATTTGCCTCGTTTGATCTGCCTGAGCGGTTTGAACTGCTCGACGCAAAACAGGACCAGAAGCTAGCAGCACTTCTCCACCCCATCACCCCGCTGCTGAAACAAGGCGTTGAGCGCCTGCTTGCTGGTGTTGAGGCGCTGGTCAAGCAGTATCCATTCCTCCCGTTTGATAAGGAGACGATTGGCCCTCTGCTCTTTTCCCATGTCCTGGATCGGCTTCTGCCTGTGTTGGTGAAACCGCTGACACTTGAGTTGAATATCGCCCGCCTTCAGGAACGCCTCCAGGGCGAGACACCAGAAGAGCGGTTCCACTCGTTCGTGCAGCAACTCTGCGAACCAGGGGCAATGGTCGCCCTGTTGGAACTCTATCCTGTGCTG
The DNA here is from genome assembly GCA_036557885.1 of Ktedonobacterales bacterium. GTDB lineage: Bacteria > Chloroflexota > Ktedonobacteria > Ktedonobacterales > DATBGS01 > DATBGS01. Next base: position 97,630 of record DATBGS010000059.1, read on the forward strand.
GCGCGCCTGCTTGTGATACTCATGGAGCAAGGGGTCGCCTATGGACTCGAACTGCTCGGCCATCTCTGCGCGGATTGGTCGGAGATTTGCGAACAACTGGCGCCAGACCATGCGACCGATAAGCTGACAGGAGTGCAGTTTGGGGCTGGTGATACCCACCGGGGAGGGCGCAGTGTCGTCCTCTTGACGTTTCGCTCCGGCTTCAAACTGGTCTATAAACCAAAATCGCTGGCGATAGATACGCACTTTCAAGCCCTTCTCACCTGGCTCAAGGAACAAGGAGAGCCTCTTGATCTGCGCGCGGTGCGGGTTCTGGATAAGGGAGATTACGGCTGGTCCGAATATGTGCCCGCGCAGCCCTGCACCTCAGAGGAAGAGGTTGCGCGATTTTATGAACGCCTGGGGGGCTATCTGGCGCTCCTCTATGCCCTTGAGGGAACTGATCTCCACCATGAAAATTTGATTGCTTGCGGAGAGTATCCTATGCTGGTTGATCTGGAGACGCTTTTTCAGCCGTATCCGCCTCTCCAGACGGAGGATCAAGAGTCGGCGCTGCCCCAGGGACTTAGTGTGCTGCGAACATCTGTCATGCGTATCGGGTTATTACCTCAGCGAATCTGGGCAACTGCTGAAGGAGACGGCATTGATGTCAGCGGACTGGGGGGCGCCGGAGGGCAACTGACACCGCATCCTGTGGCTATGCTGGAAGCGCCGGGTACGGACCAGATGCGGTTCATTCGCCAGCGGGTTGCTATGGAAGATAGGCTCAACCGGCCTACACTCGATGGCATGGCGGTTGATGACTTCCGCTACCTTGATCAGGTGAGCGCCGGATTTACAAAAATCTATCGCCTGCTTATGACACACCGGGAAGCACTTTTGACAGAGATACTGCCACTTTTTGCCCATGATGAGATTCGCTGCATTCTACGCCCGACGCAAAGTTACGCGCAACTCTTACAAGAAAGTATGCACCCTACCTTGCTGCGAAACGCGCTTGATCGTGATCGTCTCTTTGACCACCTGTGGACGCAAGTCCCCAGAATTGCCTTCTTGCCCCGTATCATCTCGTCTGAGGTTCACGACTTGCGTGAACACACCATTCCCGTCTTTACCACTCGCCCCGCTAGCCGCGCGCTCTCTACCAGCCAGGGAGATTGTATTGCCGACTTTTTCGACGAATCGGGCCTGGCAGCCGTCGAGCAACGCATCCAAAAGCTCGATGAACAATATCTCGCCAGGCAACTCTGGCTGATCCAGGCGTCATTTGCCACCAAGGTGTTAGGCCAGGAGCAAGCAACCTGGAAAACCATTCGGCTCCTTCCAACTCGCCGCAAGGCGAGCGAGAAGCGTCTGTTACAGGCAGCTTGTGCTGTGGGAGATCGGCTCTGTGATCTGGCAATCCTCGGCAGGAGCACCAACGATGCCTCCTGGATGAGCCTCCAACTGATCGGGGAGCGCGTGTGGACACTCTCTATTACTGACCTGGATCTCTACAGCGGCACAGCAGGAATTGGTCTTTTCCTGGCCTATCTGGGGGCGATTACCGGCAAAAACAGATATACGGCCCTGGCCCGTCAGGTCGTGGAATCCATACGCCGCCAGATTCAGGCAGGAGCTGATCTTCACCGTCCGGGGGCCTTCACTGGCTGGGGCGGACTCCTCTATTTCTACACCCATCTTGCAGCGCTTTGGCAGGACACGGCGCTCTTGACCGAGGCAGAAGGACTCATTGATCGCTTTGCTGACGCGATAGAGACAGATAGGTTCTTAGATGTACTCGCGGGGGTAGCTGGTGGCCTGCGCGGACTGCTCACCCTCTATTACGTTGCCCCTTCGTCTCATATCCTCAACGCTGCTCTCCGCTGCGGTGATCACCTGCTTGCTCGCGCTACAGCGATGCCAAAGGGAGTGGGGTGGACGACGCCGATGGCGCCAGAGCAGCCACTGACGGGCTACTCGCATGGAGCCGCAGGTATCGCGCTCAGTCTCCTTGAACTGGCTGCCTTGAGCGGGGACGAAGGCTTCAAACACACGGCTCTGGCAGCGATGGAATATGAACGCAGCCTTTTTTCGCCAGAGAGGCAGAACTGGCCTGATCTCCGCGATGAGAAAGTGCGGGGATCGTCCGAGAACCGCTCTATGGTGGCCTGGTGTCATGGGGCGCCTGGGATTGCTCTGGCGCGGCTGGGGTCGCTGGCCTATCTCGATAACGCCACCACCCGCGAGGAGATTGCGCTTGCTCTCAAGACCACCCGCGCACAAGGGTTTGGCTTGAACCACTCGCTCTGTCATGGTGATCTAGGCAACCTGGATGTGCTGCTGACGGCGAGCCAGATACTTGACGATGCTTCGTATCACGCAGAGGTTGCGCGTCTGGCAGCCATGCTGCTTGATAGCATCGAACGGCAGGGCTGGTGTACGGGCGTTCCACTGGGCGTAGAAACCCCTGGATTGATGACGGGCATTGCCGGCATTGGCTATGAGCTGCTCCGTTTAGCAAAACCAGATCAGGTTCCATCGGTGCTGCTTCTCGCGCCACCCCGTTTGGCCCATTGATCCGTAAAGAAGAGGTGATTCATGGGGAGTTTTTCGCAGCGGCAGCTCGGCAGAACGGGTTTGCAGGTCAGTCCCCTGGGCATCGGTGGTGGTGGAGGAATATCGAGCCAGGATCTGCTCTATGCGTTTGAACAAGGCATTAACTACTTCTTCTTTTCTGGTGATATGCACCATTATGCTTATCAAAGGTCGGCGGATGCTCTGAGAATCCTCTGCGGGCGAGGGTCTGCGGTGCGCGATAAGGTGGTTCTGGCGACGGTATCCTATGTCAACCACCCTGAGAGGCTCCTTGGCGCTCTCTTCGACCAATTTAAAGAGTTAGGACTCGATTACATTGATGTGTTTCATTGGGGGTGGATCACTGATGACGACAACATGCTCCCTCTTCTCAAAAAAGCGCATCAACTCAAAGGGGAAGGCGCCAGCACAAAGAGCATCCGGCAGATGCTAGACATGCAACAAGTGCGGCACGAGCAAGCCGCAGCCATCAATGAGACATTGATCAAGCAAGGACTCGTGCGCTATGTCGGAGCTTCATTCCATTCACGTGCCGCAGCCCGTCAATGGATGAGAAATCTGGATGTCTTGATGTTACGCTATAACCTTGCCCACCCTGGGGTAGAGCAAGATGTTGTGCCTTTCCTTTTGGGAGATAAAGAGCGTGACCCAGGAATTGTGGTCTTCAATGTTGCGCACGAGGGGATGAGATTCTTTCACAGACCTCCGCCAGGACATCCTCCTGGTCAATATGTCCCATCCATCCCTGATTGCTATCGCTTTGCCCTCTCCAATCCTTGGGTGGATCTGGTCCTCACCGGCCTCCTAGACAGGAGCGAGATCGATCTTGCGCTCGCCGCTGTAGCGCGGGGACCAATGAATGAGGAAGAACAAACGTTGATGCGCTGTTATGGAAATACCTATCGTCAACAATTCCAGGGCCAACCGTCTTCTTAGGCCGTCTGGTAGTAGGGCTTGAAAAGAGAGTAGAGAAAGGTGTCGGAAATGGGAACGAGCATCTCGACTAACGAGGCCGTCAATAATCCGGCCTGGTACAAAGCCCTGACGCTTACTGAGCGCCTGGCCTTGCTCCGTGCCCGGCCCGCTGAAAAGCGTCTAGGCGCTTTTGACACAGAGCGTGCGGAACGCAAACTCCACTCCTGGAAAGCTCAACATCCTTTTGACAACGAGTCCTTTTTTGCTGAGCGCCTGGCACTGGATGATCTGACAGAAGATGACCTCCTGCTGCTGCTCGGCGAAGCGAGTGACGCGGGGCCGGGCCGGATGCAGGCTACCCCCGGCTGGCTCCGTGAGCTGGCTCTGGCCTTTGAGCCATCAGCCTCCTCACCGGCGTCCGATCTTCCACCCCCCCTTGACGCGGCAAATGCCATGCTCCAGGAGATTCACCCGCAGTATGCAGACTCCTTTCTCGTCTCGATTGTTCCCCTGATTTCCAGAGGCGTAGAGCGTCTCAAAGCAGGTCAGGCTCCACTCCTTGCCACGCATAGTGTGTTACCCTTCGAGGGAGAGACAATTCATCGCGTGCTTCTTGTCAATCTTTTGGGACAACTGGTCGCACAAATCACTCGCGCTCTGACCCTGGAGTTGCATGTTGCCCGACTGGAAGAACGCCTTTCCGGGGAAACACCAGAGGAACGCTTTCACAGCTTTGTGCAGCAGGTGAGCCGTCAAGAAACACGGCTGGCGTTCCTCGAAGAGTATGCCCCCCTGGCGCGTCTACTGGTGGGGACGATTGATCATTGGGTCCGCTACAGTCTGGAGTTCTTGCAGCATCTCTGCGCTGACTGGGAGGAGATCTGTCAGGCGCTCTCTCCCGGCAGCGATCCCGGCACGCTGGTTGAGGTCGCGGGGGGGATCGGTGATCTGCACAAGCAAGGAAGAAGCACTCTGAAGCTGCGGTTCTCTTCAGGGTTTCAACTGATGTATAAGCCCAGGTCGCTGGCAGTTGATGCCCATTTTCAGCACTTGCTGGCCTGGCTCAATGCGCGCGGTGATCAGCCCGCCTTTCGCCTCATTGAGATCATTGATAAAGATGCGTATGGCTGGTCCGAGTTTGTCTCCTCCCAGGACTGCACCTCAACCGAGGAGGTGGCGCGCTTTTATGAGCGCCAGGGAGGGTATCTGGCGCTCTTCTACGCGCTGGAGGGGACCGATATGCACCATGAGAACCTGATTGCTTCTGGCGAACACCCGGTGATGACGGACCTGGAAGCCCTCTTTCATCCTGACCTGGGAAGCCTGATGGCGGCATCAGCGTCCACAGTGGCTCATGAAACTCTGCGGGCGTCCGTGCTGCGTGTGGGCTTGCTGCCGCGCCGCCTGTGGGGGAACCAGGAGCAGGTAGGGGTGGATATTAGCGGGTTGGGAGGCAAAGGGGGGCAGCTCAGTCCACGCCCTGTCTTGCAAATAGAGGCACAGAAGACGGATCAGATGCGCTATATTCGCCAACACATGCAACTGCCCGAACAAAAGAATCGGCCAACTCTGAGAGGGGAGGGCGCCGAGATACTCGACTACAGCGACCAGTTTCTTCAAGGCTTTGCCCAGGTGTATCGCCTGCTCATGAGGCACCGGGAAGCCTTGCTGGCAGGGCCACTCCAGGCGTTTGCCCCTGACCCGATTCGGGTGATTGTACGGGCCACCCGAACGTATGCGGGGCTGCTCTCTGAAAGCTTTCACCCGGATTTGCTGCGTGATATGCTGGAGCGTGATCGCTTTTTTGATCGCCTCTGGAGTGATGTGGAACATCAGCCATACCTCAAACGCCTGATCGCTGCCGAGCGAGCGGATTTACATGCGGGCGATATTCCCATATTCACCACACGCCCCGATACCCGCCACCTCTTTACCAGCCAGGGTGTGTGTATCCCTGACATCCTCGCTGAGCCAGGTCTGGCTCTGGTGCAGAAGCGTATGCAAGGGTTGAGCGAAGAAGATCTCGCCCGGCAAATCTGGTTCATTCAGGCGTCGTTTGCCACCATCCCTCTGGGCAGTGGACATATGAACTATGTCGCTTCCCAGCTCATCCCGACCAGGAGCAAGGCCACTCCGGAACGGCTTATCCAGGCGGCCTGTGCCGTTGGGGAGCGGCTCTCTGAATGGGCCTTACTCAGCGAGCGGGGCGCAAATTGGCTGGGTCTGACCTTTGTGCATGAACGGGAATGGGCATTACTACCTGCCGGTGTGGATCTCTACAGCGGGGCCAGCGGTATGGCCCTCTTTCTGGCCTATCTGGGAGCTATCACAGGTGGTGAAAAATACACGGCGCTTGCCAGGAGTGCGTACACCTCTGTACAAGAGCAAGTGAAAGGGCTGGGTGACTCCCTGGCGTCGGTGGGGGGGTTTAGTGGATGGGGAGGGATTATCTATCTCTTTGCCCATCTGGGGGTTCTCTGGCAGGACCAGGCGCTCCTCTCTGAGGCAGAAGATCTGGTCAAGTTGCTGCCAGACCTGATTGCCAAAGACCAGGCATTGGATGTAATTGGCGGTTCGGCGGGCTGCATTCCTGGCTTGCTGAGTCTCTATCACGTATTGCCGTCTGCGCCCACCCTGGAGGCGGCTATCCGCTGTGGTGATCGTTTGCTGGTTCAGGCGCCCCAATGTGGTGTGGCTCTGCACACAATGGCGGAGACAGGTGATACCCCTGCTTCGGTGAGTCGTCCGCTCGCAGGATTCTCGCACGGGGCGGCGGGCATGGCCTTGAGCCTCCTCAAGCTGGCTGCCGTGAGTGGACAGGAGCGCTTTCAGCATGGGGCCATTGCCGCAATGGACTATGAGCGGAGCGTTTTCTCGCCAGAGCACCAGAACTGGCCTGACCTGCGTGATCTGGAAAAGATAGGAGGCGCTCCGGTGCATGTCTCTGAGCGGAAGGAGTCGCCATTCATGGTCACCTGGTGTCATGGAGCACCAGGCATCGGTCTTGGGCGGCTTGCCTCCTTGCCGTACTTCGAGGATGAGGGGATGCGCAAAGAGATCGCCATAGCTCTTCAGACGACTCTCGCGCAGGGATTTGGGTGGAATCACTCCCTTTGTCATGGGGATTTCGGGAACCTGGAAACGGTGGTGACTGCGGCGCAGGTGCTGGGTGATGGGGAGTATCAGGCACACACCGAGCGCCTGGCGGCCATGCTCCTCGAGAGTATCGAAACACAGGGCTGGCTGACGGGTATTCCGATGAAGGTAGAAACTCCCGGTTTGATGGCAGGGATCGCCGGGATTGGCTACGAATTGCTGCGCCTGGCTGCGCCTGAAAGGGTGCCTTGCCTGTTGACGCTGGAACAGCCTCTTATCCCCCTCAAAATTCCAACACGCCCGCTTGTTCGCCATCGTGTATGAAAAGTAGCCACCGCAGGCTTTGCCGAAGTATACCTGGGAGACATGTCCACTTGAACACCCAGGCAGCTATTAAAGTGCTGAGTGCCGGGTTGACACCTAAAGAAGATGAAAGTTTTCGCCAGGAAGCGCGCATTATGATCGAAAAGTTCAAATATGCCCATAGCGACGGGCATCCTCCACGACCGGATCGTAGAGACGACCGTCCATGCGCAGAAAGCGAATGGTGCCGTCGTCCCTCTCAATGAAGTCTACTTGCGCACCTTCATTCTCGTCCTGGGTCACGACGACGAACTCGCGCTCGGAGAGGGGTTTCAGCAGAATTGGCGGGTAGGTCTGCTCCTGGTCGGGGTCTTGGTCGCTCTCTTTGATGACGCAGCGGAGTCCTCCCTCCTGGATGCTCAAGACTGCCTCGCTCTCGCTGGTGCGATAGCGGCCAACGAAGCGCGCGAGGGCATCGTCTGGGAGCACGATGGGTACAGGTCTGGGCACGCGCAGATCCAAAAGGTGGTCGAGCGCCCACTCGGCGACACGGTCGCCGAGGACGCAGCCACGACTGCTGTTGGTGAGGATGGCGAGAGCGAAACGGTGCGCGGGGACAAATTTGAGCTTGACCTGGAAGCCGGTGAGCGAGCCGCCGTGCTCGATGACCTTCTTGCCATCGAGGAACCGGATGGCCCAGCCGAGGCCACCCCATTCGGCGTACCCGGCGGCGAGGAAATTGGCGGCGCGCACCTGAGGGGAGAGCATCGCCGCAAGCCGGGCCAGGCTGAGCACGCGCCTCCCATTCCACGTCCCATCGCCCATGAAGAACGCGGCGAAGGTGAGGAGGTCACTCGCATCCGAGATCACGCCACCAGCGGGGGCGACGTTGCGTGAAAGCCCGTATCGGCGGCGGACCTCGTGCTCGTCGCTGCCAGGAGTTGTGAGGGAATGACCGACAGCCGTCGGGTGCACAATGGCCTCATGAGCAAAGAAGAAGGAGTGGGTGAGGCCAAGCGGCTCAAAGACGCGCTGGCGCATGGTGTCCTCGTAGGTCTGGCCCGTCACGACTTCGACGACGCGGCCTGCGAGCATGAAGCCAGCGCTGCAATACGCCCACAGTTCGCCAGGTGCCGTCATCTGCCGGAGGGTAGAGAAGCTGGCAACACAGCGGGCAAGGGCGTCATCCCCCCTGCCGAAGTCGTCGTAGTAGTCACCGAACAGGCCGCTCTGGTGGCTCAGGAGGTGGCGGAGCGTGATAGTGTCACGGGCGCGCTCGTCGGCAAGCCGGAGGTCGGGCAGGTAGGTGACGACCGGCGTGTCAAGGTCGAGCGTGCCCTCGTCTACCAGCGTCATAACCAGGGCAGTGGTGTAGACTTTGCCGATGGAGCCAATCAGAAAGAGCGTGTCCGGGCGCATGGGGTAGCCGGTTTCGAGACTGGTGACGCCATAGGCGCGCGTTTCGCGTTCGCCGTCGCGCAGCACGCCAATGGTGATGCCGGGGACGGTCCAGCGGGCCAGTTGCTCGCGGATGAAGGCGTCCAGGTCGGGGGGTATGGGACGGGATGCAGGTACCATCGTGGCCTCCCCTGCTCCGTTTCGGTTGGAGCAGGACGTTCCAAATCAAACAGATCCGTCAAGACCAGGCGCGAACAACTCCTGCTGCCTGGCTGACTTCGAAGAACTCGCGGAGTGTTTTGCGAACCGCATCAGGCCGCTCGAGATACGAGAAGTGCCCACAGTCTTGCAGCACCACCAGGCGAGCGTCAGGAATTGCCTCTGCGATATGGGCCGCGCATGCTACGGGGACGAAATCATAGTCGCCATGCAGAACCAAGGTGGGGATGTGCAGCCCGGTGAGCTTGGGCAGCAGATCGTACCCGGTCGACTCGTATGTCTCGCCCCAGAGCCGTGTGCCTATGGCTCTGGCTTTGAGGACGTCCTCCTTCGTCCAGCCGGTCTGCAAGTGCTCGATCAACCGGTCGAGCAACTCTGGTGATCGCAAGGTTGCGCGGAAATAGACGCGGTTGGCTGCGGCTCTGGCCGCGAGATCGCCTTCCACATAGGCCGGGCTGGATTCCAGTTCACGCACCAGCGCGGCATCCTCGGGGGCATGACCATCGCGTTCCTGCTCGAACAGCACGCAATCAGCGTGAGAAGCAGGAGCGGTGTTCAGCAGAACCAGGTGCGAGACACGTTCTGGATGGCGAAGCGCGTATTCCATTGCCAGCAGTCCGCCCCAGGAATGCCCCAGGAGGGCAACTTGTTCCAACTGGAAATACGCACGCACGCGCTCCAGGTCGTCTATCTCGGATGGGATACTGACTTCAGCGGGATCAACCTTCCCCGCAGACTTGCCGCGTCCCCGTTGGTCATAGGAGATGAGGCGGAAGGTATCGGCCAGGCGGTCCATGTCGGGAAGCAAATAGTGGTGGTCAAAACTGGGTCCGCCATGTAGAAGCATGATGGGCTGTCCCTGGCCGATGGTTCGATAATAGAGTTGAGCATGTTCAAGCGGCAGATACCCCTCAAGCGGGACAGGCTGGTCCAACGGAAGTGGAGAGTGCATCACACCAGACCTCCAGAGATGCGAAGAGAAGCTGCTTATCCATCACCGATCGCTCGCAGAGCAGCACACTCATAGTTGCATCGCTTCCCTTCAGCATACCCAGCATCCGTACCCAGCGGCAGTGAACTGGTGGACACCGCGAAAGTGAATTGGCTCACTGTGGTGACTACATTCGTCGTACGCGCGAGAAGTCGAGAACCGTGCAAGCTTGGGCATAGGGTATCTTGGCACCTGATCTCATTTTGTCGGCGTATAAACCAAGCGGCCAAGAAAGCAGAACAGGAATCTAACTGCGCAACGCCTCTGGGCGCCTTGAGGCATCGAGTTCTCTGCCCAACTGGACCACTATACCTGGGAGCCGCTCAATATCCGCAAGCGAGGTCTTGAAATTGACAATGCAGGCGCGCAAGACAAATTTGTTCCCAAGCACGGCGTTGGAAACAAATGCCTCGCCACCTTTCTGGAGAGCATCCAAGAGTGCTGTGTTCAACTGGTTCAGGTAGGTTTCGGTCAGCTCCTTTCGGATCGGGAGATCCAACGGCACGTAGCGGAATGTGGTGATACTCAGGTGCTGGGTGATGGCTTCCAATTCTGGATGGGCTTCTATCTGTCGGTACATCTCGCGCGAGAGCCGGATGTCCTGAGAAATCATCTGAATATATCCTGCGCGCCCCACGTGCCGCAGCCCCATCCAGACCTTGAGCGCGCGGAAGCCACGCGAGTTTTGGAGTCCATGCTCGTAATAGTTGATAGGTGTCTCCTTTTGCTGCTCCGAAGGCGAGTAATAGGCCGGACGGTAACTGAACGCCTCCAAGAGCATCTGCGGGGAGCGCACCAATGCGCACCCGGCTTCAAGCGGGGCGTAGAGCCATTTATGGGGGTCCACTGCCACCGAATCAGCTGCGGCGATCCCCTTGAGGTCTGCTGGCACCAGTTCTCCCATCGCTCCGCCCAGCAAAGCAGCGGCATAGGCGCCGTAGGCGCCATCTACATGGAACCAAAGACCATATTCCCGGCAGAGGGCAGCCATCTCTGGCAAAGGGTCAACCACGCCGAAACCAACCGAGCCTGCTGTGCCCACTACCAGCAAGGGAAGATCGCCCTGCTCGAGGTCTGCGCGAATCTGCGCCCGCAAGGCAGCCAGATCCATCTGTAACTTCTCATCGGCTGAAATCCAGCGGATAGCCTCGGTTCCCAGCCCAAAGGCATCTGCTGCCTTTTGAATCCAGGTGTGGGTCTGGCTGGATACGTAGACACGCACCTGCTGGGTGCCTCCCTTTGCCAGGCCACCGGCACGCACATCCCAGGGGATCTTGGCCCTGCGCGCGGCTAGAAAGCCCACGAAATTTGCCATTGTGCCGCCGCTGACTAATACCCCGCCACAGTCGGTGGGATAGCCGATCAACTCTGCGATCCAGCGCACGGTCTGCGCCTCGATCTCGGTCGCCATAGGCGCGACGGAAGCAAAGGTGACGTTCTGGTTGACCGCAGCGGCCAGAAATTCCCCAAGGATGCCGATGGGCGCCGGGGAGGCGCTAATGTAGCCCCAGAAGCGCGGGTGGCCGTTGAAGAGCGAATGCTCAAAGAGGAGGCGCGAGGATTCTTCGAGAATCTGCTCTGGTGCTGTTCCTTCCAGGGGCAGTCCACCCCCTCCTAGCTCGGCGCGGATGACCTGGGTTGGTTCCCCAGGAGTAACGGGTCGCTCTGGGAGGGAGGCCAGGAAATCAGCGACCACCTCGACGAGTTGGTGGCCGAGTCTGCGGAACTCGTCCTGCTGCATTTGCAATGGTGCCTCTCGGAGGCGCAGATCCTCGATTTCCTCATCCGCGTGCATTGAAGATCTCCTTTCGTCATCAGCATCTCTCAAGAAGACCTGCCTCAGTTCTGGCCCGCAGCCAGAACTGAGGCAGGAGCAAGCTGGACCTCTCCTGGGTCAATGTTCTGCCAGGTTGCCATCATCACCTGGCTGGTTTGATGTTGTGGTTCACCCGAAACAGATTGGTTGGGTCATAGCTGTTCTTCACGGTAACCAGGCGTCTGTAGTTGGATCCATACGCTGCCCGGACGCGCTCCTCTCCCTCGTCCATGCTCAAGAAGTTCATATACACCCCGCCCGTCGAGAAAGGACGCATGGCAGTCCAGAACGCGCGTGTCCACTGCACGTGCTGCTGCGATTCGCCTGGTTCCAGCCAGGATGACTGGATATTGAGGACAAACTCCGCATCACGGTTGCCTGCTGCTGTAGCCTGTTCATCCATCCGACGAATCGTCCCCCCAAGCTGGAAGAGGAGCACCGCTGTCAGTGGCGAGGAGAGCTGGCGCGAGTAGTTGATCACCGTCTCCAAGGCAGCATCACTCAGTCCTGGCAGATATTCGGACTTCCAGTAGTAGTGCCGCCCGTTCGGCGACGCAGTGTCAAGCAGCGTCTGGTGCCGGACAAAGGGCTTGGGTTCGATCACATCCGCAATCGGCGCTCCGAAGTTCTTGAGGGGACGCAGCACACGCTCTCCCTCCTCCAACGACCCGACATAACACACCGCGATGCCAATGACGGGGGTGCCATGGAAGTGTTTGGGCAGGAACGGCGCGGGCGGAGCTATGCGCAGCACAGCCATCGTGGACAGTTCGTCAGGGGCTGAGGCTGCGTACTCCCGATAGAAGTGCAGCACCTCGCGGGCCTGCTCTATAGGATAGAAAACCAGTCCGGCCATGACCTTCGGACCAACCGGGTGCAGTTGGAATTCAAAGTCGGTAACGATGCCGAAATTGCCGCCGCCGCCGCGCACGCCCCAGAACAAATCTGGATGCTCGCGTTCGCTGGCAGTGACAAATTGACCATCCGCCGTCACCAGCTTCACAGAACGCAGGTTATCGGAGGTCAACCCATACTTGCGGGAAAGCCAGCCAAAGCCGCCACCCAGCGTCAGGCCAGCCACTCCGGTCGCCGAGACAATGCCGCCGGGCGTTGCCAGGCCAAAGGCCTGCGTTTCGTGGTCAAGTTCGCCCCAGGTCAGGCCTGGTTGAACATGAGCCACCCGCGCCGAGGGATCAACCATCACCCCACGCATCGCGGAGAGATCAATAACCAGCCCGCCATCGCACATCGCACTTCCGGCCACATTATGGCCGCCCCCGCGAACAGCCAGCAAGAGGTGATGCGTGCGAGCGAAATTGACGGCAGCGATGACATCGGCGGTTGCGGTACAGCGGGCAATCAATGCGGGGCGTTTGTCAACCATGCCATTCCAGATGGAACGGGCAGCATCATACCCGGCGTCGCCTGGGCGCAGGAGCGCGCCCCGCAACTGTGTCTTCAGTTCTGTTACGCCTGCTTCATCAAGCTGCGTCTCAGCCTGGGTTGTGGTTGCCGTTGGTTCATTCATCATCGGTACTTTCCTTTCTCAAAAGACATGCTCAAAGGAGATGAGCTATGACTCTGGTGTCTCTGACCAGGTAGTTACAGGCCAGCTACGAAACCGCGTTGTGCCCAGTTCTGGGGCGCTGCTCTCATCGAGGGCGGGATGCCGGTGCTCTTCGGACGTTTCATGTAACACTTCCTGCTCGCTTATGTGGCTCTGCCGTATCAGCCAGCGCAGAAAGAGCAGCCGTCTCTCTTCGTCCGTATACAGATCATCGTGATAAGTCCCGGCACAGATGCGGTCACGCAGGTGGGAAAGTGCCATGCGTTCGGTCATTGGAGCGCCTCCCCGCCAGGAGTTCTAGAGTTGTTTTCCTTTTCCCGTACTTACGTCCCGTTCTGCCCCCTTCTTCAAAGGCAACCCGCTTCGCTTGCTGCTGGTACAAGACCATTGCGCCAGGTATCAGACGACGAATGGGGAACTGCCGACGTCATACGCATGCGCCGGTCACACTCCCAGGATAGCAGGGAGAGCGTTAGTAAACCGTTTGGGAAAGAGAGATGAGGAGACATTTTCAGGCCAGATCAAGCGTCTCTGGCGTAGAGTGTGTTGATTGGCCGTTATGCAAGCGTTAGTTTTGTAGATCAAACAGGTGCAGAGAGACTACAACTGCGCCAGGAGATCCTGGGCTGCTTGCAGGTCGGGCGTGTCAAACCCTTCCGTGAACCAGGCGTAGAGTTCGCTAAGCTGTCCTCTGGCGTCATCTGCCCGCCCCTGGCGCATGCGTAACCGCGCCAGGCTCATTGTTGCGCGGAGTTCCAGCGACCTGGCTTGTTGCGCGCGGGCAATCTCGATGGCACGCAGCAGCGCCATCTCGATCTCTTCGGCATCCGCGCCGTGCAGCAGCAGCAACTCGCCGCGCAGCCGATGTACCTCCGCGTTCCACCAACGCTCGTTGTGTGCCCGCGCTTCCGCCAGGGCTTCGTCAAGAACGGTCAACCCCTCCTGGGCGCGTCCGGCTTTGGCGAAAACGTGGGCGAGCAGCGATAAGTAATAGGGGAGACGCAGCCGGGCGTTCGATGCTTTGAAGTCGTCAATCGAGGCGCGCAGGCGTCCGATGTGCGGCTCTCTGGGCTGCTCCAACGCCAGCGCATAGCTGCCCAGGATGGCCGCCCAGGAGCGATAGTAGGGCGCTTGATAGAGGCTGGTGAGTTCCAGAGCTTCCTCCGCACACGCCCTGGCAGTAGCCTCATCGGCGCGCCACTGTTGCAGCAGCGCCAGATAGGCTGATACGAGTGCCTGGTTAAACGGCTGATTCAGAGCCTCTACCAGCCTGATGGCCTCAAGCTCACGATTGAGCGCTTGCTGCGGATACCCCAGGCACCAGAGCGCGTGGGCTTGCCAGGCTCGCCCATGTGCCGCATAGTTTGCCCCCTGCGACTCTTGGAGATGGCGGAGATGCTCAGGATCGTGCGCGGCGAGGATCTCCGCAAATTGCTCGTTTGCATCTACAATCCTTCCTAGATGCAGGTGTGCGCCCGCCAATACCATGCGGGACAATGGGGGTGGTGTCCCTAAGGCGTGTTGATACAGCAATTGCAGTTCATCAGAGACGCTCTGTACTTTTTCGAGCTTGGCCTGCACGACATATAGTGATTGCAATCCATACAGCGCCTCTGCTCGCTGCGTGTCATCACCAACGGTGTCGCACAAGGCTATCATGCGATCCAGGACGCCCTCCAACTCTGGCGCGGCCCAGCCTTTGGTCACCCGGTAGAGGGGGGCCAGCGCCAGGAGCAGGCGGAGTTCCTGCTGGTCGTGTTTTAAACCGGCAGGAAGTTGCTCAAGCAATTTCAGGCCGCGTAACAGCAGGTTGATGGCTTCCTCATTCGCGTACAGGTGTTGGGCTACTCCCGCCGCACGCTGATAATAGGGCAGCGCCTGCTCGATCATCCCCGCGCGCTCATAGTGGGTGGCAATCTGCCCACAAACCGGGTCAAGGTCTTCAGCCTGGAAGGTTTCCAGTGCGTGCGCCACACGGCTGTGGAGCAGGCGACGTTGTGGCACGCTGATCTCCGCATAGGCAACCTCGCGCAGCTTGTCGTGCGTGAAGTCATAGCTAGTGGTGCCGTGTTCGCGCACAATGCGTTTCTGCCACAACTCGTCGAGTGCGCGTACAGCAGTGTCGGTATCAGCCTGGCTCGTGGCGATCAAGAGGTCGAGGGTAAATTCGCGTCCAATCGTTGCGGCCAGGTTGGCAACCTCTTGAGCCGAGGGCGAGAGTTGCAGCAGACGACCGGCCAGCACCGCATGCACCCGTGCTGGGAGGACTTCCAAAGCATTGGCAGAGAGGTGTCGCGGGAGGCTTTCGGTCGTCGGCTCAGGCGCAGAGCTTCGTCCCAGACCAGCGCGTACCATTTCGACCACGAAGAGTGGATAGCCCCCGGTTTCGTGATAGAGGTGCATCAGCGCGTCTTCCTCCCACTCCTGGTGAGCTATCTGCGCAGCCAATTTTGCGGTTTCCGCTGCATCCAGCGGCTGGAGCGCAATTTCGGCGACCTCTGAGGTGGCTTGCAGATGGAGCAGCAGGGTTCGCAGGGGATGCTGTGGTGGCAGTTCTTCCGTTCGGGTGCAGCCGATGACGAGCAGCCGCGCCAGGGGGTCGAAGCGCAGCAGAAAATGCAGCCATTCCAGTGTTTCCTGGTCGCACCATTGCAAGTCATCCAGCACCAAAAGCAACGGTTGCGAGGTGACCAGGGTAGCACGTGCCAGAGCCTCAAAGAAGCGGAGACGCTGACCATACTCGGTCATTGGCTCATAGTGGGGGACATCAGGCCGTTCAGCAAGGAGTTCTGGCAAGATGCGTGCGATTTCCGTGAGCCAAACCGTGTCGAGGTGCTCCAGATGCGCTCGCACCCCTTCGCTGCGCAACCAGTCTGCCACTGGTCCAAGCGAGAGTTGGCCCTCGGCGGCATAGGAGCGCGTTTTGGCAATGGTAACACCCTGCTGGCTGGCCCATGCGAGAAATTCCTCGGCTAAGCGTGATTTGCCGATGCCCGCTTCTCCACTCACTAGCACAAACTGTGGCCTGCTCTCCATCGCACGCTGCCATGCCTGATGCAGCGCTTCCCACTCAGGCTTTCGCCCAATGAGGGTTGGTGTCACAGAGAACGTCGGCGGTTCTATACTCGCTAGCGCAGGAACCACTACCGGGTGCAAAAGTTGCTCGTAGGTTGCGCGTGTGGCTTGATCTGGGTCAACTCCCAGTTCGCGTTGGAGGGTGGCGGCACATGTATGATAGACGCGCAGCGCGCTCGCGCGATCATTGTTCAGCATATGCAGGCGCATCAGGCGACGATAGAGATCTTCGGAGAGCGGGTCTATGCGGATCAAGCGTTGGGCATAGTGGATGGCGCTCATCAGGTCGCCTTGCCGTTCAAACAGGCGAAGCAGGTGTTCAAGCGCCTGGAGATGGTCCTGGCGCAGCCGCTCTCGCTCTGGCACGATCCAGTCGTCATAGCAACTGGGCAATAACGGACCACGATAGAGGTGGTCAGCCTCTTCGAGAGCAGATTGCTGGCTGCGCTGGTCAGTTTGTCGCCCGGCTTCGTCGGCCCGTTGGAGTAGCTGTTCAAACTCAGCGAGATCGAGGCGAAAGAGCATGTTGGGTCGCCAATGCAAGTTGCTCGTGTCGCTGTGGAGAAACTGATCTATCTCTGGAAATGCCTGGCGTAGCTGATGTATCAGTTGGCGCAGGTTATTCCGAGCCTGCGCCTCAGTTGCATCGGGCCAGAAGAGGAAGGCGAGATGCTGGCGCTGTTGGGGGACATCGTGATGCAAGACGAGATAGGCGAACAAAGATTGTAGGCGTGGCGTGTTGAGGCTCGTGACTGGCTGGTCGCCGTAGAGCAGGTTGAAATCGCCGAGCAAGCGGATGCGCAAGGTCAGCGCCATCAAGACATCCTATCGGTTGATCGAGGTGGTTTGACTGGAGAAGGCAAAGAACCATAATCGGAATATCGCCCCACTCGTCGAGTGCATCACCAGCAAGCCTTTCACCAGGAGGACCATCTAACCCAAGAGAAGAACAACGCCCATTGTGCAAACATTGTAGCGAACCAGGAATGGTAAAGCAAGACGGGAACCGCACACCCATTCTCCATCGAAAATCGCTATTTCCCAAAGGGTTGGCAGGCTCGTTGACGTAGGCAGGTCGGCGCATTCTGGCGGAAGCAAGGAAAGGTCGCGCACAGAGAGAGAAGCATGAGATGTAGTTGCACTTGCTCTGCTCGGTCCAGAGCTTGCACAGAATTCCGGCTAGCAGTAGTCCAGGTTGCAGTGGCCTTGAGAGCAGCAAGAAGGCTCTGAGCAAAGCAGCTAGAGAGGCAAGACCTATGGCACAGCTGATTGAACGACCACCCGATTCCTACATTCCCCCGGTGATCCGCAAACAGCGTCCCCCAGGTGTAGATACAAAAGGGCTGGCAGCAGGCCTGCGCCGCCAGATCGCCGGAGAGGTGCGCTTTGATGATGGCGGTCTGGCGCTTTATGCCACCGATGGTTCCAACTATCGGCAGGTGCCGATTGGCGTAGTCGTGCCACGCAGCACCGACGATGTGGTGCAAACCGTCGCGCTGCGTGGCAGCTACGGTGCGCCAGTGCAGCCGCGCGGCTGCGGCACCAGTCTGGCGGGTAACTGCTGCAACGTAGCTGTTGTCATTGATTGCTCCAAATACCTTCACCACATTCTCGCTCTCAACCCCCAGCAAAAACAGGCGCGCGTCCAGCCAGGTGTCATCCCCGATAAACTTTTCGATGGTGCCGTCATGGGTAGCTACGACGCGGCGCGCGTGAGCGTAGTAGCGCCCCATCAGGGCACGCAGATCTTCAGGATCAATGCTCTCGCCCAGGGCGGTCGAGCCGGTCACATCGGCAAAGAGGATAGTCACCAGTTTGCGCTCTTCGGGCATGCGAAGCTGCTCCTTCCGCGAGCAAGAGAGATGCGTTGCATAGACCGAGAATCAAAGGAGAGCAAGACATGATGGCTCAAGCATACACGGCTCAAGCATACACGAAAGAGTAGCGTTTTGCACGCAGCTTTTCTCCTGATCCTCCCGCCTCATTTTTCCTCTCTCCTCCTTCTGAATCACCGACTTACTGTTTTCACTGATGTCCATACTTGCTTCCTATCTCTGGTGGGTTCAGGTGAGCACGGATTTACCCGAAAACAGGGCGCATGAAGCTCCGTTCATACCTGAGGATGCAACGCGTTGTTTCAGCAAAGGCGAGCGCCGCCTGGCACCCCTCATCAGTGAGCAACTGCTGCCGATACATTTCATAGGTTGCCAGGCTGGGAAAACTAAACAGAGCTATCGCAATAGTGTTTGGCCCTTCGTGGGGGAGAAAATAGCCGTGATGTATTCCACCCAGACGAGTCACCAGAGGAATCCACATGCGGGCGTAGGCTTCAAAGTCCGCCAGCTTATAGGGGTCTATGTCATAGCGCAAATAACAAGTGATCATCTCTCCGGTCTTCCTTCTCGCCCTACTGAATGCAGAGCGTATCAGAGGTTTCCTGGGCATCCGATACGCTCAAAACAGCGGATTGGTGCTGTCCTAAAGCCAGTATGCAGCCAGTCCTTCCACGCCTCTTTCAAGATCACTCGTCTTAGATGTGTGGGAAAAGGAACGGCTTCTCTGGCGCTTCCTAGCGGACGAGCGGCGCCTGATCTCCCAGTGTCCCTTCCACCTCGAAGCCCTCACGCCGCCAATATTCAATCCCCCCAATCATTTCTTTCACCTGGAACCCCAGGGCACTCAATCGCGCAGCCGCCTTGGTGGACCCATTACAGCCGACACCCCAGCAGTAAGTCACAATCAGTTGCTCTTTGGAAAGATGGGCGGTGGACTCGACAGTGATTCGGCGATAGGGCAGGTTGATCGCCCCTGGAATGTGGCACTCCTCGAAATCTTGTGCGCTGCGGGCATCCAGCAGCACAAAGCTCTTCTGCCCACGCTGCAGGTCCAACTGTACATCGGATGGGTCGGTTTCCACCGCGAGTTTGGCAAGAAAGTGCCGATGGGCTTCTTCTGGACGGGCAGCAGGTGTTTCGAGTACCAGTGAAAAATGCGAGGTGTGTACGGTCATATGTTTCCTCTTTCTGATATGTCTTCTTCTCACCCGTTTGTGAGCTGTGCTTACTCTAGCATGGACAAGAGCATCAGAGGTAGCTATACTTTTTGGGAGAAAACATCAAGATTATTGATGGAGTAGGACCAATGGATTTTATCTATCTGCGCACCTTCTGCGCAGTGGCGAAGTGGGGCAACTTCACGAAAGCTGCCGAAGAACTCGGCTATGCCCAGTCAAGCGTTACCACCCAAATTCAGAAGTTGGAAGAGCAATATGGGGCCGTGTTGTTTGAGCGGTGCGGCAGACGGATGCAGCCAACTCAAGCGGGGGAGGTGCTGCTATCCTATGCCCGGCAGATGTTGGTCTTGCAGGAGGAAGCGAGGGCACAACTCGCGGCACAACACACCGGGACCATACGCATTGGCACGATAGAAACACTGGCCGCCTTTTATCTCCCCCCTGTTCTCCAGGCATTTCGTGCCACCTATCCCCGGATCACCCTGTCTTTGCAAGCGGGCACAGAAACCTCTATTCTGCAAGCAGTGAAAGAAGGGGATTGTGACCTTGGGCTGCTTCTGGATCACCTCTCTTTAGACCCGGAACTGGTCTGTCTCCCGTTGAGAAAAGAGGAGTTTGTGATCGTTGCCCGGCCAGATTCGCCGTACGGGCAGAGGGCGGAAATCACCGTCCAAGAACTGGCAAACGCGCATATTCTACTTACCGAAGAGGAGTGCACCTATCGGGGTTTGCTGCTCCAGGAACTCAAGCAATCTGGCACACCTCACCAGATTGTTGGGGCGTTTGGCAGTCTAGAGGCAATCAAGCAGTGCGTGATGGCCGGCCTGGGAATAGCCTTCCTACCGCTGGTTACGGTGCAGGAGGAAGTCGCCCAGGGGAAATTGCACGCCCTGTTGTTCGCAGCCAAGAGCGATCTGTACACGCAGGCGATCTATCTGAAAAGGAGATGGCACTCCTCTGCCTTCCAGCACCTCGTGAAGTTGATGGGCCAGAAAGATGCATCTGAGGAGGAGTAAGCCTCACCCCCAGATGCATCTTTTCGTCCTCCCCGGCTGCCTGCTGTTCACCCTGTGCTGGCTACTTTCTTCATCCGGACGAAATAAAGGAGTAGTGAGTGCAATTGAACCACGTAGTTGTGGCCGATAAATAAAGTAGCCAGCACGACACTTATCTTGTTGGCTCCTCAACATCGAGAAAACGGGAGGAGTTGTTTCTTGACCCTTGACAACAGTACCTCATCGGTGCCAACACAAGGATCCGAGAGTCAGACAGCCCCTCCCTACTTCAGAGAAACCACTCATCCTTGCTTGAAGTAATAATCAGGCAAGACGGTCTGGGTGCCCAACCCTACGCCGCAGAGGATGTCTATATCGAGATGATTGATTAACACGATCTTCTGAATCTGGGTCACATCCACCTGCTTCCAGCCGTGATTGGGGTCGTTTTGATCGTTGGCGTGCGCTTGCGTCGGGTCATAGGTATAGACTACAACACTTCCCACCAGCGGCGTACAGTCTGCCACCGTGTCCTTGCTCAACTGCTGCCCCCAGATGTCAAAGAACTGCTGGAGGGTAAAGTCTTGCTGCTTGGGCGCGTTGATCTGAATTACCCCATTGGTGGCTGAGGTGGAGAGCCAGTAGGTGCAGCCCTTAGCCTGGCGCCCAACGTTATCGGGGATGATCTTCTGATCGCCCGTGCCATCGGGCTGAATATTCAGCAAGATGCCCAGATGCGCCTGCGCCTGGTAGCCCGTCTGCACATCTGCCTGACACTGAATGTTATCTATCGTATCGCCTTTGGTTGGGTCCGCCAGCGCCGCTGGGGGCGCTTCAGGGGGCGGCGTGGGGATGATAGCGAGGATTAGCACAATCACCGCAAACGCCGCCGCAAACGCTGCCCAGCGAATCCGGCGGTTCCGCTTCTGCAAGCGCGCTCGCTCCGCCGCCTTTTGCTCCAGGGAAACTGTCGGCTCAGCCCGCGTCACCGCCACTGCTTCTACCGCTTCTTTGCCCGCATCTGGGGGCAAAGAGGTCAGACAGACCTCGGTTTCCGGGTCGAAGATATGCGCGTGCTCCAGATCAAGCACAAAGGTTACTTCATCCCCCCTGCGCACCCGCGAGCGCCCATCCTGACGCGCAGCAAGCTGAACGCCAGCCAACATCCCATAGACCATCAACTCATTGCCCAGATGTTCCACTACATCCGCTGTGACGCGCACGGTTTGTGCTGCCGCCTCCAGCGGCATGTTCCCGTTGAGCAACTGCCGATCAAGCACATGCTCCGGGCGAATACCAAGCGTGATGGTCTTGCCGATATACGGCTCCAGCCGGGCGGCCAGGGCTTGTGGCGCCCGCAGCCGCTGCCCATCGCCCAGGCGCAGCCAGATGCCCTCCTTCTGCTCCACCGCCACGTCCTCAAAAAAGTTCATCGAGGGCGAGCCAATAAACCCGGCCACAAACTTATTGGCCGGGCGATCATAGAGGTCGCCGGGCCTGCCAATCTGCTGAATCTTGCCACTGTTAAGTACGGCAATCCTGTCGCCCATCGTCATCGCTTCGGTCTGATCATGGGTGACATAGATAAACGTCGTCTGCATACGCTGATGCAGCCGCGCAATCTCGGCGCGCATCTGCACGCGCAGCTTGGCATCCAGATTGGAGAGCGGCTCATCCATCAGAAAGACTTTAGGGTCGCGCACAATCGCCCGCCCCAGCGCCACGCGCTGGCGCTGCCCGCCGGAAAGCTCCTTGGGCTTGCGTTGCAGCAGGTTTTCCAGCCCCAAAATCTCTGCCGCCTCGTGCACCTTCTTATCAATCTCTGGTTCCGGCGCTCCGCGCAGGCGCAGCCCAAACGCCATGTTGTCGTAGACGTTCATATGCGGATAGAGCGCGTAGTTTTGGAAGACCATCGCAATATCGCGCTCGCGCGGCTCCAGACTGGTGACTTCATCATCGCCAATCTTGATCGCGCCAGACGTTGATTGCTCCAGGCCCGCGATCATCTGCAAGCAGGTGCTTTTGCCGCAGCCCGACGGCCCCACCAGCACCAGAAATTCTTTGTCTTCAATCTTCAGGTTGATGTCGTGGACAATTTCGACATCGCCAAAGCGCTTATAGATATGTTCAAACTCAACCGAAGCCATACATCGCCCTCCTCATCCTTTGACACTGCCGACGGTCAGGCCGGACTTAAAGAAGCGTTGCAAGTACAGGAAAACAATCGAGAGCGGCACCGATACCAGCACCGACGCGGCGGCGAAGTAGCCCCAGGGCACCCGGAAATTGTTTTGCAGACCAAACATGCCCAGGGCAAAGGTGATATTGGTGCCCAGTCCCTCACCACCCGCGCCGTTGGAGTTCAAGATGATATTCGCCAGCGCAAACTCGTTCCAGCCGCCAATAAACGAGAACAGCGCCGAGGCAGCCAGAGCAGGCGCGGCCAGCGGCAGCGTAATGCGCAGGAAGGCTTTGGTCGGCGTAGCGCCGTCCACCAGCGCGGCTTTCTCCAGTTCCACCGGCAAGGTATCAAAGTAGCCCTTGATGTTCCAGCAGCTAAAGACCACCGTCCCACCGGCATAGACCATCGCCAGCGCCAGCAGCGGGGTGACTGATCCAAGCGGCGTATCCGTCCTGAGTAAGCCCAAGGTCTGTAACAAGAGGTAATAGGCCAAGAGCGCCAGCAATGCCGGGAACGCTTGAATTGCCAGCAGCCCCACCAGCGTCAGTTGTCGCCCCCGGAAACGGAAACGCGCCAGCGCATACGCCCCGGTGGTCGAGAAAAACAGGCCAAGCGCCGTTGCCAGCGCGCACACAATGGTCGTGTTCACCACCCACTGCACAAAGGGAATCTGGGCCAGCACGTAGCGATAGTTCTCCAGCGTGGGGTTGGTGGGGAAAATCTTCAGGTCCGTCGAATACAGCGTCTGATCGCCGCGCAGCGACGCCTGCACCACGTAGTAAATGGGGGCGAGCGCAAACACAGCCATGATGATCAAGAACAGATAGATCAGCAGAATCCAGGGGGAAAACTTGCGGCGAGGGCGCCGACTGATGGCCTGGGCAATGGCGCGCTCGCGTGCGTCGGTCCGCGTCATGGTCTCGGTGGCTGGCAGCGCGCCAGCGCTGGCGCGCATCGTCTGGTCGCTCATGCTTGCGCCTCCTTGGTAACATTGCTCGCCCGCAGCGAGAGCATCGTCATGAAGAGCAGCAGGGCAAAGAGCACCACTGCCACCGCCGCCATACGCCCATAGGGAGGATTGCCGCCCGTCGCCCCAAACAGCTTGTTATAGACGTAGATCATCACAAACGACGTGGCTCCTGGCTTCAGCGGGCTGGTGATCGGGCCGCCCTGTGTGATCAGAAAGACGGTGTTAAACATCTGAAATGTGGTGATGGCGCTCAAGATGGTGGCCGGAGTGATGGCCGGACGCAGCAGCGGCAGCGTGATATGGCGGAAGCGCTGCCAGGAGTTGGCCCCGTCCACATTGGCCGCCTCGTTCAATTCCTGCGGCACGCTTTGCAGCGCGCCTAGAATGACAATCGTGAAGAACGGGTAGGAGAGCCAGACATTCACGATCACCACCGCAATAAAAGCGCCCCAGGGCGTCGTCAGCCAGGGCACCCCTGCATCTGGCCCAAACGCCAGCCGCAGCAACTGATTAATCGTCCCAAAATCATAATGGAAGAGGAACTTCCAGATCAGAGCGGTAATAACACTGGGGATGGTCCAGGGCAGAATCAGCACCAGCCGCCAGAAGGGGAGGAACCAGATGCGCTGGTTGTTGAGCGCCAGCGCCGTTGCCAGGCCAATCACCAGGAAGAGCGATACACACACTACCACATACAGCAGGGTCTGAAGGATGATGGTGAAGAAATCTCCTTGCAGGCTCCCCAGGGTCGCCGTGTAGTTCTGCAACCCGGTATAGTGGTAGGTATCCAGATGATAAAGGTCTTTGTTCGTGAACGAGAGGATGAACGTGTAGAAAATGGGCCAGAGGTTCACGACTGCAATAGCAAAGAACATGGGAGCAAGGTACAGCGCAATCGTGCTGCGTTTGACCTGTAACATACTCACCCCTTTCTCTATGGGCATAACAGGAGGCTGCATCCCAGGATGCCTGTCGAAGCATAGGACAGGCACAGTATAGACCACATAGCAAGAGGGTGGAGAACCGTTTTTGAGGCCCTCCACCCTCCACGCTGAGGGATGCCGCATCAATCAGTGCGATTGATTGCGCACCCGCGCTTACGAGCCTAGTTGCGCAATCCCCTGTTCAGCCGCAGTCTGAGCTGCGGCCATCGCCGCTTCTGGGGTCTGCGCACCTGTCCAGATAGCTGTCAGGGCATCTCCCACTGGTGTCCACAACGCGGACATGTACGGAGTGTTGGGGAGCGCCACGCCCAGCGTTGCCTGCGCAGCAAAGCCACCAACGGCGGGCAGCGCGGCCACTGTGGAATCCTGGTCAGCCGCCAGGTTAGACGGAATCTCGCCGTTGGCCTGCGCCTGAGCGATCTGGTTCTCTTTGTTGGTGAAGAACTTCATCAGATCGGCATCCAGCGCCGGGTTTTTGGAGAGCTTCGTCACCCAGAGCGATTTCACTCCAACGAACGGCTTGGCCGGAGTATTGCTGTTGGCCGTCACCTTGGGCAGCGTGGCAAAGCCAACATCAATGCCTGCCTTGCCCTTGTAGTCGGCATAGGACCAGGGGCCATTGATGATCGCCGCCGCTTTGCCTTCGCTAAAGAGCGAGGAGGCCACATCGTAGCTGATCTGGCTGGGCAGATACTGCTTGAACTGCGCGATGTAATTGGCCGCCGCGATCCCCTGCGGGTTGTTCAGCCCTACCTTGCTGTCTTCATGCACATAGAACGCGCCAAACCCATAGAACCAATCGGCATTAAAGTACGGGTCTTCGGTGTTCCAGACCACACCATACTGTCCGGGGTGCGCCGTCGAGTAGGTCTTCTCAAAGTTCAAGAGGTCATCGGTGGACTTGGGCAGTTGGTCGGCAGTCACCAGCGCCTTGTTGTACATGATGGTGACAGCTTCCACTGATTCTGGCACGCCCCACACATGGCCGTTGAACTCCACGCCCTGGGCCGCCGCCTTGTTGTAGGTCTTATCTACGAAATCCTGGCTGATGTACTGATCCATCGGAACAACGATGTTGGCCTTCGCCAGCTTGCCCAGCGAATCATCCACCCAGGCAATCATATCCGGGCCGGAATTGGCGTTGACCGCCGCAATGGATTTATCAATCAGGTTGTCCTGATTGACCAGCGTGATCGTCACCTTGGGATACTTTTTCATGTACGCATCAAAAATGGCCTGCTTTTCAGCCAGATAGCTGCCTGCCCAGTTGTGCCAGATGGTAATTGTGCCACTATGATCAACGGTTGGGCCGGTATTGGCGGGCGGCGTTGTTCCACACGCGGCCAGCACCGTCATGCACAGCGCCATCAGAGGAAGAAGATACTTGAGAACCCGTTTGGGAAACATAAACCCTCCAGCCTTGAAAAACTCGTCTTTGATCTTGATGAAACGCTCCATACGGCGGCCACCCGTCTTGTCCTCACTGCTGCCTGGCGGGCATCACATGGTATCCAGAAGCCCACCAGAACCCCAGCGCCAGTGCTGCGAAGCCTGCTCCTCCTCCTGTGCGCTTTGTGCGCACGACAGTCTTTGTTGTCCCTGTTCTTTGTCGGGGAGGCGTTCCCGCTTGAGCATCTCTCGTGAAAAAAGAAGATCAGAAAACGAGTACCAACACAATGCCTTCAGCCCGGAACACCTCTACCCACCACAAATACGCCAGCCGCTAGCTGCTGTCTGCTCTTGAGGCTGGTGGCTCCTCCAGATATGCCTCCAGGTTGCGGCCAATCAGCGTCAGTGTGTCTTGCAAAGCATACAAACGACCGTCGCCAACCGTGCTAAATAATTCACGGATGCGTGCTTCATGTCGCTGGTTCACGAAATCACGCAGGCGACGGCCTTCAGCAGTCAACGTAATTTGAATTACGCGCCGATCATGAGGGTCAGGGGTGCGCTGTGCCAGGCTTGCCTGCTCCAGACGATCAACAATGCCGGTCACATTGCTTTTATCTGTCAACAACGCTCGGCTCAGTTCCACCATCGAACGCCCCTGCTGCTCATCAAGATGTTGCAGCGCCCAAAACTGGCGCGCACTCAAGCCATATTCCGTGAAAAATTGGCGATCACAATCATCCAGCAGCAAAAAAAGCTTGGTCAGCAGGCGATAGACATCTTGCTCGATACCTGTGGAGTCTTTCACTTCACTCATGGCAAGCACCCCGATCCGGCGATTCTCCTCAGATTGTAGGGCTGAAGAAAGTATAACGCAAAACTGTTGATTTGTCAACAGTTTTCTAGCCAATTTTCGACGGTTTTTTGATGGGTCGTTTAACTGATGCCCAACTCTCCTACAAATACCCCAGCGCTTAGCGGTGGCAGCATCACTTCTAGTTGCTGCGTGCTTATTTGCGTTCGCGTCTCGGCCCTCGTCAATAATGTCGGCAGAAAGCGGGGCAGACGCCCCGTTTTCTGTATCTGCTCCGGCAACTGTCCAGCGAGGGGAACCTGGAGCCTCACCGATTCCTCCGCATTGTTCACCACCACCACCACCACATCCTGGCCCTGCCACCTCAAATAGGCCCCCACCTGCTCCTGCACAGCGGGCATGGCATTCAGCGCACGCGCAGGCAGCATCAGGAGATTGTTGGAACGCAGCGCGGGGTGCGCGTGTCGTAGGGCGATCAACTGGCGATACAGCGTCAGCACGTCCTGATCTTGCTGCTGGCCCCAGAGCATCGGCGCGCGCGCATAAGCGTTTTCCAGGTGTGCGTCACCAGATTGGGACAAACCCACCTCTGTCCCATAATACACAATGGGCACCCCATCCAGCGTCATCTGGCAAAGCGCAGCCAGCTTCAACCGGGCTGTATCGCCCCCGGCCAGCCAGAGAAAGCGGTGCATATCATGGTTGTCCAAAAGCGTCGCGTAGCTCATGTTCGGTGGAACTAAAGCCGAGCGCTTATCTAAAAAAGCCAGCAACGCTGCCAATGGCTCCTGACGCTGGGCAAAAACCATCCTCAGCACCCTTGCCAGCGCAAAGTTCATAAACGCATCCAACTTCCCGGAGTATGGCCCAATCTCTGCAAGCGGCTCGGAAACCTCCCCTAACGTCAGTGCTTCTGGGAACTGCTGCTTGATCCCCCGCTGAAACATGGCCCAAAATGTCAGCGAAGGACCAGACACATAATCAAGACGGAACCCATCGGCGCCTACATCCCTCAGCCAGTACAGCGCAGCATCAATCAAATAGTGCTGCACATGAGGTCGCTCGGTTGCCAATTCCGGCATGCTGACTACCTGTGCATAACTACGATAGCCAAATGGAGGCCAACCGCCAAACGAAAACAGGCGGGCGCCCTCGCTCTGCGGGTTGGCCCGCGCCTCCCGAAAAAGTGGATGTTCATCGGAGGTATGGTTCGCCACAAAATCTAGAATGACACGCATCCCGCGCCGATGAGATGCTGCAATCAGAAGCCGCAGCGTCTCATTCGTTCCATAGCGCGCGGCCACCGTATAATAGTCCGAGGGGTTATACCCATGATGCGTCGGACTCTCAAACACCGGCGAAAGCCAGAGACAATTCACCCCCAGTTCCTCCAGGTAATCCAGCTTTTCCAGGATGCCCTGCAACGTTCCACCAAAGAACCCAGTCAGCGAGCCGGGATCATGCAGCGGCGGCTCATCGCTGGCGGCGTGAAAGCGATCCACAAAAATGTGATAGATCACCGCATCGTGCAACCAGGCTGGGGGGTGAAAGCGGTCCACACTGTAAGCAAACAACCGCCTATCCTCAACAGGCGGGCCAACTGGCTCGGTCTGGTCGGCACGCCAGTGCTGCTCTGGCTGATTCTGGCTCCAGGCATCCGCGCAGTAGCGCACGAGGGTTCCCTCTGGCTGCCCTGGCAGCACCGCACGCCAACGCCGGATAGGTATGTGAAGTGCTTTATCTTCTTCCGTCTCGCCCGGCTCTGCCAAAACCACTATTCCAGAGGTTGCCTTGCCTCGCACTCCAGCAGGGGAGCTTCCATCTGTCGTGTAGTAGACAGCCAGGTGGTCAATCGGCAGGGCCGCCTGTGAAGCGAAGAGCAAGAGCACCGGCTCATCAGGCGCGGGGTCGCGCGGCAGTATCTGGCCGTTATGGGCCAGACCGCCCTGTAGCGCAGCGCGGCGGCGCCGTTCCTGGGCGGTTACATAGGGAGAAAAAAAGAAATCAACGATGTCGTCCTCCATTGAGTCATCCTTTCTCAGCCAGTGCCAGATCAGCCGTTCTGCCTCCATGCCCAGAAAGTTTCCTGGTAAATTGTTGACTACTCGACTATCTCGCAGTGTACTGTATACACATCAGACCGTCAATCCCCTTTCTCGGTCTGGTAAGGTGTCCTGGCGGGCGAAACAGAGGCAGTATTGACAACTGGTTCCTTGGACGGTATGCTTTGCCGCGCACTCTGCGTGCTGATTTAGCGCTTGCGCCCATCTTCCACCCAAGGAGGCCGCCATGCCTTCCTCTGCTGCTGGCTCACATCGTTCTGCTCGCGCGTCCCGTTTCCCCCGGTGGCGGCCCTGGCTGATGGGAGGGCTGGGGGTCGTGCTGGCGCTGCTGTGGGTGCCAGCGGCGGCGCTGCCACTGCCGCCGAGCGCGCCGCCGTTTGGCGCGGTGGCGTCTAACCCGCCGCCAGAGAATGCGGCAGATTTTAAGCCGGATGTGATCTATCAGGTGGTGATAGACCGCTTCTTTGATGGCGACCCCAGCAATAATGACCCTGTGGGCGATACGGGAATGTACAGCGCCGATCATTCTAACTGGCACGCGTATTGGGGCGGTGATCTGGTCGGGCTGACACAGAAGCTGCCCTATATTGCGGGGATGGGTGTGACGGCGCTCTGGATTTCGCCGGTAGTGGATAATGTCCACAGCCCGCTGTTTTACAATGGGTCGCCGCTGCCCAATGCGGGTTATCATGGCTATTGGGCGCGGGACGATTACCAGATTGACTCGCACTTTGGGACGTGGGCAGATTTTGATCGACTGGTGCAGACGGCGCACCAGATGGGTATCAAGCTCATTATTGATTTTGCGGCCAACCACTCCAACCCCAACGGTGGTGGCGATGGCGGCAACCTGTATCAAGATGGCAAGTTGGTGGCAAATTACAACGACGACATCGCTGGCTGGTTCCATCACAACGGCGGCATCTTCAACTTTGACGATCTCTACTCGGATGAGTATGAAAATCTCTTTGATCTGGCTGATCTGGCGCAGGAAAACCCGCAGGTGGACGCCTACCTCAAGGGAGCGATCACACGCTTTTTGCAGCATGGGGTGGATGGCATTCGCTTTGACGCCGTGAAGCATATGCCTGGGGGCTGGCTGACAACGGTGAACGATATGATTCAGGCCGAGGGGCCGCACTATCTGGTGGGGGAGTGGCCCAGCAGCGGCATTGCCGACCCACTGCATACCTCACAGTTGCGCTTTGCCAACACCAGCGGCATGGCGCTGCTAGATTTCAGCATGAATGCGGCCATTGACAACGTGTTTGCTACTGGTGATTCGATGGTGGAGCTTGACGGGACGCAGCAGCATATCAACCAGGATTTTCTCTGGCCGCTCGATCAGCCGCTGTTTATTGATAACCACGATAATCCGCGCTTTTTGAACAAGCGGATGAGCCATGATCTGCTCAATGACGCGCTGGCCTTTACGCTGACGGCCCCAGGCATCCCGATTATTTACTATGGGACTGAGCAGTATCTCTTTGATAACACCAATGGCGGCAATGACCCCTATAACCGCCCGATGATGGCAAGCTTTAGTACGACGACCCCGGCCTATCAGCTCATCAGCGCACTAGGGCACCTGCGACACCAGAACCCGGCGCTGGCGTATGGGTCGCTGCGCTCGCTAGTGCTGGGCCAGGATGTCTATATCTATGAACGGCAGTTTGGGAACAATGTCGTGCTGGTGGCAATGAATCGCAGCCTGAACAAAGCGCTGTCGCTGGCGTCACTGGCGACAAATCTGCCGACGGGGCGCTACAGCGATGCGCTGGGCGGGCGTTTTGGCGGCGGCGATCTGCTGGTGAACCGGGATGGGTCTACACCGGGAATGACTATGCAACCAAGCGAAGTTGCGGTGTGGCAGTTTACGGCGGCGGAACCAAGTACGCCGCTGCTTGGCAGTGTGGGGCCGGAACAGACGCATCCGGGGGATGCGCTGATTCTGGATGGCGAAGGCTTTGGCAATGTAGCGACGGGTGGGCGCGTGGAGATTGGCTCCAGCGTGGCAACGGTGAAAAGCTGGTCGGCGCATTCAATCACGGTACAGGTGCCCCCAATTCAGGGCGGGCTATATACGCTGCGTGTCTGTCCGTTTGCAGAGCCATGCAGCAATCGGCTGGTGGCGCGGGTGGCGAGCGGGCCGCAAGTGCCGGTGACTTTCAGGGTGACGGGGCTGCCAGATCTCGCGCCCGCGGACCAGGTGTATCTGACAGGGGATACGCCAGAACTGGGTAATGAAACGGGCATGAAGGAGTTGGCGATTGGACCGTTGATTGGGCCAATCCTGGACCATACGAGCAAGTTCTTACTGGTGAGCGTGCCTGCCTGCCAGACGCTGACCTACCATTTCTTTGTGGTGCATCACGATGGGACGCAGACGGTGGAGGCAGGTCCGGAGCATATGATGGTGGTGCCCTGCACAGGAGAAAGCAGTGTGACGGCCCTCTGGCAGGCGTAAAGAACACCACGCGGCGGCAGGAGCCATCCTGCCGCCGCGTGGCATCGTGAGGAGGGTAGCGATGGGTGATCAATTTTGCCAGGTGACGTTGATATAGCCCGTGCCACTACACGGCGCGGTGAAGGAGTGGTTGGCGCCATTCTCCCACTGAACTGTTCCATTGGCGCGGATAATGATGAACTTAAACTGGATGGTCCAGCAGGCGGGGACGCTTGCCATAATAAACCAATTGGGATAGTTGGGGTCCAACGCTGGGCCAATCGCGGTGGTGGTCGTGGTGCTCCAACTGCTGAGTTCTGCGAATTGCCCGGTGAGATAGACGTTATCGCCAACGACGGTTGACGGGGCATTATAGACCGTGAAGGTCACAGCGACCTGCGCGGCGCTGTCCACGTTGGCTTTGAACAAATTGCTGCAACTGCCAGAGCAGACCTGTACATTGTACTGGCCGCCCGCCACGTTGGGGACGGTGACGGTGATGGAGTGGCTAGACCAGCTTTGCACCGTCGCGTTGGTGCCGCTGAAATTCACGGTGCCGCTGGCGCCAAAGCCCTGCCCGTCAATGATCAACTTGTCGCCGGGGCGGGTCTGTTCGGGGCCAACGCTGCCAATCTCTGGAGTGCTCGGTTCGCCAGCAGTGAACTGCCAGACGGCGACCTTGTTGGCGCCCAGCGAGAACGAGTTAACCGCGCCTCCGCTCCCTACTGTGATACTGCTGCCGCCCAGCAGACCATTCAGATAGTCACTGTAGGTGCCAGCCGGGAGGCTAGTGTTCAGTCCGCTGATATTATAGCTGGTGCTGCCGCTCTTGTTGACGGCAATTAGCACGACGTTGTTATAGAACTTGCGCTCGAAGATGAAGACATCGTTGTTAATCCAGCGCTGCTGATACGTGCCATAGCCCAGGGCCGGGTTACTGTGGCGCAGTCCCGCCAGTTTGCCTATCAATTGATAGGCAGTGGTGCTGGTGCTGAAGCTGTTCATCATCGGGCGGTTATAGGGGTCGGTGCCGCCGCCGGTATCGTTGTGCAGATATTGCTCGGTGCCGTAGTAGATGATCGGGATGCCCGGCGCGGTCAGTGTGACGGCCAGCGCTTCGTGCAGCAGGTTGTTATTGTTGTTGAGTGTCAGGAAGCGCGACATATCGTGGTTGTCAATAAAGACCGCCTGGTCGTTCATCCAGGTGAAGTCGCTCTCTTCCTGGCTGATGACGCTATCTAGCTCGCTGGAGCCAGCGCCAGAGCCGTAGACATCGCGCAGGGCTTTATTCAGCGGGAAGTTGAGCAGGGCAATGCCGCTCTGGTTGGCAAAGCGTTTCGCCAGCCAGTAGGTGGGGTCGTTGATGCTGCTCAGGAACCACTCGCCCACCATATAATGCGGGTTCTGCGCCTCCACCTGATCGTTGAGCGTGCGCTCCCAGCCACCAGTGGGGCCGGACATATGCTTCACGGCGTCCACGCGGATGCCATCCACGCTGTGGTTGAGGAACTGCGTCATCGCCCCTTTGATGTAGCTATCTACGCTGCTGTTTTCCTGGGCAAAGTCGGCCAGATCAGCCAGGTTGTAATACTCATCCTGATACTGGTCGTCCCAGTTGGTGATGCCGCCGTTGTGGTGGAACCAGCCGTTGGGGTCGTTGTTATAAGCAGCCTGAAAGACGCCGTTGTTGTAGATGCTGCCATATTCCCCGGTATCGTTTGGGTTGGAGTGGTTGGGGGCAAAGTCAATGATGACCTTCATGCCGTTGCTGTGGGCGGTGCTGACCAGTGTGTCGAAGTCTGTCCAGGTACCCAGGTGCGGGTCAATCTTGTAGAAGTCGCGCGCCCAGTAGCCGTGATAGCCGGCCTGAGGGCCGGTCCAGTCGGGGGTGTAGACGGGAATATGTACGTTATCTACTGTTGGCGAGAGCCAGAGCGCGGTCACGCCCATCCCGGCCAGATACGAAATTTTCTGCGTCAGCCCGGCCAGGTCGCCGCCCCAGTAGAGCTTCCAGTTGGCCTTGGTGCTGTCGTAGAGGCCGGTGTCGCCAGCGGGGTCGTTGTTGCTAGAACTGCCATCAAAAAAGCGGTCCAGCACGACCTGATAAATCACATCGGTCTTGAAATCGGCGTTATTATAGGGCAACGTGTAGCCAGCGGGAGCAGAAGCGTGGGCAGTGCTGGCGCGGGTGAGCAGGCCAGGTGCTGCCAGCGAGACAAGACAGGTGACAACAAAAAGGAGGGTGAAGGTTGGTCGGTTTAGACGACAGTGACGGGTATGCGGACGGTTCGACAACATTGTAGACCTCCGTGAATGTAGCTCAGACGACTCCTTAAGCGGTATGGGTTGATGGGCTGCCTGGGAAGGCAATTAGTTGAGTTGTCAACTGTTTGTTTCAAAATAGTCACGTACTACAAAGTTGATAATTCAACCATCTTGGTTGCAAGTGTAACCAATTTTGCGGCTTTTGTCAATGGGTTCTGCGCGTAAAATGCAGAAGATTCGCAGGGAAACCTGTATCTGCTGTGTACCCTTCTCCAAGCGTGCAATTTGGCATGGCGCGTGCGTTATTCCAAAAAGGGAGCGGCATTTCAGGGAGATCGTCAGCAAAACCGCGCTGCGGGAGCAAGGATGGGCCAGATAACTGGAAGATGCCCCCTACAGCGACAGATTCCTTGATTGAGGAGGAACAAGTACATGAGCGTGACCATCGCGCAATTGCTCATTTGGGCACTTATTGCTGCAATTGTTGGGATCGTTGGCGAACTGTTGGCGGGACGCAGGGGACCAGCCGGAATTGTGGGAGCCATCCTGCTGGGCTGGCTAGCAATCTTCTTGATTGTGGGGGTCTTCCACTTCCACATCGTCGGTGAGCCGGTTTGGCAAGGTGTCCCATTGATCAGTTCTATTCTAGCTGCCGCCGTGTTGGCAGGTATTTATAGTGCCCTGGTCTATCGTCGAGTTCCAGTGACGCGATAAAAAAGCCCTTTGTTGGCACAAACGCTGGCGCTTGGGAGTCCACCAGCGCAAGAGAGTAGGGCAACGCTGGGGCAGGCGAGCTTTTTCTGGGCCAGGGTGGTGCCATGCTGTCCTTGAACAAAAAGGTTTTTCGGGCCGGGCTATTGCCAGGTAGCCTGGCTCTCTTTAACACTGGTCTTTTGGCGTGTTCATTGCCTGAAAGCAGGCGCTTTGCTCAAGAATCAGCAGAGGAGAAAGGGGCCATGAAGAAAAGACCTGCACTGCGTTCAAGAAATCTGGTTGATGCTCCCTCAGTGACTGCATTTGCTCTTGCCAGTCAAGTGGGCCTGGGTATTGTTCTCCCTCTGGTGGCTGGCGGGCTTCTTGGCTGGTATCTCGATGGGCAGGTATTCCATAGTCACATTCCTGTTGCCACAGTGATTGGCCTCCTGCTTGGCCTGATCATTGGTGTCTTTGGGCTGATACGCCTGGTGAGCTTGCTGCGCTAGGGGTGCCGGTGCTGGAAAGAGAGACAGAACCTATGGCAGGTGTTAAGGGCCTGAAGCTGGGGGCCTATGATCTGCTAGACTGTATTGGAAGAGGTGGAATGGCGGAGGTCTTCCGCGCGCGCCAGTATCAGGAGGACCGCTGCTGTTTGAGCTGACCGCGCACATCTTTGTACAACTCTGCGCGGCGGTGCAATATGCCCATGATCACGGACTGGTCCATCGGGATATTAAGACCAGCAATATTTTGCTCCAAACTGAACAGCATGTCCTGCTGGCCGATTTTGGAATTGCGCTGGATACTGAAGACGCGCGTCTGACCAGCACAGGGCTGGGGATGGGTACAGCGGAATGTACGGCCCCTGAGCAAGCTCAAGGCTTTGCCGACGCACGCAGCGATCTTTACAGCCTGGGGATTGTCCTCTTTGAATTGCTGACGGGGAGCGTTCCTTTTACGGGAAGAACCCTGTTCGAGATTCTCTTCAAACATACAACGGCAACCCTCCGCAACAGAAGCTCACGCTTCAGAATAGTGGAGGAGGGACACTGAGCCGGCAGGCAAGCGTGCAAAATCCTGCTTACCTCAGCATTTCGCCAACGAGTGGCACGGTAGGCGCGGGGGCCTCGAAAGCAGTGACTGTCTCGCTCATTTGTCCGGCAACGCCAGTCCAGACAACTGATACCATTCATTGCACTTCCAATGGTGGGACGCAAGATGTGGTCGTGACCATACATGTTTCTTGAGTCGTCTGGCTGTGGCAAGGCAAAGAGCTGAAACACCGGCCTGTGGCCTGGCGTGAAGCAGTGAGTCGCAGGCACACACTGCTTCTGTTGTATGGGTGGGGTGGTTGATAAAGAGGGTAGCTTCTGAACACCAGAAGAAAGGCAGAAACTATAATGGATGAGATGCGGTACCGTAAGCCCAGTGTCAGGGCGTTGGTGGGGGCGACGAAGTGGAAGAAACGCATCAAGAAGGCCCTGGGGATTACTGCCATCATGCGCCCATTCCGAGCACTCCCCAATTTCAAGCGGCGCATGCTCCGGCGGGTGGGCTATTATAGCCCAGGGATGAAAATGGTGCGGGCGGCGCAGCGCGGGCAGGTGCCCGGACCAATCGGACCAATCCAGGTTGGTTCACCTGATGAGAAAGGACATGAATCTGGCGGTGGGAAACTCTTGATGGCGGCAGCCCTGGCTGGTGGTTTGAGCAAGCGGCAGAAGAAGGGGCGTAAAAGTGATCCGGGTGTTGCCCCACACCTTGCTGAGGCCATGCTGCTGGGGGCAGCTCTCAAGGGGAAGCACAAGGAACAGGCGGAGAGTGAGGGCCAGGCGGCAGAGGATGGAGAACCAGAACCACCTGCCCACCAACAGGCAAGGCGCAAGCGCCATCGTGGTGCGCGGCTTTTCGGGCTGCTGCTTACGGCGCTTTTGACGGCGCTCGCCATTCTGATGTTCTGGTTCTTCTTCCTGGCCTAGCCGGAAAACGCAAGAAGGTGGAGGGAAACTCAGAAACAGCCTCTTGCTGCCATGCAAGGGCCAAACATGAGTCCTCCCGAAAGCCAGACCCCGGTGCTGTTCATCTGCACTGGGGTCTGGCTTTCGGGAGGGCACCTGCTTACACTATGCCAGGCTGCGTTACATCAGTTGGTATCCTATATTCTTTACACCAGTCTTTGATGAGCACCTTCAAGGCTGCCCGGCTTGGAACTTCCGCGCCAATTGGTTCGGGTTGATGCAGGATGGGCAGAATCTGGGTAAGAATCACCGCCATTTTGCCATCAATGGTTGTTGCCTGCGAAAGCTGATGGTGGAACAATTCTGCGTAATCGTTGCCCTTGATGGCCCAGGTTCCCAGGGATTGCTCAAACAGAGCAATGCGCTCTGTTGTCCAGGGTGTGGTGATTTCTTGCATATGTGGCTCCTTCTGTATTCCTCTCTTTTTTCGCTGTTGTGTAGCTGTGCGTTGCAACAAGCTCTGCTGATTGCCACGGCATCAGCCATTGCGGATGCCTCGCAGCAGCCGGGCAAATGAAAATGAACGCGCCGGTTCCTTTATTGGCCTTCTGCTCCCCGGCGGGCATGCTCCCCATGCACATTTTCTTGATGGGTATTGCCACGATAGGGATTTGCCCGATAGGTGTTGTAGAGCGTGTCGAAATAGGCGTTGTAGGCAGCAGCCACAGTGGGTGATTGGATAAACAGTACATTCTCGTCGTTGGATTCCGCGCTCTCCGAGAAGTTGTAGCTGCCAGTCACTACCAGAGAATCATTAATGATCATCACCTTGTTGTGCATGAAATCCTGTTCGCCCTGCGCGTGAAACGCATGCGTGGGCGCGGCGACAAAGCGGGAGTCATGCAGGAACCAGAAGAGGCGTTCGTCC
The DNA here is from genome assembly GCA_036557885.1 of Ktedonobacterales bacterium. Taxonomy (GTDB): domain Bacteria; phylum Chloroflexota; class Ktedonobacteria; order Ktedonobacterales; family DATBGS01; genus DATBGS01. The sequence goes on from DATBGS010000059.1 coordinate 134,250, forward strand.
TGGCGGTTGGAGCGCAGCGCATCCTCCATGCCGTTTGGGTCGTAGATGCCTTGAATGTCCACCTGGTGATTCCGCGCCAGCGGTTCGAGGGCGCCCAGGATGCCCACATCACTCATCAGAAACGCCATGATACGCAAGCGGCGCACGCCTTTAAGCGCCGCAATAATGCCATCTTCAATGCCTTCGCCCGCTGCCGGAGCGAAGTCAGGGGTAATGACTGCCTCGCCCAGATGAACGGGCGTGCCCATTGTCCGCTCGCCTTTGGCACGTGTATGGTGGTGCTCAGGAGAAAGAAGGTCGTTAAAGGTGGCCTCGTACTGCGCCGCCAGTTCGGGGGAGTCAATTACCAGGCAGTTGTTATCCTGAAGCTCCAATCCGCCGCTTGTGAAGTTGGCTGAGCCGGTCCACACCGTTCGTCCATCGCGAATGAGAAACTTGTTGTGCATGAGATGCGTGCCTTCATGGACAGAGGAAGCGAAGGGGCGCAAGCCAGCCGCGTCAATTGCCTCCTGGTTGCCACCTGGCTTGGGATCTGCGCCAGCGCGATTTTTGCCTGCATCATAGGCGATGCGCAGCTTCTTACCTTCGGCAACCTTTGCCAGGGCTTGAAGAATCTGGGGGTGGCGTAGATCGTAGATGGCGCAATCCAGGGAATGGCGTGTTCCTAGAATGAAGGTAACCAGTTCTTCTACCAGGCCAGCATTGATTCCAGCCCGCTGCGAATGAAACAAGAGTTGCACACCTGGCACTGCTGCCGCTGGCGCAGCCACAGGCGGAGCGGCTACAGCCGTTCCCACTCCACGATCACTTGTTATAGCTTGCTCACCATGCGGGCCAGCCGGCTCACGCACAGGGATAACTCCGGAGGTTCCGGTACGTTCATCACCGCGGACAGGCGGGGCAACTGGTGGGGGCGCAGCGGTTTCTGGGCGGCGCGTCTCTCGGCGCAAGAGGTGGAAGAGCAGCAGGGTGACAAACGCTCCGATAAGCATGGTGAAGAGCGGCAGCCCATCAACGATGTAATCGCCGTTCCAGAACTGCGGGAGAAAAGCGACGCACACTCCAATCCCCAGCAGCGCCCAGAGGAACGGCCCAAATAGACGCCGCAGTGTGACCCGCCGAACCAGCAGCCCCACCAGGAAGGCTGCTACCAGGGCAATGCCAACCACGAGGAGAAATTGCATCAGGTCCAGATCAAGGAGAAGCGGTGGGAGATTGCCCACCTGAATGTCAATATGCAGGAAACGGGGTCCAGTGCCTCCTGTATCCAGAGGAGCAGGCCCGCGAGCGGTGAACAGGGAGGGCAAAGTAGGCATGCTGTCTACCTCCTGTCAGTGATCGTTGCCGCTGATCAGCTTGAATGGAGCGGTATTTCTCCCTCTGCGCTTGCCTTCGGGCAATTTGTGCGTGGGAGTGGCAGCGGCTCTCCAGCAAACACATACGCACATGGGAGGGAGACTCCAGGTGCTCCCTCTCTCAGCAATGCACTCGCTGTGCCAAATTGCATGCCTGTTTTGAGCGAGAGAAGAAGCAAAGCGCGCCCCACGTGGTGTGTTTCACCGGGCAGGGACAGGAAGCTCGATCACGGCTTGCTTTGCGGCAATCACTCCGCGTTTGTTTTTCTTGCCGACGACCACGATTTCTGCGCCCTCTGGCACACGCTGAAGCGTTCCCAGGGAGGTAGGCTCGCCAGTAGATGTCAAAATTTTTGTTTGCTCATCAAAGACGACAGCAACAGGCGTCTCCTCGCCGGTACGCCGTTTGGGGGTGGTGCCTGCCGCGATGCAGGTCTGTTTTTTGGTTGGGTGGGGGCTGACTCCAAGAATTGTCACCTTCCTCCCTTTCTCAAGGGCCAACTCCACTTGCGGGGGTGTTCCTTGCTCTCGTCTGGGGGGCTGGTCATGCAGAGCGGTGCTTCCTTCCTCTGGGGCCTGTGAGGTACCTGCTGTTGAATGAGCGCCCTCTATTCCGCTTTGGTCGTGATCTTCCTCTGCTTTGCTGCGCTCTTCAAACAGAGTATCGTCATAGCTGGCGGGAAAAGCCACTGATAACGCGCGGGGCAGCGCGTCGAAGTGATAGGTGATTGTACTTTCCTCATCGTTTTCTGCCTGCTGCAAGGCCGCGCGATCTTCCGAACGCAGGTAATCTTTCAGGCGCACCGCGCTTCCATCTACCTGTAACTGGACCCAGGAGGGTACCCGCATGGAGATATGCGCGCCCTGGAAGTATTCTGCTGTGACATGCTCGCTAGAACGGTGCAAGAGAAACGAGGTAATCTGCTGAAACGTGGTCAGCGGATCGCCAGCCGTGATGACGCACACATCCAGCAGGCCATCGTCAATGAGCGCTTCGGGGGTCATGGACATCACTTTGGCATAGAGGCGCGTATTGCCTATCACGACCTGACGCGCCTCTCCCTTCCATAGCAGCTTGCTTGCGGTGTCGATGCCTTTGGTGGCATTCCACAATTCAAGTGGGAAGGGGCGCTGGGCTGGCAGTTCTTTGGCCGCTGCCAGTCCAACAGCCAGCGGGCCAATCCGATATTTGGTCGGTTTGGAGACATGGCCCATTACAGCGGCATCAATACCTAACCCTGCCATTAACAAAAAATGTTGCCTGGCGCGGTTCTTCATTTTGACCTTTTGTTTGAGGTGCTTTGGTGTATCCTGGTGATGCGCTTGCTGATCTGAGGAGTTGCATGGAAAGGAGAGGTCTGCTACCTCCACACGGCCTATATCTACCGGTCGGGCTATGCTCTTTAGGAGGGTAAGGGCGGCTTTCACTGGATCATTGGGGACACCTATCTCGCTGGCCCAGACGTTGGCTGTGCCTCCAGGGATGACCCCCACTGCTGTGTGTGCTCCAGCTTGCATGGCCCCATTGACCACATAGTTGAGCGTGCCATCACCGCCGTAGGCAATGAGCAGGTCGCAGCCACGCTTTGCGGCTTCGCGTGCCAATTCCAGGGTTTGCCCACTGTAGATTTTTACCTCTAGTTCGGTTTCCCATCCGGCTGCTGAGAAGAGAGACATGATGTAATTGAGTTTGATGAGGTTTTGTCCAGCACGTGGGTTCATCACCAGCGCAACCTTTTTACTCTGCATGGTCTTTCTCCTTCTGGTTTATTGCCTGCGCTTTGTGCTGGCGCTGCTGCCACCAGAGAGTCACCCAGTGATAGAGTGCGATAGCCACGATGAGCATTAGCCCGCCAAGGAGATAGCCAGCCAGCACATCGCTCGGCCAGTGTTCGCCCTCCAACACCCGTGATGGCCCGACAAAAACAATCATGTAGCCACAGATAAGTTGGACTGGTAGTAACCAGAGGCGCCATTTGGGATGGGCGCGGCTGGTGCGGATGCTCAGATAGAGCAGGAACCCATAGAAGGCGATAACATGCGAAACATGTCCTGATGGGTAGCTGTGCAACCCCAAATGGGCCACTACCGCGATCTGTGTATCGTTGGGGCGTGGCCGCGCCACGATGCTGTTGAGAGTGACGTTTGCCAGGTCCGCTCCAAAGGCAGCTATGAACGCGCACAGCGCTGCGCGAAAGCGCCGAAACAGGAGCAAGATCACAATTACACTGATGGCGATTGCCCCGGCGGGATAGGGCCAGTTGGCATCGCTGGCAAAGTTAATGATGTGGACGAGCACCGGTTGGTGCAACTGCTGGAACCATTTGGTCAGACTCACATCCCCTGGAAATTCTGCGAATTTGCTGGCCTGGAAGGAAACCACCGTCAGCAGCGCGGCTCCCACGACCCAGAGCACTGTGAAAAAAGCAATTCGTTGTTTCGACCAGCGCGGCTCTTTTTGAGATGATATGGAAGCACCACCAACGGTTGCACTCCCAACGCCAGGAGGCATTCCTGGTGAGGCGTTGGGAGTGTGGGCTGGCTCCGCCTGGTTTGTCTTCTCAATCTCTATGTCAGATTGTGCCATGCTGTTCTCTCTCCTCTCTCTTCTCATGGCAGGCTTTCTTTAGACCCTCCCGGCCAGGCGGCGATAGCGCACTTCGATAAATGAATAGAGGCCATAAGCCATCAATCCAATGGCTACAATGCCAAGCAACACTGGACCAAATGGCTGCTGAAGGAGTGTAACCAGCGCGCCGCTCAACCCTTTTGCCTCGTCTGGGTTATAGTTCAATGCCGCGACGATGAGGAACGCGCCAATTATGGTCGCAACGATGCCAAGCGCGGCATATCCCAATCTGCCAAGAAAGATGACACCGCGTGTAACTTCAGGACGCAGTGTTGCCAGGGAGAGTTTCTGGCGGAACGTCGCTTTATAGGCTTTGTAGAAGAGGACACAGGCCACTCCAAGGGCCACCAGACCAACCAGAACCACCAGCGCAACTCCAAATGGAAGGTTGAGTAGTCGGGCGGTCCAGTCCTGGGCTGTGGCATCTGCCCCCTTGCCAGCAGAGCCTGAACCCGTAAGCAGGTTGATGGCAGCAAAACCCAGCGCGGCATACGAGACAGCCACCCCCAGATAGCCTATCCGCGCCACAAGGCCACCGGCCTTACGGCCTTTCCCTTCTGTATCAAAGATGGCTTGAATTACTGACCAGAGGGCGAAACTAAACAGGCCAATCGTCAGAACGATTAGCAAAAAATGGCCGAGCGGCTGGCTGTAAATCTCTTGAAGGGCCGTCGTGTTATCAGGTACTTTGCCACCCTTGCCTATGGCAAGTTCGCCGGCAAGAACGCCAACAAGAAGATACACGACTCCTTTGGCCGCGTATCCCAGGCGCGCCAGCGCGGTCATCCAATGACCAGTGGCGGCGTGCCGCGCTGCGCGCTTTGCCTCGTTGATATTAGGCGGAGTTGTAAGACTAGAATTCGCCATAGGTGTGTTCCCCTTTCTGGAGGCGAGCAGCCTATCTTGCCGCCTGCCACGCGCCATCTGGTTAAGCAGAGGTTCTCCCTCCTCTATTTGGCGCCAGGTTCATATCAGTTCTTCCTTGCTTAGAGGTACCGATTCGGGTGTTGGACATGGATGCCCTCTCTTGGACCACGCAGCCCATCGAGCAGGCCACAGAAACGGTCCAACGAAAGGCCATGTTTTTCCGCTTCCTCAAAGCTCAGATAGGGAAGCAGGTGGCCTATGAGCGGTTGTTCACGCCGCAGACGTTCCAGGTTTTCTGCCGCACAGCGCTCCAGCAGAGCAATACCGGCCAGCGGGTCTTCCAATTGCTCTAGCTCGGCCCGGCTTTGCGCAACAGTATCACCTGTGTTATCCAGTTGAGCCTGAAGATCGAGCGGAGCCAGCAGCGCTCGCAAGGCTTCATCCCTGGGTGTTATCATTGGCTCTGGCAGAGGCAGCGCTGCTGGCGCGGGCCAGCCAGTGTGGGCATATCCAAGCAAGCCGAGATGTTCTGCCCAGAGGGAGAGCCGCAGCCCACGCGCAAAGGCGTTATCAAGCACAGCCAGATTCAATTCGGCATCATGGCTCAAACTGCGGCTGTTCAGATTGGCCGAGCCAACGGTAGCCCACTGATCATCCACCAGACCAACTTTGGCATGGACATAGATAGGGCGGTAGCGCATCAGTCCATCCCCGGCGCGGGGCTTAGAAGTTCCAAGGGTGAAGAAATGCAGCCGTCCTTCGGCAGCGGCTTTGGGTGCCTGCTCGCGAAGCCAGGCGATGCTGCCATCCGTTACAAAGCGCCCACAGTTGGGGTGATCAGGAAGAATTACTGCAATGGTCACCCCGCGCCGAGCCGCGGCGGCCAGTTCTTCCATGAACGCGCGCATGTGGTGGCTCTGCCAGCCCATCCAGCCCAGATCTATGTTTAGAACACGCTCCAGCCAGAGGTACTGCGTCTCGAGAGAGATAAACTGCTTCGCGCGACGGACCGCCAGGGTATATGCCTGGGCAATGCCGTAGATTCCCTCTGGCGCAAAACGATAGGTCAGCGCGGGGATGGTGCGAATTACCTGTACCCGCGCCGATGCACCAGAGAATGGCGGCCCAGCGCCAGGGGGCAATTCGCCCTGCTCTTCTTCACGCGCTTCTTTTTGGCCGCTTTCCCGTTTCCCAGCAAGATAGAACTTCGCGAGGTGCTTGATGGGAGGGCTTACTCGCTTCCACCAGGGGCGCCTGGCTTCTTCCCAGCGCTGCAAAAAGTTGTTTTCTACATCGAGCGCTGGTTCCCCGGTCAGGCGCAGATGGACATCATGCCAGGGATGAGGGGACGGCCCCTGGTCTGTTGCTCGATCAGGTGGCTCAAACAGGTGGGCAGGCGTGTCCCAACGGTTGTAATCTCCATCACAGCAAACGGTCAAATCAACCCCACCAATAAAGGCGATTGTTCCATCAATGACGGCAAATTTTTGATGAAGCCCCTGCGCCACATGCAATAGGGAGCGGCTGCTTTTATCTAACCGGCAGTGTATTCCAGCACGCTTCAAGAGCTGCTGCTGCTTCTGTGGGCTATTGATCATGCGAAATAGCCCACCAAACGTAAAAGGCCCCCAGAGCAAGACGCGCACATCCACGCCGCGCCGCGCCGCAAAACCCAGGACATCCACCACACGTAATGGTCCATTGGTCCAGAGTGCCAGCGCTTCCTCATCCAGCCCGGCGGTTCGCAGCCGTTCAAGCAGCGCCTCTTGCTCTGGGGTGCCATCAGGCCCGGGGCGCTGGTCACGCCCGCGCACCAATTCAAGCTCAGCTTGCAAATCCCAGTCGGCCAGCCAGATACGCTTCTGCGCGGTGAGAAACGCAATACACATTGCCAGCATGGCGGCTCGACCATCTACCAATGGCACGAGGGTTTCGGCCACCCTTACCGGGGCATCGCCGCGTGCCCACCAAGCCTGCTCCGCGTGGCTGATACTAAAGCGCTGCCCAACCTGATCAAGAATGGCTCGCAATCCCATGAACGCTCTCCTCTTGGGGCTGCATCTGGAACGACTCCTGCACCGCCTGGCGCTTTAAGCTCTTGAGGATGTTTATGCTGTCCGGTGCAACGTCCCTTTACTTTTTCCTGGCAGCTCGCGTTGTCAGGCTGCCACAGCAGGTGTTCGCCGTATGAATGATGCTGGCCTTCTGAAACGGCAGCGCCTCTGCACACTGCTGCTTAGCGAAGAGAGGAAGCGGCCAGGTCAACGGAACGCATTGATGAAATATGTCAAGAGCCGCAATTCTTCGCTCATCGCCTGGAACAACACCCGTCGCTCCTGTATTCTCCTCATGCACCTGCTATGCCAACTAGCGTGCTAGGAATTTCATTGGCACTATCTGCGCTCGCTTGCTGCTAGCGGCAAGTGGGATGGTGAGTAGTCGCTGCAACTTCAAGATGGCGCAGCGCTTGACGAGCGTCAGCACTTCCAAGACTGGCCGATGGAGCCGGTTGTTGGAGTGAATTCCAGAAGGCTTCAAGAAGCTTGCTTCTTTCTTCTCCGCCTGATGGTATAGCTTGTGCGTATGTTCTCTTACAGCACAAGGATCGCGCATGTTCTTGCAGTTCCAGCTTTGGCCCTGGCTCAAGCCCAAAAAATCGGATAGCCTGAATGTCGCGTGGGGTCTTGCTTCTCTTCAGAGCGCTGAGAACCCTCTCCACAGATCAGGTTTTCCAAGGAGGAGTGATGGTACAACCGCCATCAGATGAGTTGGGACAGGAGGAAAAACCTCTGAGCGAGGAGGATCTGACCCCTTCAAACCAGCAAGAATCCGCCCCGGACAAAGCCGCCCTTTTGCCAGCAGCAGTCGCTAAAGGGCAGGAGAAGGCGCAAGCAGCAGTGGCTCACGGCCAGGAGCAGGTGCAGCAGGTCGTCAAACAGGTGAGCCAGCAGCGCCAACCTCGTTGGTCGGCGCTGAAGCGTGGACGGCTCTGGCTGGTGGTCTATGTGGTGGGCTTGCTCTTTGTACTGGCCCTGGCGCTTGCAGCCTACTTCTACCCGGTGCTGCCGGGTGATCTTCCCTTAACGCGCGAATTTCAGGAGCACACTAACCCGGTGCTCTACAACGTGTTGTATTTTGTTTCGTTTATTGGCTATCCGGTGCAAGCGGCTGCCATAGCTCTGGTCGTCTTGCTTGCCCTGTGGGTGGTTCACTTGCGCAGTCAGTTACTCGCCCCCTAAAGGAGGCGAGCTTGTGTCCAGACTCCACCGCAGTCCAGTATACCTTTGCAGGCGTGCTGTTTTGGCTTCATAGTCTGACACATCAGAGCGTACCGACAGGACGCCCGTGCTTACCCAGTCTTGCCGGATAAGCAGCGTTCGCAAACACACATTCCTGGCCCCGACCAAATCCGCGTGGAGCGTGAAATGACAGTGCTGGCAGACAAAGAGCAGGCCCTTGTTCGGACGATTCTCCCGTGCGACATGCCCACACTTTGGGCATGCCTGGCTGGTGTAGTCCGCATCTACCTTGATGCAGAGCGAACCGGTCAGGACCGCTTTGTAGGCAATGAAGCCTTGCAACTCCGCAAAGGCCCATTTGGAGGCATGATGATTGGCCTTGCGCTGTTTAGGAGTCAGGGGCAAAAGTTTCAGGCCGTGCCGCCGCTTCTTCGGGCGTGGTTTGCGCTCTCGAATACCCGTCAAGTCTTCCAAACCAATGAGGGCGTAGGAATGGGTGTCAATGATGCCTTTGGCAATGGTGTGATTCGTGTTCAGCTTAAGCCGTCTCTCTCGTCTGCTGAGCAGAATACGCTTCCGCGTGGCAGAGCGAGTGCCCTTCTGCCGAAGTCGTTTTTGCAGGCGAGCCACATGGTCCGCCTTAGCGCGAATCTCCTTCCCACTGTAGAACTGCGTTTGGTTTGTGCTGGTAGTGACTGTCGCCAGATAGCGGCGCCCCACATCTACCCCAACAATGGTTTGCGGGGTCTGAGGAGCGATCTCTGGCACCTCGACTTCCAGGGAAATGAGCAGATAGTAGTGCTTTTGGGGCTGGTCATACCAGAGCTTGGCGGCTCCGACCTTGGCCCCATCCTGCAAAAGGGCAACATGTTTGTGGTAGCCCTGATAGGAGACATGCAAACGGCCCTGAAGCGTCAGCAGGCTGACCTCTTGTCCGACTCGCAGCGAATAATCGCGGCCATAGCTGTAGGTAAGCGTAGGCGAGACATAGGTGGGTGGTTCATCCAAGCCCTTAAAGCGTTTCTTGGTCCGACCTGCGGCTCTGGCTTCCTGGTTTTTGCGCCATTTCGTCCACAACCCCTTGTAGGTTGCCCCGACCTGACGGGGGATGTTGCAGGCCATTTGCGCGGGCAAGCCAAACTGAGATCGCAAATCCTGATACGTCTCTTGCTGAAGACGCAGCGCATTGCTCGTTTTGCCATGCACAAACGAGTACCGGCTGACCAGATTCAGGCCATCGCGGTAGGCCAATTGGGTTTGCCGCAGGAGGGCGAACTGGTCGGGCGTCGTCTTCAGTTTCAGTTTGGCGGTCAGTTGTTGCTTCATCAGAAGAAATTATACCAGTCGCTTCTGGTGTTTGTCAAGCAGCAGGGGGCCATTCCTCTCACTCCCCTGAAGGGGTGGAGAATCCTGGCCCCTTTCTTTGAATGTCTGGGGTGTAATACCGCTTCGCGCCCCTTGTGGTATACCAGGGAACACAAAACGGCTCCACTTGGTAACTGCTCACCTTTTCCAGCCGTTCGAGAAGCGTGGCTACTTGCAACTCCATTGCACTGCGATAGAAGAACACAGTGCGGTTCTTTGCGGAGATGAAATATCCTTGTTGCCAGCGCTGGCGGTGATAAATTGGCCTATTCCGTATGAATTGAGAAAGCGTTTTGGATATTTGCTCCCGCATTTCTGCTGATTGCTTATGCCCAGCCTTGCCCGTAAAAGCCGCCGAATGTTTCTTTCTCGTCTCTTCGGTGAACACTCTGCCGTATGAATGGGAGGCGGAACCGACTAGCCCTTTGTCCCATGTGGGTCTATCCTGGGACTGAACGCGATAATTCTCTTTGATTCTTCGACTGAGATAGCCCTTGCCCAGACCGACTTCCAAAAACTTGTAGATTGCGTCCCGGCTATATCCGTATTTCTCTATGAGCATTGCTATGGAATGCTCTCCTAGCAGAAAGTCATCAAGCAAATCATAATTCGGGTGCTTGAGAAGAGCGCCGTATTCCTGTCTTGCCATTTAAGCCTCCTCACTTAAAATAAGGCACTCAATAGCCCTATGGGATGCAGAGAGAGCAGTCTGTAAGAGTTGAAAACAAACAGAATGTTCTACGATGTCACTAGAACGCTCCACCACAATCAAGGTGATCGTGTGATCTTCCAAGAGCGAGAGCAGTTTGGGGCGGGCGTCATTGACCCCAGAACCAATCTCCTTCACAACTTTACTGACCTGATAGCCTTTCGCGGCACAGTAGGCTACTAATCGCTCCGCCTGGGCATCCAGGTTGGGCTTGTTTTCGGCAGAAGAGACGCGCGCGTAGACCACTACCTGTTCACTTCTAGCAGAAGGAGCGGCTTCCTGGTCTTCGGTGATGATGATGGTGTGCTTTCCGACTCGGCGCCCCTTGATTTTCCCATCCCGATACCAGCGCCAGGCCGTTTCGTAGCGCACGCCCATCTGTTTGGCATACTCAGCTAATTTCATACTCCTGTTATATCACAGCATTGTAAGGATTGTCAAGGATACGCCAGGATAAACCATGAATCCTAAGAACGTTCACAATACCTGGTATGCCTTTGGGCCAACCACCACCACCTGGATTACCGATATATTGTACGCGCCCAGTGAGTCGGTTGCGGTGCAAATCACGACCTCAACCGGGGCAACCTACACCTCCATCTGGCATTGATCCTTGATCGGCGTGAAGCGGAAAACCCGCTTCACGCATCTCTTGCTTTCTTCGCATTGCGCTTGTTGGCGACTCCAGACACAGCGCCTGTCACGCCAGCACAGGAATCATTCAAGTCCCACAAAGCTACTCTTTGTTTCTTCTCTTCTGCGGGAGCATGGTTTGTATCTCTTCAACTGACATTTTGGTGATTCGCTGAGGGGGGCGAGCCGCACTTCTGCTCTGTTGGGGAGTCGCTTCGTACATCGCAAGAGCTTGGGCGAACCTGGCGACAGTAGGGGACTCGAAGAGCATCCGAACAGGTGGATTTACCCCCAGAGTAGCCCGCACTCGAGTGATCGCCTGCATAGCTAGCAGGGAGTGACCCCCTAATTCAAAGAAGTTGTCGTCAACGCCTACTCGTTGCATCTGGAAAAGATCGGCCCAGATAGCAGCGAGCGACTCCTCAACAGGGGTGCGAGGTGCTCTATAGGCGTTTGCCAGTTCGGGTGCGCTGCCTTCAGGCGTCGGGAGAGCACGGACATCAATCTTCCCGTTGGGGCTTAGTGGCAACCGGTCCAAAAACACAAAGGCGGCAGGCACCATGTATTCCGGGAGGTGCTCCCTTAAAAAGCTGCGTAGTTCTTGCCTGGAAGGGCCAGATTGCTGATGTGGCACAACATAGGCCACTAACTGCTTTTCACCAGGCTGCCCCTCACGAGCCAGCACAATCGCTTCTCGGATGCCTGGATGCTGGCCGAGCCTGTTTTCAATCTCTTCCAACTCGACACGAAAGCCTCGCACCTTGACCTGATGATCTAGCCGTCCCAAAAACACCAGATTGCCATCGGGCAGATAGCGCACCAAATCCCCGGTCTTGTAGAGGCGAGCGTTGGACTCATCGCTAAAAGGGTCTGGTATGAATCGCTCGGCTGTTAAATCTGGCCGGTTGAGATAGCCCCGCGCCAACCCTTCTCCGCCGATGTACAACTCCCCAGGGATACCCACAGGAACCAGCTGAAGCTGCTGATCTAAGACGTACAGGGTGGTATTGTGCGCTGGCCGGCCAATGGGCGCTCGCCTGTCACCCGTAAAAGCAGGATTTATCTCATAGAGCGTGGCACAGATGGTCGTTTCGGTGGGGCCATAGCCGTTAATGACATGCAAGCCAGGTAGGTAATGGGCGAGCGCCACCAGGAGGGCTTCTGGAATCGGTTCTACGCCAACAAGCAGTCGAGATAATGGAGGCCGCTCGTTTTCCTGCTCCAACCAACGAGCAAAATCAGCCAGCAGGAAGGGGGGCAGGTAGGCGCTGCGCACGTGGTGCGAGTGCAGCCAGCGGAAAAGCGCGGCCCCATCGGAACGAATGGCCTCTGGGACAAGCTGTAGGGTTGCTCCAGCAATGAGAGGTGAAAAGAGTTCGTAGACCGAGACATCAAAACTAACGCTGGTCCAAGCGCTACAGACCTCTCCTGGCCCAATGGGTGCTCTGCGTTGGAAATCTGACAGCAGGTTGAGCACGGTGCTATGCGAACAACAGACTCCTTTTGGCTGGCCGGTTGAGCCAGAAGTATAGATTACATAAGCCAGGTTCCCTGCATTAACTCCGCTTTGGATGTTTGTCTTACTATACCCGGCAATGTGTTCCCACTGGGTATCCAGACATATCAGCTTCGCCTGCGTCTTTGGAAGGTAGGTGCAGAGATGCTCTTGGGTCAAGAGAACGGCTGCCTGGCTATCTTGCAACATAAAGGCGAGCCGGTTGGCAGGATAGGCTGGGTCCAATGGCACATATGCTCCGCCTGCCTTGAGCGCGCCCAACAAACCTACCACCATCTCCATCGAACGCTCCAGGCACAGCCCAACACGAACGTCCGGACCAACACCCAACTGCTGCAAATAGTGAGCGAGTTGATTCGCTCGCATGTTTAACGCCTGATAGGTCAGCGTCTGGTCCTCAAACACAGCGGCGACTGCATCAGGCGTCTGGCTGACCTGTTGCTCAAATACCTGATGAATGCAGTGATGACGAGGATAGTCGGCGTCGGTGTTGTTCCACTCCCTAAGCAGCAGGTGTTCTTCAGCGGGGGAGAGCAGCACCTGCGCTTCGTAGCGCTCCGTTGGCTCTTGAGCCATCCGCTTGAGGGCTGCCATGTAGTAGCCGGCGATGGTCTGCATCTGCTCCTCGGAAAACTCGGCGGTCTTGTACTGGAGAACCAGATGGAGGTCTGATGTGGCTGCGTCGAGATTGAACGTCACCACGAACGCGAAGTTGGTTTCTGCGTATTCCTGGGTGCCGAGCACCTCCAACGGGAGATCATGCAATCGCTGGTACACATGGAAATGCGTATAATTGAACACTGTTTCAAACAGTGGCTGGCCGCCATGCTCAAGTTGTATCTGGCCTAATGGATAGCGCCGAAAGGGTAAGAACTCCAGTTCACGCTCGAACGTTTCTTGCACCAGGCGCATCCAGGTGCCGCCAGAGAGCTTTTGACGGAAAGGTACCGTATTCAAAAATAAGCCAAGCACGCGCTCATCCTCAGCGGATTCTAGACGCCCATCCGCTGCTACCCCCGTAAGAATATCTGCTTCTCCACTCAACAAGCTCATCACCCGCAGGTGCGCTGCAAGCAGAGCGCTTTTCAAAGGGACGCTGGCCTGACTGGCAAGTTGCCTCAACCCGCGCACGACCTCCCTTGGGACGAGTGTTGCTATCTCACGCTGCTGAGGGCCAGCAGTTTGCTGACGTGGACCCAGGCGAGGGAGCTTCATGCTCGTGGCACCGCCCAGCTTCTCTTGCCAGTAGTGCCGGGCGGCCTCGCTTGCGGTGGTTGATCGCTCAAGCAGCGCATAATCGCGGAAATGCAGGGAGGGCGTTGCCTCGGCCAGAGGCTCCTGGCCTTCCTGCAAGGCGACATACAGCCGAAGCACCTCTGTCAGCAGGACAGCTTCGCTCCAACCGTCAAGAATAGCATGGTGGTCAGTGAAGGTGAGCTGAAACGTCTCCTCTGTGCGGCGATGCGCCTGGAAGCGCGCGAGCGGCGCCTGTGTCCAGGTGAACTTGCGCTTCTTCTCTGCTTCAAACCACGTCTGGATGTGCTGCTCCTGTTCCTCAAACGGGAGATGGCGCAGATCAGCAATATCCAGAGACATGTGGGCTGCGCGGTGAATCAGTTGCAGGGGTTCACTGAAACTATTAAGATCAAATGAGGTGCGCAGCACCGGATGGCGGGCAGCAACCACTTGCAGCGCCTGTTCCAGATGGTGCTGGTTGAAAGGAGCGCGCAGGTGCAGGCTGATCAGGTTGTGATAGATGGCCGAATCTTGTTCGTACGTGCTGTGAAACAACATGCCTAGCTGAAGCTGTGTGGCTGGATAAGCGTCTTCAAGGTCGGAGGGCAGCCTCGGCACATCGGCTGACTGAATCAGCGCGAAGGGCTGGCTCGGCAGCGTGGCTGGCTCAACTGGCTCTTCGTGGGCCAGCTTTTCAGCAAGTTTCCGCACCGTTTGATGGTGAAAGAGCTGCGTCAGAGAGCAGGGCACGCCCTGCTGTTTCAAAAGCGCGACCACGCGCAGGCTGCGGATGGAATCGCCGCCGAGCGCGAAGAAGTTATCAAGCACCCCCACAGCATCCAGTCCCAACACCTCCGCCCAGACTGCGGCCACGTTGCGTTCCAGCGGTGTTGCTGGGGCCACAAAGGCTTCTTCCTGTTCTGGCCTGCTCCGCGCAGGCATGGGCAACGCCTTGCGATCAATCTTGCCATTGGCCGTCAAGGGCATCTCGTTCAGCCAGACAAACGCGGCAGGAATCATATACTCCGGCAGAAGCTGCTGCACATGGCGGCGCAGGTGGGTGGTGGTTGGCCGCTCCTGCTGGTTGGCCGGAACAAGATACGCCACCAGACGCTTCTCGCCGGGCCGGGCCTCGCGTGCCAGAACAAGGCACTGTCGCACACTCGCGTGGCGCATCAGCGCAGCTTCCACCTCGCCGGGTTCAATGCGAAAACCGCGTATCTTGACCTGATGATCAATGCGCCCCAGATAATCCAGGCGTCCATCAGGTCGGTAACACGCCAGGTCGCCGGTGCGATAGAGCCGGGCGCCCGGAATCGAGCTAAAGGGATCGGGCACGAAGCGCTCAGCAGTCAGATCGGAGCGCTGGAAATAGCCGCGTGCCAGTCCTTTGCCACCAAGATACAGTTCTCCAGGCACCCCCACAGGCACCGGCTGCATCGCTTCATCCAGCAGGTAGACAGAAGTATTGGGGAGTGGCCGCCCAATAGACACCGGACTGCCCGCTTCGCGCGCAAGCTCGGCCCAGGTCGAGTAGGTCGTATCTTCTGTCGGGCCGTACAGGTTAAAGACGCGCTGGACCGAGGTGCTGGCATATATCTGGTCTACCAGATGACGAGGGAGTGCTTCCCCGGCCAGGTTTACGGTGCGCACTGTAGCAGGCAGCCCGCCGCTGCGAACAAGCTCGGCCATTGCAGAGGGGACTGTATTGACCAGGGTGACGCTTTCCCGCTGAGCGATTGCAGGGAGTTGCAGGGCATTTTCGGCGAGAATGACTTTGCCGCCCCAGGTGAGCGGCACAAACAACTCAAAGATGGATAAATCAAAGCAGACCGAGGTACTGGCTAATACTCCGGTCAAATCCTCTGCCGGAAATAGCTCCTTTGCCCAGTAGACCAGGATGACGGCGCTCTGGTGGGTGATGGCGACCCCTTTGGGCTGGCCGGTAGAGCCGGAGGTATAGATGATATAGGCCAGATTCGCGGGAGATGTCCGGTTTTCCACGTTTTCTTGCTGCTGCTCGGCAATACGGGATTGCTCTACGTCCAGACAAACAAGCGCGCACTCCTGGCGGGCCTGCTCCGGCAGGCAGGAAAGGAGCCGCTGCTGTGTCAGCAGCACCGGGGCGCGGGCATTCTGGAGGGTAAATGCCAGGCGCTCCTGGGGATAGGCGGGATCAAGCGGCACATAGGCTCCGCCTGATTTAAGAATGCCAAGCAGCCCAACCACCAGATCAGGTGAGCGCTCAAGGAGCAATCCCACCGTTGTTTCCGGTCCCACTCCCAGCCCCTGAAGCACATGGGCTATTTGATTCGCCCTTCGGTTGAGTTCGTCGTAGGTGAGTTGCTCTTCGCCGCAGGCCAGCGCAATCGCTTGAGGGGCTTGCGCTGCCCGTGCTTCAAAAAGCTGATGCAGGGTAGCAGCAGGATAGGGCATCTGGGCGTTATTCCACTCGACCAGAAGCTGCTGCCGCTCGCTTGTGGTCAGGAGTGGCAAATCTGAGAGGCGTTGGGCCGGGTTTGCTGCAATCCCCGCGAGGAGCACCTGAAGATGCCCAGCCATCCGCTCGATGAAGGCCGCCTCGAAGAGCTGCGTTTTGTACTCCAGTACCCCCTGCAACCCTGCCTGCGTCTCGGTGCATATCAGGCTCAGATCAAACGATGTTGTGGTGCTCTCCATCTCCATCCACTCTGTCTGCACTCCTGGCAATCTGGGCGCGGCTAGAGGAGCATCCCGCAAGGCAAACAGCACCGTTAAAAGAGGAGGGGTGCCGGGATGCTGGTTTTGCTGCTGCATCTCAACCACAGAGTCGAAAGGCAGGCTTTGATGGGTATATGCCTCCAGAGTCGCCTTTCGGACCTGCTGGAGCACCTGGCGAAAGGCTGGATTGTCTGCCAGGTGCGTGCGCAGGGCGAGTGTAGTAGCAAAGGGACCAACCAGGTGCTTCAGTTCCAGGTGGCTTCGTCCGGCACTGGGAACTCCAACCAGAATGTCTGCTTGCCTGCTATATCGAGAGAGCAGCACGTTGAAGGCAGCCAGCAGGGTCATGAGCAGTGTTGCCTCTTCTTGCTGGCTCAGCTTCTCTAATGCTTCTACGACGGGCCTGGGGATCAGAAAAACCTGCCGGGCGGCTTCAAACGTCGTGGTTGCCGGGCGAGAATGGTCAGTAGGCAGGTCGAGGACGGCGGGTACCTCGCGCAATTGTTGACGCCAGTATGCCAGATGCTCTGCTGCTTGCGCCCCGTGTAGCCACTCGCGTTGCCAGAGTGTGTAATCGGCATACTGGATAGGAAGTTCTGGCAACTGTGGGCGCGTGCCTTGGGAGAAGGCGGCATACAGGTGTGTCAGTTCGCTGAAGAAGATTGCCAGCGATTCCTCATCAGCAGCCAGATGATGCAGCGCCACCAGCAAGATATGCTCATGAGCAGCCAGCCGCAGCAGGCCCGCGCGAAGGAGTGGGTCATGCGATAAATCAAAGGCGCATTGGGCCTCTACACTGGTTAGTTGTCGAACCACACTTTCCTGCTCGTTGGCTGGCAACCCTGCGACATCCAGCACTGGCAAACGTACTTCCCTGAAGGGGCTAACCATTTGCAGTGGCTGTCCATCTTTGACGGTAAAGCTGGTGCGCAAGACCTCGTGGCGCTGTACTATTGTATTGATGCTTCGCTCAAGAGCGTCTTGATCCAGCATTCCGCGTACGCGCAAGGCTAGAGACAGGTAAGCGGTTGGCAGACCTGGGGTCAACTGCTCCAGAAACCACCAGCGTTCCTGCGCCAGTGAGAGCACCGTGTCCCCACTGTGCATGTAAGGATGCAGCCCCTGCTCTGCCTCGTTGGTATCGTATAAAGCGGGCGTTTGTTGGCTTGCTGGCCCTTTAGAAGCAAGAGAGGTTTCGTCTGTCAGGTCTTGCCTGTCCATAAACCCGCTACACTCCTTCTCTTTTGCTGCTCAAATGTGTGGCTGGGCAAGCTCTGGCCCAGGCCGCTCAGCTTTCTGCTGCACTGCTTTGATGCGCGCTCTTTGCCCGCTGTGTTTCTATGACGGCGCTAGAGGTCTTGGATCTGGCGCGTGCGAGCCTCCACAAAAGAGACTGAGATTGAGCCGCCACAGAAGCGTCGCAGGTAATCAGCTAGCTGGTTGGTGCATTTTAACAGGTGGTCGGTTGGTATCTCCGGGACGGGCGCCTCGCAAAAAAGCGCGATGTCGCGTGATTCCTGGGTAATTTTGGCGGCATCACAATCTCGATAATTCCAACGTCTGGTCAGGATTTTCCTGGAGTCGGCATAGACAACCTCGCCGGAATAGGTCGTTTCCTCTGGCTTGAGCGCGCCGATGGGGGTAAATGGCTCTTCACCTGGGGAGAGGCGCAGCGTAATATCCCCTTCCACCTTCTCCAGGTCATAGCCTCCGATGGGCAAGTAAAACTCTGCTTCGACTGCCAGATAAAGGTCTACTGCGCTGGAGATAGTTGGCATGCCCTCGTCACGAAGGATGCGGCGGAGCAGCGCTTCTGCCGTCGGGCGATGATCTTTGGGTTTGGTTCCAAAGCGCCGGTAGGTTTCCCGCCAGGCCAGAATGTAGGGGTGCTGCGAGAGGGTTTCGGTAGATAAGTGTTGTTGGACTGTCGCTGCTGCCGCTCGCTTGATGGCCTCAATCTCTTCGCTCGCGCCAATGTTATTGATGCCTCGGCCAGTCACAATGCCAATCCGTAGTTCAGGAAACAGATTATTAACCTCTTGCTCAATCACTAATTTCATGCAAGCCGCTCTCTCCTCCGCTTCTTGAGGTATCAGCCGTTAGTGCTCCAGGTAGTTGTAGCGCTAAAAGATAAAGTACATGCCAGCCGCGCGCCAGGGGTTCCCTGGCTCATACTCCGACACATGCCCACGATGCACCTAATCCCCTGGAAGCTCTGGTTGTGGTGCTGGTGGCAGGTATGCTGCAAGGTATGGGCGATATTTGGAAATATCCTGAGGGTGTCGAATATCCTGGAGCACGGATGGTGCATCTGGCCGCCGAGGGAAGAAGAACCCATCACAGTGATGCGCGGCTGCATACTGGGGCAACTGCATCAACAGCCTGTGAGCATCGGCCAGCCGATAGTGTGGGATCAATGGGAAGAGGTGGTGGGTCAGGTGATACAGATCATCACTGTGTGGCGCAAGCAACCAACGCACCAACAAGGAACTGTTCCAATTCCGCGTAGCCATCCAGGCATTGTATTCAGGGAGGCCAGCATGCTCAGCCATTTCATTCCAATAGCGGATAACCTGGAAGGAGGTGCAGAAGGGAATGACCCAGAAGAGCAGGAAACCAGGGAGGACATGCGCCAGGAGGACACTGCCAAGCACCAGAGCCAGAAACCCGAACCGGATGAACGTTTCCCAGCGCCGCTCCCCTTTCAACGAGAGGGCGGCGGCAATATTGTAGGCAACATGGCTGAGCAGCAATGGCCGCACGATATGGCGCTTGAAGAAGGTCAGGCGATCACTGGGCGGAGTGATCAGCCCAAGTGTTTTATAGCGAATGGTCTTGGGGTCTTTCTCTTCATCCCAGAGCCATCCATGATGAATATAATGAGCGGCCCGGTAGGCTGAAAGGCTGGCTCCCATCGGATAACAGGTGAAGCCTCTCCCGATCCAATCATTCATACGTCGGTTTTTGAACAACTTGCTGTGACTCGCCTCGTGCAGAAGGTTCATCAGGCCACGCTGCCGCGAACCAATCACGATGACAGCCAGAATGTAAGCCAGGGGGTGCATGTTCAGCTTGCTGGTGACAACGATAACTGCAATGATGGTCAGCCAATCCATGCCGATGTAGAAGAGATTGCGCCAGTTATCCTTCTGCTCCAGTGCAAGAAGTTGCGCCCGCATGCTCTCTGGAATCTCTTTCCTGTAGCTTTTGCGAGCGATTGCTCGCTGGGGCGCCGGGGTGTCGAAGGGTCGTTCAGGAGATGTAACCATGCTCTAACTTTGACCTTTCGTTTAGGCAAGCTGCGGCGTCTTCGCCTTGCTCGCTACCTCCACAGCCTCGTCGGAGGTGTCCCGCTCTGCTGGTTTGTATCTTGCTGCTTTGCTCCTCGGTTCTCTGATCGCACTCCTCTTTGCCTTACCTGCCTACCAATTCAACACAGTCCTCCATAGATGCATCAGTGTTCTGAAAGCAGTTTGGCACTACGTTGGGGTCTGGAAGGATCGGCGAGAGAGGTTTGCCCCCTTTGCTGCGGAAATCGTTGTCCGCATGATAGCATAAAGGAGGCCAGGAAATCAAGGTGCCGCTGCAAATGGAGCCAGAGCACCAACTCTTGCTGGCGCTCTGGCAATTCCCGATGATGCAGCAAGCAGTTGACTTAGGACCGCTCCCTCGGCTATGCTGTTATCGGGATGTCCTCATGGCGCCCACTGCTCCTGCTAGCAGGAGCAGGGATACACACAGTGCAAGCAATAGCAAACGAGGGTAATTCTAAATGAGCGCCCAGCCTGCTACCTGGACCGCGCACACTCATCAACGCTGAGGAATATGATGAAGCTCTATGCCATCAGCGATCTTCACCTGGCCCAGTCTGCCAACCGGGCGGCGCTGGAAAACCTGCCTGCCCATCCAGGGGATTGGCTGATCCTTGGCGGGGATATTGGCGAAACCGAAGCTCATTTGCATTTTGCCCTGGGATGCTTGACCTGGAAATTCGAGCGCATTCTCTGGGTTCCAGGGAATCATGATCTGTGGACCTTGCCTTCTGAACCAGGCGCACTCAGCGGTGAGGCGAAATATCAACGCCTGGTTTCGATCTGCCAGAGCTATGGCGTCTTGACTCCAGAAGACCCCTACGTGCTCTGGCCTGGTGATGGCCCGGCCTGTCGGCTGGCGCCACTTTTCACCTTGTATGATTATAGTTTTCGCCCCCCACATATTCCTGAGAACCTGGCGCTTGCCTGGGCTGAGGAAGCGGGCACCCTGTGCACAGATGAGGTGTTACTGCATCCCGATCCTTATCCATCTCTGGTCGCCTGGTGCGAGGCGCGTTGTGCTTCTACTGAAAGACGCTTGATGGAAGCCGCCTCCGGGCCACCCTTTGTACTCATTAACCATTTCCCGCTCCGCCAGGATTTGGTGTATTTGCCAACCATCCCCCGTTTCTCGCTGTGGTGTGGCACGCGACGCACAGAAGATTGGCATACGCGCTTTCCCGTTCTAGCAGTTGTCTATGGACATCTGCACCTTCGGGGCACACAATTTCGTGATAATGTGCGCTTTGAGGAGGTATCTCTGGGGTATACGCGGGACTGGCGCCCCGAAAAAGGCTTGCAAGCGTATCTGCGCGAGATTCTTCCGGGGAATATAGTGGCTCCTTTGCCTTTGGCTGCAAAGATGCCAGGCTGAAAACGATGGCCCGGTCAGCTGCTTTTGCCCCTCGCTCTGCCTGATGGCTGTGTGTCTTGCCGAAAAGACTCTGTTATGAGAGGTTGTTCCACTGCGATGGCTACTCATCCGTTCTTACCCCCGCCACCCGAAGGGCGGCCAGTGTGGGATGCTGAGGTTCACGTCTGGTTGGCTGAGCTTGAGCAGCCCGCGCGCACTGTGCAGCAACTGGCGAGTGTGCTCTCCGAAGATGAATCGCTCCGCGCCCGGCGCTTTTATTTTGAGCGTGATCGTCGGCGCTTCATTGTGGCTCGTGGAGTGCTGCGCAGGATGCTCGGTTGGTATCTGGCGCTGCCCCCGGCGCTGCTGCAATTTACCTATGGTCCGCGTGGGAAACCTTCCCTGCTGGCGGCAAGCGGTGAGGAGTGGTTGCGGTTTAATATCTCCCATTCGCATGAGCTTGCTCTTTACGCCGTGACGCGGCATCGAGAACTTGGGGTGGATATTGAATTTATGCGTCCGCTTGATGACGCTGAGAATATTGCGCGGCACTTTTTCTCAGCAAGCGAACAAGCCACCTTGCGGAGCCTTCCTGCCAGCCTGAAGCACCAGGCTTTTTATAACTGCTGGACCCGTAAGGAAGCGTATATTAAAGCAACGGGGGAAGGTCTTTCTCAACCTTTGGATGAATTTGATGTCTCGCTAGCTCCTGGAGAGCCTGCGAAATTGCTTTCTGTGGTGGGCAAACCCGATGAGGTGAGACGCTGGTCGTTTGAGGCATTGCAGCCCCCGGCGGGATATGCTGCTGCTCTGGCAGTAGAGGGTGCTGGCTGGAACATTGCCTGCTGGAGGTGGGCAGAGCCACCTGCCACCCAATAAGGGAGCGAGCGGCCTGGAAGCTGGCTTCATGACTTGCTTGTTGCAGCAGATTTCCTATATAATGAGCGCGCCTGACAGCACATCTTTGTCAAAGGAGACAACATGGCTCGAGATGACACTGAAGACACCACGCTTTACAAGGTGGTCGTCAACCACGAAGAACAGTATTCCATCTGGCCGGTAGATAGGGAAAATCCGCTCGGCTGGCGCGATGCAGGCAAGAGCGGACCCAAGGCAGAATGTCTGGCGTATATCAAGGAAGTGTGGACTGATATGCGTCCCCTGAGCCTGCGCAAACAGATGGAGGAGATGCGCGAAGGCTAGCTCATCGTATAGCGCCCTTCTCCCAATTTCTCAGGTCTTCATCCAACTTCCTGGAGCAAAAATACAACATGGAAGGGGTAATCATGGCGACTTCACGCGCATTTGATGCCTGGGTTACCTGTCCCTCTCCCAATCCGAAGGCTCGCCTACGTTTGTTCTGTTTTCCCTATGCCGGGGGCAGCGCCTCTTTATTCCGTACCTGGGCAGATGACGTACCTCCAGAAGTAGAGGTGTGCCCGGTGCAGCTTCCTGGCCGAGAAAGCCGTTTCCGAGAGCCTTGCTTTACCCGTCTTATGCCCCTGGTCCATACGCTAGGAGAAGTGCTCTGGCCGTATTTGACACTGCCATTTGCTTTTTTTGGGCACAGCATGGGAGCGCTTATCAGTTTTGAGCTTACCCGCTACCTGCGCCAGAGGGGCCGAACACTTCCCCAGCACCTGCTTCTCTCAGCCCATCGTGCACCCCAGCTTCCTGACCGCCAGCCTCCGATCCACCACCTCCCCGATGCGTTGTTTCTAGAGGAACTCCGCCAACTCAATGGTATACCAGGTGAGGTGCTCGATAACGTGGAGTTGATGGAACTCATGCTGCCTCTGCTGCGAGGAGATTTTGCGGTTGCAGAAACCTATGTGTACAGAGAGGATAGCCCGCTGCCTTGCCCGATTACGGCTTTTGGTGGGCTGGAAGATGAGGAGGTCAATGAGGAGGAAGTTGGTGCGTGGCATGAGCAGACGACCAGCACGTTTACCAGGCATATGATGCCTGGCGACCATTTTTTCCTGGTCAAGCACAGGCTCGCTCTCATGCCGCTCATTGCTCAAGAACTGACCCAGATTCTTGCCAGGACGACTGGGTAGGCCGGGCATTGGCCGCTCTCGCTGACCAATTGCTGAGGGGCGGCGCTGCTGCATGAATGCTCTGCTTGGCCTCAGCACTCCTGAGCGGTTGGAAGATTGATTCCTTGGTGCCTTTATGCTACACTGCTGAACAAGGCTGTAGGATTGGCTAAGTCCTGGGCTGGTATTTCCGAGGCATTTTAGAGGAGGAACCATGCGAAAGTATTGCAAAGCCTATCACCTGCGCGACATGCGGCAATTTAGCGGATGGCAGGAAAAGCGGGCGGAAGGCGACCAGGAACTCTCCGATGATGCGATTGTGTATCTCTGGGATGATTTCACTGTGGTAAAAAGCCCAATTCATAAAGAGAGCGTCCTCTTTGAGCAGGTAACTCCCGATTGGCAGGAGTTCTGTACTCAAGTGCTCAACTTTGCTATTCCAGAGGATTTGCGCTATGCCTATGCCCAGCAGAAGAGCGAAGGGAATGCGGGGACCGCTCAACAAGAGTCAGCGTAAGGACCGGCTGATCATCAGCAACAGCATAGCGTTACTGTTCCTTTAAACGTCGGAGGGTTGATAGTGAACGAGCTAGTAGCACAACTTAGCCAGGGGAAGCACCCCGTGACAGTGGGTGGTCCAAAGCCTTCTGTGGAAGAATTGAAGAAGCGGATTGAAGAGATCGGGTACGTCTTTATCAAGTTCACGGATACGCGCGGTGGAACAGACCTGGGCGTTCGTGTAGACAAAGCGGCAACGACACTCCAGCATGCCGACTTTAGCCGGGCAACAGGTGTGGTGCATGTGGAGGGGACGCTGACCTTGAACTACGTGCCGGTGCGCTGCGTGGCCGATATAGATCTGGCAACACTGAATGGCACTGGTCATCTGGTGGTTGTAGAGCCTGCCAACCCATAGGCTGGAATCTCACCCGTCGCTGAACCCTCAACCTGTTTTAAAACCTTTGTGAAAGGCAGCAACAGCGTGGATACGACGACTGAAACCTCTGCCGCACCTGCTCAGAAGCCCAACTGGCTCATCAATCGCAACTTTGCTTTACTCTGGGTTGGGGATGTTATCTCCGCTTTAGGTGATTACAGTTTTTCCATCACCTTGACAATCTGGGTTGGCGTTGTGCTTGCCAAAGGGCAGCCCTGGGCGCCGTTGGCTATCACTGGTTTGGTGCTGACCTCTTCGATCCCTATGATGGTGGTGGGGCCGATTGCTGGTGTCTATGTGGATCGCTGGGATAAGCGCAAGACCATGATGGTTGTTGATCTCCTCCAGGCCCTGCTGGTTGGTATCCTGGTGGTAACGACCTTCTTTCCTGGCGGGTCGCTCCCTCTGGGGTGGGAACTCGGCACTATTTACGCAGTTTCTTTCCTGCTAGTAGCTACTGACCAGTTTTTTAATCAGGCCGGAAATACACTTATTCGGGACATCGTGCCCCAAGCAGATCTGCCACGAGCTATAGGACGCGTATTGACGATGGTGAGCATCGGCACCATTATCGGCCCTTCAATTGGTGCCCCACTGTTCGTCGCCTTCGGCGCGCGCTGGGCACTGCTCATCAATACTATATCGTTCCTGGTTTCATTTGCGTTAATCCTGGCAATTCGCCCGCCACACCATGAGGCCGCCAGCAGCGCATCTGGTGAGAAGAAGCGCTTTTTCCCAGAGTTTTCCTTCGGGCTTCGCTTTCTCTTCAGCTCGCGTATCTTGCGTGCTATGCTCATTGCTACCGTCGTTTACACTATCGGTACCAGTGCTGTATCTTCCCTGAACATCTTCTTTATAACTGGCAACCTCCATACGCCAGATGCCCTCTATGGCTTTGTCGCAGCAGCCTTAGGGATAGGATCGCTGATTGGGGCTATGATCGGGAGCACCTTTGTCAAGCGCCTGGGGTTAGAGCGGGTCTTTTGGGGGTCACTCCTGGCTATCGGTATTTGTACCCTGATCTATGCCCGTCTTTCCTTCTTTGCCCTGGCGTTGGTGATCCTCTTCCTGATAGGGGTTCCCTCAGGAACATTGAATGTTGCTGCTGGGCCGCTGTATTTTCGGGTGACACCCAGGGATGTGCTGGCGCGAACCACTGCCGTGCGCGTTTCTGTTGCCGCCCTTGCCGGCTTGGTTGGAACAACGCTTGCCGGTTATCTCGATAGTACCATCCTCATCAATCTGCACGTCAACGCATTTGGTGTGGTCTTTAGTTCCGTAGATACCATCATCCTGGCAGGAGGAGTGTTAGTGGTGATCGGCGGCCTCTATGCGATGAGGAATGTACATGGAGCACCTTCGCTCTCTGAAACGCAAGCTGCCCAGGCGCCAAAGAAAGAGCCTGCGCCTGAGGTGGAGTCTGCACCTGAGATTGAACCTGCATCTGAAGCAGAACCTGCCCCGGCGGCTGTGCAGGTGGCAGATTCCCCACCTTCGGAGGAATCTGTTTAGGGCGTACCGTCAGCAACCGGCTTAAACTGCAACGGCCAGGCAGTAGCACCGCCCAGGTTGGGGTTGGGATTCCATACGGGAACGGCGCCAGGCTTAGGTTGAAGATCATCGGCACTCGTTAAGAGCATTTCGAGGGCCATCTGAATCTCAACGCGAGCCAGGGTGGCTCCTGGACACTGATGGCTTCCAAAACCAAAGGCGATATGTTTGTTGGGGCGACGGTGTGGGTTGAGGTGCGCGGGCTGGGCAAACACGGCAGGGTCGTAGTCTGCTGCTTCAAGGAAGAGCAGCAGCCGCTCTCCCTGGCGAATCGTATGCTTTCCTGGAAATTGGGACGAAAGGTCCACATCTTCAAGCGCCTGTCGCATCAGATAGCGGGTTGGGGTAATCACCCGCAGCAACTCCTCGCCTAGCCATTTAGGGGTTGCTTTGGGGTTCTCCTGGTAGTGAGCGCGCACCTGTGCCCACTGCTGTGCCAGTAGGGGAACCCCGTCACCGAGCAGCTTTTTTGTCGTGATCCGGCCTGCGGTGAAGACCATTATGCAGTTGGCGACAAGCTCCTCTTCGGAGAAGACATCACGCGCCAGGATAAAGGCGCTGAGCAAATCATCCGAGGGAGCGTGCCGCTTGATGGCGATCAATCTGCGGAAATACTCCTCCAACTGGCGGATGTCTTGCATATTGCCGCGAAAATACCCGCTGGTGACATCACCGAAGGTATCTGACCAGCGCTCCAGTGACTGGAGGGTTGCTTCGTCTGAAGCAGGAATGCCCAGAACCTGCGCGATGATCTTGAGCGAGAGCGGCCCAGCAAAGTCGCGCACTATATCTATTTCGCCCCTTTTGTGCGCCTTCGCCAGGAGAGTCTGGATGAGCGCCCGGATGTCATCGGGCATGCTTTTCACCATCTGCGCCAGGGGCCGCAGCATGACACTTTGCGCCCGCTGGTGTGCTTCCCCATCCATAAACAGCATCTGTTTACTGACGGCTGGTGGGAACATGGAGGCAGAGGCACCCATCTGAGAAGAGAAGCGCGGGTCATCCAGGAGGGCAACGATGGGAGCATAGCCCGTTACCAACCAGCACTGGCTCGACGCATCAAAGAAGATGCAGTCGTGCGCGCGCATGGCCTCGTAGAGTTTGTGCGGGTGGGTGTAGTGGCGTCTGAGCGCAGAAAGGTTAAAGTCCCTGTGTGCTGCTTGGTCCATGCTTTTCCTCACGCTGCTGGAGATGCCTGATGAGTACCCGCACCTCTTGCATAGTCTGTTGAGCCAGGCGTTCCATTGTTTCAGGGCGATACTGGTTTGCGCTGTAGTGCCAGGTTGCTTGCAACTGACCGCCTGCGATATATCCTGTGACGAGAAGGGGGACTGGTTGTAACGTTGTATCGTTGACGGTGTACAGCCGCCCGTTATATGGGCCGGATACTTTGTACTCAGCGACCTCTGGCACCATCGAGGACGCCAGGTAGTTAAAAAACACCTCCGGCTGTGGTAATGCTGCCAGTTGTCCGGCAATCACGGTATCTTTGTTCATGTGACGCAGCGCGCTGTAGTTGATGCCGCGCTGGGCGAGTTGTTGAAGCTCTGCCGCGATGGTCTGGAGCGCCTCTCTCGGAGAGGTGACGTGCTCCAGGTCCAACAACAGGGGGAAGTCCATTGCCAGCGTGCCGAGCGTGCGCGACAGATCAATATCGTCGAAGTGTGGCGCTCGCCCATGCCCCTCAACGGTCACCAGCAGCAAGCGCTCATTGGTCCATTGTATCAGACTTTGTGCGACTGCTGTAAGCAAGAGCGCATCAACCTGGATGCCCTCCATTCTGGCAATTTCTCGAAGCACAGTTTGAGTCTCTTCTTCGCTGAGCAGCGCCAGGGCTTGACGCAGGGAGGTTCCGGTGTTGAGGCCGCCTGGGTAATCCACTGGCAAGGGGCGAACACGCTTGCGCGCATCTGAGAGCCAGAAAGGAAGCTCTGCGAGGAGTTGAGGTGACTGGGCATATTCCACCAACCGATCAGACCACTGTTTGTAGGATGTGGTTTTGGGTGGAAGCTGGATCGGGCTGCCCTGGCTAAGCTGGCGGTAAGCAATTTGCAAATCTTCCAGCAGGAATTGCCAGGATTGCATATCTACCACCAGACTTTGCCCGGCCACGACCACAGGTGTTGACTGCTGGCGGCCCAGATAGCAGTGCGCCACGCGCAGCAGCGGCTCTTCTGCCAGGTTGAAATGCAGCGCCGTATCGCGCATCAGCGCCCGGATGGCAGCAACCTGCTCTACCTCTGTCAATGTGGAGAGGTCTACCTGCCAGAACGGAACGGGGCTTTCATTGTCAGCAATGCAGAGTTCCCAGTCGCCAGCCTTGGGGATGGCACGTAGTCTGAGCGCATCATGGTGAGCGAGCAGATGCTGCGCGACCTGTTCTAGCAGGGCTGGCTCCAATGGCTCTTGCCGTTGGAGCAGATAGACCAGACTGTGACAGGCAGGGTCGCCCATTTTCGGCCCAAAAGTAAAGCGGTGCGCAGGCATGGCGCGCATTGGCCCTGTCACTACGCCTTGCTGGGCCAGGATAGCGGTTGTGCCGACCACTGCTGCCAGTTCGGCAATTGTCTGGTGCTGAAAGAGTTGTTTGGTGGTGATGGTCAGCCCCGCTTTGCTGGCCCTGGCAACGACCCGGATGCTCATCAAGGAATCGCCGCCTAGTTCAAAGAAGTTATCTTGTATGCCAATGTGCTCAATGCCCAACACCTCGGCCCAAATTCCAGCGAGCAAGCGCTCATTCTCGTTGCGCGGCGTCACGAACGTACTTTTCAGTTCGGGCCTGGTGCCATCAGGCGAAGGGAGCGCCTTGCGATCAAGTTTGCCATTGGAGGTCAGCGGCAGGGACTCCAGGACCATGATGATAGCCGGTATCATATAGTCTGGCAGCCGACGCTTGAGGTAGTCGCGCAATTCAGGGATCAGGCTGGTGGTCGTTTCCTTCTGGAGCGGATTGTTGGCATAGGCACTCCAGGGCTGGAGCGCTACGCCGCCGGAGGGAGGTTGATTGGCACCTGCTGCCTGCTCTGCGTCAACTTCCCTGGCAACCCGAATTTTCCTGGCTGCATCTGGCTGCGGTGGCTGCGCGGATGGTCGCGCGACTGCTGCCGCCTGATTTTTCTTGCGAAGAGCGCGCAAGGGATGTTTCAAGAAGGCCATGAGGCGGTTTGGCTGCTGCTGTTCTGCTGCTTTTTCGGCGGGCGCGGGTTGCGTGCTGCTCTGGAAAACGGGCGCCTGAATATGCCGCACCAGCCGCAGATCATATACATCAAGCGCGCCAGCTTCTGAGTACGTGATTGTGACGGCATAGGGCAATTCCTCGCCAAGCTGCCAGAGGTCTTCGGGGTCCACCCCGTGTTCCTGGGTGCTTTCCCCCAGTTCTTGCCAGAGTTGTCCCACCGTTCCTTCCAGTGTCTCGTTGGCGAGCAGCGCTACCGCCTTGAAGTCGGTCAACAGGCGCGCATTTGGAATGTTCTTGACCAGCAGACTTCCCGGTTGCTGCTGCTCCAGCAGCTTGCGCAGTGCCGAGAGGGTGAGGTGCTCTTTTTGCCAGTCCAGTGCTTGATACTCCACAGCAAGGGGCGCTTCTCCGCCCACAAAGAGCAGCACATCATAGCGAAAGCGCGTAAGCTCGTTGTGATAACGCCCCCGTTTGAGGTGTACTTCGACATGACTGATCTGTGGGAGCGTCTGTTGGAGCGCGAGGAAGAGGGCCGGATCAAGAACCAGTTCGTTCTCCTGGACAATACGCTTTTGCACGCGCTGGCGTAACTGCTCCTTTAAGAGCGAGAGCGGGGCCTGGCGCAGTTGCACCGAGGTATGGAACGTCTCCAGAAGTAGGAGGTTACGCAGATCACCCACAAAGAGGCAACCTCCCGGCGCCAGCATGTGCACAGCCCCCTGAAGGACTTGCAGGAGATAGTCAACGCTGGGGAAATACTGGGCTACTGAATTGAGAATGATGGTATCAAATGTTCCCTGCTGTTCGGAGAGTGGACTTGTAAAGTCATTGGCGTGGCGCTGAAGCAGGGTGACGTGATCAAGCCCCTGGTTAGTGACTTGCGCCTGGACTGACTCCAGCGCTTCGGGTGAGAAATCTGTTCCCCAGTAGCCAGTGCAGGTGGGAGCAATGCGCAGCAGCAGGAGTCCTGTCCCGCAGCCAATTTCCAGGACGCGCTTTGGGCGCGTCGCCAGGATGCGCTTGACGGTCTGGTCTACCCACTCGCGCATCTCTTCCTCTGGGATGGCCTGACCCGTGTAGCTGCTGTCCCAGCCAATGCTGTTGAATATGGGGTCTTTCAGTTCGGGTGGCTGGTGATAGATGGTATCGAAGACCTGCTGCCACTGTGCCACTTGCTCGGCAAGCCATTCTTCTGTTGGGGAGGATTCGCTGCTCTCATCCTGGTGCTGCTTGCGCGTGACATAAGCAACAAGGCGCTTATGGCTGTGTTCTTCCTGTTGGTCTTCTGCGGGTTGCGCCGCATCCTCGTGCACGATCACGACGGCCTCGCGTACTGCCGGATGCCGCTGGAGGATGGCTTCGATCTCTCCCAGTTCAATACGGTAGCCGCGTACCTTGACCTGTTGGTCAATACGTCCCAGATACTCCAGGTCACCGTTGGGCCGATAGCGCACCAGATCACCAGTTTTGTACAGGTGCGCTCCTGGTTCTGTGCTGAAGGGATGGGGGATGAATCGCTCGGAGGTCAAACCAGGGCGATTGAGATAGCCACGCGCCAGCCCTGCTCCACCCACGTAGAGTTCACCCGGCACGCCCACTGGCACCAGTTGCAGGTGCCGATCAAGTACGTAGGTGCTCAGGTCTGGGATGGGGCTGCCGATGGCGCTAGAGCTGAGCAGGTGCAGGTCGGCTTCGGAAAGCGGGCGATAGGTCACATGCACCGTTGTTTCGGTGATGCCGTACATATTGATGAGCCTGGGTGAATGGTCAGGGTGGCGCTTCCACCAGGGCTGCAAACTCTGAATATTCAGGGCTTCGCCGCCAAAGATGACGTATCGCAGAGCGAGCGGCTTTGCCTGGCCCAACCCTTCCTCCACTTGAATCAACTGACGGAAGGCGGAAGGGGTTTGGTTCAGCACCGTCACCTGCTCGCTGACCAGCAGGTCATAAAACGCATCCGGGGATTGGGCCACCAGACGGGGAACGATGACGAGCCGTCCGCCAAAGGCAAGCGCCCCCCAAATCTCCCAGACAGAGAAATCAAAGGCGTAAGAGTGGAAAAGCGTCCATACGTGTTGCCTGTTAAAAGCATACCAGGAATCAGTTGCAGCAAAAAGCCGGGTGACGTTGTGATGACTGATCAGCACGCCTTTGGGCAGGCCGGTGGACCCGGAAGTATAGATGATGTAGGCCAAATTATCGGGAGTGCTCAGACCCAGCATGTCTGTTGCACCTGCCTGGGCGATGTGCTGCCAATCTTCATCCAGGCAGATTGCTCTGGGTGAGTTTTGGTCGTAGCCCTGGGCATTGGGCCATCGCGCAAGCTGTGGCAGTTGTGCCAGCAGATGCTTTTGTGTGAGCAGAACGGGGGCATGGGCGTCTTTCAGGATAAAGTGAACCCGTTCACGCGGGGTCGAAGGGTCCATAGGCACATAGGCGCCGCCTGCCTTGAGAATGCCCAGGAGGCCGATCAGGAGGTCCAGCGAGCGTTCTACACAAAGCCCAACACACACATCTGGCCCAACCCCTAAGCCTCTCAGAAAGTGCGCCAACTGGTTTGCTCGCCCGTTCAACTCGCTATAGGTAAGCTGCTCACCTTCGTAGACAAGTGCCACAGTGTCGGGTGCTGTCTCCGCCTGTTTCTCGAAGACTTCGTGAAGACAGGAGTCAGACGGATGCTTCTGCCCGGAAGGGTTCCACTCCACAAGGAGCTGGTTGCGTTCAGCAGGCGTCAGCAGAAGAATGTCTGCGATGGACTGATCTGGATTGGCGACGACCGCCGCTACAATCATCTCCAGATGCGTCAGCATCCGGCTGATCGTGGATTCCTCAAATAGCTCTTTCTTATATTCTGCATCCAGCAGCAGCCCCCGCTCATCGCCTGCCACGAAAAGAGTTAAATCAAACTTTGAGGTTCTCACCTCGGCTTGCAGAGGAGAAATGCTGAGGCCAGAAACCTTGCTGGCCGACTTAGGCGCATTTTGCAGTGTTAACATGACCTGCACCAGGGGGGTTCCGCTCAAGTCTCTCGATGGTTGCAGTTCCTCCACCAGCCGCTCAAATGGCAAATCCTGGTGCGCATAGGCCCCCAGGCACACTTCGCGCACTCTCCCCAACAATTCGCGGAACGTAGGCTTGCCGACGAGAGAGGTGCGCAGCACCAGCGTGTTTACAAAAAAGCCAATCAGCCCCTCAATCTCAGCACGGTTGCGATTGGCAATGGCTGTTCCGACGGCAATGTCTTCTTGCCCGGTATAGCGCGAGAGCAAGACATTTAATGCCGCGAGCAACACCATAAAGAGCGAACACTTCTCTTGCCGGCTCAGAGCAATCAGCTGCTCGGCCAACCCAGCAGCGAGCATCCGCGCTGTGGCTGCTCCTTCAATTGTGCGGGCGGTTGGGTGGGGATGGTCGGTGGGCATTTGTAACGGCGGCAGATCAGCAAGTTGGCCCTTCCAGTAGGCCAATTGTTCTTCCAGTGCCTTTCCTTGCAGCCACTGTCGTTGCCAGACGGCAAAGTCGGCATACTGAATAGGCTGTTCCGGTAGGCAGCTTGCAGCCTGCTCCGGGTGATAAAGCAGGGTCTGGTAGAGCGTCAGTAATTCTCGCATGAGCACGCCTTTTGACCAGCCATCGGAGATGATGTGGTGCATGCTCAGGAGCAACATGAATTCTTCTTCAGCCAGGCGCAGCATGGCCGTTCGCAAGAGGGGGCCTTTTGCCAGATTGAACGGGCGCCCCGCTTCTTCGCGGACGAGACGCAGCGCTTCTGCCTCGCGCTCCTGCTCTGGGAGATCACGTAAGTCTATGCAGGGCAGATGCACCGCTTGCTGCTCTGCAATCACCTGTACCGGCTCGCCATCTCTGGCGACAAAGGTGGTGCGTAGTGTTTCATGTCGCGCCACCAGCGCTTCCAAGGTTTGCTGAAGCGCCTCTTGTTGTAATTGTCCCTTGATGTGCAGCGCCTCTGGAATGTTATACAGAGAGGTATCTGGTTCAAATTGATCGAGAAACCACAGGCGCTGCTGGGCAAATGAGAGCGGGAAGACACGCGACTCCCGGCTCTGGCGGGTGATAGAGAGAACTGATGGAGAGGCGGAGGCTTTCTGCTCCTGCTGCCGCCTCTTCCGGAGTTGTTCAAAGAGTGCTATTTGCTCATCGGGAGAAAGTTCAGTCAGACGTTTCTTGTGGTCGAGATTGCTCACCGGCAACTCCTTCGTTGCTTCATTGCTTTATGGCCGGGATGAATGGGGCACATTGAGCCACGAAAAATCAGTCACGTTGCTCCAGCACTTGCGCTACCACGTCGCTATCGGCCTCCTCAAGTTCTTTGAGGACAATGGCTCTGGCTAACCCCGCGACGGTCAGGGCTTCAAAGATGGTCCAGACTGGAAGCTCTATCTGCAAGGCGTCGCGGATGCGCGAGATCACCTGAGTCGCCAGGAGTGAATGCCCGCCTAGTTCAAAGAAATTGTCCTCTACGCTGACTTGCTCCAGCCCAAGCACATCGGCCCAGATGTTGGCAAGCTCTTCCTCCACGCTGTTACGCGGAGGCACAAAGGTGCTTGACCGTTGGGTATGCGCCTCATCGGGTGAAGGCAGCGCGCGACGATCTACTTTGCCGCTGGGCGTCAGTGGGAATGACTCCAATTCGATAAACAACGAGGGGATCATGTAGGCTGGCAACTGCTGCTGCAAGAATTGATAAAGTTGGTGATGGCTTTGCGCTTCTTCTGGATGATAGACCACATAGGCTACCAGGCGCTTCTCTGTCTGAGCGGTAGTCTCCTCATCCGGCTGGGCTTCTGGTGGCTGGGGCGAGCGGCCCTCCCAGGCCAGAACGATAGCTGCTTGTACGGCAGGGTGGGCAGTGAGTCGCGCCTCGATCTCCTGCAATTCAACGCGGTAGCCTCGCACCTTGACCTGGCTATCTTCCCGTCCGAGAAACTCCAGATTCCCGTCGGGGAGGTGGCGTGCCAGATCTCCTGTTCTATACAGACGCGCGCCTGGAGAGGCAAGGCTGTTTTGCTCGCTGGCAAAGGGATGAGGAATAAAGCGCTCAGCAGTCAGCGCGGGCTGCCCAAGGTAGCCGCGCGCCAGCCCAACACCGCCAATGTAGACTTCGCCTGGCATGCCCACTGCCACTGGTTGCATCCGCTTGTCCAGGAGATAGATGGCAGTGTTGGTAATGGGCCGTCCAATGGGTAGGCTGGGGTTAGTGCTCTCCCAGGGAGCCATCGTGGCACAGACGGTAACTTCGGTTGGACCGTAAGCGTTGCACAAACGTCTGCCTGGTGCCGCCCAGCGTGCCAACCACTCTGGCTGGCATGCTTCGCCAGCAACCACCAGCGTGCGGAGCGCGGGAAGCTCCTCGACAGGCAAGACGGCAAGCAGTGATGGGGGAAGCGTGACCGTTGTGATGTCTTGCTCGCGCAGCAGGTGCAGCAGGTCTGGCGCGGAGTGTAAGACGTGCTCCGCGTTTAAGCAGAGTGGTGCCCCAACCAGCAAGGCCATCGCCAGTTCAGAGACTGCGGCATCAAAACTGAGCGAAGCAAACTGAAGCACGCGGCTCGTGGGGGTGACGGCAAAGGTGTGAATCTGCGAGCGAGCCAGGTTGCCTAGCCCGCGATGAGACACCATGACTCCTTTTGGGCGGCCAGTTGATCCAGAAGTGTAGATGACATAGGCCAGGTTGGTGACGGAGACGCTGCCTGCCAGATTCTCTGCGCTTTCCTGGCTGATCTGCGGCCAATCTGTATCCAGAAGCACGATTTGGAGAGGTGTCGCGCCAGTGACGCCGCTGGCCCCGAAAATATCGGCATGCTGGTGACGCAGTGGGGCCTGGGTCAGCAGCACGGGCGCGTGAGCGTCAGTGAGCATGAAGGCCAATCGCTCAGTCGGATAAGAGGGGTCCAGGGGCACATACGCGCCTCCTGCCTTCAGGATGCCAAGCAGTCCTACGATCATCTCTACCGAGCGCTCCATACACAGTCCTACCAGGACTTCCGGCCCCACGCCGCGCCGCTGGAGATGTCGGGCAATCTGATTTGCCCGCCCATTGAGTTCTGCATACGTCACCTGGAGGTCACCATACGTGACGGCTACTGCTTCAGGGGTCTGCTCTGCCTGTGCCTCGAAGAGGGTGTGCAGGCATGCCTGCTGTAGTTCTTCTGCCGCTGGTGCCAACTGCTGGTTCCATTCAACCAGCAGTTGGTGGCGCTCCGGCGCGGTCAGCACTGGGATGTCTCCCAGTGGCCGCTCCGGTTCGGCGACCATGCCCTCCAACAGTTGTCGCAGGTGCCCCAGTAAGCGTTGGATCGTCTGCTCGTCAAATCGCGCTAGCTCGTAGCCAGCGCGCAGCAGCAATTCTGCCTGGGGCGCAACGGTGAGCGTCAGTGGATAGGTTGCGCGCTCCTTGCCCCACCAGGTGCTTCCCAGCGTGACGTGTTCTCCATGCGCGTCTTGTGCCGCTGCCTGAGAGTAATTTTCAAAGACCAGCAGGCTCTCAAAGAGCGGTTGCCCGCGCGGTATCTCGCTCCAGCCCTGCACCTGCACCAACGGGCTGTAGTCGTATTGGCGCACCTCCACCTGTTCTTGCTGCACCTTCTTCAGAAAAGGGAGAACTTGCCCATCAGGTGGCACCGGCACGCGCATTGGCAACGAATTGATGAATAGGCCGATCATCGTGTCGGCTCCAGGCAGCGTTGCGGGCCTGGTGGAGACGGTGATGCCGAAAGTCACATCGTCCTCGCCGCTGTAGCGGCTGAGCAAGAGCGCCCATGCCCCTTGTAACAGTGTGTTCAGAGTTACCTGGTTCTGGCGAGCAAACGCCTGAAGCGCAGCGGTGGTGGTGCGGGAAAGGCGCATCTCATATTCTCCGCTGCTCTCTTCTGTGGTGACAGCCGTCCTCGCGTGTGTCGGGCGGTCCATGACCAGCGGAGTTGGCGCGGTGAAACCAGCCAGGTGTTGGCGCCAAAAGTTCTCGGCTGCGGCGAGGGGCTGTTCTTGTAGCCAGGCAATGTAGTTTCGGTAGGGCTGTGGCCTGGGCAGGACGGGCGCGTGTCCTTCTTGCAGTGCCTGATAGCAAGCGAAGACCTCTTGAAGAATCCGGTTGGTAGATACTCCATCAAGGAGTAAATGGTGATAATTCCAGACGAAGTGCACGACCTCATCCGAGACACGCAGCACTGCAAAGCTCATGAGCGGAGCCTGGGCAAGTTCAAAACCGCGTGTGCGACTGGCGCGCAGATACGCCTCCAGATAAGCTGCCTGCTCTGATGCTGACTCCTCTTGCCAGTCTTGCTCCTCCCAGGGGAGTTCAACTTTCTGGCGCACCACCTGGAGCGGCTCATCAATGCCTTCCCACACAAAAGCGGTACGTAAAATGGGGTGGCGCTCAACTACATACTCCCACGCTTTCTTGAAGACGGGTACATTGAGGGGAACGCGAAACGTTATGCCAATTTGCTCACAATAGATGCCTGACTGAGGAGCATACAGGGTATGAAAGAGCATTCCTTGTTGGGTGGGCGAAAGTGGATAGATGTCCTCAACATTCTTCATTTTCATCTTTACTCATCCTCATCTATAAGCTGTGAGAGTTTGCTCAGAGTGCGTGCATCGAGTTTTGCTAATGGGAAGTCAGAAGGCGTGTGTCCCCCTGCTTCTGGAGACAGGCAGTGGGCAATGAGCGTGCGCAGCGCCTCCAGATAGCGCTGTGCCAGACGTTCAATGGTGGCATGGTTGTGAACGTGGGTGCTATACACCCAGGTGAGACGTAATTGATCTCCAGCTACGCCTCCGAGCAGTTCCAGGAGATGCGTTCGTTTTCCGTGCCTGCTCAAACCTGGCCCGCTCGATTCTCGCGCTGGCCTGAAGCGTGATTGCTCGGAAGCCTCTTGATCAAACTGGCCGAGATAGTTAAAACTCATCTCAGCTTGTGGCAACTCCTGAAGCTGCCTGGCTATTTCCTGATCTTCTCTCACGTAGCGCAGTAACCCATAGCCGATGCCATGCTGTGGAATCTGGCGGAGTTGCTCCTTGATGGTTGACAACATCTCGCCGGGACCATGTAGCCCTTCCAGGTCCAGGAGCACCGGGAAGATCGTGGTGAACCAGCCCACCGTGCGCGAGAGATCAACGCCATCCACGATGGGTTCTCGTCCATGCCCCTCCAGGTCTACCAGCAGCCTTGGCCCACCAGTCCACTCTCTGCAAGCGACTGCCAGAGCGGTCAGCAAGACATCGTTGATCTGGGTATGGTACGCTTTCGGGACTTCTTGCAAAAGCGCCTGGGTTTCTTGTGTGCTCAGAGTGACAACAACCGTCTGCGCCGACCCTTCGGTATTGGCTTCCGTGCTGGCAGCGTGATCAACCGGCAAGCGATGGCTGCGCTGGCGTGCCTCGGCAAGCCAATACGCTGCCTCACGCAGCAGCGTTTCGGATTGCGCGTATTCGGTGAGCCGTCCGGCCCAGCGCTGGAAGGAAGTGGTCTTCGGCTGCAACTGAACAGGCTCTCCTCGTTGAAGCTGCTCATAGGCCGTCTCCAGGTCTTCCAGGAGGATCGGCCAGGAGACTCGATCAACCGCCAGGTGATGAATGACAAGCAGCAACCGGCAGGGGATCTGGCTCCCTGGGAGGAACAGGGCTGCGCGCAGCAGTGGGCCATGTTCCAGATTCAGGCTGGCCTGGAGCGTTGCTGCTCTCTGCTCAATAGCCTGTTGCTGCTGTTGGGGTGAGAGCGCGGCGAGGTTGACGTGCGAAAAGTATCCCCCAGCTTCTGCCTCTGGTCCGGCGTTGTGCTGCTTCCAGCCAGCATTTGTGCGCGAGAAACGCAAACGTAATGCGTCGTGATGGTTGAGCAAATGCGCCAGCGTCTTTTCAAGGAGGGCTGCATTCAGAGTAGCTGACCCTTCCAGCAGCATCGCCTGGTTATAATGCTGCGGTTCAGGCAGGTTTTGCTCAAAGAACCAATGCTGAATCGGGGTCAGCGGGACTGGTCCGCTGATCGGCCCATTGTCTCCAGCAGTGGAGGGCGCGATGGTGGCGACAGCAGCCAGTTCAGCGATGGTCTGATATTGGAATAGCTGCTTGGGGGTCAACTGCAAACCTGCCTGGCGCGCGCGCGCAATAATTTGCATGCTGAGGATGGAGTCCCCCCCTAATTCAAAGAAATTTGCATGGACTCCCACGTGCTCTAGTCGGAGCACCTGCGCCCAGATGTTTGCCAGAATCTCCTCTTGCGGGGTACGCGCTGCAACGTATTGCTCAGCTTTCTCAAAGTGGAGTGTCTCCGGGGCTGGCAACGCGCTGCGATCTACCTTGCCATTGGCGTTAAGCGGTAGCTCCTCTAATTCTACAATAATGCCCGGTAGCATATACTCAGGCAGATGCTCTTTGAGATAGCTGCGCAACTCGCTGGTGGTGACGGCTTCCTGAGTTCTGGTGACATACGCGACAAGGCGGGTAGCGCTCGGTCCATCCTTGAGGGCGATCACCAGGCACTCGCGTATCCCTGGGTGCTGGCTCAGGATGCTTTCGATCTCACCGAGTTCGATGCGGTAGCCGTGAATCTTGACCTGCTGATCTAACCGCCCCAAAAATTCAATGCTGCCGTCAGGCAGGTATCGCACCAGATCGCCTGTTTTGTAGAGTCGTTCTCCAGGGATTGTGCTGAAGGGATGAGGAATAAAGCGCTCAGCGGTCAGGTCTGGGCGCTGCAAGTACCCACGCGCTAGCCCGGCTCCCCCAATGTAGAGTTCCCCTGGCACTCCCACCGGCACGGGCTGGAGATGCTTATCTACTACATAGACCTGCGTGTTCGCAATTGGCTTCCCTATCGCAACGGTATTCCCCACGTGTTCGGGCGTGGTCATGGGAGAGCAGCAGGTGAAGGTCGTGCCCTCGGTTGGCCCGTAGCCATTGATGAGCACGAGGTTTTTCTGCTGCTGGAGAACCTGGCGCACGTGAGGAACGGAGAGGACATCGCCGCCCGCCAGTAGCTGATGCAGATACCTGAAGCTACTCAGTTGCTCTTCCACCATCAGATGGAACAGCCCTGCCGTGAGCCATAGGGTAGTGATCTGATAGCGTTCAAGCGCCCGGCCCAGATCTTCTAATGAGGGGGTGCTGGGCGCCAGCACGACCAGCCGCGCCCCATTCAATAAAGCCCCCCAGATTTCAAAGGTAGCGGCATCAAAGGAGACGGGAGCAAACTGCAAAAACACTTCATCCGCCGTAAATGCAGCGTAGGAGGTTGCTTTCACCAGCCGAATCACCGCTTGATGGGGGATACTGACGCCTTTGGGCTGGCCTGTGGAGCCAGACGTGTAATTGACGTAGGCCAGGTTCGCGGCTGCTGTGCGGTTGATCGGATTGTCCGCAGGTTGCTGAGCAATGTGCGGCCACTCGCTCTCCAGGCAGATGAGCGCCGCGTTGGTTGACGGCAACTGGGCTTGCAAATGGGCCTGGGTCAGTAAGACCGGCACCCTGGCATCGGCGAGCATGAAGGCCAGGCGTTCCTGGGGGTAGGAGGGGTCCAGGGGCACATAGATTCCGCCTGCCTTGAGAATGCCCAGCAGCGCTATTATCAAGTCCAGCGAACGCTCAATACACAGCCCGACAGCTACCTCTGGCCCGACGCCCAGGCTGCGCAAATAGTGAGCGAGTTGATTTGCTCTCCGGTTCAACTCCCCATAGGTAAGCTGCTGGTCCTCGAAGACCACCGCTATCGCGTCGGGCGTGTCTTGTGCCCAGACTTCAGCAAGCTGGTGGATACATGCTTTCTGGGGATAGGTTGTTTGCGTGGCATTCCATTCCCCAAGCACTTGCTGCCGCTCCTCCTGCGTCAGCAGCATCAACTCGGCAATGGGTTGATCTGGATGCGCCACCATCTCTTCTAACAGGTGTTCCCAATGCCTGCACAGGCGCGAGATAGTTTCTGCTTTAAAGAGATCAGTGGAGTATTCAATCACTCCCATCAGACCTGCCGGTGTCTCTGAAAGGAACATGGACAGATCAAACTTCGACGTGTCGCTCGCCCGCTCAACTCGCTGGAGGGTCAAGCCGGGGAGTCTGATCTGCTCGGCTGAGGCGTGTTCGAGGGCAAAGAGCACCTGGAAAAGTGGTGAGTAGCTCAAGCTGCGTTCTGGTTGGACTGTCTCGACGAGTTTTTCAAAGGGCAAATCCTGGTGCTCATAG
Organism: Ktedonobacterales bacterium; assembly: GCA_036557885.1. Lineage (GTDB taxonomy): Bacteria > Chloroflexota > Ktedonobacteria > Ktedonobacterales > DATBGS01 > DATBGS01. The sequence goes on from DATBGS010000059.1 coordinate 174,068, forward strand.
GCCCCCAGGCACACTTCGCGCACCCGCCTGAGTACCTGGCGAAACGTGGGGTTTCCTGAGAGATCGGTGCGGAGCACCAGCGTGTTGACAAACACCCCGATCAACTCCTCCGTCTCGCGCCGTTGGCGCCCGGCTACTGGCGTCCCCACCACGATGTCTTCCTGCCCGCTGTAACGCATCAGCAGCGTCTGGAAGGCTCCCAGGAGTGCCATGAAGAGCGTTACTCCTTCGTGCAGGCTCAGGGCTTGCAATTCCTGGCTCAGTCTGGCCGGGAGGGTGAACGGAAGATGAGCGCCTCGATAGCTTATCTCCACCGGACGGGGATAATCGGCGGGCAATTCCAGCACGGGTGGCGCCTCTGCCAGGTGCTTACGCCAGTAGGCGAGCATTTCCTCCAGAACGGCCCCTTGCAGCCATTGGCGCTGCCAGAGCGCGTAGTCGGCATAGTGAATGGCTGGCGCAAGCAGCCTGGGAGCAGCGCCAGTTTGATAGGCCGTGTATAGCGCGCTGAGTTCCTTGAACAAGAGGTCCATAGACCAGCCATCCGCCACCGCATGGTGCAGGGTCAGCAGCAGCACATGGTCTTCATCACTGCATCTGACCAGCCGGGCGCGAATCAGCGGACCACGCGCCAGATCGAATGGTTGTTGGGTTTCCTCCCAGATCACCTGTTGGACGGCAGCCTGCTGTGTCTCCGGTTCCTGCAATGCGCTCACATCTATCATCGGCCATACAAGGTTGGCGGTGGGAGCGATGATTTGCGCCGGTTGCCCGTTAGCTAGAGCAAAGGTGGTGCGTAAGGATTCGTGGCGTTGGATGAGCGTATTGAGGCTCTGTTCCAAGGCGGCGACATTGAGCTGCCCCTGCAACCGTGTAGCGCTGGGCATATTGTAGCCTGGACTCTCTGGCTCCAATTGATTGAGGAACCACAGCCGCTGTTGAGCAAAAGAGAGCGGCAGTTCCCCATCACGAATGGAAGGGCGGATGGGTGGACTCAGAGGTGACTCTGACATGCCCCGGCGAGCGTTTTCGATGCGCTCGCTCAGGGCAGCAATAGTGGGCGCGTCGTAAAGCGCGCGGACGGGTAGTTCAATGTCAAATGTTTCTCGAACGCGGGCGACAATCTGGGTTGCTTGCAGGGAATGGCCGCCCAGCTTGAAGAAGTCGTCAAGCCTGCTGATCCGCTCAGTATGCAGCACTGCCGCCCACAGATTTGCCAGTATCTCTTCCAGAGGCGTCTGGAACCCAGGCTGGGCGTCTGCGCGTCTGGCCTGGGAGTCTTGCTGGGCAGCCAGGACACGCCGGTCTACTTTTCCGCCAGGCGTGAGCGGCATGCTTTCCAGGATGACCAAATCGGCTGGCACCATGTAGGGCGGCAGGTGGGCCTCCAGATAGCGCTGGAGTCGGTCTTTTATTGCTGAAGACCGCCGGGTGGTCACGACATAGCCAACTAGCCGTGTTGCGCGATGGGTCTGCTCTTTTACGAAGGTTTGCGCTGGTAATGCTTTTTGTCCATTTCTGCCCGGTAGCTCGCTGGAGGTTGGCTCTTTTTGAGCAAGTACCACCGCTTCGCGCACCCCAGGATACTTCTTGAGCAGCGCTTCAATTTCGCCCAGTTCGACCCGATAGCCGCGTACCTTGACCTGCGTGTCTACCCGCCCCAGGAACTCCAGGACGCCGCCGGGCAAAGAGCGGACGAGATCCCCGGTCCGGTACAGTCGGGTGCCAGATGCTCCAAAGGGGTTGGGCACAAACCGCTCTGCCGTCAGATCGGGGCGGCCCAGATAGCCCCGCGCCAGCGCCGGGCCACCGAGATAGAGTTCTCCGGGCACCCCGATAGACGCTAACTGGAACTGCTCATCAAGGACATAGGCTTGCGTATTGTTCAGCGGGCGCCCGATAGGGACGGATGAGAACTTTTCCCAGTCTTGATTATCTTCTGGTCCATAGGTGAGTGCGATGAGGGTTGTTTCGGAAAGTCCATAGACATTACACCAGGCAATCTGGTTCCCTGATAGTTGTTGCCAGCTCGCTAAAGTGACCTTAGAAACCGTCTCGCTCCCGACAATCATCAGACGGAGAGCGCCTGATAGTGATGCCTGCGTCCGCGCGAGTTCAACGACCCATTCGTGCCAGTAGGAAGGTGGCAAATCTAAGACCGTCAGGCATTGCTCCTCCGCCAGACGGGAAACCTCTCTGAGCGAGGGGATACCTTCTTCTGGCAGCAGCACAACGGTTGCTCCACTCAACCAGGGCGGGAAGAGTTCCTCCAGCGATACATCAAAGCTGATGGAAACAAATTGCAGCAGCCGATCTTGCGGCCCATGTCCATAGCGGGCAGCAACGGCGCAAGACCGATCAACCAGCGCCCGATGCGAAACCACTACCCCTTTTGGGTTTCCCGTAGAGCCAGAGGTGTAGACGATATAGGCCGCGTGTTCAGGCTGGAGGAAGACGCTGGGGAGCGTGTCAGGCTCCTGCGCAATGGGCGAGTGTTCGCTATCGAGGCAGATGATCTGTATTTGTGAGGCGGAAACGGACTCGGAGAACGACTCGCTCAGCCGCTGTTGTGTGAGGAGCACAGGAACAGCGGCATCGCTGAGCATATAGGCGCGCCGCTCCGGTGGATAGGCTGGGTCTATGGGGAGGTAGATGCCGCCAGACTTGAGCGTGCCCAGCAGGGCCACAGCCAGGTCTGGGGAGCGCTCCATACAGACGCCCACAGGCGTTTCAGGGCTGATGCCAAGCCGCTGAAGGTAGTGCGCCAGTTGATTTGCGCGCTGGTCCAATTCGGCAAAAGTGATTTGTTCGTTGCGCCAGACGAGCGCAACAGCATCAGGAGCACGCTCCGCTTGCCGCTCAAAAAGCTGGGGAACGGTGGTTACTGTCGAATAGTCAACAGTCGGGCCATTCCCAAAAGCAAGCAGTTGATCTTGTTCCTCTGGAGAGAGAAGAGGCAGGCGAGCGATAGGCTGGTCAGGATCAGCGACAATGCTTTCCAGCAAGGTTTGGTAATGGCTGGCGAGCCGGACAATGGTTTCCTGATCAAAGAGATCCGTGTTGTATTCAAAATCCCCGTAGAACCTACTGGCGTCCTCCCAGAAGCCCAGGATCAGATCAAATTTGGTTGCTTCGCTCTCGGTAGGGAGCAGTTCTCCCTCCAACCCAGCCATTTGTATCCCATCTCCAGGGGTATTCTGAAGGACAAAGAATACCTGAAAAAGGGGAGAGTAGCTCTGGCTGCGCTCAGGATTGAGTTCTTCGACCAGCCGCTCAAAGGGCAAGTCCTGGTGTTCATACGCACCCAGGCAGACCTCGCGCACGCGCTGCAAAAGCTGACGGAACGTGAGGTCGCCTGTCAGACTGGTGCGCAGCACCAGTGTATTGATAAACAGGCCCATCAGTCCTTCCAGTTCCACCCTCGTGCGGCCCGCCACCGGGGTGCCCACTACAATGTCTTCCTGCCCGCTGGAGCGCCACAGCAACGTCTGGAAGGCCGCCAGCAGCGTCATGAAGAGCGTCACTCCCTCGCGTCCACCCAGTGCCCGCAGCCTCTTATGCAGGCTGGCTGGCAGTTCAAAAAAGTATCTTGTGCCGCGATAGCTGGCCTGCGCGGGTCTGGGGTGATCGGTAGGCAGATCGAGGAGAGGAGGCGCGTCGGCCAACTGCGCTCGCCAGTAGCTTAAGAGCCGCTCCAGGCGCGGCCCCTGGAGCCACTCCCGCTGCCAGGCAGCATAGTCAGCATACTGTAGCGGCAGTTCTGATAAGGTCACGGGATGTCCGGTTGTCAGGGCATTGTAGCAGGCACTCAGGTCATGCCAGAAGATCGCGCTGGACCAGCGGTCACTGACGATATGGTGGAAGATGACGATAAGGACATGCTCGCTGGGAGCCAGGCGCAGCAGATAGACACGCAGCAGGGGGCTGTGTGCCAGATTGAACGGGAGTTCACCAGCCTGCTGGATGAGGTGGTGCATGTGCTGTTCGCGGGCTGCTGCTGGCAGGGTGCCTAGATCGGTCAGGGGCAGCGCCAGTTCCATGTGAGGGGCAATGGCTTGCAGGGGATGACCTTCCACTGAGGTAAAGGTAGTGCGCAAGACTTCGTGGCGCTCTATCACCATCTGCAAGCTCATATCCAGAGCCTGAACGTTCAGCGGCCCGCGCATCCGCAGAGCATAGCGCAGATTGTAGATGGCGCTGTCAGGTTCGAGCTGATCGAGGAACCACAGGCGTTCCTGCGCAAAGGAGGGCAGGAAGAGGTCTTCTGCGAGGGCGTCCTCCGGCGCTCCCAGTTTGGCGTCAACTGGAATCTGCTGTGAATCTTGAGAGATCATAGCGAACCTGCTCTTCCTAGTTTGTCTGGGCTATTCGGCCCGCTTGCCCCCGATAGCGCGCCCCGCGTGCTAATGGTATGTCCGTTGGTTGCTCGTATGTGCTCTTCTGCTCCTTCAGATATGCTTCGAGGCGGAGGGCAAAGCGAGCGATGGTAGGTGCTTCAAAGAGGGTGCGCAAGGGCAGCGCGCAATGGAAGGTATCGAAGATGCGCGCCATGAGTTGGGTGGCTAAGAGCGAGTGGCCGCCCAGATCGAAGAAGTTGTCGTGGATGCCCACCGGGTCGCGGTGGAGCACCTGCCCCCACAAGGAGGCAAGCTGAGCCTCGGTAGCGGTGCGCGGAGGAACATACGGCTGGTCGGACTGAGCAGCCCAGTCGGGAGGAGGCAGCGCCTGGTGATTGAGTTTGCCGTGTGGGGTAAGTGGCAGCGCCTCCAGCACGATGAAGGCAGCAGGGACCATATAGTCCGGTAGCTGCTCCTGCGTGTGCTGGCGCAGTTCCGCAGGAGTGGGGCTGGCGGACACCTCAGCCGAGACGAGATAGGCGACCAGACGCTTCTCTTCTGGAGTATCTGTGCGCACCGTGACGAGGGCTTGAGAGACGGCAGGATGGGTGGTGAGTACGCTTTCGATCTCACCCAGTTCAATGCGAAACCCGCGCAGCTTGACCTGTTGATCCAGCCGTCCCAGATACTCGAAGCTGCCATCGCGCCGAAAGCGAACGAGGTCGCCGGTGCGGTAGAGGCGAGCGCCGGAGGAGTGGCTGAAGGGATGGGGAACAAAGCGCGCGGCGGTCAGGTCTGGCCGGTTGAGATAGCCCCGCGCCAGTCCCGCCCCTCCGACGTAGAGTTCGCCTGGCACTCCGATTGGGACAGGCTGAAGGTAGGCATCAAGCACATACATTTGGAGATCAGGGATTGGGATGCCTATCGGGCTGGCCGCGCTGGTGTCCAGGTCTGCCTGTGCCAGCAGGCGATAGGTGACGTGTACGGTGGTTTCGGTAATCCCATACATATTGACCAATTGAGGGGATTGATCGCCGTGCCGCTCGAACCAGGGGCGCAAACTCTGGAGTTCCAAGGCTTCGCCCCCAAAGATGACCAGGCGAAGGTCCGACTGTGTTGAGAGGGTGGGCCGGGTCTGCTCTCCCTGTATCAATTGCCGGAAAGCGGAAGGGGTTTGATTCAGGACCGTCACCTGCTGAGCTGTCAGTAGCTCAGCGAACAGTTCTGGGGTACGACTGACCCAGTAGGGCACAACGACCAACCGCCCGCCATACAGTAGGGCGCCCCAGAGTTCCCAAACGGAGAAATCAAAGGCGTAGGAATGAAACAATGTCCAGGTATCCGCCTCAGAGAAATGGAACCAGGGGAAGGTGGCGGCGAAGAGCCGGAGAACCTGACGATGACAGATGAGCGTGCCTTTTGGCGTGCCGGTGGAGCCAGAGGTATAGATGACATACGCCAGGTTGTCCAACTGTACCCCAGTTTCAGGGGACGAGGTTGGCTGCTGGGCCAGTTGGGGCCAGTCCTCATCCAGACACAACACGCGCGCCAGATTCGATGGCAGGCGATCTCTCAGACGTGTCAGGGTGAGCAGGATACCAACAGCGGCATCCTGAACCATAAACGCCAGGCGCTCCTGCGGGTAAGTAGAATCAAGCGGGACATAGGCGCCGCCTGCTTTGAGAATGCCGAGCAGCCCAATGACCAGTTCCAGCGAGCGTTCCATACAGAGGCCGACGCGCACTTCCGGCCCGACCCCTGACTCGCGGAGGTAATGAGCAAGCTGATTGGCGCGGGCATCCAGTTCCGAATACGTCAACTGCTGTTCCTCAAAGCTCAAGGCGATGGCATCTGGTCGCTCGGCTACTTGAGCCTCCAGGCGCTTATGAAGACATTGATCTGGAATAGCAGGCTGAGATGTGGTGCCCCAGGCAGCCAGAAGGCGCTCTTGCTGCTCCATCGTCAGCATGGACAACTTGCTCAGGTGCTGCTCTGGCTGGGCCACGATGCTTTGCAACAGTGTTTGATACCGATCAGCAAGCCGGGCAATGGTTTCGGCGTCGAAAAGGTCCGTATTATATTCCAGTATCCCTGGCAGGTTGGTTCCGGTATCGGTGAGAATCAAGGAGAGGTCAAACTTGGCTGTCCTGTTTTCCCAGAGCACCGGCTCTAGCTCCAGCCCAGGGAATTCGACTGATGCGGGGGCATCTTCGTGCTCCATAGCGAAAGCCACCTGGAAGAGAGGAGCGTAGCTCTGGCTGCGCTCAGGATTGAGGTCTTCGACCAGCTTCTCAAAGGGTAATTCTTGATGTTCATAGGCGCCCAGGCAGACTTCGCGCACATGCTGCAAAAGCTGGAGGAAGGTGAGATTGCCAGAGAGATTGGTGCGTAACGCCAAGGTGTTGACAAACAGGCCCATCAGCCCTTCGAGTTCGACACGAGCGCGCCCGGATACCGGCGTGCCCACCACGATGTCTTTCTGCCCGCTGGAGCGCCACAGCAGCGTCTGGAAGGCCGCCAGCAGCGTCATAAAAAGCGTTACACCTGCCTGACGACTCAGCGCCTGCAATGCCTGATGCAGCTCTTTCCCAAGCTGGAAGGTCAGATGAGCACCCCGGTAGCGGTTCACCGCTGGCCTGCGGTGATCGGTGGGCAGGTCGAGGAGAGGAGGCGCGTCGGCCAACTGCGCTCGCCAGTAACTCAGATACTTCTCCAGCCGTGTTCCTTGCAACCACTCGCGTTGAGAAGTCGCATAGTCGGCATACTGGATGGGCAAGTTGGGCAAGGCTGGGGACTGGCCCAGCGTGAACGCGCCGTAGCAGGCGCTCAGATCACGCCAGAAGATCGCGCTGGACCAGCGGTCGGTGATGATATGATGAAAGGTGACGACAAGCACATGCTCACTGGGAGCCAGGCGCAGCAGGTGGACACGCAGCAGGGGGCTGTGTGTCAGATCGAATGGAAGTTCGTTGGCCTGCTGGAGGAGGGGAACCAGCAGCGACGCACACTCTGACTCTGGCAAGCCACTCAGATCGGTCAGAGGCAGCGGTAGCTCCAGATGAGGAGCGATGGCCTGGTAGGGACGGCCCTCCACCGCGACGAAGGAGGTGCGCAGAACTTCGTGCCGCCCCACCACCGCTTGCACGCTCTGCCAGAGCGCGGCCAGGTCTAGTTTCCCCTTCAGCCTCAGAGGAGGGGTGTACGTAATGTAGACGGGATTATTGGGATCGAGTTGATCAAGGAACCACAGGCGTTCTTGCGCAAAGGAGGGCAGGAAGAGGTCTTCCTCAAGGGCGTTCCTCTGCTCCTGATCAGTCTGGTGAATGTCTGCCGGGCTGTACTCTGAGTCGTAAACGGCCATAGCCAACCTGCTCCTCCTAGTTCGTCCGAGTTGTTTGGCCTGCTGGTCCCCGATAGCGCGCCCTCTGCACGAACGGCATGACCTCTGGCTGTTTCTCTGTATCAGGTTGCTGGCAATATTCCTCGAGGCGGAGGGCAAAGCGAGCAATGGTGGGCGCCTCAAAGAGGGTGCGCAACGGAAGTGCCGAATGGAAGGTATCGAAGATGCGCGCCATGAGTTGGGTGGCTAAGAGCGAGTGGCCGCCCAGTTCGAAGAAGTTGTCGTGGATGCCCACCGAGTCGCGGTGGAGCACCTGTCCCCACAAGACAGCAAGCTTGGTTTCCGTAACGGTACGTGGCGGCACCGCCGGGAGAGCGGATTGGGCTGCCCAGTCAGGGGGAGGCAGCGCCTGCTGATTGAGCTTGCCGTGTGGGGTGAGCGGCAGCTTCTCCAACACGACGAAAGCAGCAGGGACCATGTAATCCGGCAGCAGCTCCTGGGCGTGCTGGCGCAGTTCAGCGGGAGAGGGACCGGCAGACGCCTCAGTTTGCACCACATAGGCAACCAGGCGCTGGTCGCCAGGGGTGTCTTCCCGCAGGGTGATCAGCGCCTGGGAGACGGCAGGATGGGAGATGAGTACGCCTTCTATCTCACCCAGTTCAATGCGGAACCCATGCAGCTTGATTTGTTCATCTCTGCGCCCGATAAACTCAATAACCCCATTGGGGCGAGCGCGAACAAGATCGCCGGTGCGGTAGAGGCGCGCGCCGGGGGAGCGGCTGAAGGGATGCGGCACAAAGCGCTCGGCAGTCAGGTCTGGCCGGTTGAGATAGCCCCGCGCCAGTCCATCCCCGCCAATATAGAGTTCTCCAGGGACTCCAATCGGCACAGGCTCAAAGCGAGCGTCGAGGATGTATGCCTGGATGCGGGGCAAGGGTCGGCCTAATGGAGTTGTGCTGTAAGCTGGCTCATTGGTGGAGATTTCTCGCGGAACAGGATAGATTAAGACCCCCACAGTGGTTTCTGTTGGTCCGTAATGGTTAATCACCTGGCAGCCTGGATGCTTTGCCGCCAGTCCATGAACCCATTCCCACGAAGACGCCTCTCCTCCAATAATCAGGCGCTGGCGTGGCAAGAGAGACTCACCTGCTACTGTTTGCAAAGCTCGCAGATGGGAGGGGGCGATCTTGAGGCAATCAATGGATTGAGCGCGGAAGGCTTCGTTCAGCCCTATTGCGTCGAGCGCTTGCTCACGCGAGAAGAGGTGGAGGGTTTGCCCCAGAAACAGAGAGGAATAGAGCAAGGTAACCGTAGAATCAACCGTGAGGGGTTGAACCAGCGCAAAGCGGGTACAGGCGGCTAATCCCAGGTCGCTCAGGCAGGCGTAGACATAATGCGCAACTTGCGCGTGGGTAATGAGCACCCCTTTCGGTTGCCCTGTTGAGCCTGAAGTGTAGAGCACATACGCCAGGTTATCGGGCAAGACGTCCCAGGAACCATTTGCCGTTTTTTGCTGCGCGACCAGTTCCCAGTCGCTGTCCAGGGAGCACAGCGTATACGCTTGTGCTCCCTGGACAGCGAATTGTGAGCGCCATTGCCGCTGAGTCAGCACCACGTTAATCAGGCTATCAGCGAGCATGAATGCCAGACGTTCTCTGGGGGAGTAAGGATCAAGCGGGACATAGGCGCCGCCCGCTTTGAGGATGCCGAGCAAGCCAATGATGGCCTCGACAGAGCGATCCAGGCAGAGGCCGACGCGCACTTCCGGCCCAACACCTAGCTCCCTGAGATGATGAGCAAGCTGATTGGCGCGCGTGTTGAGTTCGGCATAGGTAAGCTGCTGATCTTCAAGGACCAGTGCAATTGCATCTGGCCGCTCGGTCACCCGATCCTCAAAGACCGTATGCAGACAGCGGTTCGTGGGCAAAGGCGTCGGTGGGTGGTCCCACTCACCCAACATCTGCGCTCGTTCCGCTTGATTGAGCATGGGAAGGTCAGCTAGCTGTTGGTCTGGATTTGCCACAATGCTTTCCAGGAGCGTCTGGAAATGGCGAGCGAGCCGGATGATGGTGTCTGGGGTGAAGAGGTCGGTATTGTACTCAAGCCGGCCCAGCAGGGCAGTGGGGGTTTCCACCAGGGTCAAGGAGAGGTCAAACTTCGAAGTGTTGTTGGCCCAGGAGATAGATTCCCAGGTCAAGCCTGGCAGCTTGATAGCAGTACCTGGCGCATGCTCCAGCGAAAAAGCTACCTGGTAGAGAGGCGAGTAGCTGAGATTGCGTTCAGGCTGCAATTCTTCGACGAGTTTCTCAAAGGGCAGTTCCTGATGCTCATACGCGCTCAAGCAGACTGAGCGGACACGCTGGAGCAGTTGCCGGAAGGTAGGATTGCCGGAGAGATCGGAGCGCAAAACCAGCGTATTGATAAACAGCCCGATCAATGGCTCCAGTTCCAGGCGCGTGCGGCTGGTGATTGAGGTGCCAACCACGATGTCATCCTGGCCGCTGTAGCGCATCAGCAGTGTCTGAAAAGCGGCGAGCAGTGTCATGAAGAGTGTCGCGCCCTCCCGCGCGCTCAGCGCTCGCAAACCCTGAAGCGTGGCCGGAAGTTCAAAGCCTAGATGGGAGCCACCGTACCTTTTGACTGTGGGGCGGGGAAAGTCTGTAGGGAGTTCTAGCAGGGGAGGTACTCCCGCAAGTTGTTGGCGCCAATAGTCCCTGTGGTGTGCCAGTGCTTCTCCCTGGAGCCGTTCACGTTGCCAGAGCGCATAATCTGCATACTGAATGGGCAACTCAGGCAATGAAGGCGGTAATTGCTGGTCAGTGGTCTTGGAGTATTCAGCGTAGAAGGTGGTCAGTTCATTTAAAAACAGATTCCCCGAGGCGCGGTCTGCGATAACATGATGCAAGGTAGTAAGCAAAATATGTTCTTCGGGGCCGAGCCGAAGCAGATAGAGATGCAGGAGTGGTCCGCGACCGAGATCGAAAGTTACGCAACCCGCCTCTGCAAATAGCCGCTGCGCCTCTGCCTGGCGCTCTTCCTCCGACAGGGCCATCAGATCGAAGACGGGCAACGGAAGATGTACGGTTGGCGCAATAACCTGGCAAGGTCTGCCTTGAACACTGACAAAGGTGGTACGCAGATTCTCATGTCGGTGTACTACGGCGTTCAGGCTCTTCTCCAGCGCCTCTCTCTGGACCTGCCCAACCAACTTCATCGCGTGAGGTTCGACATAGGCATAACTTTCGGGTTCTAATTGCTGAAGGAACCACAAGCGCTCTTGCGAAAAAGAGAGTGGGAGCACCCCTTCGCGTTTCGCCGGGAGGAGGGGGCGTGGAATATTGGCCTGTTGGGAGGCTGGTCGCAGGTAAGCCAGTATCTCTGCTTTGCGTTGACGCAATTCTTCGCGCAGAGCAGGGGTCAAGGCGTCCCTGGTTGCGCGGTAGCGGAGGTTGTCCCCATCAACCCAGATGCTGATGCCGCGTTGTGATAGCTCACCAAGAAATTCAGCCATGCTCATATCTGGCCTTCCTCCCACGCTTCTTCAACTTGCTCTGATAGCGTCTTTTCCTGATGGTCTTCCGATACGAGCGGCCCGCCCAGGAGGGCATGCAGATAAAGTGCATCAGCTTGCAGGCCAAAGAGCGGCGCGATTTGCATGAAATTGACATTGCCCACCTGGCAAAGCCCGATATGTTGGGCGTGGGCCTCCTGTTCTAATAACTGGGTAATCAGACCAGCTTCGATCAGGCAGAAATCTCGACTGGATTCCCCATAAAGAGGCTCTATGGCGCTCCGTTGGCCGACCAGGAAGACTGAGAAGGCCGCTTGTTCGTAAAGCAGCTGGTTAATCCAGGCGTGAACCTCAGGACCAATATGCGCATCGGGAGCAATGGCTATCAGCCGATGGTCTATCGGTTGGTAGTAATAGGTTCCAGTGGGTACGCCCTCCACGCGCTCAGGCTTGACATGAAGATAGATTTGTACCGGATAGAGTCCTCCGGCGGAACCCCAGCGATATTTTGGCTTTCCATCCAGCGAGATTTGTCGCAAACACTTGAGGAGTCCACTGAATTGCTCCAGGGATATACCCTCGCTCCCAAATTTACGCGCGCTGCGGCGTTCTGCATAGAGCCTGATCGTAGCCTCATCCATCACAGGCGCCATTAATTGGACCGACCACGAATTGGATTGATCTTTGCGCAGACCTGATTGGCTGGCTTTGAACGTGGCACGCTCCTCTGCATCGGTGAGCAGGGTGAAGGAGTGAGCATGGTTGTCTCCTGGTTGGCATTGCTGCGATGCGGTAGACACCAGGAGCGGCTTTACTCCAGAAGCGACAGGTGTCGGGGCCAGGTGTTTACTCAGTTCGGCAATAGTCGGCTCTTCAAAGAGCGTGCGCAATGGGATGTTCACCAGGAAGGCTTCAAAGATACGCGCCAGGAGTTGCACTGCCAACACAGAGTGTCCTCCTAGCTCAAAGAAGTTATCATGAATGCCAACCCGCTCCACCGCGAGCACCTGCCTCCAGAGGTCCAGCAACTTCTCCTCAATGGGGGTATGCGGTGCAGCTATGCTCTCTTGCTGCTTGCGTGTCGTCCAATCTGGGGCAGGCAGAGCACGCCGGTCCACCTTCCCATTGGGAGTAAGTGGCAAGGTTTCCAAGGGGATAATGGCTGCGGGCGCCATATAATCGGGTAAATGTTCCTGCGCAGCCTTACGGAGCGCCGAGGGAGCAGGGAAAGAGGCTCCCGATGCTGGAACGACATAGGCAACCAACCGCTTGTCTCCAGGAGTGTCTTCGCGCACAATCACCACCACTTGCGCCACATCTGGCTGCGCAGCCAGCACCGCTTCGATTTCTCCTAATTCGATGCGGTAGCCGCGTACCTTCACCTGAAAATCTTCGCGCCCCAGGAATTCGATCTCACCCGTTGGCAGGTAGCGCCCCAGATCGCCTGTGCGGTACAGTCGCTCGCCAGTCTTTGGATGCCTGAAAAAGCTGGCTGAGGTCTTTACCTCGTCGCGCCAGTACCCCTTGGCAAGGCCAATCCCGCCAATGTACAACTCACCAGGCACCCAGGTCGGACACGGCTCCAACGCTGCATTCAGGACATGGAAACGTTGGTTACGCATCGGGTGCCCATAGGGGATACTCTTCCAACCCGGCTCAATCTGCTCGATGGGGAAGAGGATGGACCAGATAGAGGCTTCGGTGGCTCCTCCGAGGCTGACCACTGAGGCATTCTTCCACAACGACCAGACCTGATTGGGCAGGCTCAGGGGAATCCAGTCGCCGCTCAACATGACGAGCCGGAGGTGCTGCGTCGGCTGTTTCTGGGAACTGATCAGATGTGTTGCCGCCAGCTCCATAAGAGCGGGTACTGAGTTCCAGAGGGTGATTTGCTCCTCTTCCAACAACTTCACCCAATGCGCCGGGTCGCGTCGGGAGTCCGCTGCTGGAAGCACAATCGTGGCACCAGCCCCCAGGATACCAAAGATGTCATAGACTGAAAGATCAAAGTTGAGCGCAGAAAGCGCCAGCACGCGGTCTTGAGGGCCAACGCCAAAGCGCTCGTTGATGTCAAGGACGGTATTGACGGCCCCACGATGGTCAATCATGACCCCTTTTGGCAAACCGGTTGAGCCTGAGGTGAAAATGACGTAGGCCAGGTCTTCCTGGCACTGTACTGGTGGCTCCGGTGCTGAAGGTTCTATCTGCTCAGGCTTCAGCTTGTCCACCTGGATGCGCCTTATTTCCTTGGGCCAGGAGATCTGCCGATTCAGCCAGGATTGAGTGAGCGCTATCTGTACTTCGGCGTGCTTGAGCAAGTAGCGTAATCGCTCTGGAGGCAGGTCGGGATCTATCGGAAGATAGGCCGCCCCAGCGTAGAGAATGCCCAGCACCCCTACAACCTGCTCCCAGCCTTTTTCCATGACGACTGCTACCAACTGGTTGGGGTGAGCGCCTTGCTGTCGTAGCATGTGCCCAATTTGCTTTGCGCGGCTGTCCACTTCCTGATAGCTGAGTGTTCGCTGAGGTGTTATTACTGCCGCCTGCTGGGGGCGCAGCACCACCTGGGCCAGGAACGGCGTGTGCAGCAACTCTGTGGAAATGGGCGCCTCAGTCGCATTCATTGCCGCCCGCTGCCCCAACTGAACAGGCGGCAAAAGGTTGGTAGCAGCAACGGCTTCCCATTGCTCCTCGGTAGCTAGCCGTGTAAGCAACTGGTTGTAGGCGCCGAACATGTCGTCAAGGAGGCCAGCAGGAAAGAGGTCTTCCACCGCATCCCAGGAGTAGAAGAGAGCGCCGTCCTGCTCGCGCACTTGATGATCCAACCATACTTGTGAAGTTTGTGTGATGCCGTAGACATGCTCAGCATGCCAGCCTTCCTGCTCTGTCTGAGCCGCGTCATCTGCCGGGTTGTGCAAACCCAACGCACTGGTAAATACCACTGGCATACGCGCGCGCGCTGTATTGCCATGAAGACGTGCCAATTCGCGCAGCACTGCTATGCCACTCACAAAACGGTGCTCCAAGTCCTCCCAGAGCTGCTTCTGTAGCCGCTTAGCCCGCTCGGTGAAAGAATCAGCGGTTGAGTGGTCAACTGCCAGCAGGGTCAGCGACGTGAAATCGCCTACGATGTCATTCACCTGTGGGTGCAGGGGCAGCCGGTTGAACAGGGTCAAGTTGATGGTGAAACGAGGGTTTTTGCTCCAGGTGCCCAGCACTTCAGCAAATGCAGTTAGCAAGATTCCTGAAGGTGTCAGCCCTAGCCTGGTTGCAGCTGCCTTGAGCCGACTCCATGCTGCTTGCTCCAACTGCTGGCTTCGCCTGGTGAAGTGTGGCTGGGTCAGTGTGGCTGGGTTCTGTGCCAGCGGCAACTCCGGCGCTGGAGGAAGGTCGGGGAGGCGACCCCACCAGTAATCGCGCGCTCTTCGGTAGAGGTCACGCTCACGCAAGGCATACTCAGCCAGCACATAATCGCGGAAGGAGAGCCTGAGCGGTGGCAATTTACTCTGGGGGTCCAGATAGAGCCGGTGGAGTTCGCGCGTCAAGATTTGCCAACTCCAGGCGTCTACCATGAGCATGTCAGCGCTGCGGTGTATGCGAATGCGGCCACCATCGAGCCGGGAGGCGCGTATCTCGAAAAGCGGCCAGCGATCTGTGGGCAATACCTGATGAGACATCTCTTGACGCACTGCTTCCAGGCGAGTTGCAACAACATCAGGCTCCAGTCCGCGCAGGTCTTGCACCGCAATTTCAAAAGGCGGTACTTCTGGCAAAATTTGTTGCTGCCCATCCGGTTGGACAATCGCCCGCAGCATCTCATGTCGGGCGATGAGGAGACGCCATGCACGAGTGTATTGATCTAGATTGAGGTCGGCGCTTTCCCATTCGACATAACTGTGTGTGGCAACATTGCCTAATTCAAATGCCACATTCCGCCCAATCCAGTAGGCTTGTTGAACATCCGTGAGGGGGAAAGGCAAAGAGCGATGATCAGAACCTGGCACGATGGTTGGCAGGCTGAGAGAGGCGTTTTCATTTGCCTCCTGCTTTTCTCGCCTTTGCTCCACCACAAGGGCCAGAGCACTGATGGTAGGTGCTTCAAAGAGGGTGCGCAGCGGCAGGCTCACCTGGAAGTCTTTGGAAATTCGCTGCATGAGTTGCACACCCAGCAGGGAGTGGCCGCCGAGGAAGAAGAAGTTATCGTGGCGCCCAACCCGCTCGACCCCCAACACCTGCTCCCACACGTTGGCAAGCTGCATCTCAGTGGGCGTACTCGGTGGCTCAGTGGTGTTCGTCTGCCGGTCCTGCCACTCTGGAGCAGGCAGAGCACGCCGGTCTAGCTTGCCATTGGGCGTCAGCGGCAGCGCCTCCAACACCACGAAGGCTGTCGGCACCATGTACTCTGGCAGCCGCTCCTGCACCCCCTGGCGCAATGCGGCAGGGCTGGGCGACTGGGCAGTCTGCTCCGGCACGAGATAGGCGACGAGTTGGGCATCCCCACTGGGAGGCTCCCGCACCACGACGGCAGCCTGAGCCACGCCTGGCTGCTCGACGAGCACACTCTCGATCTCCCCTAGCTCGATGCGATACCCCCGCAGCTTCACCTGGAAGTCCAGCCGCCCCAGATACTCCAGCGCCCCCTGAGCGCGCCAGCGCACCCGATCCCCCGTGCGATACAAGCGTGCCCCTGGCGTGGAACTGAACGGATCAGGCACAAAACGCTCGGCGGTGAGGTCTGCTCTCCCCAGGTAGCCGCGT
>DATBGS010000060.1:0-68796 GCA_036557885.1 Ktedonobacterales bacterium
CCCGTTCTGTGGGAAAGCCAGCGCCAGATCTCCCGCCAGAGCGGGAAGCTGGCTTACCTGGCTCCAGTGGGCGCCGCCGTCATCGCTGCGCCAGAGAAACTGGCTGGCGGGTGTGTAGTCGTTCGGGTCATAGCAGCCAGATGTCTCGGTAATTGCAAAGATGGTGCTGCCAGTGGGCGTGGGCGCGTAGTCGCAGGCGTTCTGGCTGTTGGCGCGCAGGTCGGCATCCACCAGCTTCCAGGTTTTGCCGCCGTCGTCGCTGGCGAGAATGCGGACGCTGGCCCCGCCAAAGGTCACATTGCCTACTGTCGAGTAATTGCTGATGGTGGAGTAGAGGCGCTGTCCCTGTGGGCGCAGGATTTCCTCGCTGGTGGGGTTTTGGAAATGGCCGCCATAGGGCGCGCCCAGCGCGCCTGCAATGGGCAGGGCCAGCCTGGACCAATGCTGCCCACCATCTGTGCTGAGATACTGCACGCCGCAGGTTGGCCCGCCGGAGAGCCGCGCCAGGGCATTGCTGCCGGTGGGCGTCAACTGACACAAGTTGGGATGAGGAATCTGGTAAAGAGTCAGCGTGATGAAGACGACGTTGGGGTCAAGCGAGCTGACGAAAACGCTGGTTGAGTCAAACACTGATGGCAGGCCGCCGGGCGCTGCCAACTTGTGCCAGGTTTTGCCGCCGTCGTCGCTGCGCCGGATGCGGATGGTGGTGTCGCCATTGGCTGTCTGATTCTGGTAGAGAATGCGCGTGTTGCCGGGGAACAGCATGGGCGCGTCCCCGTCCTGGGCATTCCCCGTAAATGTGCTGGTCCATTGGCCTGCTGGCAGGGAGATGGTGGTTGCGGTGGCGCTGGCCTTGGGCTTTGGTGTGCCAGAAGAGCCAAGCGTTGGCTTGTTGGTGTGTTTGGGAAGGATGGTGGTAAACAGGAGGACAAAAACCGCCACCACGACGGTCAGCGTTACTAAAGCGGTGAGGCCGCGTACTCGTTTGGTATTCATAGTGGAAGTTCCCTTGTGAGAGGTGAAAGTTGCTTTTGCTCGGTTCTCATCTGGTGCTGTCTGGCTTGTTTCTCGATAGAGTGTTGTCAGGTCGGACAGGTGGAACGAGACGCGCTGCTCAGTATGGTTGGAGGTCGCCTGGCTGCGCCGCGTGGCCTGCTGCGTGATGCGCTCCCAGGCACGCGCCAGCGTTTGCTCGCGCTGCCCTGGTGCCTGCTGGCGATAGATGCGGCGAAGCTGGCGAATGAGGCGGGCGCTGGCAGTGGGCGGCTGGGCAGGCTGGGCCTGTTGCTTCAGCAGGTGCTCTATTTGCTCGTCAATTCTCTTGGAAGAGAATGATTCGTCGTGGGAATCCATAGGGTTTAGCTCTTTTCCGGCGGCTTTTCGTAGAGGCCGCGCAGGTGGTTCAGGGTTCTGGAAAGGATAGAGCGCACGGTGCCCTCGCGTTTCCCAATCTGTGCCGCAATCTCGGCGCTGCGCAGTTCCTCGCCAAAGCGCAGTTGCAAGACGCGCTGCTGCATGGGCGACAACTGTTTGATGAGTGCCTGGAGGTGAGCATCCTGCTCTTTGTCCAGGCTGGCCTGTTCCGGGCTGGCGTCCTGCTCGTCAACGATGCTCTGGTGCGTCTCGCCCAGCGGTATCTGGCGCTGGCGATTCCGGCGCCGGTAGATGTCCACGACTTTGTTATGCGCCACGCGCCAGAGCCAGGCGTGCTGCTCCTGCTCGCTCAGCCCAAAGAAATAGGGCTGCTCCAGCGCCGCCAGAAAGACTTCCACCAGCAGATCCTCAGCATCCTCAACGGAAGAAAGCTGCTTGCGCGCGTAGTCAAAGATGGCGCTGGCGTGGCGCTGATAGAGCATGGCGAGTGGATGGCGCTCCGAGGCGGGCGGCGCGTGCTGAAACATGTTGTCCTCTCAGGGTTCTTGCGCAAGAAATGAGATTTCACTCTGCTATATCGCTTCTGGGTGTAAAACGTTGCAGGCAGCAAAAACTTGCTGAGCCAAAAGAGGAGCGTGCAAGCGAATGCTATACTAATGGCAGAGATAACAGCCACGTATATTTTGATGAGGAAGAGCACGATGCCCAAACCGCAACCTATTCCGCTGAACTGGGAGAAGGTTGGCACTGGTCGCCTGGCGCTCTGGGGGCGGCCAGGCGTCAAAAGCCTCCCATTCTTGAAAGAGGGAGGCTGTGATCGCGTGGTGACGCTGCTTTCGGAAAAAGAAGGCGGAGAAGAGGTTGGGCGGGCGGTGCTCAATGCGCAGCTTGCCTGGACCTGGATGCCGCTGGCTGGTGCTACGCCGCCTACAGACCAGGCAAGGGAGCAGTTGCTGGAGCGCATTGACGAGCTATCGGGCTATCTCGATCAGGGCGAATCGCTGCTGATCCATTGTTCAGCGGGTATCCATCGGACAGGGATGATTGCGTACGCGCTGCTGCGCCGCAGAGGACTCTCGGCTTCTGAAGCGCGCGAGACGCTCACACGCATACGGCAGCATACCGCAGAGGGCATGCACGCCGCGCATTATGCCTGGGGCGATGCGGCTGCCCTATAAACAACAACACGGCCCGGCAGGGACGCCGGGGCTACAGGCAGTGCTGCTGCTTGTAGCCCCGGCGTCCCTGCCGGGCGGCCACCCTAGCCGATGTGACACGAGGAGAGGCCGCGCTTTTCCAGGTATTGCTGGTGATAGTCTTCGGCCAGATAATACTCTGAAGCGGGCACAATCTGCGTCACAATAGGCCGCTTAAAGCGCCCAGCTTGCGCAAGCTGCTCTTTGGAGGCAAGAGCGGCCTTTTCTTGCTCTGGGGAATGGAAGAAGACTACCGAGCGATACTGTGTGCCTACGTCTGGCCCCTGGCGGTTAAGCTGCGTGGGGTCGTGGTTCTCCCAGAAGACTTTCAGCAAATCCTCGTAAGAGACGCGCGCGGGGTCATAGACCACCTGCACGGCTTCGGCGTGGCCGGTTCTGTCGGTGCAGACATCTTTGTATGATGGATTGACTTTGCTGCCGCCGGTATAGCCAACGGACGTTTCCTTTACGCCTTTGATCTGGCGGACGTCGCCTCGACGCCCCAGAAGCATCCGGCAGCAAAGGTGGCTTTTTCGAGTGTCTTCTCTTCCATTGATCTGTTCCTTTTTGCTGAGCAGCATGGTGGCCTGAAGCGCCACTATGCGTTTGTTCGGCTGGTCAGAAGGCCAGCGCTCAATAAATACATTTACCGCATGTTACTAGTATTCGCGGGCCAGGCGATCTACCACCTCGGCCAGTTCTTCGGTCAGCACCCGCGCGCCAATCAGCATGGGCGCGGCAGCCGCGCCTGGTGGTGATTCGGCCAGGCGGTGTTGGAGCGCCTTCACCACTTCTTGATGAAACCAGAGCGTTCCTTCCCGGCCTCCCTTGAACTTGCCCCAGACCAGCCCGGTTGCCTCTGGGCCGCCTTGCTGTTGTGCCCGACGCAGCAGACGCAGCAACTCGCGGGCGCTTTGCAGCTTATCGGCCACAACAATGAGCAGCGCGGGCGCAGGCGCGTGGGCGATGTGGGCGATATAGGCTTGCTTGCGCTCGGCCCAGGGCGCTTTGATCATGCCGCCGGTGCCCTGCTCGGTGCAGGCTTCCACCAGCCGCAGCACTTCGGTGCCCAGTTGTTTTTCGATCAAAGGGCGCGTGGCGGCTCCCTGGTCTTCGATGGCGTCGTGCAGCAGGGCAGCCGCGCAGACGGTGGGCGTCCCACCATTCGCCAGGACCATGCCAGCGACCTCCAGAAGGTGGCTGAGGTAGGGAACCTCCACGCCAACGAGTGACCCTTTGCGTACCTGTCGAGCGTGGAGAGCGCTTGCCAGCGTGGTTGCGCGAACGATGAGGTCATCCATTGCCATCTTCCGTCACGTTTTTTCTTTGTCTGAAACGTCCGGTCGCCTCAGCCTGCTCCATTGAAGGCTGAGACGACGGGAGCGAGACTACTGTATAGTCCTGGCACGAGCGCAAACGTTACAGCACGCCAGTCAGTGCCATGAGACGAAGCTCGGTCATGTCTTCGATGCTGTAGCGCAGCCCTTCGCGGCCCAGGCCGGAGTCTTTGACGCCGCCATAGGGCATGTGGTCAATGCGATAGGTTGGGATGTCGTTGACGACCACGCCGCCGACTTCAAGCTCGTTGAAGGCGTGGAAGGCATGCTGCAAGTTCTGGGTGAAGACGCCCGCCTGCAAGCCAAAGCTGGAGTCGTTGATCTGCTTGATGGCCTCGTCGAAGCTGCCGAAGGTGAAGACATCCACGATGGGCGCAAAGACCTCCTGGTTGCACACTTTGCTTTCGCGCTTGACGTTGGTCAGGATGGTGGGCTGGAAGAAGCGCCCGTTGCGCTTGCCGCCAGTGATAATCCTGGCACCTTCCTGCACGGCTTCCTGCACCCAGCGCTCGGTGCGCTCGGCGGCTTTGTCGTCAATCATCGGGCCAACGTCGGTGGCTTCATCCAGCGGGTCGCCCTGCTTGAGCGCTTCGGTGTTGGCTTTAATCATTGCCAGTGCTTTGTCGGCAATGGCTGCATGCAGATAGATGCGCTGCACGGAGATGCAGACCTGCCCGGAGTAGGAGAAGGCGCCAGTGGCGATGCGTTGTGTGGCAAACACCAGGTCGGCGTCTTGATCTACAATCACGCCCGCGTTGCCGCCCAGTTCCAGCACGACTTTCTTTTTGCCCGCCATGCTTTTCATGCGCCAGCCCACATCTGCTGAGCCAGTAAAGGTGAGCAACTTGAAGCGCTCATCCTGCACCAGTTTATCGCCTAGCACGCGATTGGTAGGGACGACGTTGAGCGCGCCCGCTGGCAGGCCGGAATCCGCGATGATGCGCGCGACGGTGAGCATGGTGAGTGGGTCGGCGGAGGGCGGCTTGAGCAAGATCGAGCAGCCTGCGGCAATGGCCGGGGCGATTTTGTGCGCGGCCAGGTTCAAGGGGTAGTTAAAAGGCGAAATGCCCAGCACCGGCCCAATGGGTACGCGCCGTGTGATACCAAGACGCCCTTTGCTGGAAGCCATGAGGTCCAACGGCATGACTTCGCCGCCGACGCGCTCGGCCTCGATGGATGCCTGGCGAAAGGTGAAGGCGGCGCGGTCAGTCTCCACGCGACAATCGCGGATAGGCTTGCCAGATTCCTGCGCCATCAGGCGGGCAATGTCTTCTTTTTGCGCGGCAATGCCATCCGAAATCTTGCGCAAAATAGCGACGCGCTCGTAGGAGGGCAGCTTGCGCATAACCTGGAAGGCGCGGACGGTGGCCTGCACGGCTTCTTCCAGCGTGGCGGCGTCGGCCTGGAAGGTGCGGCCAACGACCTTGCCGGTGTAGGGATTGGTGACATCGAGCGACTCACCCGCCATTTTCCAGGCGCCGCCAATAAACATGGGGTAGGTTCGTGTCAATGTGATTGCCATGACTTTTTCTCCTGCTCTTTTCTGCTGGGTGACTTAAGGGAGATGATAGCTGGTCCCTATTTTGGTAAGCTGAGTAGTATCCCCCCTGCGAACGCGCTCAACAGCCTCCTCCGCTTTGCGGGATGCAACTTTATCAAGCAACTGTTCTCCGCAGTAGGTACACTCGCCAACCGTGATGGTGACAGTAACCGTATCCCCCTCCACTTTTGCCGTATACTCAGTATCTCGGATGACATACGTTTGTTCTCTGCCGCAGCGTGGACAAATGATCCCATCAAGCAATTCTGCTAGAGTTGGCATAAGGTTCTCTCTTTCTTGGCATTTTTTAAGAAAGTTAGAGGCGCACTCGAAAATCCTGGCCCCATTCGTGAGGCCGCTGATCGGGACGATAGACGGTTATCATGACAGCAAGATCAGGGTGTTTTTGTGCGGCAGCAAGCCGACGAGCAGGGAAGGCAACCACAGTATGAACGGGGCGGCTCTGAACGAAGCTAAGAATCAGGCAAGAGGGGCCACATGGGTCATCTGCATAGTCCTCGATTACCTCTGCATCCGGCGCCAGCATGCTCGTCCACACCGGCTCTTCGAGCAGCGCATCAGCAATAAGCTCCGTTTGCGCGTGTCGGGTGACTACCGTTCGCTGACTGGAGATAGCTTGACGCAAGGCTGCCGTATCCATTCGTCATTCCCGCTCCCAAGAGTCTCTTTCCTCTCGGATGTAAGCATCCACTTCTTCAGCCGTCTTGAAGACGCGATGTCCCTGGAATCTGGAGATGATGTCGAGCGCGCGCGGCTTCTCTGCTGACTCATCTTCTTCAACCGCCACAAAAACGCTGACTCGCATGCCTTCGGTAAGTTCTGGCGCGTTTACTTCGATCTTGCCACCAGGCTGAACGGTGGTTTTAATATGAAGTGCGGTTGCCATGTTGCATCCCTTTCCCTATGCAGGGATTTGCAAATATTCGCGTGCGGGTAGGTTTATTTGTAGCTCAATATTCATAACCGCATATGCGGTTTCCGATATGCTTATCGTAGCCCACAGCAGCCAACTTTGCAAGGAGCCTCGGCTGTTTTCCACGTGTGGAGGTGCTGCCCTTGCTTATGGCAAATTGCTGTGTTATACTACCTTTCTAGTGAAAAATTACATGATTGACTTGCTTAGCTGCATTGCTGGTTCAAGGGATTGCTCCTGCTCATGAGGTGGAGGAGCCGTGCCCATTCTCGGAAAATTGGCCTTGTAGCGCGTTCTTTATGGATGTGGATTTTCTGCTACTTCTGGCGGGTACGCGGCTCTGAAAGGGGCAATTTGTGGCGAGCAATAGTATACACAATCTCAAAGAGGGCAGCGGGTCGGCTGCCCAGGCAGTGCTGGAGCGGTTGGGCCATCTGGCTGTTGGCGAGGGCATGGCCCATGAGCGCATGGTCGTATTCCCGCTCTTTGCGGCAGCACAGGGCACGAGCGCGCCAAAGCCGCGTGTTTTGGCGTATCGCACGCTGGGACAGGCCATTGCGGAAGGGGCGGTGCAGGTGAAGGAGCGCCCAAGCGCCTCGGTACCCGAACTGGTGATTCATAACCAGGGACAGGCCGTCGTTTTGATTGTGGATGGGGAAGAGATCGTTGGCGGTCAGCAAAATCGGGTGGTGAATACCAGCTTTCTGATAGGGGCGCAAACGGAGATGCTGCTGCCAGTTACCTGTGTGGAGCATGGGCGCTGGCACCACACTTCCGACACGTTTAGCTCTGGCGAATACAGCTATCACAAGCTGCGCGCGAGCAAGTACGAGCAGGTCACGAAGAGTTACCGCTCGACGGGGCGCCCGCTCGCAGATCAAGGCGAAGTCTGGGCAGAGGTGGCCGAGCGCGAAAGCATCACTGGCAGCCACTCGCCAACGGGCGCGATGCACGAAATCTACCAGACACGCGACCATGACCTGAGCGCGTATGAGAAGGCGTTTCCCTACGCGGCGGGCGCTGTTGGAATGCTGGTGGCGTTAAGCGGCGAGGTGGCTGGCGTTGATCTTTTTGATCAGCCGGATACCGCGCAGACGTTCTGGAACAAGCTCTTGCGCAGCTACGCGCTGGACGCGCTGGTTGGCGAGCGTAGCGAGGTGGGCGAGCCGGTGACGCATCAGCACGCGACGCGCTTCCTGGAGGCTGCGCGCGGCACGCGCAGCGAGGTGTATCCTTCGGTGGCGCTGGGCGAAGAGGTGCGTCTGGAGGGGGACGAGGTATTTGGCGGTGGATTGGTGTATGAGGAGACGCCGGTGCATATCAGCCTGTTCCGCTCACAGAAGGAGCAGCGCACCGGGCGCAGCGCCAGGGCGCGCTGGGAGGCGCAGCAGCGCCTGCAACCACAGGAGGAGCAAAGCCAGGAGTAGCAAACAACCCCTGTTGTTTGCCAGCGCCGCTTTTGACAATGAGGGCCAGCCTCCGCTATACTGGAGCCAGCCAAACGCACCGTGTGCTTGGCTGGCTCCAGTTACTCCCAGGAAAGGGCGGCACTCAATGACGAGCAAGGCAACCTCTCTCCTCTACACTCCGGCCCGCGTCAACGAAGCATTCTCCGCGTTTCGGCGGGCGTATCCAGCCTTTGACAGTACAAGCCGCCTGGATGAACTGCGTGCGAGCGACTATAAACGGCTGGATGAGCAGGGGCAGATTTATCTGGATTATACGGGCGGCGGCCTGTACGCGGAAAGCCAGTTGCGCGCCCATCTGGAGATGCTGAGCCGCAAGGTGTTTGGCAATCCCCATTCGGATAACCCCACGTCGCGCGCGGCAACGGAGTTAGACGAGCGCGCCCGCGCTTTTGTGCTGGAATATTTCAATGCCTCGCCAGAGGAATATGTCGCCATCTTTACGCCCAACGCCAGCGGCGCGCTGAAGCTGGTGGGCGAGTCGTACCCTTTTACGGCTGACAGCCAGTATCTGCTGACCTACGATAACCATAATTCGGTGAACGGCATCCGCGAGTTTGCGCGGGCCAGGGGCGCGAGCGTCAGCTATGTTTCGGTGACGCCGCCCGATCTGCGCGTGGATGAAGTGGCGCTCTTGGCTGCGCTCGATCAGCCAAAAGGCGCCGGGCCAAGGCTGTTCTCGTATCCGGCGCAATCCAACTTTTCTGGCGTGCAGCATCCGCTGGAGTGGATTGAGGTGGCGCGGGCCAAAGGCTGGGATGTGCTGGTAGACGCTGCGGCGTTTGTGCCGACCAACCGCCTTGATCTGAGCCAGTGGAAGCCGGATTTTATTCCGCTCTCGTTTTACAAACTGTTTGGCTATCCTACGGGCATCGGGTGTCTGCTGGCGCGGCGGGCGGTGCTGCGCACGTTGCAGCGGCCCTGGTTTGCGGGCGGCAGCATCTGGGCGGTGTCGGTGGAGAGCGAGCGCATTTTTATGGCGGATGATGAGGCGGCATTTGAGGATGGCACGATCAACTATTTGATGCTGCCCGCCATCGAGATTGGGCTGCGCCACCTGCAAAGCGTTGGCGTCGAAACCATCCATACGCGCGTAGCATGCTTGACCGGCTGGCTGCTGGAAAGCCTGCTGGCGCTGCGCCACAGCAACGGCCAGCCAATCGTGCAGGTCTATGGTCCGCGCGACACGCATCTACGCGGCGGCACAATTGCCATGAACTTTTTTACTCCGGCGGGCAAGGTGGTGGATGAGCGCCTGGTAGATATGCGCGCCAGCGCCGGGCAAATCTCGCTGCGCACAGGGTGTTTCTGCAATCCGGGCGCGGGAGAGATTGCGATGAGCATCTCTAAAGAGGCGATTGTGCGCAGTTTCCAGCGCGAAGAACGCCCTCCGTTTGATGAGTTTCTTGAGGCGATGGGCCTTGAAACCGGCGGCGCGGTGCGCGTGTCGCTGGGGCTGGCAACGACCTTTGCCGATGTCTACCGCTTTATGCAGTTTGCCGAGACATTTCGAGATGCTACGCCCGATGAGAGCGGGCTGCCCTCGCGTCGCCACTGCTAAGCATCCCTCACACAACCTCGATAGAAGCCGGGCAGCGTTGCGTATAGCCCCGGCGTCCCTGCCGGGGCAGCGTTCCCGGCAGGGACGCCGGGGCTATACGCTGCAAAATAGCGGCCAGCTTTCCCTCTCTAGCGAATTTCTGAAAACGCTCCCCCAGCGTGAAATGTTTTGCGCAGAGACGACGTATATTTGTTGACTGGACTCCAGAAGATGAAACATCCGTTCAGGGGGCCTGCTGGCAGCGACTATGCGGGAAGACCTGTGAAGCAACGACGAGGCTCGTGATGGTTCAAGAAGGCTGGCTTGACGATCAACAATTCATTGACGGGTTGCGCGCGCGCAATCCGCTGATGCTGCAAGCGCTTATCATACAATATTCCCGTGAACTGTTTTATCTGATTCGCCTGGTTCTGGCTGGAGTGGGGACGGAGGAGGATGCTGAGGAATGCGCCAATGATCTTTTTGTGGTGGTCTGGCAAGAGTTTGAGACGTATGACCCGACGCGGGCATCGTTGCATACCTGGCTGACGATGCGCGCCAAGTACCTCGCGCTGGACCATCGCCGTAGGATGCAGCGACGTAAGCTCTCAACGGAGCCACTGGTGAGCTTTTGTGATGATACTACGTTGCCGCAGGAATGGCACTCTTCGCGGGCTGCATCTGAGGAGCAACCGCTGCTGGTGCTCTCCGGTGAGGGCAGCCTGGAGGCGTTACTTGAGCAGCAGGAGCGGCACAATGAACTGCGGCGGGCATTGGAGGAGTTACCAGAACTGGACCGCTTGTTGATTTATCTACGCTATTTCCATCTCGCCAGCATGGAAGAATTGGCAACACGTACCGGCCTTTCCAAAGACGCGGTAGCCACGCGGCTCTGGCGGGTGCGGAGGAATCTGCGTGAGGCGTTGCAGGAGCAACTATATGATACCCCCGTTCGCACAACCGAACGACTCTGAGGGCCAGAACGAGCGCCCACAGGAAGGCGCGTCTGGACGCAGGGTTCCTCCTGATTTTTTTGCTGAGGAAGCGGAGTTTGCGCACACCCTTCAAACGGCATTTCCGCTGGAGCAAGAAGAGATACCGCCGCTGTTTTTCCAGACTCTGCACGGCGGCCAGGAATATTCCCTGGCGCCACGCGACCTGGAGCAGACGATTGCCTCGCATGTCTTCCAGCGCCTGGAGTTGCCGTTGCCGCCTGCGCAAACACCCGCGCAGGCGGCAACATCGGCGCCGCGCTCGCTCAAGAGTCAGTTATCGCTGCGTTTGCCGCACGCGATGGGGCTGAGCGCGTTGTTTGTCGTTCTTTTATTGGGCCTGGCGGTGGGCGTGCCTGTGCTGGCGCAGATGGCGCTGACGACACTGAACCAGGCGGGACGCCATCCCACACGAAGCGCCTCAACGGCTACCGCGCTGACCATGACCGAGACACAGCAGCTTCCCTGGCGAGAAGCGGTGCAGGTGGTTCCTTTTACGATCTATTGGTTGGGCCAGCAAACGGTTGACTATGCGTTCCAATCTATGCGGCTGCGCCTGGATGAAGAATGGGCGGCTGGCCCGCTGGTCGAGAGCCAATATGGGATTCTGGCTGGGAATACAATAAGTGGCCGGGTGATTGTGCGCGAATTTCAGCCTGCGGTGGGACGCACTATTCTGGTAACAGCAGACCAGCGGGCGGTGACTACGTTTGAGATTGGGGGCCACCCGGCGATTTACGTAGATGGGCGGTGGGAGATTCACTATGAACAGTTTGTCTGGGAATATGGGTCACAGTCCGAACTGTTGTTTGTAGATCATGGGCTGCTGTTCTGGATTACGGTCCAGCAGGCAGATGGCGCCTCGTCCGAGGTGCTTCAGCAGATTGCCGATTCGCTTGAACAACTCTACTTCAATCTGTCGCATCACGCCTTGCCCGATACCTACGTGCCGCCCACCGTGCAGCTCGCTCCATCGCTGCCACCTCCTAAACTGGTAGGTGGGTCCACCCGTATTACGGTGAGCATTTCAGAGCAGGGAGCGCCTATTCTTTTGAACACCGAGCAGCCAACCAAGTAGCAGCGTAACACAAGCATTTCCAAAAAGCGATCAGGCGCTGAAAAGGCGCGCTGAGGGAGAGTTTTTGCATCTTTTGCCTGCCAGTACGCTTGCTTGAGGCATGGCAGGCAAGGCAAGGAGAAGCATGGGGAGACAGGATGCGCGCCCGCGCTGGCGGGGCGGATAAGCGGGCAATGTGTCTCGCGCCAGCGAAAACAATTGCGCATTGTAGAGTGATCAGAAGAAAGAGGCATCACGCATGAAACATGGTCGCGTGGCTCTTGGGGCCACCCTCCTGATGCTGTTGGCTACTATTATGGCTGCCTGCGGGAACCCTGGTACGGGTCCAGTGGTTGGGCAGCAGCAGTATAACTATCAGACGCCCACCCATAACGGGGGCACCGTTGTCTTTTCTGATTGGCAGTTCCCTGATAGCACCAACCCCTGGTTTGCCACGTCGGTGGTAGATTTTGAGCTTATCCCGGCGCTCTATGGCGGGCCGGTGACGATTGGCTCTGACGGCAACTTTTTGCCCGATGAAGTGACCGAGGTGCCCACGCTCGCCAATGGCGATGTGAGCAAGGACGGTCTGACGGTAACGCTCAAGCTGCGCCATGATTTGAAATGGTCGGATGGGCAGGAATTGACGGCAGATGATTTTGTCTACTGGCTCAATGTGCTGCTGGACCCAAACACTGCCGCCGCGAGCACCGCAGGCTTTGACCCCGATACGCTGGCCTCGTATGTGGCCCAGGACAAGTACACGCTGGTACTCAAATACGTCAAGCCCTTTGCGCCGTATCTGTCGTATCTGCCCTTTGCCGCGCCAAAGCATGCCTGGGGCAGCATTGCCGACAAAGACCTGGCAAATACCGAGGAAGTCAACCTGACCACGAAAGTGACCAGTGGCCCCTTTGTCGTGCAGGATTTTGCCAGCCAGCAAAGCGTGACGATGATCCCCAACCCGAACTTTACCTCCACCACGCTGCATAAGACGGTGCTGGATAAGCTAGTCTTTAAAGGTTTTTCCAGCAAAGACGCGCTGATTGCGGGGTATCAAGCGGGAGAAACCGACCACGCCCAAGACTTCAGTAACGCTGATATTCAGAAGGTCACCGGGCTGCCTGGGCTGCACATCGCCCCCGCAATTTCCTATGAGCATATTGACTTCAACCTGCAAAACGCGGCGCTGCAAGACATCAATGTGCGCAAGGCGATTGAGGAGGCAATTGATCGCTGCCAGATCATTCAGGCGGTGCTGAACCAGACCTGCGATAAGGTAGGCGTGGATACCATCCTGCCCGCGCCTTCACCCTATTACGATTCGACCATTAAAGCCCTTCCGTTTAGTCTGACTCAGGCCAAGGCCGATATGCAGGCGGCAGGTTGGGATTGTTCGGCCAACCCCTGCACGAAGGCTGGGAAGCCGTTCCCGACGCTGAATCTGGTGACGACGAGCGGCAACACGCAGCGCGCGAATGTGACGGAGATTGTCAAGCAAGACCTCGGAAATCTGGGCGTTCCTGTCAATCTGGATGGGCAGTATTACGGCAACGGCCCGCTCTTTGCCGGTTACGGCCAGAATGGTATCCTGGCGCGCGGTAACTACGATCTGGCGTTGTTTGCCTACACCTTTGGGGTGGACGCAGACGGCGCGCTCTATCCGTCGTTCGACAGCACCCAGATTCCCAGCGACGCCAACCCGGCAGGTGGCAACTATGAGCGTGTCAATGACCCACAGGTAGACCAACTGCTGGAGCAAGGGCGGACCACGCTTGATCCCGCCAAGCGGCACGACATCTATGTGACGCTACAGAAGCTCTTGATCCAGGATGTCTACACGATTCCGATGTACCTGCGTCCGAACATTACGCTGACCAGTGACAATGTGGGCAACTACATTGATAACCCCACGTCGGCTGGCAACACGTGGAATGTTGGCGACTGGTTTGTTAAAAGAGCGGCCCAATAGCAGGAAGTAGGAGTGATCGCGCATGTGTCGTGCTTGACCACTCCGGCAAGGAGCCAGCCAGGGCGAATGTCCTGGCTGGTGACGCCTTTGCTCCACAAGGCATCGTACAACATGATGAAGCGTTAGCTGAAGGGATGCTGCGAGGGCTGCCCAGGTGCGGCGATGCCCCCGCTGGCTTCTTCGGCCAGGAACGGGGTGCTCTCGCCAAACAGGATGCGCTCGTAAACCTTCAGATAGCCATTGATCATGGCGTCCAGGCTAAAATGATCTTCGACGTGGCGGCGGCAGACGGCGCGGTCAATCGCGCTGATCTCGCTCAGCCGCCGCGCTGCTTCTGCTGCATCCGCCACCAGCAGCCCGTTGTGGCCGTTGATGACGATCTCTGGTACCGAGCCGAGCGGCGTAGCGATTACGGGCAGGCCGCAGGCGCCCGCCTCTACCATTGTCAGGCCAAATGGCTCGCGGAAGGTGATCAAATGGAGCAGGGCATAGGCGTTGCTCAAGAGTTCGCTGCGTGCCTCCGGGCCAACAGGACCAATATATTCGATCTGCCTGCCATCGCAAAACGGCTTGACCAGCGTCTCAAAATACTCCTGATCTTGGATAATTCCGGCGATAATCAGGCGCATACCGCTCAGCTGGGCGGTTTCAATGGCGAGATGGGTGCCCTTTTCGGCGGAGATGCGCCCCAGAAAGACCAGATATTCGCCGGGGCGCGGGCTAAAGGTGAAGCGTGATGGGTCTATACCGTTATAGACGGTTGCCAGGTAGTTCAGGCCGCCCAAGCGGTCAGCGTTGCTGATGCTGACATAGTTCACCACGTTGTTGTACTCGAAGTAGGCGGGGTGAATGCGCGGCGAGCTAAAGCCGTGTATGGTGGTCAGCACGGGCGTTTTCACCAGCCGCGCCCAGACCAGCCCCATAAAATCGTAGTTATTGTGAATCAGGTCGAACTCGTGGGCGCGCTCGTAGCAGTGGGCGATGTGTAGATATTCATAGACCTTGCCGTCCAGTTCCGGGTGCTCGTAGAGCGATCCAGGGCAGATCGCGTCAAGCGCGCCGCGTGTTTCTGAGTCGCCGCTGGCAAAGAGCGTGACCTCGACGCCACGCGCCACCATGCCTTCAGCAATGTTGCTCACCACCTGTTCCCAGGGGCCGTAGTGATGTGGTGGGGTGCGCCAGCAGACAGGGCCAAGCAGTGCTATTTTCATACAACTACCCTTCAAGAGCATGGGGGTTGCGCAGAGAAATCTCTTTGATGAGCGCAACGCGGAGACGTTTATCCTTGATGCTACAACACTCCACCGGCTTTTCTGGCACGGCTGTTGCGAATGCCTGATTGATCACCAGCCAGTCTTTTCTTCCCAATGGCTGGGGACTCCAGCCGCTCGCGGTAAAGTCATTGGAAAGTGTGGGAGATGCCGTCTCCCACTGTTGCTGTTTGAGGTTTGAGCTAAACTTTTGGACGAGTTCACTTGCGTGCATAACTCTCCTCTGCTATGCTAGGGCTGGTATCCAACCAGGGATACTTTTTCCTGCTTACAATTTTTGTGCCAGGAAGCCAGTTTAGGAGGAAAGCCTCTTGCTTGTATGAGGCTAAAGCTGTAGAATTGCCGCAGAACTGAAGAAAGCTCCAATAACAGCGCCGCCACTTGCGGGAGAGCAACAAAGCTAACATGGGGAGAATGGTATGAGGGGTTTGTTGGGACTAGCCTGTTTGCGTCAAAGGATTCGAGGAGCCTCAATGGATCAGTTCAGACTGCATCGGTCGTGTAGCTGGCCGGGAATACTTCTCCTGGCGTTGGTGCTGACCGGATGCAGCAGTGGAGGGCCGCAGGCGCATTTCCCCCTGGCTGGCCCTGGATTGCATCGCGCCATTGCCGGGGGCAGCCAGGGCACGATTTATTCGTGGTGGGTGCCAGCCAATGCGCGGGGCGCGCAGCCGAGCCTGCTGCTCTGGGATGGCAGCACCGTTGCAGTGGCGGACCCGGCAGGCACTGATCAGGAGTTTACGCCGCTCAATGATGGTCTGCACTGCGGGCAGGTTGCTCTGGCGCCAGATGGTCATGCGTTCGCTTGCAGTCAGTCGGCCTCCAATCAAAGCAGCATCCTGATCAAGTCGCTGGATGACCTGGACAAAGACCCACAAACGCTTTCGTTTGGGAGCGCTCCATTTGCCTGGGCACCGGACAGCCAGCATCTGACCTATCTGCATAGTGACTTGTCGGGCAGTGGGTCAACCTGCTCGGTGCTGATCGCTGATACCTCTTCTAACGCGCCTTCCAGCAATACGGAAATGCTTCTGAGCGCAATTCCTTTTAACACGGCCCTGGGCCAAACTGCCAGCAGTTGCCCAGTTGCTTCGCTGGCGTGGTCGCCCTCCGGTGATCAGGTGGCGGCGACGCTGGCTACCGCGCAAGGCGTGAACCTTGAGGTGTTTCATATTGATCAAGCAGGCGCCCCTGCTACCGTTGCGGGCGTGTATCTCCTCCCTGGCATTGCTCTGCAAGAAGCGGATACGATGACGACTCCTTCGCTGTTCTGGTCGCCAGATGGCAAGGTGCTGGCCGCTTTGACTGGCTATCAGCGAGGCATAGAGGATGGCCTTTACCTGCTGCCTGCGGGAGCAACCGCGCCGCTGACCGAGCCGCATCTGACGGATGTGGGCGAAGGCGCTGCGCTGGCTTTTTCTCCAGATAGCCACTGGCTGGCGGTGGGGACGGTTGGTCACACCATTGCTGGCGAGAATGCCACGTTGCAGGTCTATGACCTGGGGCAGTTTAAGCCACAGTCGCTGGGCGAGATGCTGGTCGTGGGGGCCAGCCTGGGCTGGTCGGCTGACAGCGCGACGCTGGCCGCAGCGAGCGCCGCGAAACGGGGGATTGTGCTCTGGTCCTGGCCCGCTGCGGCGTTTAAGCAGCTTATTGCTGATCAAGATATTGCTCACCTGCATCAACTTGCCTGGTCGCCTGATAGCACGCGGCTGCTCTTTTCCGAAGGGTCGCACATCAATGGGCCAGCCTATGATGAACTGTATGTTCAGGCGATTCCGGTGCCCCCTGGCCGCACGACAACACTGGTTCTTCCCGAATGGTTTGCTGATGTGACAGGACTGATGCCTACGCTCTGGCTGGGAGTGGGTGGACTTATTTTTGTGTGGCTTCTCATTGCGCTGCTGCTGGTGCTGCGCGATCTTCAGCTTTCGCAGCGAACACGCGCGTTGGTCCGCTGGACATTGGGGGCGGGGCCGCTGCTGTGCGGGGCCGTTGTGCTCACCTTTGGTGAGCTTCCCGATTGGCTGGAGCGGCTGTATCAGCACTATAGCCTCTCGCTGTGCCAGGGAAGCCCAACGCTCACCTGCACCAGGGCTGGGGCGCTTTCTCTGCTCACCATTGTTGGGCCACTTGTGCTGGTGATTCTGGTGATGTTGGTTGGGGCACTGATTGCTGGTCGGCGCGTACAGCCAGTGCCCGTTGTGCAAATACCGATACGGCGTCCCGTTCCACTGGCTCCTAAGCCAGCGCATGGCGAAGAACAACTCTTGCTGCCACCGCCTCAAGCTGAGGAACGATCAGGTTTCGACATGGTGCCTCTCTGGGAAGAAGACGATCCGCCGGAACGAAGATGAAGCCAACATCGGTTCTTGTTCGTTCTTTTTTCAGAGCAATGTTGATCTTTGATAAAGAACATGTTCAAGGATGGTTTCTCAATGCTGTTTCTTCTGCGTTTCTGCGCTCTTTTCCTGGAGCGCGTCAGGGATGCTCGCGCGTGGCGTGGGGCCGCGCCACTGCGCTGGGTGGGCCTGGGGCTGTTCCTCTTACCGCTGCTTCTGGCGGCCTGTGGTGGCGATACGCCAGCACCCAGCAATGGTACGGCGCTCAATCAGTTGCATTGGTGCGATAAGCCAACGCAGCTTTTTCAGGATGGCAGCCAATCTCCGCCAACCGCGCTGGCGGATTGGTCGAAGGTGAAGGGGCAACTCAACTTTACCGTCTACCTGCCTGCTACGCTCTCGGATGGAAGCTGTCTGGTTTCCGCGCACGCGCTGGTGAACGATAAGGTGCTGGGCAGCAGTTTTAGCGTGAGCTATTTGATGCCTGGTGGGGTGCCGCTGGCGTTCTCCGAGACGGCCTTGAGTAGCACCCAAAGCAGCAGCGCCTTTCAATGCGCGCCAGATGCCAGCAACAAAGGCACCTTTGATTGTCTGGGCGCAAAGGACAAGACGAACATTGTGATGGTGAGCAAAGCGGAGCAAAAAGACCTGGAGACGCTTTTCAACAAGCTCCAGCCCAACGTGGATTGGCAGCCCAAAAAGTAGCAGACACAAGAGGAGCCTGGCGAATACACGCGCCAGGCTCCTCTTGTGTTGTTCGGTAGCCCAGAGCAATTTCTCAGAGCGAACGGCGGATGAGGATGCCACTCACCATGCCATCCACAAAGCCCACCGCCATCATCCAGGCGCCAAAGCCAGGAATGAGCAGGCCACCGTTGGCGCTGCCGGTATCCAGGTTCGACAGGGCGGAAACGACGATCAGAAAGAAGCCCACCGCCAGCACCAGCAGCACCAGCCCGGCAAGAGCAATGCCGATCTGTCGGGAAGCACCCACGCGGGTGAGCCGCCCGGAGAGGGCAAGCCCGCCAAAAGCAATCTGCGCCAGCGCCGCCAGTCCTACCAGCAGCAGGATTGCCAGCACAAAAAAGAGGATGGGTGAGCCGGCGCCTTGCTGGAACACGTCGAACAGGTTCAACACCAGCCCCAACCCGCTTACGCTGCCCGCCTTGGGCGCGGTATCAGACGAGAGAAACCAGGGCAAAAAGAAGCCGATCAGCGCCAGCACACCCCCGATGAGGCTGATAAGCGGCCAGGGCCGCGCGGATGAAGACGACGAAGAAGCCATGAAAAAGTTCCCCTTGGTGATGATAGATTACACGGTTGCGTATTTCAGAAGAGTGACCTCGCTATAGTACCAGCAACGCGCCAGATGTTACAGAGGGCTTAAGACATGGCCCAGAGGAGCAGAGCACCATGCAGCCTACGAAGAAACCACGAGTGAAGATTTGCTGCATCAGCAGCTATGAGGAAGCGCAGATGGCAATTGAGGCGGGCGCTTCGGCGCTGGGGCTGGTATCGGCCATGCCCAGCGGGCCTGGGCCGATTCCAGAGGAGCGGATTGCGCAGATTGCGGCGCGTATTCCGCCGGGCGTGGCGTCGTTTCTGCTTACTAGCCGCCAGGATGCCGATGCGATTCTGGCCCAACAGTGGCGCTGCCGGGCGAACACGCTGCAACTGGTGGACCGCGTGGAGGAGGGTACCTATGCGGCGCTGCGCGCGGCCCTGCCAGGTATTGCGTTGGTACAGGTGATTCACGTGGGCGGGCAGGAGTCCTTTGAGGAGGCGCTGCGTGTCGCGCCGCAGGTGGACGCGCTGCTGCTGGATTCGGGCAATCAATCACTGGCAATCAAAGAGCTTGGTGGCACCGGGCGCGTCCACGACTGGCAGATCAGCCGGGCCATCCGCGAGGCGGTGGAGGTGCCGCTGTATCTGGCGGGCGGGCTGAACGCAGGGAATGTCGCGGAGGCGATTCGTCTGGTGCAGCCGTTTGGTCTGGATATTTGCTCAGGCGTGCGCACGAATGGGCAGTTAGACGCGGCCAAACTTGCCAGCTTTTTTGCCAGTGTCGCTGCCGCTTGAGCGTTCAGGCACTTTCCAGAGTGGCACGCGCATTGCACCTTACAGAGTAGGACGCTGAGAGATACTCTGGAAAAGAAAGGATGTATGGTATGGCGCGTGCTCATAGCAGTGATCGCGGCTGCATGATGACGATGTTGTTTGTGCTGGTGCTGCTTGTCCCGCTGGTTGGACATGTCATCCTGACCTTTATGATTCTGGGCGATGAGTTGTCGGCTGGCGAGAAGGTGCTCTGGCTGATAGCGATCTGGGCGGTGCCTGTGGTTGGGCCACTGTTTTATTTGTTGTTGGGGCAGCGCCGGGACCGCGTGCTCAGTCCGGTGATGGCGTAGTGCCGTTCTTTGAGCGCCCGCAGAATGCGCTGTGCTGCGGGCGCTCTCTCTTTTGGGCGCTCACAAATATTTCCAGGTGGCGGCGGTGTACTGCCTGTACCAGGGCGCGTCTACGACCTCAAAGGAGTGCTCTTTGCGGCTTTTCCAGCGCAGAATGCCCATTGAGCCAGGCTCCAGCGCCAGCCCTCGGTCACGCCGGTCCCAGGCAAGGTCAGCCAGCTTGTAGACCTGTGTGACGCCGTTGGCATCGGTGGTGTGCAGGAGCGGGCCGTTGTAGTGCCCAAAGAAGTGATAGCGCGGCTGGTGCAGGGCAATCATCAAGCCAATCTCCTCGATGCCCGCGCCCTCGAAGACCTGATGACGATCTGCGTCGTGAGTCAGCAGGATGTCCACGCGAATGTCGCCCAACCGGTCCAGCCGCTTGCGCTCGTGGGGCTGGATGTTGCTCTCTTTGTCCTTTTTGCTAAACGCGGGCGCGCCAATGCGCCCGATGCCCAGGATATGGATGCTTTCGTCCCCTGACTGAAAAGTATAGGGGACGCCAGTCTTCAGGCAGTAGACGCGCTGGTAGGGGTCCACCGGAAAGGTGGGCGCGCTGGTGCGGTTTTCCAGATTATCCAGCCAGCTATGATCTTCGTGGTTGCCGCGCACGTAGACCAGATTGCACTTCGTCTGGTTGAGCGCCGCCTTGACCTCCGGCTGGGGCGTAGTGAAGTGGTCCAGGAAGCCGCGCTCGGTGGGGTCGCGCTCAATATAGCTGCGTGTGGCTTTGTCCATGCGGGCTTCCACTGGAAACGTGCCCAGGTCGCCCGCCTGTAAGATCAGGTCAATCTGCTCGCCGGTTTCTTTTTGCCAGCGCGCGCAGAGCTTAAATGCCAGAAGGATTCTGCCGTGTACATCGGCAAAGACTGCAATATTCATTTAGCCTCTTCCGCTCGCAATCCAGCGTGCCCAGTCGGGGCGGCCATTGGCCTCTGCCGCCCTGGACGCTGATTCCCAACTGTAGGGGAGCATGACCTGTTCAACGACCCAGCGATCAAAATCAACCGAAAGAATCGCATATCTGGCATGCGTGCTGCCCGACTCCATCTTGTAGGGGAAAGGCTCATCTTCGGTATAGGCTGGCATGCCCACGCTGCCGGGGTTGATGATCAGCCGGTGATTGGGCAGCGCCACGACACGCGGGATATGCGTGTGGCCGCACAGAATGACGGGTTGGTTCGACCCCTCCGCCAGTTGCACAATCTCCTCGGTCTTTCTCAAGACGACGCCAGATGGTGTGACCTCTTCCAGCAGATATTCCTCATCAGAGGTGGGCGTGCCATGACACAGGAACAGACCCGATGGCAGCGAAGCGGTGGCGGGCAGCGCCGCCAGCCACGTGATCTGCGCTGCTGAAAGCTGGGAGCGCGTGTAGTCTACCGTTGGCGAGGCAGGCAGCGCTGGATGCGTCACCATGCGGTCAGCATTGCCGCGAATGGTCAAGATGTCTTGCCGCTGCGTCAGCCGCTCGGCGGTGCCCGCCGGGTCCAGCGGCCCATAGCAGCAGTCGCCCAGGTTGACAATCTGCTTGATGCCCCGGCGCTCAATATCCTCAAGCACAGTGTCCAGTGCCCAGGTGTTGCCGTGAATATCGGCAATTATTGCCAGCCAGAAGTCGGTCATGGTCGTTGAAGTCTTTCCCTTTGCTTATCCATTGTTCGCTGGGGGTTTGCCCAGGAGCACCTGCCGCGTGAGTTGAATATGGCCCTGGTGCAAGGCGCTGTGTTCTAGCGCGTGCAGCAAACAATCGCGGACAGTAAACGATTGGTCGTGCATGCGCGCGCGATAGGTGGCGGGCGGGTCTACATGCTGGCCCATTGCGCTATCGGGCAAGGTATCCAGCACCTTATGGATGTTTTCCAGCCAGCGTTCGTAGCGTGCCAGCAGATCGGCGCCCTGGCCGGTGGCGTGGAACTCCGCCTGGCGGTCCCGCTCGATGTGCCAGCCGCCCGCCAGCGCCAGCACCCAGAACTCGCCCGCGCCAACCAGATGCGTTGCCAGCGCAAAAAGCGTGTTGGTTTCCGGCAAATCAAGCGGCTTGTTCAGCAGATCATCAGGGATGTCCGCAAGCTGTTTGATGACATCGCGCCCAATGGCATCAAGCACTGATGCAATATCCAAGGCTTCGTTCGCCATAACTATCCCCCTTGCTTTTTTCTGGGATGAGAGTTGCAACTACACAGTATATCGCATGGCGAACTCTTCTGCCGTCATGCCAAACAGCACTTCGTCGAAAAAATGCCCGTTGGTGTAGACCATGCGGCGCAGTCGGCCCTCCAGTTGAAAGCCCAGCTTTTCATGCAGCCGGAGCGATGGCTCATTGAAGCTGTAGACATGCGCCGTAACTTTCTGATAGCGCAACTCCTGAAAGAAATAGCGCAGGAGTAAGATAACCGCCTCGGAAGCGTAGCCCTGGCGACGATACTGCTCGCCAAGCGCGACTCCATAGCTGAAGGTGCCGTTGCGCGCGTCGCAGGTGTGGCTGTTCATTGCGCCAGCTATCTCACCGGCCAGTGTTTCAATCACCATAAAATACTGGTCGTCTTTGTGTTCTTCCGTCGCCCGCTTTTCCGCCCAACGCTTAGACGCTTCTTTTGAGCGCGGGACGTAGACATAATCGTCATATCTGCCCAGTTCGCTATCCTGATCGAAGGCATAAAATGCTTCCCAATCTTCTGGTTCAATTGCCCGCAGGCGGATATGCTTGCCTTGCCAGACAGAGGTGGGCATAGAAAGGCTCCTCGGTGGTTGCGCTCAAAAGAACTATTCAAGATCAGGCGGCGTGCCGCTTACGGCTGTTTGCAGCCAGACTGCAAGCTCTGCCTTGTTCATGTGTTTGTTGGCAACAGCCATCATCGCTTTGTAATATTCCTCATCCGAGGCGATTGGTTCCAGGCCGTTCAGCTTGAGAAAGGTCAGCATTACCATCCCAGCCACCCGTTTATTGCCATCCAGAAAAGGCTGATTGTGTGAGAGGTGGAAGCAATAGGCGGCGGCCATCTCAAAGAGGCTGGCGTGCAAAAATTGCCCGGCAAACCGAGCTTTGGGCATGCTGAGGGCAGAGGATAGCAGTCCTTCATCTCGCAGGCCGTATATGCCGCCATACAGCCGCACCTGATCGTCATGGATGGCTTGCACAATCTCGTCAGTCAGAAAGCGAATCATCACCCACTCCTCCTGCCAGGCGCCGGTTGGCATTGCGATAGCGCGGTTCGATGCTCTGATAGGCGGCCCAGGCGTCGTCGGCATCGGATGATGACTTTTCTGATTCGGTTATCTCTTGAAAGCGCCGTTTGAGCATCCTGCGGCGCTCTTCCTGGCTTTGCAGCGTGTCTTTGCTGGAAAAGTCTGATTCCATTGGTTCTCCTCTGTAATCTCTTGCTGGCGTTCTTTCAGACATCCGAAGAGATGAACATTTGGGGATGCCCTGGTGTGCCAAAGTGGATAGTATTGAGCGCTTCTTACAGCCCCAAAAGCGCCCGCCCGATGCCCAGCACTGCTGCACCCAGAATCAGGTAGGTGGTGTTGATGTTCCAGCGCAGCAAGAGCGCCAGAC
Source organism: Ktedonobacterales bacterium (assembly GCA_036557885.1). Classification (GTDB taxonomy): domain Bacteria; phylum Chloroflexota; class Ktedonobacteria; order Ktedonobacterales; family DATBGS01; genus DATBGS01. The sequence goes on from DATBGS010000060.1 coordinate 23,028, forward strand.
TGACAAGCGCGATAGCAGCGGTGAACAGATCGGTGATGGCGGCGTAACCAAAGAGGATGGCAGCGCCCGCAATCGTGCCCAGCGCGCCTGCGGTGACGCCGCGCAAAAAGCTGGTGAAGAAAGCCGAGCGATAGCGGCGCAGCAGGAGCGGCGTCAGGCCGAGCACCAGCACAAAGGAGGGCAGAAAGACGGCCACCGTCGCCACGACTCCGCCGGGAAAGCCCGCCACCGCGAAGCCCGCAAAGGTTGCCACGACTGACACCGGCCCAGGCGTCAACTGGCCCAGCGCCAGCCCATCTACCAGTTGGCGGGTGGTTAGCCAGTGTGGGCCATCCACCAGTTCTTGCTGCAAGAGCGGCGCGACCACCAATCCCCCGCCAAACATCAGCAGGCCGATCTTGAGGAAGACCAGCGCCAGCGGGAGCAGCAGCGCTGTGGAAGGCGCGGCCTGGAGCGAGAGCGCCTTGAGCGCGAGCAGCGGCGCGGGCAGCAGGCTTTTCAGGGTGGTAGTATCGGGTTGTGTCGGCTCATCGTGCGCGGGGCGAGGTTGGCGGGGTAAACCTCTGCCACCGGTGAGGAGCAGCACCGGCAGGCCCAGCACCACGCGCCAGACGCCCACCAGCCCGGACGCCAGCAAAATTACCACCAGATTGATGCCAGGAGGCAGCAAGGGATACAGGGTAAGCGTGCAGGTAGACAAGGCAATCACCCAAAGGAGCGGGCTGGTGAGTGCCGTTTTGCCGGTGCGATAGAGCGTGTTGGCGATGATAGCGATGACCACCGGGCCAATGGCGAGAAAAAGCGCGCCCACCTGGGGCAGCGCGCCATAGCGCACATAGGCCCAGGCCAGACCCAGCACCAGCAGAAACGCTGGCCCGATAAAGCACGTACCGCTGACTACGCCGCCCACTACTCCGGCGCGCAGATAGCCAAGATACATGGAAAGCTGGGTGGAGGTGGGGCCGGGCAGCAGGTTGCAGATTGCCAGCCCTTCCAGAAATTGCTCGCGGGTGGCCCATTTGCGGCGCGCGATAAACAGATCTTCCATCAAGCCGATATGCGCCAGCGGGCCACCAAAGCCGATGATGCCCAGGCGCAGGAACAGGGCGGCCAGCGCGCCAAGCCGCTGGCGGGTGCCCACAGCGCTTGCGGTATCTTGCTCGCTGATGCTTTCTGCCGGAGGCATAGCTGTCCCCTTCGCTGCTCCTGCGCGGTGAGGTGGCTCTTACCAGGGCGCAAGAAGTAGATGTGCTGCCTGGCATTCTACCTCATTCGCGGGCGGGCGTCTCCGTTTTCCTGGCCGGGAGTTCCGACTCTTCTTCTGCCTCGCGCAGGCTTTCCCAGGCCGACATCTGGAGCAAGAAAAAGGTGAGCGCTGATCCGGCAATGGCGGAGGCCATGCAGATCAGCACCAGTTGTTGGAAAGAGTCAACGGGTGTATATTTGGCCGCCATAAGCATAACGGTGCTGGCGACGAGGAGCGAGACAAAAACAAAAATAATTCTGCGCAATGCGTCTTTGCGCTTGGTGCCAGTCATCGGCTCCCTCCTTCTTCCACTTCAACGGTATACTTTCATATTACGCCAGAAAAGGCAAGAATCTCTCGCTCACCAGAGCTTGTCAGGCACCTCTCTTTTAACACGACAGAGCTGCATCTGCTGTCCGGCGCAAAGCGGCCACGTTCGCGCCTGGTGCAGCGTGATAGACTGTAGGCTGGTTGTGGCTGAGAGGTGGTTTTCGCTAAGGAATGGTGGACAATTCAGGAGGAAATCAATGGCCGAGCAACAATCCTCTGGCAATCAGCAAGTCACACAAGAAGAATTGGTCAGGCGGCTGCTCACGCAGCCTATGCTCGCGGGGGAGCAGGAGGCCCAACTGCTCCCTGGACGGCTACCGGATGGGCTGCCGCTGGAGTTTCCTCTGCCGGAAGGCAGCCGGGTGATTGGGAGTGTGGCACGCATCCCGGCGGTAGCCGAGATCGTGCTGGATGTCCCACTGGCTCCAGAGCAGGTGCTGACGTTCTATCGCGAGCGGCTCTCGGCGCTTGGCTGGCAGCCGCCAGAGGACCAGGCCGGGCATCGCCCCAGCGGTTTCGCCCCCAGCAACTTCCGAATGCCCCACCACGCTTCTTTTGCCCGGAATGATGGCCCTGGGTCGCTTCACTTTACGGTCTGGACGGGCAAGAGTGGCATAGCTGATGTGCGCGTGCACCTGGATATGAATGCCCCGCCCGCTCCTAACGCGCGCCAGCGTCATATGCGCCGCCAGCATCACGGCTTCCATGATCTCCTGCCCTGGATTGAGGCACCAGCAGGTGCGCGGCAGATGGGTGGTGGTGGAAGCGGCGGCGAGGATAGTTATTTTACCCAGGCGACGCTGGAGACGGACAGTGACCTTTCATCGCTAGCGGCGCACTACGCCGTGCAGCTTGAAAAAGCTGGCTGGACGCGCACCGGCGAAGGCCAGAGCGGGCCGCTGGCCTGGCACACGTGGACCCTTCAGGATGAAGATCAAGAACCCTGGGAAGGGCTGTTCTCCATTATCAAGACGCCGGGGAAAGAGCGCAGGCATATGCTCTATCTTTATATCGAGTGGGCCAACAAGCCAGAGCCGGGCTTCAGCAGCGGCGGGTTCTCTTATACGCGCCTCTCGTAGGAAGTGCAGTGCTGGGCAGGCAGCAAGCCTGCCCAGCACTGCACGCATTTACGCGACCTGGGTTTCTGGAGGCCACACGCGCCCCTGCTCCCAGTATTGTTCGATGTGCTCCAGCGGCTTGTTTTTGGTTTCTGGGATCAGGAACCAGATGAAAAACAGGGTAACGACGCCACAGGCGGCATAGACCCAGAAGGTCAGGGGTTTGCCAATCGTGTTGATCATCGTCAGGAAGGTAATGGTGACGAGCAGATTGGAGGTCCAGTTGCCAAAGGTGGCGATGCTTTCGCCGCTGCCGCGCAAGCGGTTGGGGAAGAGTTCGGCGCTCATTAGCCAGAAGACCGGACCCAGCCCAACGGCAAAGCTGACGATGTAGAGCAGGATCAGGGCAAACATCAGATTGCCCCACTGCTCTGGCCCCAGAATGAAGGTGATGCCGATGCCCGTCAAGGTCAGCACAAGGCCGGTGGTTCCGATCAGCAGCAGCGGGCGGCGTCCGGCGCGGTCTACCAGGAAGATCGCCAACACGGTTGCCAGGACATTGACGATGCCTACGATGACCGCCGCAAAAAGCGAGGCGCTGCCGCCAGAGCCACCGAATCCGCTGTAGCCCGCGACGATGGGGGCATAGTAGATGATAGTGTTGATGCCCACAAATTGCTGGAAGACCGCCAGCCCAACGGCAGCCAGCAGCGCCAGCCGCACCCCCTTTCTGAAAAGTTCTTTCCAGGAAGTATGGGTCTCCAGTTCCATGCGCTCGCGGATCAACGCCATCTCCTGCGTGGCGTTTGGTCCGGCGGTGAGGCTCATCGCTTCGTGGGCTTCCTCCCAGCGTCCTTTGCTTGCCAGCCAGCGCGGGGTGTCGGTCATGAAGAACATGCCGATGCCCAGGATGGCTGCCGGGATGACGGCAATGGCAAACATGGGGCGCCAATTGCCTAGCCAGGTGGCAAACCAGAAATCCAGGCCGTAGGCGACCAGAATGCCAATCGTGATGGCAAGCTGGAAGAGGAAGACCAGCCCGCCGCGTTTGGAGGCTGGCGCCGATTCGGTGATATACATCGGGGCCTGCACTGAAGCCCCGCCAATCGCCACACCAGTCAAAGCGCGAAAGACCATAAAGCTGATCAGTTCAGGCGAAATGGCGGTCAGGATGGCTCCGGCGGCAAAAATAATCGCCATGACGATCAGCGCCTTTTTGCGGCCCAGCCAGTCGGCAAGCTTGCCGCCGATGGCCGCGCCTATAATCGTCCCGATGAGCACCGAAGATACGGCGATTTCCTGGGTGGTGGGGGTGAGGTGAAACGATTGCTGGAGCAATCCCTGCGCCCCGGAGATGACACCGGTATCGTAGCCAAAGAGCAGCCCGCCCAGGGCGCCCACGCCCCCAATGAGGTAGATATAGGTGGAGGGACTCAGTTTGTGTGGGGGTGGCTGAGGTGGCGCTTGCTGAGGCAGTGCCTGCTGAGGCAGTGCCTGCTGAAGCCCCATTGCTTCTACTTCCGGCTGGTTGGGAGCTTGTTGCTGCTGTCCCTGCTCTGGCTCATAGGGGGGAATCGGCGAGCGAGAGACTGTCATCGTCTGCCTTCCTTTCGTTGGATACCAGTACCCCCTGGCTCAAGGGAGGTGTTTACAGGGAAGTGCTGGCATAACTTGGACCAGAGGCTCCAGGAAGAGGTTGGCTTGCTGCCTCCTACTGCCGAAGGTGCGAAGCGAAGAAAGAGCAGTCTTGTAGTTACTCCACCTGGGCCAGCAGCGCGGCAAGCGCGGCATCCAGCGCGGCCTGCAAGCCCGCGACGTTGGGGCCGCCGCCCTGCGCCGAAAACTTCTGGCCGCCGCCGCGTCCGCCAATGTGTGGCAGGGTCTGCTGAAGCACGTTGTTCAGGTCCAGCGGCAGGGTTTTGTCGCAGTTAAAAACCAGCGTGGCCCGCGCTTGATCGGGGCTGCTGCCACCAAGCAGGGCGATGCCACCTGACTCCGCGACGCGCTGCGCTAGAAAGCGCAGATCGCTCACCTCGCGGCTGGGAAGCAGGGCAGAGACAATGGGGTGGCCGTTAAAAGCGGCGTCGCTGCGAGCAAGCAGTTCGCTGGCTTCCAGCGCGAGCAGTTGGCTATGGGCTTTTTCTAGCTCCTGGCGCAGCGTGCCGTTGGCCTCGAACATCTGGCGCGCTGCGTCTTCGATCTTGTCCAGCGGCTGCGCCAACAGTTGCCCGATGGAGAGCAGGGCGCGCGTTTTGCGCCGATAGTCGTCTACGGCGCGCTGCCCGCACAAAAACTCGACGCGGGTGACGTTGCCGCGCGTTTCCCAGCGGCGAATGCCGAGGCTGCCTACGCGCCCGGCGGTCAGCACATGCGTGCCGCCGCAGCCAATGGCGTCCCAGTGGCCAATGCTGACGATGCGGATGTCGCTTTCGACTTTTGGCCCCCGGCGCAGACCCAGCGCGGCCAGTTCTGCGGGGGCGTAGATGCGCGCTTCGATGGGCAGGTCGTTCCAGAGCACCTCGTTGGAGGCGTGCTCTACCTCGGCAGCGGCGTCCGGGCTGAGCGCGGGCGTGGCAATATCAACCGAGGTGTAGTCATCGCCCAGATGCCAGGAAACCGTTTCGGCCTGGCACAGCCGCCAGAAGCCGCCCGAAAGAATATGCTGGCCGCTGTGCTGCTGCATATAGTCGAAACGACGCTGCCAGTCTATCGTTCCACTGACCTGCTTACCGGGAGTCAGCGCGGCATGCTCTGCCTGGGGGTCAAGCAGGTGCAAGATTTCGCCGCCATGTTCCTGCACATCCACCACCGCCACTCCCTCCAGCGTGCCGCGATCAGTGGGCTGTCCGCCGCCTTCTGGATAAAACGCGGTGGCATCCAGCACGACGGCAGGCTTGCCAGCGTACTCGCTTCTGGCGACAACACGCGCCTCAAACTGGCGCAGATAGGCATCGTTCCAATAGAGGCGTTCCGTTGGCATTACTTATCCCTTAATAGCATAGTCTTAAACGAGCAAAGCATGGCAACTCTGAGCAAGCGGGCATTTTTAGTGCGGAAACAGCCCACCATCAATTGCCAGCACCTGCCCGGTGACGCTCTCCGAGCGACAGAAGGCGACCACCTGGGCCGCCAGGTCTTCCGTTGTGGCCGAGCGCCCCAGCAGCGCCATTCTGCGAACGGATTCCACCATCGCAGGCGGCACGCGCTGGGCCATGCGCGTGCCTTCGATCAAGCCAGGAGCCACGCAGTTGACCAGCACGTCGGGCGCCAGCGCGACGGCCAGGCAGCGCGTCAGGTGAATCAGCGCGGCTTTGCTGGTGGCATAAGCCAGGCTGCTGCCGCCGGGCTGCAAGCCCGCCACTGAAGCAATGTTGATGATGCGCCCGCTTTTCTGGGCGCGCATCGGGCGAGCAGCGGCACGCGCCAGCAGATATGGCCCTCGGACATTCGTGGCGTACATGCGGTCCCAGATTTCGGGCGTGAGCGCGTCCAGGTCCGGGAAAGGGATGCCGATATTCCATCCGGCATTGTTTATCAGGATGTCGAGTCGGCCAAAGTGCTCTACGGTTGCGGCAACGACCGTTTCAGCCATGCTGGCATCTGTCTGGTCGAGCTGAACGGCCCACGCCTGGCTGCCAAGCGCCTGCACTGCTTTCACCGTTTGTTCGGCGCGTTCGCGCTCCCCAACGTAGGAGACGGCAACGGAGACGCCTGCGCGGGCCAGAGCCTCTGCAATGGCTGCCCCCAGATCACCAGAGCCGCCGGTCACAAGGGCTATTTTGCCTTGCAAGTCCATACGCTTTCTCCGTTCCCCGGCCTGCCTGCTGTGCCCCCTGTGGGGGTAGCCCCGGCCTCCGCCGTGCCTGCTGTCTTAGGGTGCCGGGGTGTCATTTTTAACCGCCAGCCTAGTCGCCGACAACGCTTGCCTTGATGTCTTCCTCTTCGCGGGCGGTGGTTTCCGCCAGCAGCCGCCCGATGGTCGGGTTGGCGCGGCGCTCCAGCCACTCGTGGAAGACGCTGCGATGGATATAGCCATCCTTGCCCTTGGTGGGTGTGTATTTGAAGATGTGGTCGTGGATGGCCTGAATCGCATCATCGTGGCTGCTCAGCAGCGCGACATTGGCGACATCCAGCAGTTCTTTCTGCACCTGGGTCAGCGCCTCCACAAAGCGGGCGGGCGTCTCGAAGTGCAGTTGCGCGGCGTCGAAGTGTACGCAGCCCTTCTGAATCAACTGCGCCAGGATGTACTGGCCGCTGAGCGCGTCGCAGTTCTCGTTGGGATGATGGGCATATGGGTAGCGCAAGGTGCGGTCTGCAATGATGAACATAGCCGCCATCTCGTAGATTTCGGCATAGGGGTGGCTGGTCTGGGCCAGTTCAAAGAGCTTGAGCGCCGCGCCCGTCTCGACGCGAGCTTCTTCAAACGCGCCGCCTGCCACTGTATCCAGCAGCGTGTGGAAGTATTGCAGCGGCATGACGCCCTGACGGTGGTACCACTCGTGGAAGACCGTTTTGCAGGGCACAACTAATTCAAGTTCTTCCAGTGTGGCGCGGCGCAGGCGGGTAAAGCTCTTGGGGGCAATGACCTGCTCCATGAGCGGCTGGGTGATGCGCTTGCCGCGCAGGGCGTTTTTGGAGGTGAAGAAGATGGCAAACGTATCAGGGCGGCCTTTCGGCCCGGAGAGGCATTCGGTGAACTCGACAATGCAGTTGCTGTTGGGGCCAAAGCCACTGCTGCCGTTGATCATCTTCACAATCTGAAGCAGCGGGCAATCATAAATGCGGCGCAGTTCGCGGGCTGGCTCGCCTTCCTTGCGCTCATACAGCACTATCTCCAGGCGATGATTGGGGGAGTAGTTGACCGTGCTGGTGACGGTAAAGATGATGTCCTGGTGGCCTTCGGGGACATCTTCATAGTTGGCGGCCAGATGCGCGATTTGTGGTTCGGTGTCCAGCCCGGCTTTGAGCCAATCGCGCATATCGGCCACGCCATGCTTGAGATTGGGATATTCGCTGGCGTGCGGCTCCAGAAGCGCCAGCAATTGATGAAGCGTATCTTTGGCTTTGTCCAGATGCGCGCTATCAACAGACCCATCGGGAAGTTGGAATGGTTGAAATTGATCTACCAGGGCAATAACCTGGCTCAGTTTTTCTTGGGCTACCGGCATAGAGTCACGCACTCCTCTCGAACACAGGTCCAGGCAGCTTCTGCTGTCTGGCGGACGCATATTTCTAGTGCTCATCATATCTTATCGCAGCGATTTAGGCAACGCGAACATGCACAAAGCATTCCTGCCGTGTGGTCCTCAGTGACGTGGGTAGCTTGTCCGCGCACCTTAGCCTTTATAGCCCCGTTCTCTGGCTCTTTATTGCTCTGCTTCGGGGTTGGTGGGAGATGTGTCTGCTCTACCCACGCTGTAGGTGCCACACTGCGCGCAGCGTATGACCTTCTGCTGGCTAGCTGGCTCCTGAGCAGGCTCATCAGCCAGCACTACCCTGGTTTCCTGCCGGTTGGTGTCTGCGGGGATGCTACCCTGCGCGTAGGGCTGGCCGCATACCGGGCAGCGTTCGTTCGCCCCAGGCGCCATTTGCGCATCGGGATGCACTCGTATCAGTGGCTCGTTTGTGTTGCTTTTGTTGGTCTGCTCTGGTTGTTGGGCGTCATCTGGAGGGGGCGTAGGTGTCATCGGCCAGAACCTCTTCCCGTTGGTGGTTTCTGTCACGCTGAGTTCTATATTACCTCAAGCTGACAGAAGCATGCGAGAAAAAAGTCCCCTCCCTCTGCTCATCTGCTGGCCCAATGGAGCGGCAAATCAAGAGGAGGGGATGCGGTAGAGCGTGTAGTCGTCAAAGACCTGCACCTGCACCAGGGCACTCGCCAGGAACTGATGAAACGCTGGAAGATAGGTGTCTATGGAGGTCGCTTGATAGACATGCGCAATATATTCCAGATTTTGCTCTTCATAGACGAGATAACGAAACCCCTGCTGGCGCAGCAGAGAGGTGATGCCAGACGGGGTATGTCCTGCCGTCACAAGATAGGGCACCCAATCCTCAGCGGAATCATCCACGTAATCGTGACCCTCCAGAAAGTACCCCAGCCCGTTGCCCACCAGCAGCAGTTTTGCATCAGTGGGGATATGGCTGTTGACATACTCCACCATCTCCCAATAGCCCGCGCTTTGTCGCAGATGCTGCTCCTCCCACTGGCGCAGCGAAACCTGCCCGGTTAGCAGCGAGAGTGGGTTGGCATCCACCCAGAAGCTCAGGCTTGTGAAGGGGCCAGCCAGGAGCAGCAGGAAGGTGATTGCCTGAACAATCTGACGCATGAGGCGCCAGCGCCCGCAAAGCTGCCAGAGGCTGAGCCAGACAATCACCGTTGGAACGATCAGCACCAGTACCCACGAGAGCGCGTAGCGGGTGAGCGTGGCTTGAGAGATGACCCAGAGGCTGTAGGCTGCTGCTGCTACCACAAGCCAGGCACTGCTCTGGGCACTGCTTTGGGCCGTCTCGCTGTGTACATGCGTTGTCCGATCTGGTCCTTTTTTCCAGAAGCGCGGCACAGCCACAAAGACAGAGAGTGGTGCCAGCAGCACCAGGGAATTAAGCGGAAGATATGCCCCTTCTTCCACGCGCCAGTTGTCAAGAAAGAACTGCCAGAACGCGAGCAGCCCGCGCTGCCAGAGCGGTCCACCCGGCCCAAAATGGGCCAGTCCCTCTGTGGATACCAGTGTGCGCGCCGCATCCCAGCCTGGGCCGCCCCAGAGAAAGGGATAGATGGGGTTCCCCAACAGCAGCCCGTCTTTCAGCAACCAGGGCAGGAGCGCCAGCACCACTCCAATCAGATAAAGTGTGGTCCCGCGCAGTGTGTCTCTGAGCGCCTGCACCTTCTCCACGCTTGCCTGCCAGTTGCGCATCACCTGGCCCGCTCCCCAGCCAACCAGGAGCAGCAGGATGCCTGCAACCAGCATCCCTGTCTGATATTTTGCCCCTATCCCCAGCCCGGCAAGCACTCCTGCCAAAAGGAGCAGCTTGCCGCTGCGCGGGGCGTCTCCTTGAGCAGGCGTTTCCAACCAGAGCAGCACGACTACCAGCGAGGCAATGCCATAGCAGGCGGTGGCTGGCTCGGCATAGCCGCTGGTCATGAGGCCCGTATACAGCGGGCTTGCCAGACAGAGCGCCGCCCCCAGCCACGCTGCTAACCGCCCAAAGTGGCGATAGAGGAAGCCGCAGAGCAGGAATACGGCCAGCAAGCCAAAGATGGCTTGTATCCAGACGGCGGCAATGGGCGCGTTGAAGGCCAGGACTACCAGATTCAACATCTCCGGGTTGAGGGGAAAATCAGCGCTTGCCCAGCCTGGCAGGGCGTATACCGCGTGGTGCAGCAGGAAAAGTTTGGGGGCTGCCCAGTGATAGGTGTACACATCCCAGCCGCGTGGGTTGATGGGGAAGGTGAGCGCCTGTGTCGCTAACAACACCAGTTCTATGGCTGGGATGCCCGCCAGCAGCGCCTCAAACGGTGTGCGCGGCGCAATGCTGCTGAGGGGCTGATACCAGCTTCTGGTGGTGAGGTTGGTGAACAGTTGCCATGTCTCGCGCCAGGAGAGGGCAAGCGCCAGGGCCAACCCCGCGACCAGCACCCAGAAGTACAACAGGTGGAGCATGCCCAACACCAGCACGCCCAGGCTGACCGCGCCCCAGCCAAGCGCCAGGGCCAGGGTGCTTTGCTCCAGACGGGTGAGGCCCTGAAGCGGGAAATGGCGCAGCAGGCGTTGCCCAAGCCCAAGTCCCACGCATCCAAGGATGACCACCAGCCCCAGGGCGAAGAGATCATCGAGGATGGTCAGGCGATGCGGCTGATCAGGTTGAGGGAGGTAGATGGCGTAATGATAGCTGGCGGTTGCCGCGAACAGCAGCATCCCACCCGCCGCGAGGAGCAAGGGCCAGCGCCGAGCCTTGAGCACAGAGAAAGGGCTGGTGAGCGCCCGAAGACCATCTGGTGCCTGGAGCCTTGCCGGGGATGAGTTGCGCACGCCCATAACCTCCCGCTTTTTGTCTCGCCTGCATTACTAGATAACGCTCCAGGCGCTCCCTGGTATTTTGGAGCACAAGCGCCTGACCCCCACTTTAGCCCGCCGTTGTTGCCATCGTGGGCACAGTAGTTGGGATGGTCAGGGGCGCAGCGGGATCGTTCAGGCTGAGCGTGAATTGGGGTTGCTGGATGGTATGCTCGCTGCGCGTCTGGATGACTGCCGTGCCAATGGCGAAATACTCCAGAATATGGCTGCCCCAGCCGTGACTGCGCTCCTGAATCTGCGCCCCGACAATCCCTTGCGCACGCAGGTTCATCGCTTCGGCCTGCATGCGGGCCATCGCCAGTTCGCGGGCTTCGTAGAGTCCCTGCGTGTAGTTGGGCATCTCGACATTCTGCCCAATGTTCTTAAACCACTGGCTGAAGCTCTGGTAAGCGATGTGGTAGACGCAGGTGCCCATCACCAGCCCAACCGGGGAATAGCCGGATTGGACGAGGGTGTAGAAATCCTGGCCGGAAAGATCGCTGGTGAAGGGCATGTTTTGCACCGTGCGATGGTTTTTGCCATCGGTGCTGCGCACCGCTGTGCCAATCGCCATAAACTCGGCCAGCGCCGCCCCCCACTGGCGCATGTTGATGTCCAGCCGCACGCCCACAACGCCGTCCGCACCCAGCGCCATTGCCTCCTGCTCCATGCGCGTCATGGCAAGTTCGCGGGCGTGGTACATCGCCTGGGAGAGTATGGTCACTTCTTGATTTTGTTTGATGCTGTTGAACTGAAAGCCCATATGATAGATGCTGGAGCCAACGACCAGTCCCAGCGGTTCAAAGCCCGCCGATTTGACTAGCAAAAATTCGTTGACAGAGAGGTCGCTGGTGAAAAGTCCGGCCTGGCCTGGGCCGCCGCGCATGGCCTGCAAGCGTTGGATGGCCTGCGGCGGAAGCTGCTGCTGTGGCATGCCCTGCTGTGGCGCCCCTTGTGGTGGGTAGCCCGGTGTCTGCCCACCTGGAGGGGGATTTTGTGGTGGTTGCTGTTGCATGGCGGAATATGCTCCTTGAAGAAAGAATGCGCCAGAGGATGGCTGGCACCCGTTAAAGAATGAGATGCGTGCATCATACATGTTGCACCTGCTTTTGTGCTACTCACTGGGGACCGCGCAAGAAGTGGATGGTTTTTTACGCCGTTTTTGGCCTATCATAGTCGTTACAGCAACAGCAGGGGAACAAAAGGCAAACAGCAGGAGCAGGAAGCGCTCTGCCGGAAAGCATGTAACCAGGGTATGCTCCGCCCAAAAACAGCCGGTAACGGCGTAACGAGAAGAGGAGAAGAGAAGCAAATGGCGAACGCACGCCCATTTCGGTTTGGTGTGGGTGCTGATAGCGCCCCATCACGCGAAGCCTGGATTGAACTGGCGCAGAAGGTAGAAGACCTGGGCTACGCGACATTTCTGCTGGCCGATCACTACGTCAACGAATTTCCGCCGATTGCCGCGTTGATGGCTGCCGCCGACGCCGCGAAGACGATTCGAGTCGGCAGCTTTGTCTTCGATAACGACTTTCGGCACCCCGCCATGCTCGCCAAAGAGGTGGCGACGCTTGATCTACTCTCTGGCGGGCGCTTCGAGTTTGGCATTGGGGCGGGCTGGCACCCTCCCGAATACGAGCAAGCTGGATTGCCTTTTGACAGCGCTGGCGTGCGTATCAGTCGGCTGGAAGAGGCGCTGGCGATCATCAAACAGTTCTTCACCCAGGATGCAGTCACATTTTCGGGCGCTCATTATCGCGTGACCAATCTCTACGCGGCACCCAAACCAGCGCAGCGCCCCTATCCGCCCATCTTTATCGGCGGAGGTGGCAAACGTTTGTTGACCCTGGCAGGCCGAGAGGCGGACATCATTGGCTTACACTTCAAGGTGAGCGCTGATGGTACGGTTTCTCCAAGCGAGCACACTGAGGCAGTTCTGGCGCAAAAAGTGGAATGGGTGCGGCAGGCAGCAGGAGAGCGGTTTGAGGCAATAGAGTTCAATTTGCTGGTTGGAGTCGGGATTGCCGAGAATCGGCAGAAGGCGGCTGAGCAGCGTGTTCGTGAACGCGGGCTAGCGGTAACAGCAGAGCAAGTTTTAGCCAGCTCCTATCTGCTTCTTGGCAGCGTTGAAGAGATTGTGGAGCGCCTACACTATCTGCGCGAGCGCTACGGCGTTTCGTACTTCGTGGTAGGCACGGAATATATGGAAGCGCTGGCGCCAGTGGTTGCGCGTCTTGCTGGCAAGTAAAACATCCCCTGGCACGCTCCCCAAAGGGGCGTGCCAGGGGACATTCATCTCCCAGCACAAGAGCGGTTGTTTTCGCTGGACAGGCATGCTATGCTGGGCGCCATCCGCCCCATGAGCATGAGAGGAGCCATCCATGAGCGAATTTGCCCCTTCCACCGTAACCCCCCTGTCCCTTCCACAGCGCCGTGTTGCTGGCGCGGCGGGCTATGCCTTCCTGGTCTTGTTTGCCGTCAATTTTCTGAATTATCTTGATCGCTTTCTGCTGACGGGCGCTTCCAATGTGGTGGCACTGGAACTGCACTTTGGCATTGATGGCATTGGCTATCTGGCGGGCGCCTTTGTCGTAGTCTTTACCGTTGCCACCATTCCGCTGGGCATCTGGGCAGACCGCACCAGGCGCAAAAATGTGATTGCCATCAGTGTAGCCATCTGGAGCCTGGCAACGGCGCTGACGGCGCTGGCTTCTAATTTTTTCTTCTTGCTCATCTCGCGCACGGTGCTGGGCATTGGCGAGGCCGGATATTCCCCCGCCAGCAATGCGATGCTGGCTGATTATTATAGCCAGGCACGCCGGGCACGCATTTTGAGCTGGCTGTCAATTGGGTTCGCGCTGGGGATAATGTTTGGTATTGTGATTGGCGGCGTGGTGGCAAATATTGGCCCTGGCTCCTGGCGCTGGGGCTTTGTCTTTACTGGCATACCTGGGATGGTGCTGGCATATCTCGCCTGGCGCATCCGCGAGCCGCGCCGCAATGAGGCAGATGCAGAGGCAGGCGGGCTATCAGCCGAGGCCAGCGCAGAGGCAGAGGCGACTGACAGCACCGTGCCGCGCTCTGTCTGGGCGCAGATTCGGCTGCTGCTGCGCATCAAGACGCTGCTGGTGCTGATGGGCATGCAGGTCTTTGCGTATTTTGTGCTGAGCGCCAGCATTGTCTATCTGCCGACGCTCTTTCAGCAAAAAGACGGTTTTGGCCTGTCGTCCGAGCAGGCGGGGCTGTTTGCCGGAATAGGAGTGGCGGTGGCTGCCATCCCCGGCGCGATCCTGGGTGGGTATCTCTCCGATGTGCTCAACCGCCGCTATCCCGGCTCGCGGGTGCTGATCTGCGGGCTGGGCTTTCTGGTTGGCGCGCCTTTTTATCTGCTTTCGGCGGTGGTTGGCGTGCAGACGCATAACCTCTGGTTGTATGCGATCTTCTTCTTCGCCACAACGCTCTTGCTCAACCTCTATGTGGGGCCAGGCGGCGCGGCCTTGCAGGACATTGTGCCGCCCGGTCTGCGCGCAACGGCGGTGGCGTTGGTCTTGTTTGTGGGCAATCTGCTGGGCAACGCTTTTGCCCCGACGCTCGTTGGGGCGCTGGCCCGCGCGCTGGACCCCACGCATGGACAGCACTTTGCGCAGCAGGTGGCCGGGCTTGATCTCAGCCTGGCCCTGGCCTATACCTGTCCGCCGGTGCTGGTCATTGCGGGACTCATCGGCATCCTGGGGGCGCGCTTGATGAAGGGTGATATGCTGGCGGCGCAGAGGATGAGCGCGAAGGATGCGCCTCTGCCATAAGTTGATCACGCGCAAGCAGTATGTCTTTACTACCCAAATCACCTCCTATCTGCTATAGTAGAGGGGCGATTCGAGACTGGCTGTTCCAAAGAGTCGCTCGACAACGAGGGAGGGGCACACTATGGCAGAACAGGGGCCGCTTTCGGGGCAGAAGTTAGGCGACAAGTATCTCCTGGGCGAATTGATTGGGCAGGGGGGCTTTGGGGTGGTCTATCGCGCGCAGCATTTGCTGCTGAACCGGCAGCAAGCCATCAAACTGCTGCTGGAGCAGCACTTCACCAGCCCCAAGTTCCGCGAGCGTTTCATCCGCGAGGCACAGACGCTGGCGGCATTTGAGCATCCCAATATTGTGCCCATTCATGATTTTGGCATCGAGGGCAGCCGCGCCTATCTGGTGATGCCCTATCTGGGCGGCGGGAGCCTGCATGAGATGCTGAAAAAGCGCGGGGGACCGCTGAGCCTGGAGGAAGCCGGGCGCTATCTGGAGCAGCTTTGCGCGGGCCTGGGCTACGCCCACGCGCGTAACGTCGTTCACCTGGACCTGAAGCCCCAAAATCTGCTGCTGCACACCGATGGGCGGCTGCTGCTCACTGATTTTGGGCTGGCCCATCTTCTCAAGGAGGGTGCGGCTGAGGGCAGTTCCAGCCTCTCTTTTGGCACGCCAACCTATATGGCGCCAGAGCATTTTGATGGGCAGCCCGGCCAGCGCAGCGACCTGTACGCGCTGGGCATCATCCTGTTTCAAATGCTGGTGGGCCGCGTGCCCTTTGATGGGCCGATTTCGGCGGTGATGCGCAAACATCTGATGGAGCCGCCGCCGCCGCTGCGGGCGACGCGCCCGGACTTGCCGCCCGCGCTGGAAGGTGTGATTCAGAAAGCGCTGGCAAAAAAGCCGGAGGAGCGCTATGGGCGCGCGGGCGAACTGCTCATTGATTTTATGGCAGCCACCGCCGGGAAGACGCCTGGCCCAGGCGTCTTCCCCCACCCCGCCGCGCAGCCACCTGCCATGAGCCAGGCGACGGCCAACGTGCTGTATGCCAGCACGATTCGAGCGCAAACCCCTCCTGCTCAGGCGAGCACCATCCGGGCGCAAACTCCACCAGCGGCGCCATCAGCCGTAATTTCCAACCCGACGCCAGTCGGTCAGCAAATATCCGGCCCTCCGCAAATCTCTCAGCCACCTGGTCAGCCGCCCACTATGACGCCCCCGGTGGCGCCTACCTGGTCGGGGCCGGCAGTGCAGCAATCAGGCGCTGCTCCAAACCAGCAGCCAGAAGCCACGCCAAAAAAGAAAGCGCGCACTGTTCGCAAGGCGATTCTCGCCCTGATCTTCGTGTTGCTGGCCTATGGTATCGAGGCGGGTTTTCTGATCGCAGCAGCCAACACCAGTACGTACCGTTATGACTCTTGTTATTATTACGATGAGACAAATGGGTGTCAGGGAGACTATTATTATGATAACGGTCCCCAGAATGCCTTCTTAGTTGCGGCAGCACTGGTGGCTATGCCGCCTGCTGCCCTGGCAATCTGGCTGGGGCGCCGAGCCAGGAGACAGATTCGGGCCAGCGATGGAAAACTGAAAGGAAGGCGCCTCGCGGGAACTGCTGTCATTCTAGCCTGGTTGGTGCCTGGGGTCTGGCCGTACAAGCTGCTGGAGGTACTGATCTTCCGCCCCATCTTCCTGTTGATACGCGGCTTGTTCAGGCTGATGCTCCGAGATTAGCAGTAAAAACGGGAGGCTTCTCAGACACCACGAGGTGGCAGGATGGCTCCCGCCGCCTCGTGATGCTACAGATTTTATTGAGGGTTTGATGCCTCCCCCCTCACCAACCGCCCCTCCTGCAACTCCCAGCGCTCGCCGCCAAAGCGCTCCATAAACCAGCGATCATGCGAGACGGCGATCACCGGCCCGGCAAAGGCGAGGATGGCCGTCTCAAACGCCTCCAGCACATCCAGGCTGAGGTAGTTGGTGGGTTCGTCCAGAATGAGCACATTCGGGCGCTCGGCCATCAGCCGGGCTATCTCCAGTTTGCGGCGCTGGCCGATGCTCAACTGCGCGATGGTTTTGCGCATATCCTCCAGCCGAAACAGCCCTGTCTCCAGCAGCCCGGCAATCAGTTGCTCATCGTATCCGGCCTGGGTCTGGCGATACCACTCCAGAATGGTCAGGCTCAGATTGGGCAGCGAGCTTTGCGGCAGATAGCCGATACGCGCGCTGCCCACGACCTTTGCCGCGCCAGCGTCGGGCGTTTCCAGCCCCAGCATGGTCTGGATGAGCGTGGTTTTGCCCGCGCCGTTGGGTCCAGTGAGCAGGATGCGCGCATCTGGCGCAATCGAGAAAGACAGGTCGGCAAAGAGCGCTCTGCCGTCGTGCTGGCGCGTCAAGCCTTCCACCTTGATAATCTGGTCAGAACGGATGGCTTCGGTGGCAAAGTTGGGGTAGAAGCGCAGCGGTTTGGGTGGTTTGGGGACGGAGTTGGCCTCGATGCGCTTGAGTTCTTCCTCTGCCGCGCGCACATTGCGCGAGATAGTCTGCTGCACGCGCCCGCCCTTGAAATCATAAGCCATCTTGTCGCCGTCTTTGGGCATGCGGTGATGCGCCACCTGCCGCGCCGTTTCGCGCATGCGCTGGCGCAGTTCCTTGATCTCTTCCTGCTGGCGCTCGTAATCCTCCTGCTGTTTGGTGCGTTCTGCGGCCCTGGCGCGCAGGAACGCATCGTAGTTGCCGCTGTAGCTCTTGAGGTGATGGCTGTGCTCCTCAAGCTCCAGAATCTGATTGACGACGCGGTTGAGGAAATGCCGATCATGCGAGACGACCAGCACCGCGCCGCGATAGCTGGCGAGATAGCTTTCCAGCCATTCCAGCGCGTGAATGTCCAGATGATTGGTTGGCTCGTCCAGCAAGAGCAGATCAGGCGAGCGCAGCAGCAGCGCTGCCAGCCCCACGCGGGCTTTTTCGCCGCCGGAAAGTGTGGCAACCGGGCGCGAGCGCGGCAGATGGGCGATGCCCAGTCCGGCCAGAATCGCGTCAATCTGGTGTTCAAGCTCGTAGCCGCCGCGCTCCTGAAAGCGTGTGGCGACCTGTGCATAGTCCTCTAAGAGCGCGGCCATGTGCTCTGGGGCAGGCTGAGCCATCAGCACTTCCAGTTCACGCATGCGCGTCTCAAGCTGGCGCAGATTGCCCACTGATGCTAAGATCAGGTCTTCGATGGTCTGCCCAAAGAAGGCTGGCGTGGTCTGGGGCAGGTAGCCAACTTCAACCGATGGCCCAAACCGCGCGCTGCCGCTATCGGGTGGCTCCTGGCCGATCAGCACGCGCAGCAGCGTAGATTTGCCAATGCCGTTCATGCCAACAATGCCGACGCGCTCACCAGCGTTGATGGCAAACGTCAGATCAGCCAGGATGGTGGTATGGCCGTAAGATTTGGAGAGATTGCGAACACCAAGCAGCATAGATGCCTCCTCGCAAAAGATACTGAGTCAGGTGTGCGAGGCGCGGCTGATGGTGTCTGCTGGTGGAAATCTGGCGGAATTGAAAGCGTCGAGCGGAAGCGATTTGCTGCCGCCGGTTGCTGCGCTGCACACGATAGGTGTACATAAAACCGGCGCTTGCCAGCATGTTGCCTGGCGATTAAAATCGCGGCTAAGGGCCTGCGGCCAAGAAACCCGCCTACGCGGGTTAAGATGCGTGAGCCTGGCTGGGCGGGGAGTCCGCGCAGGCGGACTTGGCGGCGGAACGCCTCTAGCCGCGTCTTTAGACGCCAGGCTAGCTGGAAATTTGCCGGTTGTTTAGCGCAGCTTCATTGGTATCCTCCACCAGCATCATATCACCAGGCGGCACATGCTGCAAGGGTGAGCACAAAAAGAGGCGCCCGGCTTAGCTGAGGGCCGGACGCTGGAGAAGGGCGATTCTCTTCTGTCTTACGCAGAGGATTTTGACATTTCCTGCATGCCAGCCTGCATCTGTAGCAGAAGGCCATGCACCCTGGCGATTTCTTCCTCGGTGAGATGCGACCAGGGCGCGTAAAAATAGCTATCCGTCAACCGTTCCACCTGCCCGCGCACCGTCCGGCCTGCCTCTGTCACCTGATAGGTAGCTGGCTGGCTGGCAATTGCCAGCCAGCCTCGCCTTGCCAGGCTTGCCAGGGCTGCGGCGTATTCGTGGCGGGAGTTTCCGCGCCGCGCAAGCTGGTGATAGACCTGTTCCAGGGAGGTGGCCTCTCCGCTGCACACCAGCGCGAATGCTTCCCACGCCGCGCCGCTTGGCTCAAGTGGCTGCCAGGCGGCCATATGCGCGTCATCACGAAAGGCGTTAAAGTCATCAAAATAGTGGAGCAGCTTTACCAAAGCAGGCGCATCATCTGCTGGCGCGCGGTTGCGCGAATGTTCCAGGCACCAGTTTCCCGGCGGCGTCGGGCTTGCCAGGCTCGCCTGAATAATACGCTCAAAGGCGCTGAGCAGAAAGGCCAGATCAGCCTCAGGGAGCATCTCCACTGACGCCAGCAGACGACGCACCCGCTCACGCGAACGGTGGAGCACAGCCCAGCCCGCTTCGGTGAGCGCGTAGGCGCCATCGTCTGCGCGATCCAGCCACCCTTCGCTTGCCATGATCTCCAGAACGGCTGCTGCTAATCGCTCGGAGGCGTAGACATCGCGCACGCGCAATTTTTCCACTGTCAGCGGCTCCGGGGCAAACTCGGCTGCCTGGACCAGATACCAGCCGGGGCTTTCTGCCAGCCCGGCACGCAAGGCCAGGATGGGCGGGCGTGGTTCAGCCGCTTCGCCCGATTTGGCGCGGGCTTCGGTCATCGCCTGAGAGATGGCGTTGCTGGCTTCCATCAGCAGGTCATAAAACGTTGCGTCAAGCATACGGGCCTCCGATCTCAAGCGTAGCTGGCGAATACAATCCCCACAGGGGTAAGCTGCCTCTGGTGCTCATCTTCTACTTGAATGGTAGTGGCATCCTGGTCTGCTCACAAGAGCCACTTTCTTGCAAAGCAGCAAGACCACTTTTAATTTGCCTATCCTGAAGGCAGGCTATGCTCCCCCTTCAAACTGAAAACGCTGCTTGCATCGCGGCCCCGCTGGGGATAAGATGATGATGCTGTCATGTTTCAACATTGCTGCCAGGGGGTGCGCGTATGGCAGGCGTGCGACGCAAGAGCCAGGATGGTACACAGACCTCAACCGAGGCGGCTGGCGCAGGAGAGCGCCACCACGAGGGGGCGTTGGTGCCGGTGACGGCGCGCGGCGAGGCGACACGTCGCCGCATTTTGGATGCTGCCGAAGCGGTCTTTGGGGATAGGGGCTATCACGAGGCCAGTGTCACCGAGATTACCCAGCGGGCGCAGGTGGCGCAGGGCACGTTCTATCTCTACTTTCACAGCAAACGCGAGATTTTCCTGCAACTGGTGGAAGACCTGGGCACGCAACTGCGCGCGGCCATGCGCGAAGCTTCGCGCGGGTCTACCAGCCGCATGGAGATGGAGCGCAAGGGGTTCGCGGGCTTTTTTGCGTTTGCGCGGGCGCACCGGCAGTTGTACCGCATTGTGCAGGAAGCAGATCGCGTAGACCTGCCGACTTTTCAGGAATACTATAGCCGGCTGGCGCGCGGCTATGCGCGTGGGTTGGGGGCCGCGATGGAGGCGGGCGAGATTCGCCAGATAGACCCGGAGGCGCTGGCCTACGCGCTGATTGGCATCGGGCATTTTCTAGCGCTGCGCTGGCTGATCTGGCCGCAGGAGCAATCTAGCCAGATTGGGCAACCTGCTGAAGAGATCGCAGGCGAGGCAGGAGGCCAGCCGCCAGAACTGCCAGAGCGCGTGTTCTCGACGCTGCTGGAGTTTCTGGCGCATGGCCTGGAGCCGTAATCATCTTCTTTTTGTTTTTGCAGGAAAAGGAGCCATCTTGTCACGAAGCATCCACACCACCCATCGCGATCTTGCGATGGTGCAGCGTAGTAAATATGCCGACCCTGAGCAGCGCAGTAAGCAGATTGTTCGCGTGCGCGAGGCGCTGAATAAAAAGAGCGCGACCAAAGAGCAGGTGTGGAAGGCGCGGCATCAGGTGGCTGTACGAGAAGCGCTGCCGTTTGCTTTGGAGCACATACAGATCGTGGTCTGTGACCAGAGCCAATATGTCCACTATCCGGCAAACGTAGAAGACCTGCATGTCATCATGCGACTTTTGCCGCCCGGAACATTGGATGGCCTCAGCAAGATTGTGCTGTGCCTTGGAGAAGATGAATATCTTGAAGATAGGGGCGATGAGCCTGACCCCTTTGTTGGGCGTCTGGGGCTGGAAATACTGCCTGGCGTTTTCCTGATGGCCCCACAAGGTCGGCAGTTTCCTGAGACAGCAACCATCAAAATCTACGCCTATGTCTATGATGCTACTAACATGCCTGACCAAGCGATGCGCGAGCTTTACTTGCGCCTTCAGATGCTTGCGGCATTTGTCCATGAAGTGGCCCATCACAAAGGAACGGTCTCTCAAGGGAAGAGGGGTCGCTGGCACCTCATCCCCGGCCACGCCAGCGAGCGCTATGCTCGTAAGCAGGAATATCGGTGGATGCAGCAGATCATCATCCCCTACCTTGAGCAGACCTATGCCGACGATGTGCGGGCTTTTAGGGAATGGATGGCTTATCATGGCGGCGTCTCGCTCCCGCTGGCAACATTTGCCGATGATTCCATTGCTGGCGACTTTACACTCTTCTCAGCCATTGAGCACTTGGCTGAGGCGGTTGATAAAGGCGAATCTCTCAAGGAGACGCGCCTGGGATTTGCGCACGATCTGCGGCTGGCGCGCCACTATGATGCTGCCTTGCAGTGTATTGCGCGTGTCCTGTCCGAGCATCCAGGGGATGTGCAGGCGCTGGCGCTCCAGGCCATCACTTATGAACGCCAGGAACGCTACGAGGACGCTGAGCGTGTAGCAAAAACGGCTCTGGCGCTGGATGCCGCCTGCGAGGATGCCGGGGAAGTGCTGGCGGATGTCTACCGGGCACGCGGAGACTGGCGCGGCGTTGAGGCAGCAACCAGCAAGTTAATTGAACAGAGCGAGAAACCTCCTTATTGGAAACGCATTGATCGTGTTTGCGCTCGCCTGGAGCTTGGTGATTTTGCTGGCGCAGAGATGGATATGCAAGCGTTGGGACAACTGCCATACAAAAACATTCCCAGGCGTCTCGCCGTACTCACTATCCTCCTGCTTTTGCGCCAGGAGCGCTATGCAGCGGCGCTGGCAGCGGCGCTGGCGTTTATGAAAAACAAAAGGCGCGTGAGCCAGATAGAAGTGCTGGCGGTGCGCTTTGAGGCGGCGCATCGGCTGGGCAAGCCGCGCAAAGCAGGCAGATTGACACCCCAAGACATCGCGTTTTTGCGCAGGCGCGGCTATGGCGCGTGGATGGACCGGCTTATCGCTGAATTTGGCGCTGGAAAGAAGCAACGATGAACCAGGAAGAACTGCTGGCCGCCACCCGCGCGCATGTGCGCGCCCGGCTGGAAGGTGACAGCAGCGGCCACGATTGGTGGCATATTGAGCGGGTGGCGCGCATGGCCCGGCGGCTGGCCCAAGAAGAAGGCGCTGATGTGCTGCTGTGCGAACTGGCGGCGCTGGTACATGATCTGGTGGATTGGAAGATCAACCCCGACGAGGCGGAGGCGCTGGCCGAACTGCGCGCCTGGCTCACCGGACAAGGCGCCGATAACCGGATTGTTGAGGCTGTAGAAGAAATAATCACTACCATGTCGTTTAAAGGAGGGAATCGTCCCCCGATGCGCACGCTGGAAGGCCAGATTGTGCAGGATGCTGACCGCCTGGACGCCATTGGCGCCATTGGGATTGCCCGCGCCTTTGCTTACGGCGGGACAAAGGGCCGCCCCATGCACGACCCGGACGAGCGCCCTCGTGAGCAGATGACGACGGCGGAATATCGCCACCAGCAGACCGGCACGATTACCCATTTTTACGAAAAACTGCTGCTCTTGAAAGACCGCATGAACACCGCGACGGCGCGGCGCCTGGCCGAGCACCGGCATGCTGTGCTGGAAGCGTTTCTGGCAGAGTTTCAGGCGGAATGGCAGGGCGAACGCTAACCAAGGTGAAACCCAGGCGACCCCTTATTCGTATTGAAGGGCAAGAAATGTTAGCTGAAGGATAGGGAATATTTCTTGCAACATCTCCTCCACGAAAGTCGTCCAGTTTGGGAACTTGACACGAGGATGTTTCTGGGGTATACTTGCACTATCAATGATTGCGTGAGCAAGAGATATGATGCGGCGCTGCATCAGACCCGCAGGTGATGGGAGGAACACGCCAATGGGGGAAACGGTGACGGAAGCGTGGCTGGAGCAGGCCGCTGCCCGCACGGAAAAACAAGGTGGGCTGGATGTCCTGGCGCTTCAGCTTGGACAGGTCTTGCACTATAAACACGAGGCGTTTCAGCGCGTCGTCGGCATGCCCAGTGGTTTTGTGCGCGTGCTGATGTTGCTGGCAGAAAAAGATGGGCAAACACAGGCCAATCTTCAACGTGCGGTTGGCTGTGATGGTTCGGGGATTACCCGCATCGTCAAGGCGATGGAGCGGGAGAATCTGGTCAAGCGCATGGCTGACCCGCAGGATAACCGTTACATGCTCGTCTATCTGACCGATCAAGGCGCGACCATCGCCCGGACGCTTCCCCGGCGTGTCTTGGAGTTCTGGCGCCAGGCATTGCAAGGCTTTTCCCCGCAGGAGATTGAGAGCCTGCGGCTGCTCCTGGGGCGCCTGAACGAGAACTTTGCTGAAATGGCGTTGGGCGAACTCGCCAAAACGCACTAAGCGAGGGTTCATAGCAAGCAAGTATACCCTGGAGGGGTGCGCTTAACTTGCAAATACTTGCGCAAGCAATTATGCACTACGCAAGCATTGATATTTGGCGAGTGATAGCCCGCGTATATCACGTGAGAACAGTCCCTGGCTCCACAGCCCAGAGTTGATTGGAAGGAGACAAGCAGATGGCATACGAGACGTATTTTAATGCAGATGATCTTGATCTGGATGCAGCGCTGCTGGCTGGGTTCGGGCTAAAGAAGGAAACAGAAAAGGAAACGGAAGAAGTCGGAATTGTGGAGGTGGATGAAGTAACCACCGTCACGACGCCAAGCGCGGCTGCCGACCATGAGAAGGTGGCACACGCGCAGATCACCCATCGGGTCGGCAAGGTTGGGCGTCTCCAGGTGACGTTTGTGTATCATCACGGAGAAGGGCCTCACAAATAGAGGCCCCTGCGCCATAACCGCTTGATGACACGACCCGCTTTGAGGGTATTGAAACTAGACCCGTTCTTCGTCCTTGATTTCCTTGACTTCCTCAACGGTCACTTTCTCATGTTGATCGTTGAGGCCGCTCTTGAGGGCCTGGATGCCCTTACCGAGCGACGAGCCAAGCTCTGGCAGGCGCCGCGCGCCAAAAATCAAGATCACGATGAACAAGACGATCAGCAAATCCCAGCCATGAAAGCCCATTGGTTGCGCTCGCTTTCTTTGTCCTCAGCCCCGCTGTTCAACACCAGCCCCGCTGTTCTCTTTTAAAAACTATTGTACGCTATCCTGCGCAAGAATCAAGAGCACCCGATGCAGTACCTCCGGGTAGTTTGACATAATGCCATCCACGCCCCAGGACAGCAGGCGCAGCATCGTGTCGGGCTGATCTACCGTCCAGACATTGACCTCCAGCCCGGCAGCGTGGGCGGCTTCCACCAGCCTGCGCGAGACAAGCGCGCTCTGCGGATGAATGGCGTTGGCCCCGCTTTCGTGCGCTGCCCGCAGCATGCTGAAAAATCTCCAGCGTAGCCCGCCGTGTAAGGTGGCGGTGCGAATGGTTGGATGCTCTTTTTTGAGCGCGGCAACTGCTGGCAGCCAGAACGAGGACACCAGCGTGTTCGCGTGGTGGCCTCCCTGCTCAATGGCCTGCCCAACCACCCGCGCAATGGCAAAAGCCTCGGCCAGGCTCTCGGCTTTAATCTCCAGATTCACCAATTTTTGCTCCGCGCGGCACAGGTCCAGCACCTCCTGCAATGTGGGGATGCGTTCGCCCGCTCCGGCATCCAGCCTGCGCAGCGCCTCCAAAGACAGCGCCGTTACCATGCCCCGGCCAGTAGTCGTGCGGTCCAGCGTGGCATCATGGAGAATCACCGGCTCCCCGTCAGCGCTCAGTTGCACATCGCATTCAATGGCATCCGCGCCAAGCTCAAAGGCAGAGTGAAAGGCCAGCAGCGTGTTTTCCGGCGCGTGCCCGGAAGCGCCCCGGTGGGCAAAATTGCGTGCGCGTCGTGGGGCAGGAGAAAGCCCGCTTGTGGCGTCGCCTGTTGCCATCTATTGCTTTCCTCAAAGAAACTGGGCATCATGCCTCTTTACTTCATGTCGCGGCTTATGATATTATTCATAATAGTAGGAATGCTTGTCTCGATGCTTGCCTCTCACACAGAGGCGGATGGTCGCTTTATGAAACACCTTAGGTCAGTGACCCCATCTTCCCAACTGAATCCTCTTCCCCCACCGGCACTGGACGATATGTGCCCCGTTGCCCGCACCGCCGAGATTATTAGCGGCAAATGGACGTTGCTGATCATCCGCGACCTCGCCACCGGCACCAAGCGCTTCAGCCAGCTAGAACGCTCACTGCATGGCATCAGCCCCAAAACCCTTTCCGAGCGGCTGAATTCGCTGGAGCACGAGGGCATCATCAAGCGCCAGACGTTTGCTGAAGTCCCGCCAAAAGTGGAGTATACCCTGACGGAAAAGGGGCAAGACCTGGTGGCGCTGGTCGAGACGATGCGGGCATATGGACAACGCTGGCTGCTCTGCGACGAAGCGTAGAGAAACACGCAGCGGGTGCGCCATTTTTTAGGGGAAAGAACAAGGAGCCTTCTGCAAGGCTCCTTCTTGTGGTGTTCTTCACGGCTCGCCTGATGCCGGGCTAGCGGGACGCAGTAATCAACTCACGGCGGTGCTCAGCCAGAAAGTGTCGAAGCTGCGCGCCATCTTCACTTACAGAGACAGTCTCAATTTCTGGTGCCTCATCACGCTTCACTAAATCGTAGATGTCCTCGACCCGATAGCGGAGATGAAGCTGTGGCTCCCCTGCGCCGTTCGCCCCTTCGATGATCAATCCGTCGTCATCCTCATGAATGGAAATACTCTTGACGCCGGACTCATCTAGCACTCGGCCAACAGCGCGCAAAATGCCTTCGTAGGTGAACGTGTTTCGCATGACCCCTCCCTGGCTGGTGTGGGTGATAACTTGTATTCACAGCGGACCCCAATGTCCGCTTGTGTTCTTTTGTACAGGTGCTCGTAGCCCCCAATTGACAAATATACCATAGGAAGCGCTCACGGTCAAGAGGATGGAGGCGAGGAGGTTTCTTTTCTTGCTATTTCCAGTTGCAACTACTTGCAACTGCACACTTGACTTTTTGGGAATAATCAGGTAATCTTTTTTTGGTGATCTGCTGTATCTAGTAGGTAGTTCTTGTCCCACATGGGAAGGGCGAGCGAGGAATCCTGGGCGGAGCAGGAGAACGCAACGGGGAGCGGGAAGCGGGCACAAGATGCGCGTTGTCTTGTAACTCTCTTTGGAGGAACGCATGTTTGCGAATTTTCGACGAGTCCTGAGCGATGAAACCCCCGGTCTGCGCCGCAAGGTGATTGGCATTTATTCGCTGCTCATCAGCGTCAACATCGGCCTGTGGGTGATCACCCTCTTGACTTCGATCAAGTACCCGTTCCTGCTGCCGGTGGCGGTGACTGCTTACGGTTTTGGGCTGCGCCACGCGGTGGACGCCGATCATATCTCCGCGATTGATAACGTGACGCGCAAATTGATGCAAGAGAAAAAGAAGCCCATTACGGTTGGTTTTTTCTTCTCATTGGGCCATTCCAGCGTGGTCTTCTTCATGACAACGCTCATTGCGGCTGGCTCGGCCTACATCGCCAGCAATCTGGCGAGCGATGACTCTCCGCTGAAGCGCTATGGCGGGCTAATCGGCACCAGCGTCTCGGCGGTCTTCCTGTTTGCTATCGCCGTTATCAACATCATTATCCTCGTGCAAATCTTCCAAACCTTCCGCCGGGTGACACGCGGCAGCTCCTACAACGAGGAAGAGATTGACGATTACCTGAACAAGCGCGGCTTCTTTGCGCGCATCTTCCGCCCCCTCTTCAAGACAGTGGATAAAAGCTGGAAGATGTACCCGGTAGGGATTCTCTTTGGCCTGGGCTTTGATACGGCGACTGAGGTGGGTTTGCTGGCTTCGGCAGGTGCCTTTGCCACGCTGCATGTCCCCTTCTGGGTGGTGCTGCTGCTGCCGCTGCTCTTTACCGCCGGGATGAGTCTCGCGGATACCACCGATGGCGTGCTGATGCTGGGCGCGTATGGCTGGGCGTTTGTAAAGCCGATTCGCAAACTCTTCTATAACATGTCCATTACGCTGATTTCGGTGCTGGTGGCGCTGGTGATTGGGGCGATTGAAACCCTGGGGATCATCAGCAACCAACTCAAGCTCACAGGTGGCTTCTGGGATTTTCTCGACAATCTTGATTTTGGTCTGCTGGGCGCAGTGATCATTGGGATTTTCCTGGTGAGTTGGGGCATCTCCACCATCATCTATCGCGTGAAAAAATACGATGACCTTGAGGTGGTCAGGGCAGCGACACCAAGCGCCGCCGGGGACTAACAGCCCTGCCTGCCAACGGCGCGCAGCGCAGCAATGCCAGCACATGGGACTTCCAGGCATGCCTGGAAGTCCCATGCTGTATGACCTGGCATGTTATAATAGGCTACAGCACCGTTGTTTCCCGCGCTGGAGGCGCGCAGGCCGCATCTTTTCAAAGAAAGGGCCAGGATGCTCCTTCCTAAGAGGCTAAGTGAGAAGAATTGCCTCCGCTGCTTGGCAAATACTGGAAGCAAGTGGTATAATTTTTCTTGATGAAACAGCAACTGACCGCCAAACTGAAATTGCGCACCGCTCCTGACCAGTTCGCCCTCCTGCGGCAGACCCAACTGGCCTATCGTGATGGCTTAAACTTCGTCAGTCGCTACTCGTTTGCACACGGCAAGACGAGTAACGCCTTGCGCCTTCAGCAAGAGACCTATCATGATGTGCGCAAGCGGTTTGGCGTCCCCTCCCAAATGGCCTGTAACATCCCCCGACAGGTAGGCATCACCTACAAAGGTTTATGGACGAAGTGGCGCAAGAACCAGGAAGCCAGGGCCGCAGGTCGCACCAAAAAACGCTTTAAGGGCCTGGATAAAGCGCCCACCTATGCTTCGCCCACGCTCACCTACAGCTATGGCCGCGATTACTCGTTGCGCAGTGGGCAGGAAGTCAGCCTCCTCACCCTCCAGCGACGCCTGCATGTGCCCTACCAGGGCTACTCCAAGCATGTGGCGTTGTTGCAGCATGGCGCCACCATCGGAGCAGCCAAACTCTGGTACGATCAGCCGAAGAAGCACTTCTATCTGCTGGTGTCTCTGGAACTCGAAGTGCCTGACCCGACTCCGGCTTCGGTGGGGCAGATTGTGGGGATTGACGTGGGGCAGCGCTACCTGGCAACCGTCACCACACCCGACAATCACGGTCAATTCTACAGTGGAAAGGAAGTGCGCGCCAAAGCGGACCATGTGGCCCGCCTGCAAAAACGACTTCGGCAGAAAGGCACTCGCTCGGCAACCCGCAAGCGCATGCAGTTGTCCCGGCGAGAGAGACGGCTCAAGCTGAATACCAATCACGTGATCAGCAAGCGTATCCTGGACTCCCATCCTCACGCTTTTATCGGCCTGGAAGACCTGACGGGTATCCGCGAGCGGACCAAACGCCGCAAGAAGCGGCGCAAGGGCAACAAATTAGTCCCGGTCTCGCCCAAAGAGCGCAAGGCGAATCATCATGCCTCCAAGTGGGCCTTTGCCGAGTTGCAGGGCTTTATCAGCTACAAGGCGACGCTCTCAGGCTCGCTCTGCATCAAGATAGACGCAGACTACACCAGCCAGATGTGCCCGCGCTGTGGTTTTACCAGCCCGAAGAACCGGCCACAGAAGGGGTTGCTCTTTATCTGCCAGAACCCGTTGTGCCAGTTCACCCTCCATGCCGATTTAGTGGGAGCCAGGAATATCTGCCTGCGAACGCTGCTCATTCGGCAAGACTGGATGAGCACGGGCATTCTGTCAGTCTGCCCTGATGTGTCAGACCACGAAGCCAAAGCTGCGCGCCTTTCGAGGTACTCGGAATTGCGGTGGAGTCTGGACACAAGCTCCTCCCCTTTATGAGAAGAGTAACTGACCCCATCTCTATTCTCAGCATGAGCCTGGCCTGGCTCTTTTGCCTGGGATGGCTGCTCAATCTGGGCGCGGCCCTGACAGGCCGCGAGCAGATCTTTCTGCTCGGTGGCCTGGTCGCCGGGGTATTGTTTGGCGTGGAGGCTGTGTCGGCGCTGCTGCTGGAATTTGACCATTGGCGCTCTTATTACGGCACAGGCGCGTTCTTGCGCGAACTCCTGCTGCTGCTGCTTGCGGGGCTGGGTGCCTGGGGCATCACGCGCGTGTGGCCGGGGCTGCCCACGCCGCTCGACGTGGGCCATGTGGCCTGGCTCTGGGGCGTGCTGCTGCTGTTGCTGCTGGCGCCCTATCTGGCGGCGCAGTGCACGTATCTGGTGCTGGGTGAGCCGCTGAACTTCCAACGTGCCATGCAGCCCTACTATCAGCGGCGCTGGTCGGAAGTCATCAAAACGTTTGTGCCGCTCATCAAAAGCCACCCACGCGCCCAGCGCCCGCAACTGATTCTGGCCGCCGCCTATTTTAATCTGCGCCAGTTTGACCGCGCCCGCCAACTGTACAAGAAGATGCTGGAGCACGACCCGCAGGCCCCTGGCGCCTGGCAGGGATTGGCCGAACTGGATTTCACCAGCGGCGCCTGGGATTCGGCTGCTGAGCACTATCAGCACGCGCTGGAGTACGCAGCCTTTCGGCGGCGCGGCTTTATTCTGGTGGGCCTGGGCATTGCGCTCTACAAGCAAAACAAGCCCGCTGAGGCGGCCACCCATCTGAAGAAAGCGCTCACCTATCCCTTGAGCACCACCTGGCGCCCCATCGCGGCCTACGCGCTGATGCGCGCCGCCCGCGAATCCAACGATACCCACACGGCTGAGCGCGCCATGCAGAGCCTGGCGCTGGGGCGCCGCGCCCACAAGCAGTTTATGGATTACTGGCAGGCCATCCTCAATACCAGTTCCAGCCCCCTCAATACAGACTATCGCGCTGCGGTCAGTCTGGTAGATCAACTCAGTTGGTGAAACTCGCCCAAATTACCCTCTTTTCCGCTTGACAGCGGCATTCCCATCGTTTATACTGGTGTTGAACAAAAGTTCTAATTCCCACACAAGAGGGTGTTGCCATGCTGAAAGTTGGTTTGCTCTGGTTTGATGATGATCTCAAGCGCCCATTGGCTGCCAAGCTGGATGAGGCGGTTGAGCGCTATGAGGAGCGTTTTGGGGCGCGGCCCACCTCGGTGCATCTCCACCCTGCCCAGGCTGAGGGGCTGAGTCATGGGCGGCTGCATGTGCTGGGGGATGTCAACCTGCGCCGCAATCATTTTCTGCTGGGGATGGAGGAAGCCGATCCATCCATAGAGTTGGTGTCCATTCCCCATGTGGCCGCGTCTGCTCCGCAGGCATCTGGCGCGCTTGAAGCACCAGGGCCATCTGCCCACCAGGAAGCCAGTCCACCCCGGCGCAGGCGCGCCTCGCGCGGGCGCAAAGCCAATCCATCCCTGGGTGATATACGCCGCCAGAGCACCTCGCGGCGCGCTTCCTGAAGGCTCTCCCCTGGAGCGAAGGCGCTGCGCTGGCGTCCTCGCCTGGGGGCGCCCGCCGCGCTACCTTTTGGAGCGCACGAGGGCAGCGCTCGCCAGGCCATAATTGATCATGGCCTGATCATAGCGGCCCTGCGCGTTATAAATGGCGGCCAGATAGTTATAGCTGGTTGCCATACCACCAGCGTTATTGAGGCGCTGCCAGATGTTCAGTGCCGCCTTATGTTCTTCAAGAGCGCCTTCATAGCGGCCCTGATGATAGCGCGCCGCGCCCAGGGTGCTGTGCGTCAGGGCGATGGCGACGAGATCGTTCACTTGCTGGTACAGTTCCAGGGCTTGCTGAAGGCGGCTAATCGCTTCGGCATACTCACCTTCACGGTAGTACGTCTCGCCCAGCTTGCTATAGGCGGCAGCCGTCCCTGGAGAATCCCCCAACTCCTGAAAGACCTCCAAGGCGCGCTCGTAGGCGGCAATCGCCTCGGCATATGCTCTCAGGTCGCTTTGCGCCTGGCCCAGCCGCATATAGGCGGAGGCCCGCGCCACCGAGTCTTTCAACTCTTCGGCCAGTTCCAGGCAGCGCTGGCAATGTTCCAGCGCCTCTGGTGCGCGGCCTGCTTCCAAAAGCGCGACAGCCAGACTGGTATGGCTGGTCAGGATGCCCGCTTTGTCGCCCCGCTCTTCGCTTTCGGCCAGCGCGCGCTTGAGCGTGCGAATCGCCACATCATTTGAGGATTCTGGCGCGTTTCCGCCAGAGTCTCCCTGCCCAGCACCAGAAGATGAATATGGATCACGGGGGCCGCGCGAGCCTCCAGCGCCTCCGCCAGAGGAGCCGCGCCGACCTCGCCTTCCGCCCCCCCCGGATTGAAACTGCGAGGCAGACATGGCTACTTCCCTTCCTGAAAAACCACTGCATACGCAGCGAAAATGGCATCGCACGAAAAAGACGGTCCTGCATTGAAGTGTAACACTGTTGCCGAGAGGATGCAAGAGACGCCACGCGCCCCCGCAAAGTCCTACTTTTGTAGCGATGAGGTGCGCAAGCTGCTATACTGGGGTGGATATTGGAGCGGCAGCGGGGCCGAGAAAGCTTCTGGGAAATTGAGGAGAGAGCAAGATGGCACACGCTTCACCAGGCTCTCAGGCGGGTGGAACACGCAGCGCCTCTCCGCCGATGGTGGTGCTCTTTGAACGTGATGAATCTCTGACGGGGATGCTGCTTGGTCAACTGCGGTCACTGGGCTATGAATGCCGACCAGCGCGCATCCCCGTTGAAGTCTTTGATTTTATAGCGCGCTATCCTGTGGCCCTGGTCCTGGTCAATCTGGGGCAGGCGGCGACAAGTCGGCGCGATTTTTGGGTGGCGCTCGATAACAAAAAGCGCGAGCGCGGCGTGCGCTATATCACCTACCGCTATTTAGCGCCTGGAGCGAGACGAGATACAGAAACTCTTACGCATGCCCAGGTAGATGTAGAAATTGCTGGCCCCCAGAGTGTCATCGCGCTGGTGGAGAGAGTCCAGACCATCTTGCCTCTTTCCACCCACCCGATGCCTGTGCCGGAACAGCGGCCCGCGCAGCCGCCAGCCATGCCTGCGGGTTCAGCCAGTCCACCATCTTACGCGCCTTCCCAGGGGGCTGGTGCTCGCCAGGCGATTGCGGGCGTCTTAAATCTGAGCAATGGGCCACAAGCCGGAAAACAAACAGAATTTGCTCCCATGCTGAACCAGCAAAACGGAGCCGCGAATGGGCAGCCACCCGTCTCGTGGTCGCCGGAGGTGCCTCAGACGCCGGAGAGGTTCAATGGGCCGTCCCAGGATAAAACCGCTCTGGGGCAGGTAGCTCAACTGGCGAACCAGGCCGGGCAAAGCCAGGCGAGCAGTGGGGCGGGCAATGCCAGCCGGATGCCGGAAGGTGGCATGCCGGGCAGCACCGGCAGCACGTATAAGGATGCGGGTATCCCCACACCGCTGGTGCCAACCATGCCAATGGGCGATCTGGCAAACCTCACGGCGGCGCTCAACGCGCTGGTGGCAGCCGGTGCGCCGGGCTATCAAAATGCAGCCGCAGCGGTCCACGCGCTCGATCAGGCGGGCATCAGCAACCCTGGCGAGGCCGCGCGTCGGAGCGATTCGGGCGGGATGCGGCAGGACTCCCAGCCAATGCCTGCTCAGAACATGGCAGGCGCAAATGGGTATGCCGGGCAGGGCGCAGGCATGGCGGCTGCCCCACAGGGACATTCGAGAACGAATCCCGCCCCTCCCCAGGCCAACGGTGCCGCCCGCCAGTCCAGCGAAACCATGTATGCCAGCTATCCGTCGTTGGCGGAGACACACCAGCCGCAGGAACCGGGCCGCAATCAAGAGGCTCGCAGCCACGCGCTGGGAGGGAGCCAGGACGACTTTGGCGCCTATCAGCGCGAGCAGGTGGCGCAGCCGCGCAACGGCGCCGACGATTCTTCTGCATCCGCCTGGCGCCCATCCGGCAGTGTGGCTCCGACGCCCTATTCCGCCCTGTATCAGAATCAGATGCTGGCTCCGGTGGCTGTGCCTGGTCAGGTGGAGCGCTCGTTGAGCAATGTGCTGGTGGAAGGCCAATTGATCAGCCAGCAGCGCCTGGAGATTGCGCTGGGGATTCAACGCCTGCTGCGGGGCGCCGATATTGATTATCGCCTGGGGGAACTGCTCATCATGTTCAGGTTTCTTACCCCTGATCAATTGCTGGCCGCGCTGCTGGTCAGCCGGGGGATGGTGACGCCTGCCCAGGTCGCGGCGATGGGGCGTATCAAGCAAGAACTGCACAACATTGGCATGGAATATGATCTGGAAAACCTCTTGATTTTGTTCCGCTTACTGAATTCGGAGCAACTGCGCGAGATTCGCAGCGAAATTCCCTGAGGTCAGACGTGACGCACCAAGGCAAACCACGCGACCCGGAGGCGCGCGAGGCGCGCAGAGCAGCCCTTGCTCGCCAGCGCGGTGCAGCCCCTGGCTTGTCTGGGCAGATGCCCTATTTACCACCGAAGGAGGCGCCGCCTAAGCTGAAAGGTCGTGAAATTGGGCTGGCCTGGGGCATCGGCCTGCTGGCGCTGCTGTTCTCTGGGGCCACCGGGGTGTTGATGGCAACCGCGCTCATCACCCCCATCTCGGTGAGCGCGGGGGTGCTCAAGCTGCTGCTGGCGCTGCCCATCATTGGCGGCGTGGTGGCGCTCCCGGCGCTTGCGCTTGCGCTGCTGGCAACCCGCCGCGCCCGCCAGACGGGGGCGCGCATTGCCGCGCCAGTGGTGCTGGTCGGCGTGACGCTGGCGCTGGTGCTGACGGCCATCTTTTTTGGCGGGCTGGTCACAGTCCCGCGCTCCCGCTTAGCCACGTTTGCGCAGACCATTCAGATGCACTGCGCGCGCGTGGCCCAGGTGCTGGCCCCCTATGGCAACCCGCCCGATGCGACGAAAGTGGTGGCGAACGCGCGCGCGGTGCTGGTCGCCTTGCAAGGCGCGGCAAGCCTGCTCCCTCAGGATAAGCAGGCGCTAGATGCGCTTACTGCCCCTGACCCCACCTACCAGCCGCTGGTTGAGGATTGTCGAGCGCTGGTGCAGGATGATGTGCAGTTTATCGCCGCGATGCAGCAAGCCTTGATCCAGCTACCCCCCGACGCGGACCAGGTGAAAAAAACAGTGATGGACTACGAAACCACCACCAGCAAGTCGCTGGCCGAAGTGCAGCAGCTTGGCGCCCAGCTTGCCCACGCCGTCTTTGCCCCCTTCCAGCAGGGATGACCTGCTGTAGCACTGCTCCTCCCAGGCAAGGCAAACAGAGCCACCCTATGCTTTACCGGAAAATATGCCTTGAAAAGAATATTCCTTGTGAGGTATACTGAGCACATGAAAACCGCATTGCTTGCTCTTGCTGAGCCAAATCGTCTGCACATTGTAGAACTCTTGCGCGATGGCCCGCTGACCGTTGGGGAAATCGCTGAGCGGCTGGCGCTGCATCAGCCGCAGGTTT
Organism: Ktedonobacterales bacterium; assembly: GCA_036557885.1. Classification (GTDB taxonomy): domain Bacteria; phylum Chloroflexota; class Ktedonobacteria; order Ktedonobacterales; family DATBGS01; genus DATBGS01. The sequence goes on from DATBGS010000060.1 coordinate 57,369, forward strand.
CCAAGCATCTGCGCGTGCTTGGGGAGGCCGGATTCGTCAGAGTGCATCCATTGGCAAATCGAAGGATTTACCAGCTACAGGCCCAACCTTTTCAGGAATTGGATAGCTGGCTGGAAACCTTCAAGCACGTCTGGGAGACACGGCTGGACGCCCTGGACGATTACCTCAAGAAGCTCAAGGAAGACCAATCGAAAGAAGCACAACATCTCGAAAGCGAGGAACTATGACCAACCCGACACAACCCGTCAAAAAACGCGATGTCTTCGTCACCCGCACCTTTGATGCGCCGCTGGCGCTCGTTTGGAAAGCCTGGACCGAGCCAGAGCACATCATGCGCTGGTGGGGACCAGATTACTTCACGTCTCCGCTTGCGAACATAGATTTTCGCGAGGGCGGCACATCGCTGGTGTGCATGCGCGCCCCAGACGGCCAGGACTTCTACAACACCTGGACCTATCGCAAAATTGTGCCAATGGAGCGCATCGAATTTATCCAGCGCTTGAGCGACCAGGACGGCCAGAAGGTTGACCCCGTAAGCCTGGGCCTGCGCGCGGATTTCCCCGAAGATGTGCTGACGATTGTCACCTTTAAAGCACTGGGCGACCAGACTGAACTGACCGTCACCGAATACGGATTCCCCGATACCCAGATGTTTGAATTTGCCCAGTTGGGCTTGAACCAGAGCCTGGAGAAGATGGCTGCCAGCTTTGCAAGCGCGTAATGCTCCACCGCGCTACGGGATGGGGAAGTTTGGCTGCCCGCCGCCTGTGTTGGGGAACTGCCCAGGCACATTGGGCGATGGCGTGATGTAGATATTGGGCGTGCCAGGGACGGGCGTGCCCCCGCCAATGGTGCCGCTGAGCACCACCTGCCCGCAGGCAATCACCGTATCGGTGATGCTAGGGCCGTTATGCAGCACGATAAACCAGGACGGGCTGACAGCCCCGCTGATGGTCGTGCTGCTGCTGCCCTGTCCATCCTGCGCAATGGTTGCGGTTTGCAGCTTGGCGACCAGCGTGCCAGAGCAGGAGCCATAGCGAATAGAGAGCGCGTAGACGGCGTAGGGCGTCAGATGCTGGAGGTGGACATCCACAACGGTGTACTGGCCGCCCTGGATGGGCGCCAGATTCGCTGTGCCTTTGATGTCCGAGCCGATCACCGCCGCCAGCGTCGCGTTGCCTCCGGTCTGAACGGCGTTGACCGGGATGACGAGAAAGAGCACGACCCCAAAGACGATGATTCCTCCCAGGGGCACCAGGATACGCACGCGCCTGCCTCCTATCCAGACGAAAAGAACGGCGATACACATCGAAGTTCTCTGGCAGAGAGCGTGCCATCGTAGAGGCGCGGTTTGGGGCTGAGATGGGTTAGTCCTGATGCGCGGGCTGGATGTGGCGCAGAAATTCCCAGGATTTTACGTCGCGTTCCAGGTGGAAACGAATCAACGTTTGCAGCAAATACTCAATTTCGTGCTGCTGGCTGCTCTCCAGCCGCAGGCGCGGCAGGCGCTCCCAGGAAGTCGTCTGGAGCAGGCGCAGCACCTTCAGGCTGGCAAGCGAGACGGGGCGATGCGCGTAACGCGAGCAGTTGGGGCAGATGATGCCGCCCAGCGTGGCGTTAAAGCCATTTTCCACTGGCTCAAGTGCTGTGCCACAGACCACACAGTCGTGCAGCGCGGGCTGATAGCCCAGTGTGCCCAGCAGGTGCAGTTCAAAATAGCGCAAGACTTGCCAGGCGCGGCTGCGGTACGGCGTGGCGCCGTTGCTGCCATTGGATGCGCCGTTGCCGTTGTGCGGCGCGTCGGCCAGCGGCGCCAGCCGCGTGTCCTCGTGATGGTGGCCGTTCCCATTGCTTGCCAGTGCCGCGTCTTCATCCAGGCGGCGCAACGTCTCGATCATCAGGGTGTAGAGGTCGCGGTGTTCGCTGTGGTCTTCGGTAAACTTGTCCAGCAGTTCCGCCAGATAGTAGGCGGTGGTGGCGTGCCAGAGCGTGCCGCGCAGGTGCGGGAAGGATTCGCGCACCTCGCCCTGGGTCACAATGGCAAGCTCGCGCCCGGTGGCAAGCTGCAACTGGCTGCGGGTGAAGGGTTCCACATGCCCGGCTAGTCGGCTGGTTGTGCGCCGCGCGCCTTTAGCAATGGCGCGCAGTTTCCCCTGATTGGGGGTAAAGATGGTGAGAATCCTGTCGGCCTCACCGTAGTCCATGCGTTTGAGAATGCAGGCTTCGGTGCTGAGGAGATGAGGCTGACGCATGCGAATTCCATCCTTACATCTCAGGTGTTGGCTGGCTATGGTACAATGGGGCAGCACATCGGGTGAAGCCCACATGAGCGCTGCTCTGGGCGCCCCTGATTATATAACATCTTGTGAAGGAATACGATGTATCCTCCTAATTTATTCTTTCGCTGGGGGCGCTGGGCGGTGATGCTCGCTCTTTTGGCGCTGGTGGTCTTGAGCGGCTGCTCGGATAGCCCGCCCCAGCCTCCCACTGCGAACAATGACACGCCACAGCCCACCACTCCGCTCCAGCAGCCCACGCTGACCCCGCTGGTCGGCTGGCACACCTATCAAAACACCATGTATCTCTTCTCCATCCAGTATCCGCCGGATTGGATGGCGCAGGCCATCTCGCATGCCGACCTCTCGCCGCCCTATGAGGAGGTGGATTTTTACCCCAGGGCCAGCGGCCCCGCTGTGCCGGACCTGAATGTCATCACGATCACTGTGACGCAAGCGACGCCCGATAGCCCCGATAGCGGTGTGCCGCAGAACTTTGCGCCCATTGGCATGATCACGCTGTCTGGACAAGCTGAGGATATATTTGCTGGCCCCGATCCCAGCGGCGGCCAGGATTTGCTGGTGCAGTATGCCGTGAATGGCGAACTGTTTTTCTTCACCTCCCGAACCGACCCTGCTTCCGCTGCTGCCTTCAAGCAGACGTTTACACAGATGCTCTCAACCTTTCAGCAAGGATAGCCTGGCGAATAAATTCCCCAGAAGGGGCAAGCTGCGGCTATGGGCGTGCCGCCCCGAAACCCGCCTGCGCGGGTTGAGATTCGTCCCAGTCCGCGAAGGCGGACTTTGTGGCCGTAGGCCCATAGGCGCGATTTTAATCGCCAGCACTTGTAGGGTTTGCGCGTTGTGCTGCGTCAATAGGGAAGAATCAGCGAAAAAGGAGGGGAAAATGATGTTTCAGTTTGCGCTGAGTTCCCCTTCTCCCCCAGTGCCGCCCTCTGATACAGCATCGGCGTCGCTGGTGGAGCGGGCACGCGCCGGGGACCGCGACGCCTTCACCGCGCTGTTCCACCAGTACAACGCGCCGATCTGTCGCTATCTGGCGCATCTGGTGGGCAACGATGAGACGGGGGCTGATCTGGCACAGGAGACGTTTTTTCTGGCCTGGCGCGGGCTGCCGGGCATGCGCGATGAAACCCGTTTTGCGCCCTGGCTCTATAAGATTGCGACCAACCTGGCGCGTTCGCATCTGCGCCGCTCCCGCCTGATTCGCTGGTTGCCCTGGGCGGAACCTGTCAGCCAGCACAGCAGCATCCCAACGCTGCCCGGCCCAGAAAATCGGCTGGCAGAAGCCGAGCAGGTGAAGCTGGCCCTGGCCCAACTGACGCCCACCTATCGCACCTGCCTGCTCTTGCAACTGGAGGGCGGCTTTTCTCAGCGCGAGATTGCTGACTTCCTGCACCTGAGCGAAAAGAGCGTCAGCGTGTATGTCAGCCGGGGACGACAGCAGTTTCTCCAGGCATACGAACGCCTGGAGGGGGAAGTACAAGCCTCGCAGAAAGGAGGGCACACCCCATGAAGACCTCCGTTCCACACCCCTGTCCGGCCTGGGCAGAAAAACTAGCCGCTGTTCATAGCAATGATCTCTCACCTGAAGAACGCACCGCGCTGGAAGTGCATGTCGCCTCCTGTGAGCAGTGCCGCGCAGCCCAGGAGCGCTACGCGCAAATGGACGCCGCGATTCTGCGCCTGCCCGCGCCTGTGCTGCCAGAGCTACCCGCGAAGGTGTTGGCGCAGTGGGCGGCAGAAGACCGCGCGGCGCGGAGGTCGGGCGTGGTGCGCCCCCTCCGCTCGCAGGAGCAGCCCTTGCTGCGCGATACGCCCACCCTGCCCGATGGCCCGATTGCGCCGTCGCGCCCGGAAAGACGCCCGCCGCGCCGTCCCTTTTCGCTGCTGACCGCTATTGCTGCGGTGCTGCTGGTAGCGCTGCTGACGACGGCGCTCATCGCCAGCCGTCTGCATTTCGGGCCGCCAAGCGGCGGCCCAGGCCCACAAAATACGACGCCGCCAACTGGCATCACCGTCATCGCAACACAGGGGACGGCGGTTATTTCGCCATCGCCCACCCCAACAAGCCATCCGGTCAAGGTCTACTTCTCGCACAACCCGGAGAGCTATAACGACCCAAGCTTTGTGCAGGCGGTGCAGCGTATCTCGCCCGATGCAGGCGTGGCGACCTTTGCCCTGAAGCAGTTGTTCCTGGGGCCAACCGCCGACGAGCAGGCGCAGGGCTACTTCTCCGAGTTCGTGGGCAATCTGGGCAATGACAACGTGTGCAGCGACACCTCCAAAGTTTTTACGCTCTCGCTGGATCACCGGGGCACCACGCCCGAAACAGGCACCGCGACGGTGATGCTGTGCGTCTCGGTGACAATCCCTGGTGATCTCTCCGGGTTCCGCATGCAGGCGATGATTACGGCAACCCTGACGCAGTTCCCCAACACGAAGAAGGTGGTCATTCTGAACAACCAGGGCAACTGTTTCAATGACCTGCGCGGTGGGAACAATTGTCTGCAAGGATAGGGGTATCTCTCTCGCTCGTAGCCCCGGCGACCCTGCCGGGGCGAGGATGGCATCTCTCCGGGTTAGCCCACTCGATCTGCCAGACAAGGCAGCGGCAGAGGTGTGCACACCTCTGCCGCTGCCTTGCTCGTATCAGCCGCGTCTTCCTCGATGAAGAGGAAGACACCCTGGGTTAGTGCATTGCTTGCTCAGCCGCCTGCAATTCGGCCCCCAGCATCATCAGCGAGCGCGGGCGCACCAACCCCTGGGTCAGGATTACCACGCCCTGCTTCTGCACATTTTCCTTCAACTCCAGCACCCACCGATGTTCAATCAACGCAATGGCGCAGGCAGCCCCTGGCGGCAAATCCTGTGCGGCCTCGTAAATCCGCTCCTTGATTTCCTGCGCTGGCTCGCCAAAATCCTGATCAGCGAAGGCGCCCGTGCCAAGCTCCCCACCGCCCTTGACATACTCCATAGCGGCACCCATCCCAATCAAGACCCGCGCCAGGGTTCCGAATTTCCGCTGCTCATCCTCGCCCAGCCCAGACATCCGACCAGACTGTAGGGTTCCATCCTCCGCCTTCCGAATGTAGGCCAGGTCAATCAGGCGAATATTCCCCCGCTCGCTGGCAGTGCGCAACTGCCGGACGACATCTTTTTGCTGCTCTTCTGTTCGCACTCCAAAAACGATGTACTGAATAGGTCCAACGGCCATGTGTGCTTTACCTCCTTGTAAAAGATGCTCGTTTGTAACACTGCTGAACGCTCGCTGCTACTTCCCACGCGAGCGCATGGGCAAGAATCTGCACAATGGGGGCCGAACTCATGCCTACTTTTTCATGTGGGAGCGTGTTTCTGCCGGGGCCACCAGAAAGCCCTACGCGATATAATCCCTCCAGAGCTTACAAATACTCTTCTTTCTCACACGCTCGCAGGAGGAAATGCCGGATGAAAGCCGTCTTATGCAAAGCCTTTGGCCCGCCAGAAGCGCTGGTGGTGGAAGAGATTGAATCGCTGACGCCCAGCAAGTATCAGGTGGTGGTGCAGGTCAAAGCCGCTGGCGTCAATTTCCCCGATACACTGATGATTCAGGGGCAATATCAATTTAAGCCGCCGTTTCCCTTCTCGCCCGGCGCAGAGTCGGCAGGCGTGGTGAAGGCGGTTGGGTCGGGCGTGGAGGGCGTGAAGGTGGGGGACCGCGTGATTGCTTTTACCGGGCATGGCGCCTTTGCCGAAGAAGTGCTTGCCACCCCGGACCAGCTTACCCCCATCCCAGAGGGTGTAGATTTCCGCGTGGCTGCCTCGTTTATCATGACCTACGCCACCTCCTACCACGCGCTGAAAGACCGCGCGCACCTTCAGCCCGGTGAAACGCTGCTGGTGCTGGGCGCGGCTGGCGGCGTTGGGCTGTCTGCGGTGGAGCTTGGCAAGCAGATGGGCGCGCGGGTCATTGCCGCCGCCTCCAGCGAGGAAAAGCTGGCGGTTTGCCAGCAGCACGGCGCGGACGATCTAATCAACTACGCCAGCGAAGACCTGAAGCAGCGCGTCAAAGACCTGACGGGCAGCAACGGCGTGGATGTCGTCTATGACCCCGTTGGCGGAGATTTCTCCGAGGCGGCGCTGCGTGGCATTGCCTGGAACGGGCGCTTTCTGGTGATTGGCTTCACCGCCGGGCAGATACCACGTATCCCACTGAATCTGGCGCTGCTCAAGGGCTGCTCCATCGTGGGCGTCTTCTGGGGCGCGTTCACCGCCCGCCAGCCACAGCAGTATCAGCAGAATCAGCGCGAACTGCTGGGCATGCTGCAAGCGGGCAAGCTCAAGCCGCGCATCTCGCATACCTATCCGCTGGCGCAGGCCGCCGATGCCCTCAACGACATCCTCCAGCGCAGGGTGACGGGCAAAGCGGTGCTGATGGTCTGACATCTGTACCGCCGGGCTGCGCTCACACCGGGGCATTCTGCTCTTTGTGGCCCCTTCTGGCTGACAGGTTCTCGAAAAGCTGGCTCCCCAGGCGTCTGGCCCTGGCAGTGGGCAGGCGCTTGCTGGCCCGCTGGAGCAGGACCAGCATCAGCGGCGTCCACGCGCGTTGGATGGGCAGGCCCGTCCTGCGCTGGAGTTCTTTGCGGGCCACCAGCAGCGCGGCAGCCACAAATGCGGCTTTATAGGAGACGCGGCGCTTGTATCGTCGTCGTGCCATCGCATTTTCTCCTTTCTTCTTTCTTCGTAATTATAAAAAAATCCGCAGGGTCAGCGCACGGCTGACCCTGCGGGTGTTCAGCGCTACGGCTAAGGCTGCCACTATCCGCCCGGAATTTGCTCCTCCCCCATATCTAAGCCATACCGCTCAATTTCTGGGTCAAGGTATTCGGACATCTCCTCTTCTTCCACATCCAGTTCGTCTTCTTCCAGGTTGCCGGGCTGAGTGCCGCGCCCTTGCACCACATTATCGGTTGGCATGCCCGCGCTTTCCAGGCGCTCCTCTACACTCTGGCTGCGTCCAACAGTGGCCCGGCCACCGCGCTCAGCCACATCACTCACATCCGTTTGCAGGTTCTCTGCCAGGACATCCTCTTCGCCCGCGCCAAACTCTCCAGACTGGCTCTCTGCCAGCAAACCCTCATCTTCCAGCGGTTCTTGGGTGCGCTCTGGGTATCCCTCATTCGCCATGAGCGGCTCCTTTCGTTGCATGAGATGGCTCTGGAACACCGTCAAGCTGCGCTCACCAGCGCGCTTCTTTAGCGAAGTGCGGCATAAATCGTACCCGGCATTTTGGAAGAGGAAGCTATGCTGGCGGCAAAAATGCCTGATTCCCAAACGACCCACCCAGAACCGCCTGGCTGGACGCGCCCAGCCAGCGGTCCAGCACCGTCGCGTAGACCTGGCGGAAATCAATCGTAAACTTCAGATTGCCGGTGTCGTCCAGGTTGGTCAGGTCGGGCGGCTCGCCAAAGATGCCACCTGCCACGCCATTGCCCAGCACAAAGAGCGGCGCAGCCGTGCCGTGATCGGTGCCTATGTTGCCGTTTTCATGCACGCGGCGGCCAAACTCCGACCAGGTCATCACCACGACATCATCGGCTTTGCCATGCGCAGTCAGGTCGCTGTAGAAGGCGGCCAGCCCTTCGGCCAGCGTTTGCAGCAGCGTCGGCTGATCTTTGGCCTGGTTCGCGTGTGTATCAAAGCCGCCAAGCGTGATATAGCCCACGCGCAGCCCCAGCCCCTGCACAATCACCTCAGCCAGCACCTTCAGCCCGCTGGCAAAGCCGTTGTTGGGGTACTGGACGGCAGGCTTATAAGAGCCATCGGCTGCCAGCAACTGCTGCGAGCCTTGCTGCGCGTTTTGCGCGGTAGCGTCCAGCAGCGCGGCATAGGGCGCCGTCTTGGGATAGGAGTCGTAGAGCTTGAGCAGCGCTTTGGTGCGGGCATCCACCCCGCGCGGGTTGGCGGCGTCGGGCGCCAGCCGGTAGCTCTGGGGCGAAGAAACGGTGGGCACCTCCGCGTTAATAGCGCGCAATGCAGCGGGAAGCTGCACGCCAATATCCAGCGATTGGAACGGATGCCCTTCTTTGTCTACCAGCCCGGCCACGTATTTCCCCAGCCAGCCCTCCGTGCCCTGGCCGTTCAGGTCCAGGCTCTGCCAGATGTCCATTGCCTGGAAGTGCGACAGACTGGGGTTGGGATAGCCCACGCCCTCCACAATCGCCAGCTTGCTGCCGTCCCAATAGGGCTTAAGCGCCTGCATTGAGTTGGTCAACCCCAGCCGGTCATTCAGTGTAAAGATGTCGGTCTGCTTGAGCGCCAGCGTGGGACGCGCCGAATAATAGGTGCTGTCGGCATAGGGCACAACCGTGTTCAGGCCATCGTTGCCGCCCGCCATCTGCACCACAATCAGCGTGCGCCCCTGGGCATCGAACGCCAGCCGATCACCCTCGGCTGCGGCGTTATGCGCGGCGCGCACCGCCCGCCCAAAGATGGAGGGCATGATCATGCCAGCCGTGACGACGAGCAGGCCATCTTTCATCATGGCCCGGCGCGAAAGATTAAACATGTACAGGCCCTCCTTCATTAATTCAGTTGATATTCGGGCATAGACATCACAAGATAGTACAGCCCGCGCACCGCGTTGCCCGAAAGGGTCTGATTGCCAGAGAGCCGCAGCGTTCCGCCGCCCGCCTTGGCGTTGCTGGTGAGATAATCAACCAGCATCTGGCGCCGGGTGCTCTCCATCTGCCCATCCACCAGTTGCAGCAGCACATAATCCACAAAGCGGGCCGGGGTATCAATGTGCTGGCTTTGCGTATCGCTCTCCAGGTGCTGCGCAAATGAGGGCGTGTTTGCCATCAGCGCCACCAGGGAGTTCATGAGATTGACCCGCGTCATCCAGGCGCCGGTATTAATCCAGCTTGCGCTGGCCTGATCTCCCGGCCAGCCCGCCACGTTGGGCGGGTCGAAAAGCTCCTGGCCCATGACGACGAACGCCCCCAGCAGCCCCCGGTTGGCCTGGCCCAGCCCATCCAGGCTCAGGTTGCGGAAGGCCCCAACCAGAAACTCCACCGGACTCTTGATGCGCGCCCGATACGCCTGTGTCGAATAAAACGCGGGCGAGGTCAGCAGCGCCCGCATCATCGCGCCGATGTTATGGTTGCTGCTGTTGTAGGCGGCAATGAGCGGCTGAAGGTCGGCGTCGCTGGGGTTCTCATAGGCAAAGAAGCGCCACATGCGCCGCGCCAGAAACTTTGGCGTGGCGGGATTGGCGCAGATGATGCGGGCAATGTCTTTATAATCGAAGGTGCCTGTTTGCCCCAGAAACGTCTTGGTGCCGTTGTCGTGAAACTGTGCGCGAAACACGGCCTTGAGCGTCTGGCGATCAAGGGTCCAGCCGGTCAGCGCGCGGGCCGATTGCTCAATATCCTGCTGGGTGTAGTTGCCGATGCCCATCGAGAAGAGTTCCATCTCCTCGCGGGCAAAGTTCTCGTTGGGCATGCCCTTGCGGCTGTTGAGGCCATCCAGCCAGATGAGCATGGCCGGGTCAATGGTGATGCCCGCCAGCAGATCATCAAAACGCCCAAAGGCGTTTTTGCGCAAGAAGTCGTTTTGCTGCTGAATCAGCGGAAACCCTTGCTTGCCGCCCACTTTGCGATAGCTGCTGGTCAGCAGCCCGCTCCAGAACAGCGTCATCTTTTCTTCGAGCGGGTGCGCCGAATAGACCATGCGTGTGAGCCACCAGCGCTGCTGGTCCTGAATGGTGCTGAAGTCGAGGTTGGCATCCGCCAGCTTCTGGTCCAGTGTGGTGTTGGGGATGCTCTGGAAATTGAGCAGCCGATCTGCCGCGCCCGTAATGCCCAGCCGATTGTAGACCTCCAGGTCGCCAGGAGCGGCGCCAAAGCCCGCGCGCCGCAGCAGATGCCCGATATGCGCCGGACTTTCCAGAGCGGTAGTGCCGGAAGAGGACTGTGGCGAGAGGAGATGGTTGACAGTGACTCCAGTGGCCGCCAGGACACTGACAGCGCCAGCGATGCCCGCGCCAACAATCAACGTTCGCCGCGAGACACGCAAGCCGCCACGCCGCTTCTTTGGACTGGCGCCGCCTCCATTGCTCCCGTTCGTCAGTGGTCTTGTGGGTGCGGCCTTGCCCTGGCGCGGGGCGGGACTTGTCACCCAGAGGAGCGGTGGCAGTTGCTGTGCTGTTGGCTGCACGTCGCCTGGAGAGGCGTGCAGCGTAGGGTCGTCCGGCGCGATCTGCGGCCCAAATGATTCACTGAGCGGCTGGGTGGGCTGCTCATCAAATGGCGCTGGATCGGGCGATGGGTCAATGGTTCGCATAGAGCACCCCCATTGCTTGTGGCAAACTACGCTCGTCTTCTTGCTGTTCTCTCTGCTACCATCATGCAGCATCAGCCTTAGAAGAAGCTGAAGAACAGCTTAGAATCTGCCCAGGTGTTGCTTTGTTTGATCTTGTCTCCGGCAAAGCGATATAATCTGGTGTTGAACTGATACGCTTTTACTTTGCTTCTGGCGCATCCAGCATGACTGTTGAATGCCCTGTACACACATCTACGGTGAACAATGCCTAAACTCTATAGCTGGGTGCGCGAGGTTGTGCCCGACAGCCCGGCGGACCAGGCCGGAATTCAGCCAGGCGACCTGCTGCACGCGATTAACGGCCAGCCGGTGCGCGATCTGGTAGACTACCGCTTTTATCAGGCGGACGAAGACCTGCTGCTGGAGGTCGAGCGCCCATCTGCCCCTGAACAGGGCGCGCACGCGCCGCCCACGCGCCTGCACCTGCGCGTCGCCAAAGACGCCGACGAAGACCTGGGCCTGCTCTTTGGCGAAGAACCCGCGCCCTTTATTCGCCAGTGCGCCAATAAATGCGTCTTTTGCTTTATCCAGGGCTTGCCGGAGCGCCGCCAGCCCCAACGCGGGCTGCCACTGGGTATGCGCGATTCGCTCTACATTAAAGACGACGATTATCGCTACTCGTTCCTCTTTGGCAATTTTATCACGCTGACCAACCTGAAGGAAAAAGACTGGCAGCGCCTGGATGAGCAGCGCCTCAGCCCGCTCTACGTCTCGGTGCATGTCACCGATGCTGAACTGCGGCGCAAGATGGTAGACGGTCCGCG